>NZ_AP024655.1:0-615864 GCF_019977355.1 Arthrobacter sp. NicSoilB8 | reverse complement strand
GAAGAACACACGCTGGCCCGCCGCGGTTCCGAGAAACTGTGGAAGCAGCTCACCGAGGAGCACAGCACCGGCAAGTACACCAACGCCCTGGGCGCCCTGACCGGCAACCAGGCCGTGCAGCAGGTCAAGGCCGGCCTCCGCGCCATCTACCTCTCCGGCTGGCAGGTCGCCGCGGACGCCAACAACTCCGGCCACACCTACCCGGACCAGTCGCTCTACCCCGCCAACTCGGTCCCCACCGTGGTCCGCCGCATCAACAACGCCCTGCTCCGCGCAGACCAGATCGAGTTCTCCGAGGGCATCCAGACGGTTCAGGACTGGATGGTCCCGATCGTGGCCGACGCCGAGGCCGGCTTCGGCGGCCCGCTGAACGCCTACGAGCTCATGAAGTCCATGATCCAGGCCGGCGCCGCGGGTGTGCACTGGGAAGACCAGCTCGCCTCGGAGAAGAAGTGCGGCCACCTCGGCGGCAAGGTCCTGATTCCCACGCAGCAGCACGTCCGGACGCTGAACGCGGCCCGCCTCGCTGCCGACGTCGCCGGCACGCCGTCGGTCATCATCGCCCGCACCGACGCCGAGGCTGCCACCCTGATCACCTCCGACGTCGACGAGCGCGACCAGGAATTCATCCTCCGTGAAGACGGACAGCCGGTCCGCACCCCGGAAGGCTTCTACAAGGTCCGCAACGGGATCGAACCCTGCATCGCCCGCGCCAAGGCCTATGCCCCGTACTCCGACCTCATCTGGATGGAGACCGGCACCCCGGACCTGGAGCTGGCCCGCAAGTTCGCCGAATCCGTCAAGGCCGAGTTCCCCGACCAGATGCTCTCCTACAACTGCTCGCCGTCGTTCAACTGGCGCAAGCACCTCGACGACGCCACGATCGCGAAGTTCCAGCGCGAACTCGGCGCCATGGGCTTCACCTTCCAGTTCATCACCCTGGCCGGCTTCCACGCCCTGAACTACTCGATGTTCGACCTCGCCCACGGTTACGCCCGGGAAGGCATGAGCGCCTACGTCGAGCTGCAGGAGAAGGAATTCGCCTCCGAGTCCCGCGGCTACACCGCGACCAAGCACCAGCGCGAAGTCGGCACCGGCTACTTCGACGACATCGCCACCGCGCTCAACCCGAACGCATCCACCCTGGCCCTGGTGGGATCCACCGAAGAAGGCCAGTTCCACTAACTTCCCCAACTAGATAGCAGCAGGGGCCGTTTTGAAGGCTCAAAACGGCCCCTGCTGCGAGTCAGTTGGGCACTGCACCAGGAGAGATTGACATGAACAGCTTCACTGACAACTTCACCATCAACGGGATCACGCTGACCGCGCAGCCGATTTGCCGGCAGAGCGAGGTCCTCACGCCGGACGCGCTGGCGTTTGTAGCCAAGCTGCACAAGGCCACGGCCGGGCGTCGGCAGGAGCTGCTGCGGGCACGGCAGGAACGCCGCCAGCAGATCACCAAGGGCCAGGACCCGCGGTTCCTGCGCGAGACCGAGTCCGTGCGCAACGACCCGAACTGGCGCGTCGCTCCCCCGGCTCCCGGCCTGGCGGACCGCCGCGTCGAGATCACCGGCCCGGTGGATAAGAAGATGACCATCAACGCGCTGAACTCCGGCGCCAACGTGTGGCTCGCGGACATGGAGGACTCCTCCACCCCGTCCTGGCGCAACGTGATCCAGGGCCAGCTGAACCTCACCGACGCGCTGGAGCGCCGGATCGACTTCACGTCCCCCGAGGGCAAGGAATACAAGCTGCGCCCGGCCGGGGAGCTGCCCACGATCGTGGTCCGCCCCCGCGGCTGGCACCTGCCCGAGAAGCACATGCTCATTGACGGCACGCCGATTGCCGGCGGGATCGTGGACTTCGGCCTGTACTTCTTCCACAACGCCCGCCGCCTGATCGCCCAGGGCAAGGGACCGTACTTCTACCTGCCGAAGATCGAGAACCACCTCGAAGCCCGCCTGTGGAACGACATCTTCATCCTGGCCCAGGACCTGCTCGGCATCCCGCAGGGCACCATCCGCGCCACGGTGCTGATCGAGACCATCACTGCGGCGTTCGAGATGGAGGAAATCCTCTACGAACTCCGCGACCATGCCGCGGGCCTGAACGCCGGCCGCTGGGACTACATCTTCTCCCTCATCAAGAACTTCCGCACCCGCGGCCCCCGCTTCGTGCTCCCGGACCGCGGCCAGGTCACCATGACCCAGCCGTTCATGCGCGCCTACACCGAACAGCTCGTCCGGGCCTGCCACAAGCGCGGCGCCATGGCGATCGGTGGCATGGCAGCGGCCGTTCCCAACCGCAAGGACGCCGCAGCCAACGCGATCGCCTTCGAAAAGGTCCGCGCGGACAAGACCCGTGAGGCCGGCGACGGCTTCGACGGCTCGTGGGTGGCACACCCGGATCTCGTGCCGGTCTGCCGCGAGGTGTTCGACGGCGTCCTCGGCGACCGCCCGAACCAGCTGGACCGCCTCCGCGAGGACGTCACCCCGGATGACCGCGCCCTCATCGACCTCTCTTCGACCACCGGAACCATCACCGAACAGGGCATCCGGAACAACATTGAGGTCGGCATCCGGTACATCGAGTCCTGGCTGCGCGGCAACGGCGCCGTCGCCATCCACAACCTCATGGAGGACGCCGCCACCGCGGAGATCTCCCGCTCGCAGCTGTGGCAGTGGATCTTCTCCCGGGCCATCACGGATCACGGCGACGTGGTCACCCGCGAATGGGTGGAGGACATGCTGGACGAGGAATTCGCCAAGCTGGAGCGCTTCGAAGGGGACCGCTTCGCCGACGCACGGGACATCTTCGAGGAAGTCACGCTCAGCAACGAGTTCCCGGCCTTCCTGACGCTCCCGGCCTACGACCGCTTCCTCTACGAAGCGCGCGACGGCGCCGACCTCGCCAGCGAGGACCCCGCGCTCATCCCGGCGTAATCCGAAAATTCCGTCCGCTGGGCTGCCCGCCCTTCGCAACAGGCAGCCCGAGATCCGGGTGGCAGCCCAGCAACGGAACACCCTCCAGCCCGACAACGGCGTCGAGTTGACACTTAAGGCCCATGTTTTCGACAACATGGGCCTTAAGTGTCAACTCGGCGGGACTTTGGCGGGCGGAAAGAACCTAGTGCGTCTTCGGGACGCGGCGCAGGGACAGTGCGGTGCCCAGGATGAATGCGGCCACGGAGCACAGGATCAGCAGGAGCGGCCCGGTCCAGGCGCCGGTGGTCCCGTGGACGTAGCCCAGGAGGGTCGGCGCCACGGCCCCGAACGAGTACCCGGTCCCTTGGACGATGGCGGACATCCTGGCCGCCGAGGCCTGGTCCCGGGCCAGGCGGATGATGGCGAGGAAGATCAGCGTGATGCCGCCGCCCTGGGCCACACCGCCCAGCGAACACCACAGCCACCACAGCTCCGGTGCGAGCAGCAGGCCCACGGGGACCGTGAGCCACAGCAGCCCCAGGGTGAGGCCCACCGCCGTCGTGCTGGCGAAGCGGGCCGCCAGCGGGACACCCAGGCCGCCCACGATGGCGAGGATCTGGAAGAGCGAGGATCCGGCACCGGCGGCCGAGGGCGCCATGCCGAGTTCGTCGGCGAGCAGGCTCGGCAGCCAGGCGGTCACGCCGTAATAGGAGAACGCCTGCCCGGCAAACCCGAAGGTCAGCGCTGCCGTGATCCACCGCGAGGTGAGCTTGCCGGCCGGAAGTCGCGGGTCTGCCGCGGGGATGGCGGCAGGAATGAAGGCCGCCCGCCGGCCTACCGCGATCACCCAGACCGCGCCGGCCGCCACCGCGAACAGTCCGCTTGCGGCAATCGCGGGCCGCCAGCCCAGCAGTTCGGCCAGCGGCGCGGACACCATGGAGGTGAGGAACGAGCCGATGTTGAGGGCCGCAGTGTAGGTGCCCATCGCCGCGCCCTGCCGGGCCGGAGTGAAGTCCCGCCGGATGATCAGCGGGACCACGATGTTGCCGATCGTGATCGCGACGCCCAGGATCACGGTGCCCAGCATGACGAGGGCGCCGCCGCCCGCCGAGCGGACCACGACGCCCAGGAGCACGCCGAGCAGGGTCATTGTGATGGCGAACTCGGGACCCAGCTTGCGCCCTGCCAGCGAGGCCAGCGGCGCGGCCAGGGCAAAGCACAGGACCGGAATCCCGGTCAGGAATCCCAGTTCCACCGGGGTGAATCCGAGGTCGTGCTGCATCTGCGCGACCACCGGGGCCACGGCCACCAACGGGCCGCGCATGTTCAGCGCGATGAGACCGATTGCGAGCATGAGGAGCCAGCCGCGGGGTGCCCTCGCCAGGTCGCTCACGGCGTGGGCCGTTGCCCGGCGGCCGGGCAGAAAAAAGGTTTCATCAGTCCCATTGCTATCACGGGCCCCTCCCGCATCCGCCGAATGTGACGCTTCCGGGGGACACCGCTTCCGGGAAGGCCTCCGAGGAAGGTCCCGGACGCACGCCCTAGCCCGTAGCCTGCAGAGTCGCCTCGATGACGGCGGGTGAGAGCACGTGCTGCGTGACCATCTGGCTGGCGCCAAGGATGGCGGCCTCGTCCCCGGCCTTGGACAGGCCGATCCGCAGGTGCGTCGTGGCCAGGGGCAGCGAGCGCCGGTAGACCACCTCGCGGACCCCGGCCATGAGGTGCTCCCCGGCCTGGCCGAGGCTTCCGCCGATCACAATCACCGACGGGTTCAGCAGGTTCACCACCGTGGACAGGACGTCGCCGAGGTCCCGGCCGGCCTGCCGCAGCGCCTGGATGGCCTGCAGGTTCCCCTCCGCGACTAGGCGCAGCACATCGCCGCCGTCGTGCGCCGGCAGGCCCTGCCGGGTCAGCGCTTTGGCGACGGCGGGGCCGGACGCCAGGGCTTCCAGGCACCCGTAGTTGCCGCAGCGGCACAGCACGTCATCGCCGCGCGGAACCCGGACGTGTCCGAGGTCGCCGGCAGTTCCGTTGGCCCCGCGCTGGAGCTGGCCGCTGCTGATGATGCCCGCGCCGATGCCGGTGGCCACCTTGATGAACAGGAAGTTTTCGTCCTCGGGCCAGTGCGCCGTGCGTTCGCCCAGCGCCATGATGTTCACGTCGTTGTCCACCAGGACCGGGACCGGGAGGGAGCGCTGGACGTGGCGGACGACGTCGAACCCGTCCCAGCCGGGCATGATCGGCGGCTTGACCGGCATCCCCGTAGCGTGTTCCACGGGCCCGGGGAGCCCGATCCCGGCACCGGCCAGATCCGACGTGCCGCGGCCGGCCTCCGCAAGCAGCGTCAGCCCTTCCTCGATCACCCGGTCCAGGACAACCACCGGACCGGCTGCGACGTCCTGCGCCAGCCGGCGCTCGGCGAGCACTTTTCCGTTGAGGTCGGTGACGGCGATGATCACGTGGGTGGCCCCGACGTCGACTGCGAGGACCACGCGGGCGGCCGGGTTGAAGGCAAAGCGCGACGGCGGCCTGCCGCCGCTGGAGCTCGCCTCCCCGGCGGGGCCAACGAGGCCCGAACCCATCAGCGCATCAATGCGGGACGCAACGGTGGAGCGGGCGAGACCGGTGGTGAGGGCGAGTTCCGCGCGGGTCCGGGCCTTCCCGTCGCGCAGGAGTTGGAAGAGGTCGCCGGCGCGGGAAAGGCTGCCGCCGGCCTCTGCGGCTGCGGGCTCGGTACCGGTGGGCGCACTCATGAGTAAGTGATAGCACGAAGACCTTCTGCATGTCACGCCACGGAAAGATTGAAACGTAGTTTTCAACTTTTGCTTGACGCTCGGCAAAAGTACCCCTAGCTTTGGGTGTGAGCCAGATCACCGGCCCGGACAGCCTGACTGGTCCGGACAGAACAGGCACTACGAAGGGGTATGGAACTTGTCGAGCCAATCACATGCGGCACCGGCGCCGCTGGGGGTGGGGATCCTGGGAGCAGGCCCCGTCACCCAGGCCATCCACCTGCCGTCCCTGGCAAGGCTGCGGGACATCCTGGAAGTCCGCCACATTATGGACGTCGACCCGGCCGTCGCCGAATCCGTGGCAGCACGGGTCGGGGCGCGCTTCAGTAGCAGCATGGAAGAACTGCTGGCGGATCCGGAGGTCGAGATCGTCGCGATCTGCAGCCCGCACCAGTTCCACGCCGCCCAGGTGATCGCCGCCTGCCGGGCCGGCAAGAAGGCAGTCCTGTGCGAAAAGCCCTTCGCCATGAATGGCGAGGAGGCCGCGGCCATCGCCGCCGTATCGGCCGAAACCGGAGTGCCGATCGTGGTCGGCGCCATGCACACCTTCGACCCGGGCTGGCTGGCCGCGGAATCCGCCTGGGGCTCCCTGCCGGACCAGGTCCACACCGTCCGGTCCTCGATCGTCCTGCCGCCCAACCCCCGCTTCGAGGACTTTGCCACCGAGATCGTGGGCCGCACTCCCCCGCCGGCACCCGCGGCTGCCGGGGCGCCCGCAGACGGTACCGCCGCTGACATTGCCGCGACGAAGGCCAAACTGACCGGCGGCATCATGGGCCTAGCCATCCACGACCTCCCCCTGGTCCGCCGGTTCGCCCCGGACTTCCGGGCCGTCGAGGTCCTGCACGCCCAGACCGTCGTGCCGTTTGGCTATGTCATCTCCCTACAGGCGGGCGCCGTGACGATCGAACTCCGCGCCGCCATGAACGGCACCTGGGAGCCGTCCTGGACCTTCGAGGCCATCGGCGACGACGCGTCGCTCTCCATCGACTTCACCCCGTCCTACGTCCACGCGGGATCGGCCACGGCCCGGATCCGGACCGCTGCCAGCACCACCGTCCTCGGCCCCTTCGGCCACAACGGGTACGAGGGCGAATGGCGCAAGCTCGCCGAACTCGCCCGCGGCACCGGAACGGCCCCGAACCCGGAGACCCTGATCCACGATCTGGAATTCGCCCTCGCGATCGCCGACGCCGCCGCCGCCCGCGTCGATGCCGCAGCCTACGAGGAGGCCCGCGCATGACCACGCCGCTCCGGGTCCAGGCCGGCCCGGACGCCGAACAGACAGGAGCCGTCGGCGCCGTCGTCGCGTCCCTGCCCGTCTCGTTCGCCCCGGCGGGCAGCCGGCCCGACGTCGTCGCACTCGCCGGAGCTGCCGGCTGGACCTCCAACGCCACCGACGCGGTCCGCAGCGGTGCCCGCGGCGTCGTCGTCATTGATCCCGTCGCCGAAGACCCCGCGGCACTGGCCGCGGCTGCAGCCGAGGCCGGCACCGCGGTGGTCCTTGACCAGGCCTGGGCGGGAAACCCCGCCCTCGCGGACTCCGGCGGCGCGGTCCGCGCCGCCATCGCCGACGCCCTGGCCGACGCCGTGCTGCTGGACTCCGTGGCGTGGGGCACCCCCGGGACCGACCCGGAGGTGCTGCTCACGCGGCATCTTGCGGCGATCCTGGCCTGCGGCGTGGAACTCTCCGGCCTGCGCATCATCCAGCGCAACGCCAACGGCTACACCGTGATCGGAACCCTCCCCGGCGGGGCGCCGACGGCCCTGCAGGGCATCACCACGTCCTCAGTCCCGGCGACGGCCACCGTTTCCGTCCTCACTTCCTCCGGCCGGGCGGACATCACCCTCCCCGATGCCTCCGCAGGCTGGCCGGCAGAGGTCCCGTCCGTCACCCCGGCCGGGACCGCCACGTTCCCCACCATCTACGAATCGGCCCACCGGCACAGCTGGAGGCGGCTCCGCGCCGCCGTCGACTCCGGCGCCCCGGCGGCCGATCTGGAACAGTTCGCCGCCCTGGCCGCCCTCGTCGGGCAGCTCCACGACTCACCGCACTAACAGCACCAGCCACACCACCGGCATTGCCAGAAATACCTTCCGCATCAACTCACTGTCGAGATGACCGGCCCGCCACCCGCGGAACGGTCACGAAAGGAAATTATCGTGACGATTAAGTCCTCTGTTACCTCCACCGCCTTCTCCCGCCGAGGATTCCTGGGCTTCGCCGCAGCCGCGGCCAGCGCACCGCTCCTCGCCGCTTGCGGCGGCGGCTCCGCCTCCCAGTCGGGCGCAAGCGGTGTCGTCAAGTTCTGGGACATGCCGTGGGCCACGCCGGCCTACAACGACGCCGCCAAGAAGATCGCAGAGGGCTACGCGCCGGCCTCGGGCAACCTCAAGGCCAGCTACCAGACCATCCAGTGGGCGAACTTCTACCAGACGTTCTCCTCGGCCATCGCCTCCAAGACCGGACCGGCGGTGTCCACCGGCGGCGGCTTCCAGGCCTTCCAGTTCGAGCAGCAGGGCCAGATCGCTTACGCGGACAAGGTCGTGGAGGAGCTGAAGAAGAACGGCCAGTTCGACGACTTCCTGCCCGGCGTCCTGGATCCGTTCAAGTCGGACAAAGGCTATGTGGCCGTGCCGTGGCAGCTGGACATGCGCGTGTTCTGGTACCGGAAGTCGCTGTTCGAGAAGGCCGGCGTGGCTGTTCCCACGGACTGGGCTTCCCTGCTTGAGGCGGGCAAAAAGCTCAAAACGATCGGGGCCTTCGGCTTCGCGACTGGCTCCGGCGCCGGCAACAACATCGGCAACCACTCCATGATCATGATGATGGTCAACAACGGCGGCGGCGTGTTCACCCCGGATGGCCAGCTGGACGTGATGAACGACCGCAACGTCGAAGCCATCGAGTTCCTTCTGGAACTGGTCTCCAATGGCATTATCGACCCGGCATCGGTCAGCTACACGACCGACAATCTCAACGCGATGTGGAAGGACAGCAAAGCAGCCTTCGGCCCGTACGTCCTCGGCGTCCCCGCCCGCGTCGGCGACACCTCCGGTGACATCGTGGTGGCCAGCCCCATCGCCGGACCGCACGGCGACAAGCACGGCCTTGTGTTCCCGAACAACATCATGATGTACACGAACACGCCGTCGCAGGCGTCGTCCGAGGCCTTCCTGGTCTCCTACATGGGCCAGCTCAAGCAGTTGTGGCAGCAGAAGCTCATGAATGCCCTGCCGGTCTTCAAATCCATCACGGAACTTCCCGAGTTCACGTCCGACCCCAACAATGTCAAGATCGTCAAGGAATGGCAGCCCATCGCCAAGACCTTCGCGGCCCAGGGCACCCAACTGAACGCCAACCTCGCCGTTCTGGACGGCGGCCAGGCGCTGAACCAGTTCACGCAGACCATCCTCACGGGCAAGACGGACGCGAAGTCCGCGCTGCAGAACTTCCAGTCCGGACTGCAATCCGTGCTGAAGAAGTAAGCGGCGCTCCAATGGCACTGACCACAGCCCAGACCGGCCTGAGCCGGGCCCGCCGGGGCGTCGCCCCCGGCGGGTCGGGCAAGCCCGCCAAACCCGTCAACCGCAAGAGTAAACTCAGCTCGCAGACCCGCAAGACGTTCTTCTGGCTGCTGCTCCCGTCGGTCGTCCTGCTCGTCCTGATCCACGGCTACCCGCTTGTCTACGCCGGGGTCCAGGCCACCCATGACGGGTCCCTGATCGACACCGGCGAGTTCGTCGGACTGGAAAACTTCGCCACCGTCCTGGCCTCCGAGGCGTTCTGGAAGGCGGCCCGCTTCACGCTGCTCTTCACGATCGTGGGCGTCTTCGGCTCTTGGGCCGTGGGCCTCGGACTCGCGCTGCTGCTGCGCACCAAGATTCCCGCCGGCGGACTGTTCAAGGTCCTCCTGCTGCTGCCCTGGGTGGTCCCGATCGTGGTGTCCTCCACCGCCTGGAACTGGCTGGTGGGCACCCCGGACAGCCTCGTCCCGAGCATCTTCCGGAATCTAGGGCTGGGCACCCCGCTCTTCCTCGCCGATCCGACCCTCGCCGCGATCACGGTCATGGTCTTCAAGGTCTGGGTCAGCTTCCCCTTCATGATGATGATGACCTCGGCGGCCCTGGCCTCCGTGGACACCACCGTGTACGAGGCGGCCAGCATGGACGGCGCCACCCGGTTCCAGCAGTTCAGCCAGATCACCCTTCCGCTGATCGCCCGGTCCACCTACATCAGCTGGATCCTCATGACGATCTTCTGCGTCAACGACTTCCCCACCATCTACCTGCTCACCGGCGGCGGACCCGTGGACGCCACCACCTCCCTGGTGGTCCTGGCCTACCGCACCGTCTTCCAGGACTTCCAGACCGGACCCGGCGTCGCGATCGCCTTCCTCATGACCATCACCCTGGTAGTCATCTCGGTCATCCTGTACCGCCAGATCCGAAAGTCGAGCGTCGAATAATGAGCGCAGTCCTCCACGCCCACCCTGAGTCCGGACCCACCCTCGGAGTAGCCAGCACCGGCAAGCCCAACCGTGTCCTCTCCGAGGCCGGCCTGCGCGGCCGCTGGTGGCGGTTCGCCGCCATCCTGGCCATCACCGCGATCGTGCTGGTGCCCATCATGGTCACGGTCCTCCTCGCTTTCACACCCGGACCGAACAGCACCGCCACCGGGCTGACGTTCGAGAACATCAGCAACGTGTTCTCCAAGACTCTGGCCGCCACCTGGCTGCAGAACAGCCTCATCACCACCCTCAGCACAGTGATCGTCGCCGTCGCCGTCGCCGCACCCGCCGGCTACGTCCTCTCCCGCGGCCGCTCCAAAGCCGTCTCCGGCTACTCCCTGCTCCTGTTCGTCATGCAGTCGCTGCCCATCATCACCTCGGTGGTGCCGCTGTTCATCCTGTTCGCCGGCATGGGCCTGGTGGACAACCTGATGGGCCTGACCATCATCTACGTCGGCTCCACCATGACCGTGGCCACCTGGATGATGGCCGCCTACTTCGATTCCATCCCGATCAGCCTGGAAGAGGCATCCTGGATCGATGGGTGCTCCGTCTTCGGCTCCTTCACCAAAGTCGTGCTGCGCAACTCACTCCCGGGCATCCTCTCCACCGCGATCTTCGCCTTCCTGCTGGCCTGGAACGACTACCTCGTCGCGATCGTGTTCCTGCGCTCATCAGAAATCTTCACCCTGCCCATGGGCGTGCAGTCCTTCTTCCAGCAGAACCAGACCGACTGGTCCGGCGTCATGGCCCTGGCCGTGATCATGATGCTCCCGCCCATCATCGTCTTCGCCACGCTGAACAAGTACTTCAGCGTCGGCGGCATCGGCGGATCCCTCGCCGGCCGCTAACGCCCTCCCCACACTTCCGAAAACCGAACTCCCGCAAAGGAACCCAGTGTCTTATTCAATCCAGCTCTACACCCTCCGCAACGCCCTTCAGGAAGACCTGCCCGGCACCATCAGGAAGGTCGCCGAGCTCGGCTTCACCCAGGTGGAGCCCTATAACTTCGTCGCCACGGCCGCCGAGCTCGGCACGGCGCTGAAGGAGAACGGGCTGACCGCCCCGTCCGGCCACGCCCCGCTGCTGAGCCAGGACCAGGATGAGATCTTCGCCGCGGCCAGGGACCTGGGCATCAGCACCGTGATCGATCCTTACCTCCCGGCCGAGCACTGGCAGTCCACCGAGGACATCCAGGCCACCGCCGCGAAGCTCAACGCCGCCGCCAAGAAGGGCGCCGGATACGGCATCCGCGTCGGCTACCACAACCACGCCTGGGAGCTGGAGTCCAGCATCGAAGGCCGGACGGCCCTGGAATACTTCGAAGGACTCCTGGACCCGGAACTCGTCCTGGAAGTGGACACCTACTGGGCCGCCGTCGGCGGCCAGGACCCGGTTGCGCTGCTGCAGCGCCTCGGCGACCGCGTGAAGTTCATCCACATCAAAGACGGCCCCGTCTCCACGGACACCAAGGCGCAGCAGCCGGCCGGGCAGGGCAAGATTCCCGTGTGGGATGTCATCAACGCGGCACAGTCCCTGGAAGTCGGCGTCGTGGAATTCGACGACTACTCCGGCGACATCTTCGACGGCATCGCCCAGAGCCTCACCTACCTGAACGCCGGAGCAAGCGAAGGAGCACGGGCATGAGCACCCCTTCCACGAAACGCGGCCCGGTCGGCGTCGCCGTCATCGGTGCCGGGAACATCAGCAAGCAGTACCTGGACAACCTGACCGTCTTCCCCGACCTCAAGGTCCACGTCATCGCCGATCTCTTCGAGGACGCCGCCGCGGCGCGCGCCAAGGAATACGGCATCCCGGAGTGGGGCGGAGTGGACGCGGCACTGAACCACCCCGACGTCGAGATCATCGTCAATCTGACCATCCCGGCGGCCCACGTGGAGGTGGCCACGGCCGCCGTCAACGCGGGCAAGCATGTCTGGACGGAGAAGCCGTTCTCGCTGGACCGCGAATCGGGCCTGGGCCTGCTCAAGGCCGCCGACGCCGCGGGGCTGCGGCTGGGCTGCGCCCCGGACACGTTCCTGGGGGCCGGGCTGCAGACCGCGCGGCGCCTGATCGAACGCGGCGACATCGGCACCCCGCTGACCGCCATGACCACGTTCCAGACCCCCGGGCCGGAGTCCTGGCACCCCAACCCGGCGTTCCTGTTCCAGTACGGCGCCGGACCCCTGTTCGACATGGGCCCGTACTACCTCACCGCCCTCGTCCAGACGTTCGGGTCCGTGCGCCGCGTGGCCGCGACCGGGTCCAAGGCCAAGGAAGTCCGGGTCATCGGCTCCGGGCCCAAGGCCGGCGAGGAATTCACCGTCGAGGTCCCCACCCATGTCTCCGCGATGGCCCAGTTCGAATCCGGCGCGTCCTCCCACAGCGTCTTTTCGTTCGAGTCCCCGCGGCAGCGGATGGGTTTCGTCGAGATCACCGGGACCGAGGCCACCATCTCGCTGCCGGACCCGAACTACTTCGACGGGGACGTCAAGCTCTGGCGCGCCGGGGACGAGGAATGGACGGTTATCCCGGCCACCGGCCCCAGCCAGGGCCGCGGCATGGGCGTGCTGGACATGGCCCGGTCCATCCGCGCAGGTGTCCCGCACCGCGCCACCGGCAACCTCGCCTACCACGTCCTGGACACCATGGTCTCGATCTCCGAGTCCGTGGAATCGGGAACCTTCATTGACGTGGATAGCTCCGCCCCCGCCTCCGCAGCCCTCCCCGAGGACTGGGACCCCACCGCTTCCACACTCTAGGAACCAGCAATGAACTCCCACGAAACCACCCCCGGCCAGCCCGCCGGTTCACGCTTGGGTGTGGCCATGATCGGGTACGCGTTCATGGGCAAGGCCCACTCGAATGCCTGGCGGAATGTTGCCAGCTACTTCGACGTCCCGGCCTTCGAACGTCGCGTGCTGGTCGGCCGCGACCCCGCCGGGGTGGCCGAGGCCGCCGCGAAGTACGGCTGGGCCGAGTCCGCCACGGACTGGCGCGCGGTTCTGGAACGCGATGACATCCACATTGTCGATATCTGCGCGCCGGGCTGGATGCACGCCGACATCGCCATCGCCGCCCTGGCCGCCGGCAAGCACGTCCTGGTCGAGAAGCCGCTGGCCAACACCCTGGCCGAGGCCGAGGCCATGGCGGACGCCGCCCGGGCCGCCCGGGCCCGCGGCGTGCAGTCCATGATCGGGTTCAACTACCGCCGGGTCCCGGCCCTGGCCCTGGCCCGCGAACTGATCGCGGAAGGCCGCCTCGGCACCGTCCGGCACGTCCGCGCCGCCTACCTGCAGGACTGGCTCGCGGACCCGGACTCGCCCATGACCTGGCGATTGAACAAGGAAACGGCCGGGTCCGGGGCCCTGGGCGACATCGCCTCCCACGCGATCGACCAGGTGCTGTTCCTCCTCGGCGACCAGGTCACCGAGGTCTCCGGCCGGCTGCACACCTTCACCCCGCAGCGCCCCGGCGCTGCCGGCCTGGAGGACGTGACGGTCGACGACGCCGCCTGGGCCACGCTCACCCTCGCCTCCGGGGCCATCGCCTCCGTGGAGGTCTCCCGGGTGGCCACCGGCCAGAAGAACTCGCTCAAGCTGGAGATCTACGGCGAGAAGGGAGCCCTGCTGTTCGATCTGGAGAACCTGAACGAGCTCGGCTTCCTCGACGCCACGCTGCCCGTCCGCGAGCAGGGCTTCCGCCGCATCCTCGTCAACGAACCCGAACACCCCTACGTTGACGCGTGGTGGCCGCAAGGCCACGTGATCGGCTGGGAACACACCTTCACGCACGAAATCCGCGACTTCCTGCTCGCGGTCGGCACCGGAACCCAGCCGTCGCCGTCGTTCGAGGACGGACTGGCCGTCCAGCGGATCCTCGCCGCCGTCGAAGAGAGCGCCGCCGCCAAAAGCTCACTCATCCAGCTCACCCCGCCCGACCCCACCACCCAGACCGCTACCGAAAGAGCCTGACATGCCCCGCCCGTACACCCTGTTCACCGGCCAGTGGGCCGATCTGCCCTTCGAGGAAGTCGCCCGCCTGGCCTCCGGCTGGGGCTACGACGGCCTGGAAATCGCCGTCTCCGGCGACCACCTGGACGCTTGGCGCTGGGACGAACCCGGCTACGTCGACTCCAAACTCGCCGTGCTGGAGAAGTACAACCTCAAGGTCTGGGCCATCTCCAACCACCTCAAGGGCCAGGCCGTGTGCGATGACCCGATCGACTTCCGGCACGAGGCCATCGTCGGGGCGCGCGTCTGGGGCGACGGCGACCCCGAAGGTGTCCGCCGGCGCGCCGCCGAGGAAATGAAACACACCGCCCGGCTCGCCAAAGCCCTCGGCGTGGACACCGTCGTCGGCTTCACCGGGTCCTCCAACTGGCAGTACGTCGCGATGTTCCCGCCCGTCCCGGAAAAAGTCATCGAGGCCGGCTACCAGGACTTCGCCGACCGCTGGAACCCCATCCTGGACGTCTTCGACGACTGCGGCGTCCGCTTCGCCCACGAAGTCCACCCCTCCGAGATCGCCTACGACTACTGGACCACCGTCCGCACCCTCGAGGCGATCGGGCACCGGGAGGCCTTCGGCTTGAACTGGGACCCGTCCCACTTCATGTGGCAGGGCATCGACCCCGTCTCCTTCATCTGGGACTTCAAGGACCGGATTTACCACGTCGACTGCAAAGACACCAAGCTCCGCCCCACCGGCCGGAACACCGTGATGGGCTCGCACCTGCCCTGGGGTGACCCCCGCCGCGGCTGGGACTTCGTCTCCGCCGGCCGCGGAGACGTCCCCTGGGAATCATCCTTCCGCGCCCTCACCGCGATCGGCTACGACGGCCCCATCAGCATCGAATGGGAAGACGCCGGCATGGACCGTCTCCACGGCGCCCCCGAAGCCCTCGCCGCCCTCAAGAAGTACGACTTCCCGGCCTCGAACACCTCCTTCGACGCCGCCTTCAAACAGTAAGGGCGAGTTCATGTCAGGCATTGAAACGCCCGACGGCGGCGACCGTTTTGTCCCGCTGTTCGACGGCACAACCTTGGCTGGCTGGCGATCGGTACCCCGCGTCTATGGCACCGAGTATCCGGGCGGTCCGGCCCTCTCGGAACGCTTTGCCGCCCTGGGTTTGACCCCGCCCGTGGAACCCGAGAAGCACCCGGCCCGGTGGTTTGTGGAAGACGGCGTCCTGGTCGGCGAGCAGGACTCCCCCGGCAGCGGTTACGGCGGCTACCTGGTGAGCGAGCAGGCATTCGGCGACTTCGAACTCGTGCTGGAAATGCGTCCCGACTGGCCGGCAGACACCGGCGTGATGATCCGGCGCCGGCCGGATACGTGGGAAGGCTTCCAGGTCTTGGTGGACCACCGTCCCTCCGGCGGTATCGGCGGGTTCTTCGGCAACGGGCTGGCGAGCTTCTCCGCCGTACCCTTCGCCGTCAACGTGGCCATGGACGCCGACGGGCGACCCACGGGTTTGATTTCGGACAACCCGGCCACTTCGGTGGAGCCTGTCACGGAAGAAAAGCGTGCCCGCCTGAGCCACGCAGCCGACGTCGAGGACTTCCTCAACGTCTGGCGCTGGGACGACTGGAACGAACTCCGCATCCGCTGCGTCGGCGCCCTGCCCGTCATCACCACCTGGGTCAACGGCCTCAAGATCGCCGAACTGGACACCGCGGCCCTCCAATCACCCAACTATGACCCGGAAGCCGTCCTGGACGTGCTCGGCGACCGCGGGCACATCGCCTTCGAGGTGCATGACAACGACTCCATGTTCGGCGAGGCCCGCTGGGGCAAGGGCGCGCAGTGCCGGTGGCGGAACATCCGGATCAAGGAACTCTGAGCATGCTGCGTACCCTTCAGCCCGGCCAGCGCTGCGAGGTCTGGATAGCGTCCGTCACAGGCGAATCCGAACTTGTCTACAGCACCGACGAGCTCCTCCTCGAAGCGCCCAACTGGACCCTTGACGGCTCGGCCCTCATCCTGAACGGGGACGGGAAGCTGTGGCGGTTTGAGGTGCCCGGCCGGACCATCAGCCAGGTCCCGCTGACCGGCATCCCCGACCTCAACAACGACCACGTCCTGGCGCCCGACGGCACCGGCATCTTCCTCTCGGCGAACGACGGCCACATCTACCGGGCAGCTTTGAGTGGAGGTCCGGCGGAGCGGATCACCGGCGCCGATGGCTCCTTTCACTTCCTGCACGGCGTCAGCCCGGATGGATCCCAGCTGGCATACGTCGGCATCGAGGCCGGAGACTTTACGCAGCCGGGCCGCCTCAGGACCATACCGTCCGACGGCGGCGCTACCGCCGGCGTCGATGTGGGCCCCGGCCATTGCGACGGACCGGAATACTCTCCCGACGGAAAGTGGCTCTACCTGAACACGGAGTCCTTCAGCTCTCTCCCCGGCCACGCCCAGCTTGCCCGAGTGCAGGTTGACGGAGGCGATTTCGAGCGCCTCCTCGAGAGCAAAACCGTCGACTGGTTTCCCCACCTGGCCCCCGACGGGCAGCTGGCCAGCTACATCCGTTTCCCCAGCGGCACGGTGGGCCACCCCGCCGACCTGCCCGTCGACGTCGTGCTTGTCTCCACGGGCGACTGGACCACACCGCTACACACATGGCGCCTCTTCGGCGGCCAGGGGACGCTCAACGTCAACAGCTGGTCCCCTGATTCCACAAGGTTCGGGTACGTCGCGTACCCCCTTGGCGATTCCGAAACCACAAAGGACTAACGTGATCAACGACCCCAATGGCACTTCCGACGGAAAAATCCGCTGGGGAATCCTCGGCACGGGATTCATCGCGGGCCTGCAAACGCAGGATCTGATCGAAAACGGTTTTACCGTGCAGGCTGTAGGCTCCCGCAACGTTGAATCAAGCCGCCAGTTCAGTGAAAAGTTCGACATTCCCGCCGCCCATGAAAGCTACGAAGCGCTGGTCGCGGACCCTAACGTCGACGTCGTTTACATTGCCACACCACACACCTACCATCACGCCCATGCGTTGCTCGCCCTGAACGCCGGGAAACACGTGCTGGTGGAGAAACCCTTCACCATCAACGCACGCGAAGCGCAGGACGTTGTGACCCTCGCCGAAGCCAAGGGGCTCGTGGCGCTGGAGGCCATGTGGTCCCGGTTCCTCCCCCACATGGTGCGCCTGCGCGAGATCATCAATGACGGCACGCTCGGTGAGGTACGAAAGATCGTCGCCAGCCACAACCAAAACCTCCCCAAGGACCCCGCCCACAGGCTGAACGACCCTGCTTTGGGCGGCGGGGCGCTGCTGGACCTCGGCGTCTACCCGGTCTCGTTTGCGTTCGACATCCTGGGCACCCCGGAGACCATTCGCGCCAGTGCGTCCATGACCGCTACTGGGGTAGACCGTCAGACTGCAGCCATCTTTGAATATGGTGGCGGTCAGCAGGCCATTGTGGACTGCGAACTGGACGCCGCGAGTGCCAACCGGGCCATGGTCATCGGGACCGAAGGGTGGGTCGACATCGAGTCCACCTGGTACAACCCCACGCCCTTCACCGTTCATGCCGTGGATGGCAGCGTTGTTGAACGCTATGAGCAGCCTGTCACCAGCCGCGGTATGCAGTACCAGGCCGCCGAACTGGAACGACTGGTCGGGGAAGGCGTAACCGCCGGCACCATCCTTCCGCCGAGCGAGACCGTGGCCGTCATGGCCGCCATGGACGAGATCCGCCGCCAGATCGGCCTCAGCTACTCGGCCGACGCCACGCCGGATGGGGTCCTCAATGACTGATGCCGTCTCTGCCCGGCTCACTGAGCTCCGGCAGCACGAGGAAGAGCTGGTCTTCCCGGCCTTTGACCACCACGATGCCTGGCGCTTGGGCTCACTTATCGCGAACCATGCGATTGCCGAAGGCCACGCTGTTGCCATCGATATCCGCCGCCACAACGTGGTCCTCTTCCGTTGCGTCCTGCCCGGAGCCACCGCCGACCAGGAGGAGTGGATCCGCCGCAAGTCCGCCACCACGCTCCGCTTCGAACACAGCACTGCCCTGCTCGCCGAGGACTTCGCGTCCAAGGACTACGACCCCACGCAGGGCGGATGGCTAGCACCGGCGGACTACACGCTGGCAGGCGGATCCTTCCCCGTCCGGGTTCGGAACGCCGGCGTCGTCGCCGCCGTGACGGCATCCGGGCTGTCCTCCGACGACGACCACCGGCTGGTGGTCGAAGCCATCAGGGACTACCTCACGACAGTCACCGCTTAGGGGCGTGGGCACGGGCTAGGGTTTTAGCCATGACGCACCAGATCAGGACAGCAACCGCGGACGACGCCGGCAGGCTGGCCGCCCTCGCGGCCATCACGTTCCCGCTGGCGTGCCCGCCCGAATCCCGGCCCGAGGACATCGCGGCGCACGTGGCGAACACCCTGAGTGAGACCAATTTCCGGGCCTACTTGGCCGATCCCGACGTAACGGTGCTGGTGATTGACGCCGGCGGCGAGCTCCGCGGCTACAGCCTGCTGGTGGCCCGCCCCGCCCGGGACCCGGAGGTAGCCGCGGCCCTGGCCGAGCTGCCGTGCACCGAACTCAGCAAGTGCTACGTCCATCCGGACCATCACGGGCTCGGTGCCGCCGCCGAATTGATGCACGCCAGCATCGCCTCGGCCGCGGGTGCCGGCGCCCGCGGACTGTGGCTCGGTGTGAACAGCCAGAACGCCCGGGCCATCCGGTTCTACGAGAAGTCCGGCTTCCGCAAGGTCGGCACCAAGTCCTTCCAGCTGGGCGACACGGTGGAGCACGACTTCGTCATGAAACGCCCGGTCACCCCGTGACGAAGCCGACAGGCCGCTGGGGAATGGACCTGCCGCCGTCGCGGTTGTCACCGGCATGAAGATTGAGATCTGGTCCGACGTCGCCTGCCCCTGGTGCTACATCGGCAAACGCCGATTCGAAACCGCCCTCGCGGCGTTCCCGCACCGCGATTCGGTGGAGGTGCAGTGGCGCAGCTACCAGCTGGACCCCACGCTCCCGGAGCACTATGACGGCACCGAACTGGACTACCTGAGCACCCGCAAGGGCATGGCTCCGGAGCAGGTGTCCCAGATGTTCGAGCACGTCGCGGCCCAGGCCAGGGGCGAGGGGCTGAACTACCGCTTCGACGCCGTCGTGGTGGCCAACAGCTTCACGGCCCACCGGCTGATCCACCTAGCCGCAGCCCGGGGCGTGCAGGACGCAGCGAAGGAGCGCCTGCTCAGCGACCACTTTGAGCACGGCAAGGACATCGGCAGCCGGGAGTACCTGACCGCCCTCGGCCAGGATCTCGGGCTCGACGCCGGCGACCTCACGGAGCTGTTCAGCACGGACGCCTACGCCGATGACGTCCGGAACGACTTCGCGGAGGCAAGGGCCCTGGGCATCAGCGGCGTCCCCTTCTTCGTGATCGACCGGAAGTTCGGGCTGTCCGGCGCCCAGCCCGCGGAAACTTTCAGCGCCGCCCTCGACCAGGCGTGGCAGGACAGCCATCCGCTGGCCATGGTCGGCGCCGACAAGGCTGCGGATGCCGCCGCCTGCGGCCCCGACGGCTGCACCGTCTGAGCCGCACCGCCTGAGCCCCGCCGCCGTCGAATGCGCCGGAAACGTCCGAGTTCGCGGGAAGGGAGTTTCCGGCGACCCCGCACGATTCCGGCGAACTCGGGGCCGTCACGGCGGTCCACGGCCTAGAGTGAACCATGGACACTTCGGCCGGGCCGGACGGGCCCCGGACCTCCCTGTTTACCGACCACTACGAGCTAACGATGTTCCAGGCGGCCCTGCACTCCGGGGCCGCACACCGCAGGTCCGTGTTCCAGGCCTTTGCCCGCGGACTGCCGGCCGGGCGCCGGTACGGGATCGTGGCCGGCACGGGCAGGCTCCTTGAGGGCATCGCGGGCTTCCGCTTCCACCAGGACGACCTCGATTTCCTGGCCGGGACCGAGGTGGTCCATGAGGACACGCTGGAGCACCTGGCCGCCTTCCGGTTCTCCGGCGACATCTGGGGCTACCCGGAGGGCGAGGCCTACTTCCCGCATTCCCCCGTCCTGATCGTCGAATCGACGTTCGCGGAGGCCTGCGTCCTGGAGACCTACGTCCTGTCGGTGCTGAACCATGACAGCGCCATCGCCTCGGCCGCGTCCCGGATGACCAGCGCCGCCGGCGGCAGGCCCTGCATTGAGATGGGATCCCGCCGCACGCACGAGGAAGCGGCCTCCGCGGCGGCCCGCGCGGCCGTGATCGCCGGTTTTTCCGGCACGTCCAACCTGGCCGCCGGGCGGCGCTACGGCCTCCGGACCATCGGCACCGCGGCCCACTCCTTCACCCTGGTCCATGATTCCGAGCGCGACGCCTTCGCGGCGCAGCTGGCCTCACTGGGGTACGGAACCACCCTGCTCGTGGACACGTACAACGTCGAAACGGCAGTCCGCACCGCCGTCGACCTCGCCGGCGACAGGCTGGGAGCCGTCCGGCTGGACTCCGGGGACCTCGTGGCCCAGGCACGGTGGGTCCGCGACCTCCTGGACAGCCTCGGCAACGCCCACACCAGAATCGTGGTGACCTCGGACCTGGACGAGTTCTCCGTGGCCGCGCTCCGGTCCGCCCCGGCCGATTCCTACGGCATCGGCACATCGCTGGTGACCGGTTCCGGGGCGCCCACGGCCGGCATGGTCTACAAGCTGGTGAGCCGGGCCGATGACTCGGGCAAGCTCATCGCCGTGGCGAAGACCTCGAAGGACAAGATCAATGTGGGCGGCCGCAAGTTCGCGGTGCGCCGTCTGGACGACCGCGGGACCGCCACCCACGAGGTCCTCGGCGTTGGCCACCCGCCCGCGGGCGGCGGGAACGGGCGTCCCCTGCTGCAGCAGTTCATGAAGGACGGCGAAATCCTGCCCGGCTGGACCGGGCCGGACGCGGTGCGGCGGGCGCGGGAGCGGCACACGGCGTCCATGGCCGAGCTGCCCCGGGTGGTGGACCGGCTGCAGCCCGGCGAGCCGGCCATCCCCACCATCTATGAGTGAGGGGACACAGTCTTCCACCCGCCCGATTTAGTGACAGATCGCGCTAAAGTGTCCGTATGCCTAGGATTTCGGCCGCGAGCAACGCCGCCCAACGTGCCGAGACCCAGCGCCGCATCCTGACCGCGTTCGGGGAACTCCTTTTCACCCACGGGCTGCCCGGCCTGACCATGACCGACGTCGCGCGCCACGCCCGGATCGGCCGGACCGCCGTCTACAACTATTACGCGGACATCGAAGAGCTCCTCATCGCCTACGCCCTGGACGAGACGGAGCGGTTCCTGCTCGACCTGCGCGAATCGCTGGATTCGCTGGAGAACCCGGTGGAGCGGCTGGCCGTCTACGTCCGCGCCCAGGTGGAGGACCTGAGCCGCCGCCACCTGCCGCCGGGGCCAGCCATGGCGGCGGTGCTCTCGCCGTCGTCGTTCGCCAAACTCGCGGACCACGTGGGCGAGCTCAGCGTGCTCCTGCAGGGAATCCTGCGCGACGGCATGGCCCAGGGATACCTGCCCGAGTCGGACATTGCCCAGCTCGCCCAGCTCATCCACGGCACGCTGTCCTCGAGTGCGGCCCGGGGCGACGGGGCCGGCCAGGATGCCGAGGCCGAGGCACGGCTTGCCCGGACGGTGCGGTTCATCCAGTTGGGGGCCGGGGCCAGGTTCGACGACGCCGGCCGGGCGGTCCGCGTCGCCAGCTAAGCTGCGCTAGCTAAGCGGCGCCGTCCAAGCTGCGCCGACTATCCGGCCGTGGGCGGCGCCGTCGGCGTGAGGGTCCATGTGGACTCGTCCACGATGCGCCGGTTCTCGCGGGGGCAGCTGAGCTGGCCCGGCGTCTGGTCCACGAGTTCGGGCTTGGCCAGTTCTTTGAAGTCGCCGGTCAGGATCACGTCCACGCTCGGGTCCGTCCGGCCGTCCTGGAGGTAGTCGGAGTCGGGCACGTGGCGCTGGACGCTGAAGGCGGCCGCCTGGCCGGCGGCGCCGGAGACTATCAGGGCAACCCCGCGGTAGCTCGACGTCGTGTTCCCCACCGCGCTTACGGCAAACTTGCGCGCTGCCAGCGCGTCGGCGACGCTCCGCGCCAGGCCGGGCCGGCTCGTGGAGTTGTAGACGTTGACGGTGATCTTCTCCGGCGGCGTGTAGTCGAAGATGGCCGCCGGGCACACCGACACCGGAGCTTTGCTCCGCTCCTCCGCCGCGGGCAGCTTGATCTGGCCGTTCATGATGGCCAGGGCCACCACGATCGCCGCCACGATCATGCCGACCAGTATCACCAGGACGACGCCGTGCAGGATCCGGCGGCGCAGCCGAACGGGGTTCTCCCCCGTGTCGTCGGGCTCCACGAACGTGGCCCGTAGCTCCGAGCCGCTGATGACGCGGTGCCCGTGCAGGACCTTGACGTCTGGCGGCTTCCTAGCCATTTATCACGAGGACCCGCGCGTGGATAGCGGTGCGCTGGTGCAGGGCGGTGCGGACTGCCCGGTGCAGGCCGTCTTCAAGATAGAGGACGCCGCGGTACTCCACGACGTGGGGGAAGAGGTCACCGAAGAACGTGGAGTCCTCGGCCAGCAGGGCTTCAAGGTCCAGGGTGCGCTTCGTGGTCACCAGCTCGTCGAGCCGGACCGGACGCGGCGGCAGGGCCGCCCAGTCCTTGGGCGTGTTGTAACCATGGTCGGGGTACGGGCGTCCCTCGCCCACAGCTTTGAATATCACCATGCCAGCCTAGGGAACTTGGCCGCCCAAAGGAATCGAAGTCCCCGGCCGGCGTGAGGTTGTGGCCAAACGGTAACCATTTGTCATACGCCGCACTGACACACCGGGTGCCTGGGCGTTGATCTGCTACGCACTTCGCGCAAATGATCCGTGCGGCTGACAGAATAGCGGTATGACTTCACCCGAGAATTCCCCTGTTCCGTCGCCGTCGGCCCCTGTGCTGGCGCTGCTGCTCGACGTCGACGGTCCGGTCGCGAGCCCGGTCACCCGAGACGTGCAGCCCGGAATCATCGCGGACCTGCTGGCGCTTGCCGCCGCGGGCGTACCGGTCGTCTTCAACACCGGCCGGTCGGACGCGTTCATCCGCGAGCAGGTCATGGAACCGATGATCGCGGCCGGCATCCCCGCCGGCACCGTCATTCACGCCATTTGCGAGAAGGGCGCCGTGTGGTTCAGCTACACCGCGGAAGGCCCCGGCCCTGTCCACGTGGACCACAGCCTCGCCATCCCGCAGTCCTTCGGCGACGACGTCCGCCGCCTCGTCGCCGAGGACTACGCCGCCCACATGTTCTACGACGAAACCAAGCGGGCCATGGTGTCCGTGGAGCAGCACATCGCCGTCGCCAGCCCTGACTACCGGGCCGAGCAGGAGCTGTTCGACGCCGACGCGATGGAGCTCATGGTGCGCCACGGCCTCGGCGTGGTGCGGCTGGATCACCACGTCCCGGATTCCGATGACCAGGTCGACTTCCGCGTCGACCCGACCATCATCTCGACCGACATCGAGTCGGTGCGGCTGGGCAAGGACCTGGGCGCAAGCCGGGCCGTGGAGCTCCTGGCCGCACAGGGCATCACGCCGCAGGCCTGGCGCACCGTAGGAGACTCCCGCACGGACTACGCCATGGCCGACTGGCTGCACCACAACGACCACGCCGTGAAGCACGTGGACGTCCGGCCCGCGGACGGCATCCCGGTGAAACCGTACGAGGTCCTCACCGCCGCCGATCTGGGACTCGGCGAAGACGTGATCCACGACGACGCCGGTGCCGCATTCTTGCACCACTGGCTGGCCGTCGTCACCGGCTAACGGTCCGCCGCCGGCGGCAGATTCCGCCGTCACACACCGGCCGGGTCCCGGCACGTTTCCACGGCGATTTTGAGGGTCGCGTTATCATGCAAGTAGACGCCCAACGTACTGACGAGAAACGGGAGATCCACATCACCGAAGCAGCGATCCAAGACGAGATTTACTATGGCAGCCAGGCATCTGTGGACGCCCACGCCGAGATCACGTCGGCGGCCGCCGTCGCCAGATTCCGGACCCGCTCCGATGTCGTCCGCCACCGCGGCCGCTACGCGCTGATCAACGAGAACCGCACCCCGTACCAGGCCATGGTCGAAGACCTCATGTTCCTGCGCTCCGTCCTGGCCGGCGCCGGCCTCGATTACCTGCTGGTCCGCGGAAACAACCACCGCCCGGTGATCGCCGTCGACTGGAAGGACCGCAAGGAACTCCGCGATGCGCTCGTGGAGGCGTGCCGCGACGAGCCGTTCTATTCCATGAGCGTGGACGCCAAGAAGAAGTCCTCCGTGCTGGTCGCCGACGGCGAGCTCTCGCCGAACCGCCAGGCCCGGATCTTCAGGCTGTACCGGCCCAGGGTGGAACCGGAGGGCGGCTTTGAATTCGGCGCCTCCGCCGGCGTGCAGCTGGAACTGTGGAGCTTCGAAGGCGACCAGCTGATCCTGCCGATCGAGAACTCCCTGACGCGCCGCACCATGCTGGCCCAGGATGCGGTGCGCGGCACGGTGGAACGTTACGGCCACACGTGGCCCACCATCGAGAACATGTTCGCGGACCATGCCAGCGACATCAGCTTCGACATCGACCTGGTGTTCTCGTGGGTGGACGGCAGCTCCCCCGAGTACATCGCGGCCCGCCGCGCCCGCATGGCCGGCGTCGTCGTGGGCGAAGGCGATGACCACGAGGCCCGCTTCCGCCAGATCGATGAGCTCAAATACGCCCTGCGGTCGGTCTACATGTTTGCCCCGTGGATCCGCCGGATCTTCATCGCCACCGACTCCCCCGCCCCGGCCTGGCTGGCGGACCACCCGAGTGTGACGATCGTCCGCAGCGAGGAGTTTTTCGCTGATCCCTCGGTGCTGCCGACGCACAATTCGCAGGCCGTGGAGTGCCAGCTGCACCACATCGAGGGGCTCTCCGAGCACTTCCTGTATTCCAATGACGACATGTTCTTTGGCCGCGCCGTCGGACCGGACATGTTCTTCACCCCGGGCGGCATCACCAAGTTCATCGAGGCCGAGACGCGGATCGGGCTGGGCGACAACGACGCCGAGCGCAGCGGCTTTGAAAACGCCGCCCGGGTGAACCGCAAGCTGCTCTGGAACCGGTTCGGCCGCATCACCACCCGGCACCTGGAGCACACCGCGGCTCCCCTGCGGCGCAGCGTGGTGGAGCAAATGGAGCAGGAGTTCCCGGCCGAGTTCGCCAAGACCGCAGCGAGCACGTTCCGGGCCGCAGATAACATTTCCGTGACCAACTCTTTCTACCATTATTACGCGCTGCTAACGGGCCGGGCCGTAACCCAGACGGCTGCCAAGGTGAAATATGTGGATACTACGGCGCGCGCCGGCCTGAATTATCTGCCGAAGCTTCTGGCCAAGCGGAACATGGACTTCTTCTGCCTCAACGACGGCAGCTTCCCGGAGGTCCCCGCGGAAGAGCGGGCCGAACTGGTCACGGACTTCCTGGAGAAGTACTACCCCCTCAAGGCGCCCTGGGAGAAGTAGCGGCCACGCCGGAGAAGTCATAGAAAAAGCACGGGAGCAGGCCCGTCGCCAGACACAGGCGCGGAGCGCCGGCGCCGGTCCCGACGGGTCCCCGGCAGCGTGTGTCCGGGGCCCGTTCCAGGTCCTGTACCAGGTCCCGTTAAGGGCGGGTCCGGGGTCAGTTCAGGGTGGTGAACCTGCGGTGCGCCGGATTGCGGGCCGGGGCCTCGAGTTTGGCCTGTTCCGGGATGTAGATCCCGGCGGCCGAGAGCCGGCGCTGCACTTCCTCGGGGGAAACAAGCTCGCCGACTGCGGGGGTGTCGCCAAGCAGCACCACAGAATGCACGATTGTGTGTTCGTAGACGTGGACCAGGTTGAACGCCTGCCCGCCGTCGCGGCCGCGGGTGCCACCCACAGACACGTTCAGATCCTGGGTGTAGCAGGTCGCCGACGCGACCGACACGGGAATGCCGGCGAAGGTCGCGGTGGTCGAGTAGTGCAGGTGGCCGCCGAGGATGGCGCGGACATCTGAGTTCCGCAGGACCCCGGCGAGCGCCGACTGGCCCCGGAGCTCCACGAGCACGGCAAGATCCAGCACTGACGGCACCGGCGGGTGGTGCAGGGCAAGGATGGTCCCGTCCGGCGCGGGGGTGGCCAGTTCCGCGGCGAGCCAGTCCAGCTGGTCCTGGCTTAATTCGCCATGGTGGAAGCCGGGCACGGAGGTGTCCAGGGTGATGATGCGCAGCCCGTTGACAAAGTAGCTGTGATCCACCGGCGCATCATTGTCCGCCTGGTCCAGGAGCCCGGCCCGGAAATTAGCCCGGTCGTCGTGGTTGCCCATCGCCCAGATGACCTTCGCCCCCAAGTCCTTGCACGCCGGATCCACGATCGCCCGGAGCTTGGCATAGGCATCGGGTTCGCCGAGGTCGGCGAGGTCGCCCGTGAAGATCACGGCTTCGGGGCGCGCGCCGGAAGCCCGGACTTCTTCGAAGAGCTGCCTGAGCAGGGCTTCGCTGTCCACGACGCCGTGCAGGGGTTGCGGACCCCCCAGCAGGTGGGGGTCGCTCAGGTGAAGTAAGAAATGACGTGGCCGGGGGTGCTCGGCCTCGATGCGCTCCATTGCTGCCTTCTTGGTTGGGTGGAAGCGGTGCCTCCAGTGTCCCTCTCAGTAATGACTATCCAACCAGACATTCGGCGAACAATGTAAAAACTTGGGTAGGCATATTCGAAAATACGCCGTAAACGGATGGCTTACCCTCACATGCTCCTTCCGGCATGTAAGGGATGCGGCCGGACGGCGGCACTGCCGGGCCCCGGGTCAGCAGGGAAAGGCAGCGCCGCCGGTTCGGGGACTTCCGCTAGCTCAGGTATCCGTTCGGGTTAAGCACAAACTTCGTCGCCGCACCGGCGTCGAATTCGGCGTAACCCTTGGGTGCGTCCTCCAGGGAAATGGCCTTCGCGTTGACGTTCTTGGCGATGTGCACCTTGTCGTGCAGGATGGCCATCATGAGCTGCCGGTTGTACTTCATGACCGGACACTGTCCCGTGGTGAAACTAAGCGACTTTGCCCAGCCGGTGCCGAGGCTAAGTGACAGCGCACCCTTCTTGGCCGCCTCGTCCACGCCGCCGGGATCGCCGGTGACGTACAGCCCGGGGATGCCGAGCGCGCCGCCGGCCGCGGTGAGCTCCATCAGGGAGTTCAGCACCGTCGCCGGAGCCTCCTTGGCATCGTGACCGTGCCCCTTGGCCTCGAAGCCCACAGCGTCGACGCCGCAGTCGACTTCGGGCACGCCCAGGAGCTGCTCGATCTGCTCCGCCGGGCCGCCCTGAGACAGGTCGACGGTTTCGCAGCCGAAGCTGCGCGCCTGCTTGAGGCGGTCCTCGTTCATATCACCGACAATCACGACGGCGGCGCCCAGCAGCTGGGCGCTGGTCGCAGCGGCCAGCCCGACGGGGCCCGCACCGGCGATGTAGACCGTCGATCCGACGCCGACACCGGCACTGACCGCGCCGTGGAATCCGGTCGGGAAGATGTCCGAGAGCATGGTCAGGTCCATCATCTTCTCGAGGGCCTGGTCCTTGTCCGGGAACTTCAGCAGGTTCCAGTCCGCATATGGGACCAGGACATAATTGGCCTGGCCGCCCACCCAGCCGCCCATGTCCACGTACCCGTAGGCGCTGCCGGGGCGGTCGGGATTGACGTTCAGGCAGATGCCCGTCTTGCGTTCCTTGCAGTTCCGGCAACGCCCGCAGGCAATGTTGAACGGCACCGAACAGATGTCCCCGACCTTGATGAATTCAACGTCGGGCCCAACTTCCACCACTTCGCCTGTGATTTCGTGGCCAAGCACCAGATCGGTGGGGGCGGTGGTGCGTCCCCGGACCATATGCTGGTCTGAGCCGCAGATATTCGTGGCAACAGTCTTGAGGATTACGCCGTGGCGTACCTGCCGGCCGACGTTGGCGGGGTTGACCCCCGGACCGTCCTTGAGTTCGAACTCGGGGTAGTCAATGTCGATCAGTTCGACTTTTCCCGGCCCCTTGTAGGCAACGGCTTTGTTCCCTGTCATCGATTTCCTCCTGCTTTCACGGGCCCCAATGGCGCCCAGTTGTGATTCACGAAGTTCTTTGATGCGCCCCCCGCAGGAATACCTCGGCCGCACTGCCGACGGGCGGCTGTCAGGGATGACTGCGCCGTGGGTATGCCCGGAAAGTTGGAGGGTTCGGCCAGTCTAGGCGGTAAGCATACTTAGGGATAGGGGCTGTGGGGCCGAATTTCGGGCCTTCTTCCTCAGCCCAGGGCGGACTGGACAGCTTCGATGACCTCCGGGGCGTCCGGCTCCACTGTCGGCGCAAAGCGGGCAATGATCTCGCCGTCGCGGTTCACCAGGAACTTCTCGAAGTTCCACTTCACCAGGCCCGGCAGGATGCCGTTCTTGAACTTGGTGAGCTCGGCGTAGAGCGGGTGCTGGTTCTTGCCGCGGACATCGGCCTTGGCTGTCAGCGGGAACGTCACCCCGAAGTTGCGCTGGCAGAATTCGGCGATTTCGGCGTCGTCCCCGGGCTCCTGCCCGGCGAACTGGTTGCACGGGACACCCAGGACCTGGAATCCCTGGTCGCGGAACTTGTTGTGCAGCGCCTCGAGACCCGCGTACTGCGGCGTGAAACCGCATTGGGACGCCACATTCACCACCAGCACCACCTCCCCCTTGAAGCGGCCGAAGTCGGTGTTGGTGCCGTCGATAAGTGTCAGGGGAATGGAGTGCAGAGCAGTCATGGGCGCATCCTCGCGATGTCAGTGGTCCGGCGCAGTGGTCCGGACCTATTCACTAGGGTAGTTCGGCGCCGACGCGCGCGAGTATGGGTATGCCCGCTGGATAGGCCCCGGACCGGACCCGGGATCTTATGCGTCAGGTCAAGCAGGGAGGTCACATCACCGGCTGCAGGAACCTCCACCGGCGGACAGGCACGCCCGGCGGTTCCGAAACACGGTTCGGGGCAAGGCTTCGTGGCGGCTAGGGGCTCGGCGTTGGGGTGGGCGTCGCTGAAGCTTTGGTGGCGGCCGCCTTCGTGGGCGACTTCGTGGCCGTTGTTGGCTTTGGCTGACTGGTTGGCGTGATCGGCGGGGTCACCGGTGCCGGCTGCGACGTGGCAGCTTCCGTTGCACTTGGAGAGGCTGACGCCGGCGCGGAGGTAGCCAGTGGAGCAATGGACGGCTGGTTCGGCACCGGAACTGTCGGCGTCACGGTGGCAGTTGCCGGCGCGGTCTTCGTCGGGGTCGGCGTCGGAGTGGCCGTCGCGGTCTTCGTCGGGGTCGGCGTCGGCGTCGCAGTTGCCGTCGGCGTCGCGGTCGGCGTCGCGGTCGCAGTGGGCGTCGGAGAAGCCGTTCCGGTCGGGGTGGGCGTCGCGGTCTTCGTTGGGGTTGGCGTCGGCGTCGCGGTCGGTGTCGCGGTCGCGGCGGGCTTTGCCGGCTGCTTGCCGGCGGCGGCCTCGGTAGCCGCAGCCGAGGCACTCCCGGAAGGCTTGGCCGCCACGGCGGCAGGTTGTTCCTGAACGCCCCCGGCCACCACGTGGGTCAGGTCTTCCCGGACGGGAATCGCCCAGCCGATCCCGGAGTTGGACGGCTTACCGGCGTCGGGCGCGTAGCTGGTCATCTCTATAGTGCCGAGCTGGTCCACCTGCTTGATGGGGAGAAACGTCCAGTCCCGCGGATCGGTGTGGGATCCGTTGAGGATCGTTTCAAAGTGAAGGTGACAGCCGGTAGAAGATCCGGTGGTGCCCACCCGGGCAATGACCTCCCCCACCCGCACGGAGTCGCCCTTCTTGACCGCAATGGCCTCAAGGTGGTTGTACGTGGTGATGAGACCGTTGCCGTGGTCGATTTCCACCCGGTTGCCGCCGCCCCACGGATGCCACCCGACGGCCCGCACCACACCGGCGTCGGCGGAGTAGACCCGAGTGCCGCAGGGTGCAGCGAAGTCTTGGCCCCAGTGGAATTCGCCCGCGACCCCGGTGAGGGGGCTGGTGCGCAGTCCGAACGGCGACGACGGCACCAACGTTTCCAGCGGGGCCATGAGGAAGCCGGCTGCGGGCCGGGTGAGCGCCGCGGAGGCGACATTGAGTTCGCCGCCGATCCCTTCCCGGTTCACCGTTTGCACTGTGCTTCTGCTGAAGGCCACGAGCGCCTGGGCGTCGGCAGTGACGGCGGCCGGGGTCCCTGGTGCAACGATCGCGGCGGCGCCGGAGGGCGGGGCCAGGGCTTCAGGGTCCAGGGTTTCAGGCCCCACTGCGCCGGAGGCCGGGACGGCGGCAGAGAGGCCAGCGGGCATCCCGGCGCTCAGCCCTTGAATGCCGCCGATTGTCAGAACGGCCAGGGACAGGCACAGGCCTCCGGATACCCAGCGCACGGCAAGGGTCCGCGTTCTGGCTGTCTGCTCACTCGATGAGTATCCCCAGTGTTTTCCCACGATGTGACCCCCGCCATATGTTCGCCAGACCCCAATCTTCACGGACCTACTTCCCCATGGGACCACACACCGCCGGGTCTGTGAACCGTCCGCATGCCCCTTTTGCGGTCCCAATCGGAAATCCCCGGGCGTCCCCAGTAGTGCGCCCCTGACGGCCCAGTAGTCCCCGGCCGAATTGCAGGTGCCGGGCACCGCGGAGCCGGGTAAGAACGGGGCATGCGCAACGTCCGCAGGGAATGGCAGGCGGTGTCGCGGTCTCAGTTCACGACGCGGGCGGCGACGACGGCGCCAACGTTGCAGACTGGGGCGGCGGCGGGGGTGGCGGCGGCGATGTGCCCGGCGACGGAGGCGGCGTTGTTGACGGCGGCGGAGGTGGTGGCGGAGGCGATGTGCTCGGCGACGGGGGCGGCGTTGTTGACGGAGGCGATGTAGTTGACGGAGGCGATGTGGTCGACGGGGGCGATGTAGTCGGCGACTGGGGCGGAGTGCTCGACGTGGTCGAGGGAGTCACCGTGTCGGTAACGCTCGTTGTGGGCGTCGGCGTACCGGATCCGCTGGGAGGCGAGGTGGACGTCGTCGGGCTCTCCGGGGGGCGGGGGGTGGGGGTGGAGGGGCCCATTCCATCCGGCGGACCTGGAACGTGGGACTCCTTGTCCCCGCCCGTGACCGTGTGCGACTTGTCCTCCGAGATCGGGATGGCCCAATGGGGCTTAGTCTCCGGGACATTGGTGCCCGGGAGGTAACTGATCATCTGGATGTCCCCGAGGGGGTCGAGCTGCCTGATGGGCACCAGCTTCCAGTTCATCGGGTTGGAGTGCTTGCCGTTAGCGATGGTCTCAAAATGGAGGTGGCAGCCGGTGGACGAACCCGTAGTGCCCACCCGGGCGATTACCTGCCCCACGTGGACGGACTCGCCCGTCTTGACGGCAATGGATTCGAGGTGGTTGTAGGTCGTAATGAGCCCGTTTCCATGGTCGACTTCGGCCCGGTTGCCGCCGCCCCACGGGTGCCAGCCAACGGACCGTACTGCTCCCGTGTCGGCCGCGTAAACCCGCGTGCCACAGGGTGCGGCAAAGTCCTGTCCCCAGTGAAATTCGCCCGCCAGGCCGGTCAGGGGGTTGAACCGAAGTCCGAACCCGGACGTCGGGGTCAGTTTCTCGAGGGGTGCCATCAGGGACCCCAACGACGGACGCGACAGGCTAAGGGACGCGAGGTTCAGCTCGCGCTCGCCATCCTTGGAGATGGTTCTGATCTCAGTACGGCTGAAGGAAAGCAGGGCATTGACATCCGCGGTGAAGGTTCCCGGGGAAGGCTGGCGGGAGCTTCCGCCCGCGTCGTTTGCCACGGCCGCCGCTGCTCGGCGAGCTTCTCCCCCGCCCCCTGCCACGGCTGGCACGCTGGAAAGCGGCGCGGGTTGCGGGCTATTAGCCCAGGCCGCCACCGTGGTGAGGGCCGCAAGAGTACACACCGCAAGGATCACGGCGATGATCGACCAGGGCCGGCTTGTCCCCTGCCCGGGTTGGTTTCGCCAGTGCTTTCCCACGTAGCAACTCCTGCGAGAGGCCCGCCAGACCCCAATCTCGGCGGGGTTACGCTCCCATGGGAACACAGGTGAATGCATCCGGGTGCCCCGATCGGCGCGCCTTTAGGGCATTCCGCGGGGTCGTTTCGGGCACTCCGGGCCAGCGTTCGGCCAAGCTTTTTAATGCGCGAGAATTAACCATGCGCAACCTCCTCAGGGAATGGCAGGCCGAACTCAAACAGACCTTCACCGGGACGCGCGAGGCCGTGCCGGAGTGGGTGCCCCGCCTTGCCGAGGGGGACGACGCCGGCTATCACTTGCCGGGGTCTGCGGTCTGGGCCGTGCACGGGGACATGCCCACCATCGTGGCGGGCGTCCGGGCACTCCTGATGCAGGCGCTCCATCCCGGCGCGCTGGCCGGGGTCCACGACCATTCGCGCTTCCGCGAGGACCCGCTGGGCCGGCTCGCGGGCACCATCCGCTGGATCTTCACCGTTTCTTACGGCTCCACGGACGCGGCCCGGGCCGCGTCAGACTGGGTCCTGCGGCTCCACCGGTCAGTTCAAGGACAATTCGTGGACGGCCACGGCGTCGCACGCACTTATGCGGCCAATGATCCCGAGCTGCTCAGCTGGGTCCACATTGCCTTTACGGACGCCTTCCTCTCGGCCCACAAACTGTGGGGCCGGCCGATTCCGGGCGGCCCGGATGCCTACGTCCGTGAGTGGGCCCAAGCCGGCCGGCTCATGGGCGTGGAGTCCCCTCCGCTGAGCGAGGCGGAAATGCGGCGGCAACTGGACCGCTGGTACGACGACGGCGAACTCCGCTCCGATGAGCGGGTCGCCGAAACGGTGGCGTTCATCCGCGACCCGCCCCTCCACCCCGCGCTCCGGCCGGGCTACCGGGTGCTGTTCGCGGCCGCCGTGGCCAGCCTCGAGCCCAAGTACCGCGAGCTGCTGGGGCTGCGGACCGCGCGGCTGGGCCCGTTCCCGCTGCCGGTAAAGCTGGCCACGCGGGTGACGCTGTGGGTGGTGCATCTTGCCCTGGGCCGGGTGGGGCCGAGCGAGCAGGCGGCCCGGACCCGTCTGCGCCGGCTGGGCTACCGCGCCTGAGCCTGGATGTGGCTCGCTGGGTGGGCTGACGGCGGGCGCACGGGCGGCGGGCGGACAGGGCCCGTGGCCTGCCCGGGCCGCTTGGCCGGCTCGCGGGGAAGCTCTCGTGTCCTGTAAACCCCCATAGCGCCAGGGAAGCCAAGGCATGCAGACGCAAAAAGGCCCCGGTCCAAGGGACCGGGGCCAACCGCGGAGAATGGGGGATTTGAACCCCCGAGGGCGTTAACCCAACACGCGTTCCAGGCGTGCGCCATAGGCCGCTAGGCGAATTCTCCAGTTGCTTCTGAATCAAAAGCAGATACTAGAATACCTGAACTTTCCGGCTTCGCCCAATTGAGCCCCGCACGCCCCGGTCCGACACTCCTCCGGGGGACATGCCCCACGCTGCACGCGGGGGCTGGACATAGTCCCATTCCGCTCAGCCCTGGCCTCGAAAAATGAGCATGCCCCCGGGCCGCCCAGCCCCACCGGGGGACATGCCCCACGCTGCACGCGGGGGCTGGACATAGTCCCATTCCGCCCTGTTCCGCCCAGCCCCGCCCTGCCCTGGTCTCGAAAGATGAGCATGCCCCCGGGCCGCCCAGCCCCGCCGCGAGACATGCCCCACGCTGCACGCGGGGGCTGGACATAGTCCCATTCCGCCCAGCCCTGGCCTCGAAAAATGAGCATGCCCCCGGCCGCCCAGCCCCACCGCGAGACATGCCCCACGCCGCGTGCGGGGGCTGGACATAGTCCCATTCCGCCCTGTTCCGCCCAGCCCCGCCCTGCCCTGGTCTCGAAAGATGAGCATGTCCCCCGGGGGAATCAGGGCCAGGCCGGCCCGATTCGGGGCACACCCAATCGTCGGGTAATATTGCTGACGGCCCCTCATGTGGCGTCATCCTGTTGAACTCCCCCAGGACCGGAAGGTAGCAAGGGTAAGCGGGCTCTGGCGGGTGCATGAGGGGTCTTTTATGTCTGTGCCGATTGGTAGGGTTTATCTGTGACTGTTACTACCGCTCTCTACCGTCGATACCGCCCCGATTCGTTCGCGGACGTCATCGGGCAGGAGCACGTCACCGAGCCCCTCATGACGGCCCTGCGCAAGAACCGCGTCAACCACGCCTACCTCTTTTCCGGCCCGCGCGGCTGCGGCAAAACCACCTCGGCCCGCATCCTGGCCCGCTGCCTGAACTGCGCCGAGGGCCCCACGGACACCCCCTGCGGCAAGTGCCCCAGCTGTGTCGAGCTCGCCCGCGGCGGCTCGGGCTCCCTGGATGTCATCGAGATCGACGCCGCCAGCCACGGTGGCGTGGACGACGCCCGCGACCTCCGCGAACGGGCCACCTACGCCCCGGTCCGGGACCGTTACAAGATCTTCATCATTGACGAAGCCCACATGGTCACCTCGGCCGGCTTCAACGCCCTGCTCAAGATCGTCGAAGAGCCGCCGGAGCACATCAAGTTCATCTTCGCCACCACGGAGCCGGACAAGGTGATCGGCACCATCCGTTCCCGCACGCACCATTACCCCTTCCGGCTGGTGCCGCCGGAGCCCCTCATGGCGTACCTGGAGCTGCTCTGCACCCAGGAGAACGTCCCCGTGGCGCCCGGCGTCCTCTCCCTCGTCATCCGCGCAGGCGGGGGCTCCGTCCGTGACTCCCTCTCCGTGCTGGACCAGCTCATGGCCGGCGCCGGACCAAACGGCTTGGACTACGAACTCGCGGTCGCCCTCCTGGGCTACACGCACGCCTCCCTGCTGGACGACGTCGTCGAGGCGGTCGCCGCATCGGACGCCGCCACGGTCTTCCGCGCCGTGGACCGGGTTATCCAGACCGGTCACGATCCCCGCCGCTTCGTCGAGGACCTGCTGGAGCGCTTCCGCGACCTCATCATCGTGCAGGCCATGCCCGAAAGCGCCCAGTCCATCCTCCGGGGCATGCCGGCGGACCAGATCGCCCGGATGCAGAACCAGGCGCACAATCTCGGGGCGGCCGAGCTCTCGCGCGCCGCGGACGTCACCAACACCGCGCTCACGGAGATGACCGGGGCCACGTCGCCGCGCCTGCACCTGGAACTGCTGTGCGCCCGCATCCTGCTGCCCAGCTCCGAACAGACGGAGCGCGGCATTGCGGCACGGATCGACCGCGTCGAGCGGCGATTGAACTACGCCGGGAACGACGTCGGAGCTCCCCTCGCCGGCGCCCCCGCGGCTGCCCCGGCCGCGCCTGCGCCCGCCGAGCAGACGCCTGCCCCTCAGCCGCCCGCGGCCGAACCTCCCGCGACACGGGCCTCCGGTGCTGGTTCGCCCGCGGCACCGGCCGCCGCAGCTCCCAACCCTGCAGCCGCGCTGCCACCAGCCGGGCAGTCCCCCGCCGGGCAGCAGCCGGCTGCGGCGCCCGTGCCCGCCCGGGCCCGGCCGGACGAGCCGCTCCGGGAACCCCTCATGGCCCCGCGGGTCAGCACGAGCGACTGGCCCGTAGACGAACCCGCGGCGGCCAGCAAGAACGCGGCCGCCTCGTCGCAGTCTGCTGCAGGCCGGGCGGCCCCGTCCCGGCCTGCTGCGGCACCGCCAGTCGAGCCCGCCCCGGCAGCCGCGGGCCCTGCCGCAGCCGAGGCGGCCCCGTCCGCGCCGGCACGCCCCGAACCGGTCCCGGCTGTCTCGGTGCCCGTCGCCGTTCCCGGCCCCGTAGCCGGCGCCGTATCCGGCCCGGGCGCCGACGTCGAGGTTTTGCGCCGTGCGTGGCCCGAAATCCTGCAAACGCTCACCAAGATCAAGCGCAGCACCTGGGCGCTCGTGGAACCCAATGCCCAGGTCGGTCATTTCGAGGACCATGTCCTGACGCTCGCATTCACCACTCCGGGGCTGGCGGGCGCGTTCGGCCGGGCTGACCACGCCGACAATCTCCGGCAGGCGATCCACAAGACGATCGGCATTGACTGCCAGATCCGTGCCGTGGCCGGCGGAAACAACAGCCCGGCGAGCTCTGAGCCAAACCCAAAAGCACCGGCTAGCCGGGAGACCCCGGTTTCGTCGGCCGACGCTGCCTGGGGCCTTGCTCCGCAGCCGCCTGCCGCACCGGCCAGCACAACCGCCGGCGCCGATCCGGCGGGAGCACCCGTTCCGGCCCACGTTCCCGTCGCCTCAACGCCGGCAACGCCACCCGCCCCCGCGTCGGCGGTGCCTGCTGCCAGCGCCGCTCCTGCACCGGAACCGGCACCGGAACCGCGGGCATCTGTCCTGGCTGCCCCGGCCCCGGTTCGGACGGCTGGCCAGAGCGTCAGGCCCGGCGGCTCTTCAGAGCCTTCGGAACCGTCGGGATCCTACGCCGATCCTGATGACGACTGGGGACCGCCCCGCGATGAGGACGCCCCTCCGCTGGATGAAGAACCTCCCATGGATTGGGACCCTTCACCCACCGCGGCGCCCCGCCGCGCCGAGCCCGCAGCCCCGGCTCCCGTCCGGAAGTCTCCGGCCCGGGCGGAGTCCACCGCCGCCGGCTCCCCGGCCGGGACGTCGCCCGCAGACTCCGACACGTCGGCTGACCCGTGGGCCCGCGCCGTCGAGCAGTCGCCCGGGGTCTGGACGATCGGCACGGATTCCAACGTCGGCGGGTACGTGACGCCGGCGGAGCCTGCGGCGCCCGAGCCCGAACCCGAACCCGTGCACTACGAGCCGGCGGCGGCACAGATCCCGGAATATGCCGGCGCCGTGTCCGCACCGTCCGGACTCGTGTCGGAACTGTCTGCCCATGCCCGAAGCGCGCCGGCGCCGGCGGCCCCGCAGGCTGCCGCACCGCGCGGGACTGCCACTGCGCTTGCCGCTCCACCGGCACCGGCCGCAGTCCCCGAGACTGCCGCCCCCGGGGCCGCTGCCGCGACGGGCCGGCAAAGCCTGTACCAGCGGTTGTCGAACAGTCCGGAGGCCGAGGCCGGGCGGGCCAAAGCCCCCGCCCGCGCGGCTGCCGCACCCACCGTGTACGTGCAGGACATCCCGAGCGCCGACGACGAAACGATCGAGGAATCGGGCGTGTTCGGCAGGGCCGCCGTCGAGCGTATTCTGGGCGGGAAACTGGTGGAGGAGCGCTCGCTGGACGGAAGCCCCCTGCCGCCGCGCTTCTAAGAGACCCCCGCCGGCTGGTCCCGGCCCCACACCAAGCGAACGAGGACATTGTGTACGAAGGTGCAGTTCAAGAGCTGATAGACGAGCTCGGACGCCTTCCCGGAGTCGGGCCCAAGTCTGCCCAGCGGCTGGCTTTTCACATCCTCGAGGCGGATCCGCAGGACATGAAGCGGCTCGTCGACGCCATCACCAGCGTGAAGGAACGGGTCAAGTTCTGCACGGTGTGCGGGAACGTGACGGAGCAAGAGCTGTGCAATATCTGCCGCGACCCGCGGCGGGATCCCTCGGTGATCTGCGTCGTCGAGGAATCCAAGGACGTGCTGGCGGTGGAGCGGACGCGGTCGTTCCGCGGCCGGTACCACGTGCTGGGCGGGGCGATCAATCCGATCGCCGGCATCGGTCCGGAACAGCTGCGGATCCGCGAGCTGCTTACCCGGCTCAACGACGGCGCCATCCAGGAAATCATCATTGCCACCGACCCCAACCTTGAGGGCGAGGCCACGGCGACGTATCTGGCCCGGATGCTCAAGTCGATCGGCATCGCGGTCACCCGGCTCGCTTCCGGGCTGCCTGTAGGCGGGGACTTGGAGTACGCCGACGAAGTCACGCTCGGCAGGGCCTTCGAGGGCCGCCGCAACGCGCTGAGCTGACGGGGGTACGTCACACCCGTCGTCAGCGCCGCCCCGGCCCCGCTCCTCACCGAGCGGCTGCTGTTGCGTCCGTTGACAGCAGACGACGCCGGCGCTCTGCTCCGTTTCCGCGCCCACCTCTCCGCTACGCGATACCTGTCGCACGGTCCGCTCACCCCGGAGCAGAACGACGCCCGGCTCCGGCAGGTCCTGTCCGCCGCGGAGTCGTCAACCGCTGTGTGGTTCCACTTCGGCTGGGCGTTCGAACTCCGGTCCACCGGCGAGGTCATCGGGGACGGCCGGACTTGGAACACCGAGGAGCCCCCGGTGCCCGGCCGGATACCCGCCGAGTCCGCGTGCCTGGACTACATCCTGCATCCGGAGCACCACGGCTAAGGTCTTGGCCGGGAGGCCGCCGGCGCCCTCGTCGGGTGGTTCTTCACCTCCCGCGGCAGCGAGACCATTTTCGCGGGGGTCTACGAGCCCAATCTCCCTTCGCGCAGGCTGCTGGAGGGCCTGGGCTTCCGGAAGGACCACTTCCTTCCGGTGTCCGAAGACACCGCGGGCAAACAGCTGCCTTCCTGGCGCTACCGGCTGGATCGCGGCTAGCCCCGGCCGCTCGCCGCTGCCTGCTGCTTCCGGGCCGCAGGACATGTCCCGCGCCCGCCCCCGGGAATGGACACAATGCCCTCAGGCCCACCCCTGACCGCCAAGACTGAGCATGTCCCGCGGAACGGGAGAGCATGCCCACCACCGGGCCGCAGCACGGGGCATACCCACCCAAAGGACTTGACTGCCGGACATCCCTCGCCCGCACTCCCTCCCGTCCGCAGGACATGTCCCGCGCCCGCCCCCGGGAATGGACACAATGCCCTCAGGCCCACCCCTGACCGCCAAGACTGAGCATGTCCCGCGGAACGGGAGAGCATGCCCACCCCCGGGCCGCAACACGGGGCATGTCCGGTGGCAGGGACGGGGTGTGTCTGCCATTCGGTCACAATTCAACGGCGCGGGCGGCACGGCGATAAACTGGGAGGAGAAGTTATGCCGTCGCGCCGTTTGGTTGCCTGGCCCAGAACCCCGATGATCCAGTGAGGGTGCGCGAATGAGTTTGCCCACTACCGAAGTCCAGCCCGGATCGCAGACGCTGCCCGTCTCGGCCGCCGCCACCAAGCACCTTGTCGTGAAGAAGTTCGGCGGTTCCTCGGTGGCGGATGCGGAGGGCATTAAGCGCGTCGCCCGTCGGGTCGTGGATGCCCACAACGCCGGCGACGAGGTCGTCGTCGTGGTCTCCGCCATGGGCGACACCACTGATGAGCTCCTCGACCTCGCAAGCCAGGTGACCGATTCCGCCCCGGCCCGGGAAATGGACATGCTCCTCTCCGCCGGGGAGCGCATCTCCATGGCGCTGCTGGCCATGGCCATCAACAAGTTCGGCGCCTCGGCCCAGTCCTTCACCGGGTCCCAGGCTGGCATGATCACCGACGGCATCCACGGCAAGGCCCGGATCATCGACGTCGACCCCCACCGCATCCGCACCGCCCTGGACAAGGGTCATATCGCGATCGTGGCCGGGTTCCAGGGCATGAGCCGCACCACGAACGAGATCACGACTCTGGGCCGCGGCGGTTCGGACACGACGGCGGTGGCACTCGCCGCGGCGCTCGACGCCGATGTGTGCGAGATCTTCACCGACGTCGACGGCGTCTACACGGCCGACCCGCGCGTCGTGCCGTCGGCCAAGAAAATCGACCGCATTTCCAGCGAGGAAATGCTGGAGCTGGCCGCATCCGGCGCTAAGATTCTGCATCTGCGCTGCGTCGAATATGCCCGCCGCTTCGGTGTACCGCTGCACGTCCGTTCCTCATTCAGCCAGAACGAAGGCACCTGGGTCCTGCCAGGCGCCGACGACAAGATCACGACCCAAGAGGGAGTTGCCTTGGAGCAGCCAATCATCTCCGGTGTTGCACACGATCGTTCCGAAGCCAAGGTCACGGTTGTCGGTGTGCCGGACATCCCCGGCAAGGCTGCCGCGATCTTCCAGGTCATCGCGGACGCCCACTCGAACATCGACATGATCGTCCAGAACGTCTCCACCCACGGCACCGGCCGGACAGACATCTCGTTCACGCTCCCGATCGTCGAGGGCGCCGAGGCCCTGGCTGCCCTGCACGCTGCGCAGGACCGGATCGGCTTCGAGAGCATCGAATACAACGAGAAGATCGGCAAGCTCTCCCTGATCGGCGCCGGCATGCGCTCGCACCCGGGCGTATCCGCGCGCTTCTTCGCGGCCCTCTCCGAGGCCGGCATCAACATCAATATGATCTCCACCTCGGAGATCCGCATCTCGGTGGTCACCCACGCGGACCTGCTCGACGACGCCGTCCGGGCCATCCACAAGGCGTTTGACCTCGACAGCGAGGACGAGGCCACGGTCTACGGCGGCACCGGCCGCTAGGCGGCCCGCCGAAGCGAGGACACCCCGGCTGATGCCGGCATATAGATGAGGAAGGGAGCGGCAGGCGCCGCTCCCTTCCTCATTTCGTTCGTCGTCGGCCGGGTTCAGACCTCTTCTTTCCAGAGATCTGTTTTCCGGACAGCGTAGTGATGTCCATGCGAGTCCGTCTCGACCTCGAAGCTTGCCAGGTCGTCTTCCGAGGCGTGTTCGAAGTCGTCATGCCGGTGAACTACAGGCGCCGCGGTGTCGCCCCGGTTTGCGGGTCCGAACAGGAGCCTCAGCTTGTCGGTCTTGTCCATGAAAGCTTTGACTGCACGTGTCACTAGTCCCACCCCCTTTCCTCGTCACGGGTGGATCAGGATGCTGCACAGCGGTGTGTCAGTGCCCTCATTTTACGCCCGACGGCGGGAAATGGCCCGGGTGGGATTCGGGGAAGACGTGCCTACCGCAGGGACTTGTCCTCAGGGTTGCGGGGCACCACGTACGTGCTGCCGTCGGGCCGGTGAACGGTCTCCCACTGCTGGGTCTCGGCCTGGCGTACCTCCAACAGCCTCCGGTTCTGCTCGGTCATCTCATGGCCGATCGAGCTGCGGTTCGCTGGACCGAAGACGGCCCGGAGCTTCCCGGTTGCCCGCATGAACCTCTCGGCGGCGTTTTCCTTGGCCATGGCTATCCTTTCCTGGGAACAAGACAATGCCACCAGTGTACGCTAATCATTAGTGCACTAATCATTTGAAGGAGCCGGTGTGACCAAAGGAACCGCAGGAATCCGGGCAACGGACGACGCTCACGCAGCCCCGGACTCGGCCAGAACGTCCCCCAATCCGCAGGATTCCCGGGCCGCGCATGATGACCTCCTCCTGGAACAGCAGCTCTGCTTCGCCCTGACGGTGGCTTCCCGGAGCGTCGTGGGCGCCTACAAGCCGGTCCTGGACAGGCTCGGCCTGACCCACCCGCAGTACCTCGTCATGTTGTGCCTCTGGGAGGCCAGCCCCCGGTCTGTCCGGGACATCAGCGACGCCCTGGCCCAGGAGCCCGCCACCATCTCGCCGCTGCTGCGCCGCCTCGAAACGGCCGGGTTCATCACCCGCCAGCGGATGGAAGGCAACGAGCGCACCCTGGATGTCCGGCTGACGCCCCGCGGAGCAGCCCTTCGGGAGCAGGCCACCGCCGTCCCGGGCATCATGATGGCTCGGCTGGGCCTGACACGCGAACAGGTCAGCCAGCTGCACGCGTCCATGATGGACCTGATAGCGGCCACAAGGCCCGGGCCGGAAGAGGCGCCCCGGCGATAGACTGGGCAAAACAGAGGAGGACAGCTGATGCGCACGCAATCGGGCCGCCCGGCACTGGTTCTGACGGCCATCCTGATGGCCGTGGCCGGACTGGCCGCCTGCACGCCGAACGGCGGGCCCACGCCTTCTCCCTCCCCGAGCACGACGGCGGGCACCTCCTCCACGCCGTCGCAGACAGCCCCGTCCGGCTCCCCATCGCCGGACACCGAGACAACGTCCCCGGCCCCGTCACCGTCCGCGGTGCCGTTGCCGTCCGGCCCGGGGCAGGGCAACGCCGAGCTTGCCATCATGATCAAGCCGTCCGAGACCGCCACCGCGAGCAACTTCACGCTCGTCTGCCAGAACGGGATTCCCGCGGCCGAAAGCCAGCACCCCAGCGCCGCCGCAGCGTGCATCGCCATCAAAAACAACCCGTCCATCCTCAGCCCCGTTCCGGCCGGCAAGGACCGGGTCTGCACCCAGCAATACGGCGGTCCGCAGGTGGCGACCGTCACCGGCGTCGTGGACGGGCACCCGGTGCAGGCTACCTTCACCCTGAAGGACGGCTGTGAAATCGCCGCCTGGAACGCCGCCAAGGACGTCCTGGGCTCATCGGCCGGGGCGAGCTAAGCCCTTGCACCTCCAGCAGGAAGAATGGCTGCCGCGCCAGGCCGCCCACCAGCAACGCGTCCGCCGCTATGCGGACCCCTACCTCCAGCGGCGCTCCGCCGGCCGCAAGCACCCGGTCGAGGACTTCCTCTTCACCTACTACACCCAGAAACCCGGTCAGCTGCTGCGCTGGCACCCGGGCGCCGGCGTCGTGCTCTCCGGCCCCGAGGCAGCGGTGCGGACCGGCTGGAAGTATTACCGCACGGCCGACGACGGCGAACTCGCCGCCGCCGCTCTGCCGGCGGACGCGCCGGCCGTGACAGTCGACGTCGACGCCTTCCTCAGGGACCGCCGGGAGGCACTGCAGTTCGCCGGGATCATCCTCGCCGGGACCGCCGCGCGGCCGGCCCAGTTCGGCTGCTTCGGGCTGCACGAGTGGGCCATGGTCTACCGGCAGGACAAGTTCGACCTCCGGCACGAGTACCTGGAGTTGCGGCTGGGGTCGGGGCGCACCGACGAGGTGGTGGAGGAGAACCGGATCCGCTGCTCGCATTTCGATGCCTTCCGCTTTTACACGCCGGACGCTGTGCCGTTGAACAGCCTGGTCCCCAGCCGGGAGAACCAGCGGACCATGGAGCAGCCCGGCTGCCTGCACGCCAACATGGACCTCTACAAATGGGCCTACAAGCTCTCCCCGCTGCTGCCCGGTGAGCTCGTCATGGACTGCTTCGAGCTGTCATGGCGGATCCGTGCCATGGACATGCGGGCCTCCCCGTACGACCTCGCCGACTGGGGGTACCCGGCCATCCGGATCGAGACCCCGGAAGGCAAGTCCGAGTACGTTGACTATCAGCGGGCGTTCGCGGCCGAGTCGCAGCAGCTCCGGGCTCGGCTGCTGCAGGAGCTTACGCCGCTGCTCAACATCGCTGCCCAGGACCGCGGCCACGGCCGCTCCGCGACCGATGGCCGGCACACCGGGCCGGAAACCAGACAGCCGGGCACCAGACTGAAGGGACCGTCATGACAGACACCGCCAGCCCCGGAAACGCCCCGGACGCCCACAACGACGTCGATCTGACCATCCGCCTGACCGAAGCTCCCGGCGCCCCCGAATACACGTTCCGGCTGGAAGCCGGCGACGGCGCCCCCTCCGCCGCCTCGACGCTGCCCGATCCGGCCGCCGCCCTGGAGGCCGTCCGGCTCCACGGCGAGGCCGTCTTCTTCCCTAAGCCGGGCCCGCCGCGGCTGTGCACGCAGCAGTACGGCGGTCCGCAGACCGCCGTCGTGACCGGCTGGTACCTGGGCCGCGAAGTCAACAGCCGCTTCAGCCGGACCGACGGCTGCGAGATCGCCCGCTGGCGCGCCATGGCGCCGCTGCTCGGCGGCGTCGCGGGGGGCACCGGCGCCGTCTGAAGTTCCCGCCGAACGGCAACGGCACAGCGGTGCACGCCTCTGCCGCGATCCTGGTCCTGGTCCTGGTCCTGCGACTCTGACTGCGACTGCGACTTAAACGGCAACGGCCGGTGGTGTGAACCGCCGGCCGTTGCCGTATTTGGTGCCGGATTCCGCCTAAACGGCGTTACCTAGATGGCGTTGTTCGGAGCGTAGGACCTATCGCTGTTCTGGATCTTGCCCTTGTCCTCGTGACCGATGCCGCCGTCGGCGCTGTCGCCCGGACCATCGGCGGAGTTCTGGTCCGCCGAGGCCGGCGGGACCGCGACGGCCCCGGCCGGAGTCACCAGGACGCTGACGAACGTGGGATCGCTGGCACCGGCGAAGGTGACGCGGCCGATGTAGGAACCCGGCTGCAGCCCCGACCAGCCCAGCGTGACCTTGCCGGCCTTGCCGTTGGCGAGCCGAAGCGGGTTCGGGCTCAGCGAGGACTTGCCCACGACGTCCCCCAGCACGGCGGCGTCGACCGAGGCCTTGGTGGCCCTGTTGTTCGGGCTGGCGTACAGGTTTGCGTAAAGCGTGTACTCACCCGCGGTCGGGTTGGGGATGGACACTGATTCGCTTGCCGAGGACGTCGCGGCCGTCACGGGACCGTCGGGGGTCATGACGTAGAGGTCGAAGTCGGCGCCTGGATCCGAGGAAATGACCGAGAACTTGGCCAGCGGGGACCCGTCCTTGACCGTGACCGTCTTGACGACGTTCGAGGCGTCCGGAACGCCCGTGAACGGGCCCGGGACCAGCTCGGCGGCGGTGGAATCGGCTTTGGAGAGTCCGTCGAAGGTCATGTTGATCGGCGAGCTCGTGCCGGAGACCACGTTGATGTCGCCCGAACCGCTGCCGCCCTGGGACGTGAAGGCAACGTCCTGCGACGTCACCACCGACTGCGGGCGGACCGCAATCGGCGACGCCACGTTCTTGTTGGCGCCCTGCCACGTCAGCGAACCCGTGGCGAACTTGCCCAGGGGCGCGCCCTGGTTCTCAAACGAGACCCTGAATGTGCGCTTTTCTCCCGCGGCACTGAAGTTCAGAACGGCCGGGGTCACACTGACCTTGATGCCGGGAACATCGAACGCGGCCTTGTAGGTCCCCGGGGTCAATGCGGTCAGTGTGCGGGTGACCTCAATCCTCCCGGCCAGGTTGCCCAGGGCGAAGGACGGGAGGTTCATGTCGCGCGGCTTGGTGGTGCCGATCCCCGGGATCCCGAGCTTGATGCCGGTGCCCTGGATGAAGGCCAGGTAGTCATCCGTGGTGGCGTCGTACACGAGGCCCGGATCCAGCACACGGGCCGGGTCCACCTGGCCTGCACCGGTGGCAAAGACATCGGTGTTTTTCGACCCGTCGGCGTTCTTGACGTCGCTCGTGGTGGTCATCATCGCGGACTTGACCGTCGCCGGGGACCACGTGGGGTTCTTGGCCAGGATCAGTGCGCCGAAGCCGGCCACATGCGGAGACGCCATGGAGGTGCCGGAGAGGAACCCGAAGTTGTCGCCTCCGGTGCCGATCGGCGAAACGCCGGCCAGCACGGCCACACCCGGCGCCGCGACGTCGGGCTTCAGGAGGTCGGAACCGGCGGCCAGCAGCGGGCCTCGGGAGGAGAACCCTGCGATCTGGGGCTGCGCTTCGAGGGGCAGTCCGGTGGTGTCCTTGTTCACCAGGGAAACCGTGATGGCCGGGTTTGCCGTGACCTTGGCCTTGATGGCCGCGGTGGCGGGCGGGTTCACGTGGACTGTGGGGACCGAGTGCTTGTCCGTGTCCAGCGAGGAGTTGCTCAGGTTGACGAGGATCATGCCGACGCCGCCGCCGCGCTTGACCTCGGCGCTCTTCTCGACGCGGTCCACGACGCCGCGGTCGCAGACCACAACCTTGCCGGCGATCTTGGCAGGGTCCAGCGTGCCGTTGCCGCACAAGTTTGGGCTGGCGCTTCCGGCGGCTCCTGCGTTGGCTGCCAGCACCACGCCGGCGTTGGAGACCTGGCTGTTCATGATGCTGGCGCCGCGGTACTTGCTGCCGTCGGAGAACTCGGCCGTGCCCTGCAGTTCCTGCGAGAAGCTGCTGGCGGCGACCGTAGTCATCCAGGGTGCACCATGGTTGACGGTGCTGGCGGTCGGGCCGGAGTTGCCGGCGGACGCGGCGACGAAGATCCCGGCCGAGGCGGCGGACAGGAACGCCCAGGAGACCGGGTCCGTGGTGGTGTCCGTGGCGCCGGAGATGGAGTAGTTCAGGACGTCCACGCCGTCCTGAATGGCCTGGTTGATGGCGTCGATGGACGCCGACGAGTAGCAGCCGCCCGTGTTGGGGTCGGTGTCTTCCCAGCAGACCTTGTAGATGGACAGCTTCGCGGCCGGCGCGATGCCGCTGGTCGCACCGAAGCTCCGGCCGTCAACCATGGCTTCGACATTGCCATTTCCGGCAGCCGTGCTGGCGGTGTGGGTTCCGTGGCTGGCAGCGTCGACCGGGGACAGGCGTTCGCCGGGGGCCCAGTTCTCCGGCGGGACAGTGCCCGCGAAGGCATCGCCAAAGTAGCGCGCGCTCAGGACCTTGGAGTTGCAGGCAGTGCCGTCAAAGTCGGTGCCGGTCTGGCAATCGCCCTTGAAGAGCTCGCCGTCGGCCTTGAGCATTTCAATCTTGCCGTCCGCCGTGCGGAAGGGCACGCCGACGACGGGAGCCCCGGTGAGCGGCTTGACCTCCTGGCCGGCGAAGTAGGCGCTGGACGGGGTGTATCCGGTGTCGATGACACCGACCACGACGCCCTTCCCCGCCGCGTCCTGGCCGCCGAACTTGGTGTTCCAGGTGCCGGTGGGTCCGCTGAGCTTCAGGAAGTCGGTGCTGGAGTAGTCGGGTGCGTTCTCCGTGTCCGGCGCGACCATCAGGACCGAGGGGTCCTTCGCCAGCTTGAGGGCCTGGTCCGCCGTCAGCTTGGCGCTGAAGCCGTTGATTGCAGCCGTGAACTGGCGCTGGATCTGGACGCCCTGCTGGCCGGCCACCTGGGCCTGCTTCTGTTCCAGGTGCGCCCGGTACTGTTTGACTTCGGCCCTGGTCGCGTCCAGCTTCTTGCCGGATGCGGGCTTGGTGGCCGGCAGGCCGGCCGTTCCGCCGTCGTAGGTTGCTGACGGCTTTTCCGCCAGGACCACAATGTAGCGGCCGTCCTTGTAATTGTTCGGATCAACATTCTTCTGCGCGACGCCGGCTACGCCCGGGCCTTGCACCGGGGCCGCGTTGGCGGGTGCGATCGCGATGCTGGACAGAAGAACCGGCAAGCCCAGGGTCAGTGCCGCGGCCCTCCGGAGTCCCCCGCTTCGAAGGAAGCTCTTTCCTGGTGATGTCACGAGTGATGAACCTTTCGTAAAGGAACGGCCCGGCTTCAATACCGGGCCCAGCGGACTGGCAGGGCCGCACCGGGCGATCGCCCGGTGCGGCCCCGACGGATACCAGCCGATTCATACAGTACAGACTGAGAGCGAGATATGACATAGACCACAAGAAGCTATTCAAAAATTTGTCACGCAATACGACACGATGCGTCGACGAGGCTTCTGAGCTGCGTCGATAGACGTCGGTGGAGGAAAGTGCGTCGCTGGAAAGCCGGGCGGATCCTGCCGCGCGGCCGGATCCCTCACGCGCGGATCCCGTGCGGGCGGGCTGGAAAGCCGGGCGGGCTGGAAAGCCGGGCGGATCCCGCCGCGCGGCCGGGCCGGCCTACTGCCGCGGAGTCCGGACCACCTCGCTGATCCACGCGCGGGTCTTATCGTCCAGCGGTCCGGCCACATGGGTCCCCTTCGCCGCACGGTCGGCCTTGATCTTCTGCACGACCATCCGGCCCAGCCCGACGAACACAGCGACAGCGAGGACAGATAACAACACGGATTTCGGTTTCTCAGCCATGGGCACATCCTACTGATCCGCGGCGGCCGGGGGCCATAGTTCCAGGCCGCCCTCCCGGCGGCGTTTGTCCAGTTCAAGGGCGTGCCGGGGAGGCAGCGTTCACACTCCCGGCCCCGAATGCGGCCGGACGCACTGCGGCCGGTAGAATGGGCTTGCAAGCTCGCGGAGCGCCCTTTCACGCTGTATTCACCAAGTAGTCCTCAACACACAGCGGATCGGCGTGAGACGGCACTACTCCGCTGCGCCCTTACCCAATGCTCACGCACAGGAGTTGCCGGATGCCCCGGATCGTTGTCGACGTCATGCCCAAGCCCGAGATTCTGGACCCGCAGGGGAAGGCCATCGTCGGTGCGCTGCCCCGGCTGGGCTTCACCGCTTTCAGCTCTGTTCGCCAGGGCAAGCGTTTTGAACTCACGGTCGACGGCGAGGTGACCGAGGAGATCCTGGCCCAGGCCCGCGACGCCGCGGAGACCCTGCTGTCCAACCCGGTCATCGAAGACGTCGTCAACGTCGAGGTCGTTGAGGCCTGACATGACTGAACTCCCCCTGATCGGCGAGGCTGTTGCCGTCGCCGAGAACCCCAGGCTCGCCGGTGCCAGGATCGGCGTCGTCACGTTCCCCGGCACCCTGGATGACCGCGACGCCGCCCGTGCAGTCCGTCTTGCAGGCGCCACCCCGGTGGAACTCTGGCACGCCGACACCACTTTGGGTGACGTTGACGCCGTCGTGATTCCCGGCGGTTTCTCCTACGGCGACTACCTGCGCGCCGGCGCGATCGCCCGGTTCGCGCCGCTGATGGCCAGGATCATCGACGCCGCCAACTCGGAGGCGAAGCTGCCGGTCCTCGGCATCTGCAACGGCTTCCAGATCCTGACCGAGTCGCACCTGCTGCCCGGCTCGATGATCAAGAACGACCACCTGAAGTTCATGTGCCGTGACCAGGTCCTGCGCGTGGAGAACAACGCCACCGCCTGGACCGGGGACTACGCCGTCGGCCAGGAAATCACCGTGCCGCTGAAGAACCAGGACGGCCAGTACATCGCGGACGAGAAGACCCTGGATGCGCTCGAGGCCGAAGGCCGCGTGGTGTTCCGCTACGTCGGCTGGAACCCGAACGGCTCCCGCCGGGACATCGCCGGCATCTCCAACGCCGCGGGCAACGTGGTGGGGCTAATGCCGCACCCGGAACACGCCGTGGAGGCCGGCTTCGGCCCGGAGCTCGGCTCCGGCACCGAGGGCCTCGGTTTCTTCACCTCTGTCCTGAACAAAATCGTGGGAGACAACAAATGACGGAGACACCCGCAGTGGCGGCGCCCGCGGAGACCGCCCGGAAGTTCAACATCGACACCGTTGAGAACGCGGCCAAGACCCCGGACACCGAACTCCCCTGGGCCGAGCTGGGCCTGAAGCAGAACGAGTTCGACGAGGTCGTCAAGGTCCTGGGCCGCCGCCCCACCGGCGCCGAGCTCGCCATGTACTCCGTGATGTGGAGCGAGCACTGCTCCTACAAGTCCTCGAAGAACCACCTGCGCCAGTTCGGCGACAAGGTGACCGACGAGATGAAGAAGGACATGCTCGTGGGCATCGGCGAAAACGCCGGCGTCACCAACCTGGGCGACGGCTGGGCCGTGACGTTCAAGATCGAGTCCCACAACTCGCCGTCGTTCGTGGAGCCCTACCAGGGCGCGGCAACCGGCATCGGCGGGATCGTCCGCGACATCATCTCCATGGGCGCCCGCCCGGTGGCCGTGATGGACCCGCTGCGCTTCGGCGCCATCGACCACCCGGACACGGCCCGCGTCATGCACGGCGCCGTCGCCGGCATCGGCGGCTACGGCAACTCGCTGGGCCTGCCGAACATCGGCGGCGAGATGGTCTTCGACTCCGTCTACCAGGGCAACCCGCTGGTCAACGCCCTCGCCGTCGGCGTCATGCGGCACGAGGACATCCGCCTCGCCAACGCCTCCGGCAAGGGCAACAAGGTGGTGCTGTTCGGCGCGCGCACCGGCGGCGACGGGATCGGCGGCGCCTCGGTGCTTGCCTCGGAATCCTTCGATGACACCAAGCCCTCCAAGCGCCCCGCCGTCCAGGTGGGCGACCCGTTCGCCGAGAAGGTCCTGATCGAGTGCTGCCTGGAGCTGTTCAAGGGCTCACTCGTTGAGGGCATCCAGGACCTGGGCGCCGCAGGCATCTCCTGCGCCACGTCCGAGCTCGCCTCCAACGGCGACGGCGGCATGGAAGTCGAGCTGACCTCCGTCCTGCTCCGCGACCCCACCCTGACCCCGGGCGAAATCCTGATGTCCGAGTCGCAGGAACGCATGATGGCCGTGGTCACCCCCGAGAACATCGCCGCGTTCGAAGCGGTCATGGACAAGTGGGCCGTGGAGTACTCCTGGCTGGGCGAGGTGACCGACACCGGCCGCCTCATCATCACCTGGGAAGGCGAGGTCATTGTCGACGTCGACCCGCGCACCGTCGCCCACGACGGTCCGGTCTACGACCGCCCGTACGCCCGCCCCGAATGGCAGGACGCCGTCCAGGCAGACTCCTTCACCGGCTCCGTGCAGGACACCGGCCGGCCCTCCGCCCCGGCGGACCTGGCCGCCGCCATCACCGAGCTCGTTGCCTCGCCGAACATGTGCAGCAAGTCCTGGATCACCAACCAGTACGACCGCTACGTCGGCGGCAACACCGCCCTGGCGTTCCCGGACGACGCGGGCGTGGTCCGGGTGGACGAGGAAACCGGGCTGGGCGTGGCCCTGGCCACCGACGCCAACGGCCGCTACACCTACCTCGATCCTTACCACGGGGCGCAGCTGGCCCTGGCCGAGGCCTACCGCAACGTCGCCACCTCCGGCGCCGTGCCGATGGCGGTCAGCGACTGCCTGAACTTCGGCTCCCCCGAGGATCCCGACGTCATGTGGCAGCTGGCAGAGGCCATCCGCGGCCTGTCCGACGCCTGCATGGTCCTGGGCATCCCGGTCACCGGCGGCAACGTTTCGCTGTACAACCAGACCGGCACCACCCCCATCCACCCCTCCCCCGTGGTGGCTGTGCTCGGCAAGTTCGACGACGTCGCCCGCCGCACGCCGTCGGGCTGGAAGGAAGACGGCCAGGCCATCTACCTGCTGGGCACGACGGCGGCAGAGCTGGACGGCTCGGAATGGTCCAACCTGCGCGGACACCTCGGCGGCCTGCCGCCCAAGGTTGACCTCGCCGCCGAGCGCGCACTGGGCGAGATCCTGATCAACGCCTCCCGCGACGGCATGGTGGACTCCGCGCACGACCTCTCCGAAGGCGGCCTCGCCGCGGCCCTCGTGGAGTCCTCACTGCGCTACGGCGTGGGTGCCCGGATCGCGCTCCAGGACGTCCTGGACCGCGACGGCGTGGACCTGTTCACGGCGCTGTTCTCCGAAACCCAGGGCCGCGCCGTCGTTTCGGTGCCCCGCTCGGAGGAAATCCGCTTCACGGACATGTGCACCGCCCGCGGCTTCGCGCACATCCGGATCGGCGTCGTGGACGCCGAGGGCGGCACGCTGGAGATCAACGGCGTCGAGACCATGAACCTCGACGCCCTCCGCGAAGCCCACGAGGCCACCCTGCCGAAGTACTTCGGCTAGCCTCCCCTCCTCAAACCAACGCGGGGTCACTTACCGCCCATAAATCCCCTCGGGATGGGCGCTAGGTGACCCCGCGTTGGTTTTCAGTCGTCGCTGCGGAGCTCCCGCTGCCGGGCGCTGAGCAGCTCCATTTCCGGCCGGGCCGCGACAAACCGTTCGACGGCGGCCAGCACCTCCACGAGGTGGGCCCGGTCCGCGGCGACCAGTCCGACGCCGATCACCGTGCGCCGGTACTGGTCATGGAGGTCCGTCTCGGCGACGGAGACGTCGAAGCGCCGTTTCAGCTCGGCCAGCACGGGCCGAACCACGGAGCGTTTCTCCTTCAGGCTGTGGACATCGCCGAGGAGGAGGTCGAATTCAATCCAGCCGATCCACATGGCACGGTCCTTCCGGGGGAACCCTAGGCGACGGTGAGCTCGCCCATCCGGTCCCAGCCCTCGCCGTCGATCTGCCGGCTGATGATGCGGGGCGTCTCCGCCAGGGCCTGCGGCATGTCGGCCATGGCCTTCTTGAAATGCTCGCTGTTGACGTGGTCACCCGCAGCGTCGTCTTTGAAGGCCTCGACCAGGACGAATTCGTTGGCGTCCTCCACACTGCGGGACCAGTCGAACCAGAGGTTGCCCGGTTCCTGCCGGGTGGCCAGGGTGAAATCGTCCACGAGGCCGAGCCAGCGCTCGGACCACTCGGGCTTGACCTTGAATTTGACGACGATGAAGATCACGGGACTGTGCCTTTCGGTGCGGCGGACGGTGTTCCATTCTTGCAATAGGACAACGCGGGGTCACATCCGGCCCATTCCGGCGGCATTTACGGGCCGTAAGTGACCCCGCGTTGCAGTAAGAAAGCGGGGCTCAGCAGGCTTCGATGGCCTCGCGGGCCAGTTGCTGCTGCCGCGGGGTCCCGATCCGGCCGGCCCACTGTTCGGCGAGCTGGAACTCCACCATGGCCTCGGTGCAGCGGCCGGCCTCATGCAGGGTCCAGCCGAGGTTGCTGTGCAGCGCCACGATCCACCGCTTGGTCCGCTCGTCGTGGACCGTGGACGCGTATTCCAGGGCGCTCCGGGTCCAGGTCTCAGCGTGGGCCGAGTCGGCAATGGCGAGCATGTGCAGCGCGTCCACCGCCAGGAATTCCTCGCCCAGATGGTCCGCGAGTTCGGCGGCCTGTTCAAAGAGCGGCACGGCCATCTCGGGGTGGCCGCTGGAATTGAGCACCCGGCCGCGCTCCAGGAGCACCCGCACCGCCACCGTGGGCTCATCGCCGTCCACGGCGTCCAGGAGGGCGTCGGCTTCCTCGTAGCGGCCCTGCAGCCCGATGGCCCGGCCCAGCTGCGTGGTGAGTTCGGCCCGTTCGTCGGTGTCGTAGCGGGATTCGGCGAGGGCCTCGCGGAACCGGGATTCCGAGAGCGCCGGGTCATCGAAGTTCCACAATCGGTCAAGGGTCTGTTGATCAAGCATCCAAAGGCTCCTGCTCAGCTCACACCTGCGGCCAGTTCCTGCGCACTCCTAATGTATCGGGAAGTGACGTGGCTGCGGGCCCGCCGGGTCACGGCGCCGCCCACGGCGTAGAACCAGTTGGACGGGCCGCCGAAGGCGGTGATGGAGATCGTCACCGTTCCGCGCGCGTCGATGGAGATCTCGAACGCCTCTTCGCCGCGGACCGGATGTCCCGGCAGGGTGCCGTACCCGAATCCGGCGGACTGCGGGCCGTCACCCGGCACCGGCCGCCGGACCCAGACCACTTCGCAGGGGGCGTTGAGGCGGAACGGTCCGACGCCGAAGCCGCTCACCACCCGGGTCCCCGGCACCACGACGCCGGACTCGGCCCGGACCCGCAGCCCCGACCGTTTCTGGAGCTGCCACGTCAGCATCCCCTGGACCGCCCGGCGGTAGGCCGCCGGCCCTTCCCCGATGTAGGCCTGTGTGACCAGGCATTCGGTGCCCTCCGGCGGCGGGCCGTGTTCCGTGGCGCCGATGCCGGGATAGTTGAGTTCACCCCGGGCGATCCGCGCGTTCACTCCCGGCCTCCGCCGGCCAGCCGGGCCCAGCCGAGTTGCTCTTGCTGGCGACGGCTCAACGATGCCACGACGAGGTCGTAGGAATCCTCCACCATGTCGCGGATCATCGAATCGGGCAGGGACCCGTCCAGCCGCACGCCGTTCCAGTGCATCTTGTTCAGGTGCCACGCTCCGGTGATCTCCGGATGGGCGGCCCGCAGCTGCTGGGCCAGGGCCGGCTCGCATTTGAGGCTGACGGAGAAGTCCGCCTCGTCCATCGCCGAGAGGGCGAACATCTTGGCCTCATGCCGGGCCCCGCCGGAAACGGCGGACCGGACCTTGAAGACCGAGGTCTCGGGTCCGAAGGGGAAGTCCTCGAAGGCCCCGGGAAACCCGAGGCAAAGCGCGCGGAGTGCAGCTGCGTCCATGCTTCGAGCCTACTGCCCAGGTTCCGTCCCGGAAGCTACAAACCCAAGCGCACGGCATCCTGCGCCGGGCACGCGTTCATGATCACATCGAGGCCGGCCGCCTTGGCCCGCTCGGCGGCCGCTTCATCGATGACGCCCAGCTGCAGCCAGACGGCTTTGGCGCCGACGGCGATCGCCTGGTCCACGACGTCTCCCACCTTCTGCGAATTCACGAAGCAGTCCACGACGTCGATGGGCCGCTTGCTCTCCGGGATGTCGCCGAGCCTGGCGTAGCCCGTCTCGCCGTGCACGGGATCCCCCGGCAGGTTCACCGGAATGATCTCCATGCCCAGGCGGTCCCGGATGAAGAGGGAGGTGTCGTAGGCTGCACGCCATTCGTTGGTGGAGAGGCCGACGATGGCCCACCGGCCCTTGGTGCGCATCAGACGTTCGAGGACTGCAGGATCGTTGACATGGGGCATGAGCACAGCCTACGCGCCATACCCGCGGGCGCGCCGGATGGCCGGCAGCCGCGGCGCCGGCGTCGAAGAAATGACCGCCAAAAGGGTACAACATTCTGCAGAGCCGAATATTACGCGGCGCAAGACGGCAATTTCACGATCGGGACGCGCCTCCGTTTAGTGTGAAGTACAACCATCCCGAGCGGCCAAGAGACCTGGATCGATGCAGCCGCAGCAACCCTGGCCATCAGCTGGGTGCTACCGCCAGGACCGATGGAGCATCCATATGACTGTCTTTTCCCTTCCCGCGCCCGAGACCACGACACCCGAGACCACGCCGACCGCGCTCACGTCCGAGGCGGAGCGGACCGCCTTCTGGGAAGACGCCGCCCTCAGGCTCGACTGGGCGGACGTTCCCGGCGGCGCTGCCACCGGCAAGCCGTGGCACACGGCCCACCGGCTGGTTCCGGCCGACGTCGAGGCCGGCACCGGACCGCAGATCAGCTGGTTCGACGGCGGCAAGCTCAACGTTGCGTACAACTGCGTCGACCGCCATGTGGCGGCGGGCCGCGGGGACAAGGTGGCCCTGCACTTCGAGGGCGAACCGGGCGACCGCCGCACCGTCACTTACGCGGAGCTGCAGCGCGAGGTCTCCAAGGCCGCCAACGCCCTGCTGGGGCTCGGCATCACCAAGGGCGACCGGGTGGTGATCTATCTTCCGGTCATCCCGGAAACCGTGATCATCACCCTGGCCGTGGCCCGGATCGGCGCCATCCACTCCCTGGTGTTCGGCGGGTTCTCCGCCGAGGCGCTGCGCTTCCGGGTGGAGGACACCGGCGCCAAGCTCCTGGTCACCACCGACGGCCAGTACCGCCGCGGCGTTGCGGTACCGGTCAAAGACAACGCGGATGCCGCAGTCTCCGGAGACAATGCCATCGAGCACGTCCTGGTGGTCAACCGCACCACGGCACCGGAACTGCTGGACACCGTCCCGATGACCGCGGGCCGCGATGTGTGGTGGCACGACGCCGTCGGGACCTCCTCCGACGTCCACGCCCCGGAAGCGTTCGACGCCGAGACGCCCCTGTTCATCATGTACACCTCCGGCACCACCGGGAAACCCAAAGGCCTGGTGCACACCTCCGGCGGCTACCTCACGCAGGCATCGTGGAGTTTCGAACACCTGTTCAGCAACCCGGACCCCGCGCTCCGGGACCAGGACGTCCACTGGTGCACGGCCGACCTCGCCTGGGTCACCGCGCACACTTACGAGCTCTATGGTCCGCTCTCCAACGGCGCCACGCAGGTCATCTTCGAGGGCACCCCCAACACCCCGCACCCGGGCCGGCACTTCGAAATCATCGAGCGCTACCGGGTCACGCAGTACTACACCGCGCCCACCCTGGTCCGCTCCCTGATGGGCTGGTTCCCGGACGGCGTCCCGGACGCGTACGACCTCTCCTCGATCAGGCTCCTCGGCACGGTCGGCGAGGCCGTCAATCCGGAGGCGTGGCGCTGGTTCCGGGCCAACGTCGGCGCCGGCACCGCCCCCGTGGTGGACACCTGGTGGCAGTCCGAAACCGGCGCGACCATCCTCTCCCCCGCCCCGACCGACACGGAGTTCAAGCCCGGCTGCGCCGCCCGGCCGCTGCCCGGCGTCAGCACCCGGATCGTGGACGAGGCCGGCAACACCGTGCCGCCGGGCATCCAGGGGTTCATCGTGGTGGACGCTCCCGGGCCCGCGATCGCGCGGACGGTGTGGGGTAACCCGCGCCGCTACTTCGATTCGTACTGGCGCCAGTTCGCGGCGCAGGGCTGGTTCCTCGCCGGTGACGGCGCCAAGTATGACGACGACGGCGACATCTGGATCCTCGGGCGGGTGGACGACACGCTCAACGTCTCCGGACACCTGCTCTCCACGATCGAGATCGAGTCGGCGCTCGTCGCCCATCCGGACGTGGTGGAGGCCGGGGTGTGCCCCGTCGCGGACCCGAAGACCGGCCACGCGATCGTCGCGTTCGTGGTTCTCAAGGATTCGGCGGTCACCGCCGACATCCACGGCGTCCTGAAGGCGCACGTCGCGAAGGCGATCGGCCCGATCGCGAAACCGCGCGACGTCGTCGTCGTCCCCGATGTGCCCAAGACCCGCAGCGGCAAGATCATGCGCCGGCTGCTGACCCAGCTCTTCGAGGGAACGACGCTGGGCGACACCACCTCCCTCCAGAACGAACCGGCAATCGCCGGCATCCAGGAAGTGCTGCGCGACCGCGCCACAGCAGCCATCCCCGCCCAGAAGTAAAGGAACCCCATGACTGACATCAGCAGCGTTGCACGTCTCTCCGAACCCCTGAAATTCGCCTACTGGGTCCCGAACGTCTCGGGCGGCCTGGTGGTCTCCACGATCGAACAGCGCACCGGCTGGGACTTTGAATACAACAAGAAGCTCGCCCGGATCGCCGAGAACTCCGGCTTCGAATACGCCCTGACCCAGACCCGCTACGCCGCCTCGTACGGCGCCGACAAGCAGCACGAGGCGACCTCTTTCAGCCTGGCGCTCCTGGCCGCGACGGAGCGGCTCAAGGTGATCGCCGCCGTCCACCCCGGCATGTGGCACCCCGGCGTCCTGGCCAAGTACCTCATCACGGCGGACCACATCTCCAACGGCCGCGCCGCCGTGAACATCGTCTCCGGCTGGCTCAAGACGGAGTTTGAGAACTTCGGCCTCGAATGGCTCGAGCACGACGAACGCTACGTCCGCACCGAGGAATTCATCCGGGTGCTCCGCGGCCTGCTGACCGAAAAGAACTTCAGCCAGTCCGGCAAGTACTACAACATCACCGACTTCACCCTGCAGCCGGCCCCCGTGGACGTGCCGGGCCGGGCACACCCGGAGATCTTCTTCGGCGGCAACTCCACCGCCGCGCAGGCCACCGCCGGCCGCGTGGCGGACTGGTACTTCTCCAACGGCAAGGACCTGGAAGGCTTCAAGGAGAACATCGCCGGTGTGGTCGCGGCGGCTGGTGAAACCCGGCGCGGAACCGACGGCGCTCTGGCCGCCCTTCCCGCTCTGAGTTCCCCGAAGTTCGGCCTCAACGGCTTCGTCATCGCCCGCGACTCCGAAAAGGAAGCCCGGGACACCCTCCGCGAAATCGTCGAGAAGGCACACAAGCCTGCCGTCCAGGGCTTCCGCGACGCGGTCCAGGAAGCCGGGGCGTCCACCAAGGACGGCAAGGGCATGTGGGCCGACTCAAGCTTCGAGGACCTGGTCCAGTACAACGACGGCTTCAAGACCCAGCTGATCGGCACCCCGGAGCAGATTGCGGAGCGGATCGTGGCGTACAAGAAGATCGGCGTGAACCTGTTCCTCACCGGCTACCTGCACTTCCAGGAGGAGGTCGCCGCGTTCGGCCGGGATGTCCTGCCGATCGTCCGCGACCTCGAGGCGGACCTGGCCCGCAAGAACGGCGTCGACCTGGACCTGTCCGGGACGCCCGTGGCCCAGGTTGAGGTGGCCGCATAATGGCGGAGCGCAGCTTCGGCTTCCGCACCCGCGCCCTGCACGCCGGCGGCACCCCCGACGCCGAGCACGGCGCCCGCGCGGTGCCGATCTACCAGACCACGTCCTTCGTGTTCAAAGACACCCAGGACGCCGCGAACCTCTTCGCCCTGCAGAAGTACGGCAACATCTACTCCCGCATCGGCAACCCCACCGTGGCCGCGTTCGAGGAGCGCATCGCGTCCCTGGACGGCGGCATCGGTGCGGTGGCAACGTCCTCCGGCATGGCGGCCGAGTTCATCACGTTCGCCGCGCTGACCCAGGCCGGCGACCACATCGTCGCCGCCTCCCAGCTCTACGGCGGCACGGTGACCCAGCTGGACGTCACGCTGCGCCGCTTCGGCGTGGACACCACGTTCGTCCCCGGCACGGAACCGGCGGACTACGCCGCCGCGGTGCGCGAGAACACCAAGGCAATCTTCGTCGAGGTGGTGGCCAACCCGTCCTCGGAAGTCCAGGACCTTGAGGGGCTGGCCAAGGTGGCGCACGACGCCGGCATCCCGCTCGTCGTCGACGCCACCTTGAGCACTCCGTACCTCGTGCGGCCAATCGAGCACGGGGCGGACATTGTGATCCACTCCGCCACGAAGTTCCTCGGCGGCCACGGCACCACCCTTGGCGGCGTCATTGTCGAGAGCGGCCGCTTCAACTGGGGCAACGGCAAGTTCCCCACCATGACCGAACCCGTGGCCTCCTACGGCAACGTCTCCTGGTGGGGCAACTTCGGCGAGTACGGGTTCCTCACCAAGCTGCGCTGCGAGCAGCTGCGCGACATCGGCCCGGCCCTGTCCCCGCAGTCGGCGTTCCAGCTCCTGCAGGGCGTGGAAACGCTGCCCCAGCGCCTCGACGAGCACCTCCGCAACGCCCAGGCCGTGGCCGAGTGGCTGGAGGCGGACGAGCGCGTGGCCTACGTGAACTTCTCCGGCCTGCCCTCGCACCCGCACTTCGAACGGGCCAGAAAGTACCTGCCGCTGGGTCCGGGCTCAGTGTTCTCCTTCGGAGTGAAGGGCGGCCGTGCCGCGGGGCAGAAATTCATCGAAGCCCTGCAGCTGGCCTCACACCTGGCCAACGTGGGCGATTCCCGGACCCTGGTGATCCACCCGGGCTCCACCACGCACCAGCAGCTCAGCCCGGAACAGCTGGAATCCGCGGGCGTGCCCGAGGACCTGGTCCGCATCTCCGTCGGCCTGGAGGACCTGGATGACATCCTGTGGGACCTCGACCAGGCCCTGGACGCCGCCTCGGAGGAGGCCGGAGCGTCGGATGAGGCCGCCCCGGACGAAGCCGCTTCCTGCCCGATCGGAGCAACCGCATGAGCACTGAAGAGACCAGGACCTGGACCGGACCGACTGCACCGGAACGGCTGAACCTGCTGCGCCAGGCCAAGTCGATCGCGATTGTGGGTGCCTCGGACAAGCCATCCCGCGCCAGCTACTTCGTGGCCACCTACCTGCAGTCCTCCACCCGCTACAAGGTGTATTTCGTGAACCCCGTGGTGAAGGAGATCCTGGGCGAACGGACCTACGCCTCGCTCGCGGACCTCCCGGAGAGCCCGGACATTGTGGACGTGTTCCGCAAGCATGAGGACCTGCCGGGAGTTCTGGACGAAGCCGTCGCCGCGGGCGCCAAGACGCTGTGGCTGCAGCTGGGTTCGTGGCACGAGGACGTGGCGAAGGAAGCCGAAGCCGCCGGGCTCGACGTCGTGATGGACCGCTGCGTGAAGATTGAGCATGCCCGTTTCCACGGCGGCCTGCACCTGGCCGGCTTCGACACCGGCGTCATTTCCTCCAAGCGGCAGGTCCTGGCCTAGCCTCAGGCTCTGGACTGGCGGGTTCGGGGCCGAAAGCGCGGGTCAGGTGCCGGGGTCGCCGTAAGGCCACGGCGAGCCTGCACCTCACCCGTGATTGGACGGACCGGCACCCGAGGACGGGCCGGCAGGCTAGGGATGGACCGGGGCCTCGGTGGGAACGACGCCGGGAAGGGTTGGCGTGATGTTGCCGGGAACGCGGGGCAGCTTCTCGCCGTCGCCCCCGTCCCGAAGGCCCGGCGCGGCGGGCAGTCCTGGTACTCCCGGGCGCTGGCCCGGCGCTGGCAGGATGCCGTCGCGGCCGACGGCGGGCGGGGTGGCGGGCCGCGTGTGACCGGCCGCCGGGGCCTCCGGGGCGCCCGGTGTCCCGGCGCCGGGCGTGCCTGGCCGTGCAGTGACGGCGGGCGCGGGAACAGCCGGGACAGAAGCCGGCGACGGCTCGACGTGCGCCGGGGCCGGGGTCGCGTGGCCCGCGGGCTGGAAAATGACGCCGACGGTCTGGCTGACGCTGTGCCGGAAATCCTCGCTGGATGCCGCGACGGCCCCGGCCCCGAGCGTCATGGCAGCCACGAGGGCGCCGCCGACGATTGCCAGCCGGCGCTTCCGGCCGCGGCGCTCGGCGAGGCTCGTGACCCCGGCCGGCAGGGACTCACTCGCAGAATCGTTCGATTCGTCGGCTGACGACCCTGCGGACGCGACCGCGGGCATCGCCGTCGTCGTGGCCGGGACAGACGTGGCCGGGACAGAAGTGGCCGGTACGGAGCCGGCCGGGCCGGACGCGGCTGAAACAGGGCGGGCTGAAACAGGGCCGGGCTGGCCGGCCGCGCCGGCGGCGAGAAGTGCCGCGAGGTCGGCGCGGGGCGCGGGGGCCTCGTCCGGGACCAGGGCGCGGAGCTGTTCCAGCGCACTCCGGATTTCGGCCGCGGATTCGAGGCCGGAGTCGCTCAGCAGCGCCTGGATGCTGCCATCCTGCTGGGGATCGCGGGTGCCCGTCATGATGCTGCGTGGTCCTTTTCGGTTACGAGTTCGCGCAGGGCATTGAGCCCGCGCCGCTGAAGCTGCTTGATGGCACCCGGCGTCTTGTCCATGATGCCGGCCACCTGTTCGATGGAAAGGTCTGCGACGATGCGCAGGACCAGAACTTCCCGCTGCTCCTCGTTGAGCCTCGCGAGGGTGTGGGAAATGCCGCCCAGGGAGCCGAGCGCCTCATCCTCCGCCGAAGCCGAGAAACGCGCGTCCTCGAGGGGATCGTATTCGGCCAGATGGGGTGTGCGTTCTGCCCGCCGTCGGTAGTCGACCAACCGTGCATGGGCGACGGAGAAGATGAACGTCCGCAGGCCCGCGTGACCGCCGGTGACGCCTGCCAGTTTCGGCAGGACGTCGACGAACACGTCCTGGGTCAGGGCCTCTGCGTCGTCCACCCCGCGGGCCCGGAAATAGCCCAGGACGGCCGGCGAAATAGCCACGTAGACCGCGCTGAAACCTGATGGGTCACCAGCTAAAGCGGCTGACAGTTCGTCGTCGCTTAGCTGCTCTGCCAAAAGGCTGTCCTTCCGTTACTGCTGGGGTGCGGCCCCTGCAAGTCTAGCGGCCGCACCCCCGAGCCCTTCAAAGGCGAGGGCCCATTCCTTCGTTACAGACCCTTGCCGGGTCCGGGCTCAACAGCCGGATTTACTTGTCGTGCTGGGGCAGGTCGACGGACGGCACGGCCGGAGTAGCCGGAACAGCCGCGGTGGCCGGAGCGCCGTCGGCACCGGGCACAGCCGGCGTGGCGGGAACGGCCGGAACTGCGGCCTTGACGTTGGCATTGGCGCGCGCCTCACCGGCAGCGCCCTTGACGGTTGCGTCGCTCTTGACGGTGGCGCCGTCCTGGTCCGCGTCGACGGAGGCCTCGCCGGCACCCTCGGCGCCGTCGGAGTCAGTGTCGCCCTTGGCGGCGTCATCAGCCGACGGTGCCGCCGGAACTGCGGGGACGGCCGGGACGGCGGGCTTTGCCGGGAGCGTGGGAGTGGAAGGAGTGGCCGGGGTGGCGGGCGTAGCGTGGGTCACTTCTGACTGTTCGGTGCTGGACAGCTGGGCCGCATTGGCCAGTCCGATGCCGGAGAATCCTCCGACTGCCAGGATGGCGGCGCCGACGGCAATCTTGGTGGTCTTGCTAACACTCTTCATAACAGGGATACATCCTTTTATTTTGTGGAAGGCGGGCTGAGGCCGCATGGGGCAGTAGATAGCCCGCTCTCGCAGTGGAAGGCTGGCCGGCGCCCGATGGGGGTGGGCGCCGGCAAGCGCTTACGGTGAAGGGCCGACCGGAGACCAAATGGGGGGAAGGCGCCGGCCGGCGCTTACGGTGGAAGGCCCGCCGGATACTTGGTGGGGGTCCAAAGTCCGGCGGCGCTTACATAAGGAGTAATCGCTGGGGTGGCCCGAAAGGTTACGCACCGATCGGAAATTTTCTTTTTTTTCGGCCCGGCGCTGCGGGGCTAACGACGGCGACGGCGGCACCCCGGCCTGGTGGCAGTTCCGTGGGGATCCGCCGCCGCGGGAGTTAACGACGACGGCGGCTGGATCCGCGTCAGGAGCGGAAGAGCCCGCTGTAGGCGTTGAGGGCGATCTGGCCGCCCAGGTGGGCGTAAAGGACATTGCTGCCCGCCGGGATCTCCCGGCTTTTCACGAGGTCGATCAGCCCGGCGAGGGACTTGCCCTCGTAGACGGGGTCGGTGATCATGGCCTCGAGCGAGGCGCCAAGCCGGATGGCTTCCAGGGTGGAATCGACGGGGATTCCGTAGAGGTCCCCGGCCCAGCCCTCCATGACGTTGATTTCATCATCCCGGAGCTCCCGGCCCAGCCCGATCAGCTCCGCGGTGTTCCGGGCAATGCGTTCAACCTGGTCACGGGTCTTCCGCAGGGTGGCCGAGGCATCGATGCCGATCACCCGGCGCGGTTTGTCCTGGCCGGCGAATCCCGCGATCATGCCGGCGTGGGTGGAGCCCGTGACCGTGCAGACGACAATCGTGTCGAAGAAGATGCCCAGCTCCCGCTCCTGCTCTTCCACCTCGTAGGCCCAGTTGGCAAAGCCCAGCCCGCCCAGCCTGTGGTCGGACCCGCCGGCCGGGATCGCGTACGGCTTGCCGCCGGCGGCCTTGACCTCCTCGATGGCGTGTTCCCAGCTGCTGCGGATGCCGATATCAAAGCCCGCACTGTCGAGCCGGACGTCGGCGCCCATGATGCGCGAGAGCAGGATGTTCCCCACGCGGTCAGAGAGCGGGTCCGGCCAGTCGACCCAGTTTTCCTGGACCAGGCGTGCCTTGAGGCCCAGTTTGGCGGCCACCGCGGCGACCTGGCGGGTGTGGTTGGACTGGTAGCCGCCGATCGAGACCAGGGTGTCCGCGCCCTGGGCCAGTGCGTCCGGGACGAAGTACTCGAGTTTGCGGGTCTTGTTGCCGCCAAACGCGAGGCCGCTGTTGACGTCCTCCCGCTTCGCCCAAATCTGCGCTCCGCCCAGGTGCGCGGTGAGCCGCGGCAGCGGGTGGATGGGGCTCGGTCCAAACATCAGGGGGTAGCGCTCAAAATCGGTGATGGCCATCGGCGGTCCTTTGCTCGCGGTGGGAAACGCATCCTGGAAATCAACATGCAATATATTGCATTCTCCGGTATGCGTTCCCGGAGGACAAGGGCGATATACGATATGTTGCATGCCCGTTCCCTCGCTCGCCGGAGTCCATAAGCGGCCGCTGCTGCGGGACAACGTCTTTGAATCCATCCGGGATGCGATTGTCGACGGCACGTTCGAGCCGGGCGAACGTCTGAAAGACACAGAACTCGAAGCATGGCTGGGCGTGAGCCGGACCCCCATCCGGGAGGCGCTGCTGCGGCTGGAACGCGCCGGCCTGGTCATCGCTTTGCCGGGCAAGTCGACCATCGTGGCCCCGTACGACCAGGCGTCAACCGTCAGCACCCAGCAGGTGGTGGCCGGGCTGCACGAGCTGGCCGCGCGCCTGGCCGTGCCGGCTCTGACCGAGGACCACCTCTCCGCCATGGCCGAGGCCAATGCGCGCTTCGAGCGGGCCCTGCAGGACGCCGACGTCGAGTCCGCGCTGCGGGCCGACGACGATTTCCACGCCGTCTTTGTCACGGTCAGCGGCAACCCGGTGCTCCAGGAACTCCTGGAACAAACCACCCCGGTCCTGCGCCGGGTGGAGCGGATGCGCTTCGGCTCCTTTGCCGCCCGGGGATCGGTGGCCCAGCACGCCGAAATTATCCGACTCGCCCGCCTGGGCGACGCCGAAGCCGCCGCCAGGGCCTGCCGGGAGAACTGGCTGTCGCTGCGGTTCACCTCCGCGGAGTAGGCCCGGCCGAGCCGCGACCATAACCACGCCCTTAACCACGACGGCGGCTGGCCGCCTTCAGGGTGACCCGCCGCCGTCGGACGCCAGTTAGTGGTGCGTCAGTGAGTGCTAGTCGTTGATCAAATCGTTGACCACGATCGTCTGGTCGCGGTCCGGTCCGACGCCGATCGCGGAGAAGCGCGTGCCGGAGAGCTTCTCCAGGGCGAGGACGTAGTTCCGGGCGTTTTCCGGCAGGTCTTCCAGGGTGCGGGCCCCGGTGATGTCCTCGGTCCAGCCTTCGAAGTATTCGAAGATCGGCTTGGCGTGATGGAACTCGGTCTGCGTCATGGGCATCTCGTCGTGCCGCACGCCGTCGACGTCGTAAGCCACGCAGACCGGGATCTGCTCGATGCCCGTGAGCACGTCCAGCTTGGTGACGAAGTAGTCCGTGAAGCCGTTGACGCGGGAGGCGTGCCGCGCCAGTACGGCGTCGTACCAGCCGCAGCGGCGGGGGCGGCCGGTGTTGACGCCGAACTCGCCGCCGGTCTTCTGCAGGTACATGCCCATCTCGTCGAACAGTTCTGTGGGGAACGGTCCGGCGCCCACGCGCGTGGTGTACGCCTTGATGATGCCGATGGAGCGCGAGATGCGGGTGGGGCCGATGCCCGAGCCCACGGATGCGCCCCCGGCGGTCGGGTTCGAGGAGGTCACGAAGGGGTACGTGCCGTGGTCGACGTCCAGGAACGTGGCCTGGCCGCCCTCCATGAGGACCACCTTGCCCTCGTCCAGGGCGGTGTTCAGGACATAGGTGCTGTCGATGACCAGCGGGCGGAGGCGCTCGGCGAAGGACAGGAAGTACTCCACGATCTCGTCCACCTCGATGTCGCGGCGGTTGTAGACCTTGACCAGGAGCTCGTTCTTCTGGCGCAGCGAGCCTTCGACCTTCTGGCGCAGGATCGAGGCGTCAAAGACGTCCTGGACGCGGATGCCGAGGCGGGCCACCTTGTCCATGTAGGCCGGGCCGATCCCGCGGCCGGTGGTGCCGATGGCGCGGCTGCCGAGGAACCGTTCGGTGACCTTGTCCAGGACCTGGTGGTACGGCGCCACGAGGTGGGCGTTGGCGGAGACGCGCAGCTTGGAGGTGTCGGCGCCGCGGGCCTCAAGGCCGTCGATCTCCTGGAACAGGGCTTCCAAGTTCACCACGCAGCCGTTTCCGATGATCGGAACCGCGTTCGGGCTCAGGATGCCGGCCGGAAGGAGCTTGAGCTCATACTTCTCACCGCCTACGACGACGGTGTGCCCGGCGTTGTTGCCGCCGTTGGGCTTGACGACGTAGTCAACCCGGCCGCCGAGCAGGTCGGTGGCCTTTCCTTTGCCTTCGTCGCCCCATTGGGCTCCGACGATCACGATTGCTGGCATGGGATCCTCCCCCATTCGTTCGGGCCGAACTGCGTGCGATTGACCAGGTGGCCAGCGCAGTTCAACGCCGTTCATGAGAATGCCCCGAATCTACCGCTGTGCTCTTACCCAACGCCAGAGTTCCGGGGCTCTTACCACCCAAGTTTAGCCGAAATCGGTGACCGGCATCGCTTTGGGTCCCTGCCGGCATAGGGCCGCTAGCCTGCGGTGAACGCCAGGGCGGCTTCGGCGAGGGCCGGCCATGCCTCCGCGGACGCCGCCGGCACCTCCACCCAGTCCCTGAACGGCCGCCCCATCCCCGACGGATCGAAGAGCCCCGCGCCGGCGAGGTCTGCGGCCAGCCCTCGAAGGCGTCGACGGCGGCAGCGGATGATTCTTCCTTCTTCATAGGGTTCGTCATGGCTGCATCGTCCATCAGCCCGGGCCGCCAGCACCGGCCCGCCACATAGCGGGCGTGACTTGCGGGACGATCCGGCATGGAATTAAGTGAGATTGACCATCCCGAGCGGCCGAGGGACCTGGATCGTTGACGCCGCAGCAACCTGCCGGAGACAGCCCGCTGGAACGCGGCCGCCGTGACCGGCCACGGTGCTACCGCCAGGACCGATGGAAAGGAATCCGCGCCATGTCCCAGAACACTCCCTCCCGGAACACGGACCATATCCGCGTCACCCATGCCGGCTCGCTGCCCCGAACGCCCGAACTCATCGCCGCGAACGAGGCCAAGGAAGCCGACGGCGTCACGCCCGAATTCCTGGACCTGCTGGAAACCTCGGTCGTGGACGTCGTCCAGCGCCAGAAGGATCTCGGCATCGATATCCCCAACGACGGCGAATACGGGCACACGATGTCCAGTTCCGTGGACTACGGCGCCTGGTGGAATTACTCCTTCTCCAGGCTCGGCGGACTGGAACCGACCGACGTCGACCGCTGGGCCGACGCCACCGCGCACCGGTCCTCGCCTGGCCACATCGTGCTGACATCCTTCCCCGACCGCCGGGACCGGCTGAAGTTCGATGACGCCTACAACGACCCCTCCTCAGGGATCCTGGCCCACCGCCGCGCGGTCACGCAGCCGAAGATCGCCGGGCCGCTGACGTACACGGGCCAGGCACTCGTGGCCCTGGACATCGCCAACCTCAAGACCGGCCTGGCCGCGGCCGGCCTCACCGAGGGCTTCGTCGCGTCCCTCTCCCCCGGTTCATGCGCCCGCGTGGCCAACGAGTACTACCGGAGCGACGAGGAACTGCTCTACGCCTGCGCCGACGCCATGCGTGAGGAATACAAAGCCATCATCGACGCCGGCCTGACGGTCCAGCTCGACGATCCGTCCCTGGCCGAGAGCTGGGACCAGATCAACCCTGAGCCGAGCCTCGAGGACTACCTGAAGTTCATCCAGCTCCGGGTCGAGGCCACCAACTGGGCGCTGCGAGGCCTCCCGGAGGACAAGATCCGGCTGCATGTCTGCTGGGGTTCCTGGCACGGCCCGCACACCACGGACATCCCGTTCGCGGACATCGTCGGCCCGGTCCTCCAGGTCAATGCCGGCGGCTACTCCTTCGAAGCGGCCAACGTCCGGCACGAACACGAGTGGCGGGTGTGGGAGGACACCAGGCTCCCCGAGGGCAAGGTCATCATTCCCGGTGTCGTCTCCCACGCCACCAATGTCGTGGAGCACCCGGACCTTGTCGCGGACCGGATCGTGCGCTTCGCGACCCTCGTCGGCCGCGAAAACGTGATTGCGTCCACAGATTGCGGGCTGGGCGGCAGGGTGCATCCGCAGATTGCGTACGCCAAGCTGGAGGCCCTCGGCGAAGGCGCACGCCGCGCCACCAAGCGGCTCTGGTAGCAGAGCCGGGCAGGCGGGAACCGGGGCCGGCGCCGCATTTCGCGGGGCTTGATAGACTGATAAGGATCGATCAGGAATCGGTCCACACCACATTTTCAAACCACACCAATGCTCCGTATGCCCGGTAATCGGCGTGCCCGCAGACGGTGTGGCAGCTTTGCCAATCCTGCAGGAGACCCAGCAACATATGACAGCCCTGGCCACTGAAAATTTCCGCGAAGAGCTCCTGAGCCGCCGGTACGAACCCAACGTCGCCCCCGTCAATGAGCTCTGCGATGCTCTCCAGGCAACCAAGGCTGGCACCGCTGTCCCCTACGTGGACCCGATCCACGACGTCGATGAGTGCCGCATCATCAGCCTGTACTCCAACATCGGGACCGCGGACGCCTCGGGCTTCATCACCGCCGGCGACGACGAGGCGGCCACCCGCATGCTCGGCATCCAGTGGAAGCTTGGCCTGCGCCCCGAATTCGTCATGCCGTGGAACGTCCACCCGTGGCACGTCCCCGGCGAGCCCAACGGCAAGTTCACCCCGGACCAGATCTCCGCCGGCCTCAAGCCGCTGCTGAAGTTCCTGGCCCTGGTGCCCCGCGCCTCCGTGATCGTGGCCCACGGCACCGAGGCCAACCGCCTGGCCAACCTGTTGCTCAAGACCGAAGTGCCCATGATCTGGCGCCGCGGCCTGAAGACCTACAAGGTCCGCTCACTCAGCGGCCGCGCGTTCGCCGGAACCCCGGCCCGCCAGGAGGAGTACCTCGCGGAAATGCACACCGCCTACGCGGACGCCATGGCCCGCACCGGTCTCGCGAAGACCAACTGATTTCTGACGCACGACGGCGGGCTCCCATCTCAAGGTGGGAGCCCGCCGTCGTTCGTTTATCCGTCACCGCTTAAACCACAACGCGGGGTCACTTCCGGCCCGTCCACCGTGGTGGGATGGGCCGGAAGTGACCCCGCGTTGCTTCGATTGGTGCTGAGTCAGCCCTGGGCTTCGATGGCTGCCTTGGCGCCGGGATCGGAATCCTTGAGGAACTTTTCGATCCGCTCCGGTTCCTCGGCCTCGCCGATCGCGGCGGATGCCCGGCCCAGCGAGTAGAGGGAGCGCAGGAAACCGCGGTTGGGCTCGTGCTCCCACGGGATCGGTCCGACGCCGCGCCAGCCGTTGCGGCGCAGCGAATCCAGACCGCGGTGGTAACCCACCCGCGAGTACGCATAGGAATCGATGGTGCGGCCCTCATCCCACGCTTCCTCGGCCAGGATGGCCCACAGGAGCGAGGACGTGGGGTGCTTCGCCACGAGGTCCACGGCTTCCTGGCCGAGCGCGAGGTGCTGGTAGATCTCAGTCTCGGCAGGCAGGAGCGTGGGCTCGGGGCCCATCAGGTTCTTGCGGAACTCGTCGGACATGACTAGAAGGTCTTGCCGACAGAGCCGAGCTGCTGCGCGGCTTCGACCACACGGGCCGCGAGGCCGGCCTCGGCGGAGGCGCCCCAGACGCGGGGATCGTAGAGCTTCTTGTTGCCGACCTCGCCGTCGACCTTCAGGACGCCGTCGTAGTTGCGGAACATGTGGTCCACCACCGGGCGGGTGTAGGCGTACTGGGTGTCGGTGTCGATGTTCATCTTGATCACGCCGTAGGAGACCGCGTCGGCGATTTCCTTCTCCGAGGAGCCGGAGCCGCCGTGGAAGACGAGGTCGAACGGGGTGGCCTTGCCGATCTTGGCGCCGACCTGCTCCTGGATGTCCTTGAGGATCTCCGGGCGCAGCTTGACCCCGCCCGGCTTGTACACGCCGTGCACGTTGCCGAAGGTCAGCGCCGTGATGTAGCGGCCGTTCTCGCCGGAACCAAGCGCGTCGATGGTGGCCAGGGCGTCCTCGACCGTGGTGTACAGCTTGTCGTTGATGGCGTTCTCGACGCCGTCTTCCTCGCCGCCGACCGTGCCGATCTCAACCTCGAGGATCATCTTGGCGGCCGCGGTGCGCTCGAGCAGTTCCCGGGCGATCCGCAGGTTTTCCTGCAGGGTCTCGGCGGAGCCGTCCCACATGTGCGAGTTGAAGAGCGGGTTGCGGCCGGCCTTGACCTCGGCCTCGGACGCGGCGAGCAGCGGCAGCACGAAGCCGTCCAGCTTGTCCTTGGGGCAGTGGTCCGTGTGCAGAGCGATGTTCACGCCGTAGTTCCTGGCGACCTCGCGGGCGAACGCGGCGAAGCCCAAGGAACCGGCAACCATGTCCTTGGTCGAGGCGCCGGACCAGTAGGCCGCACCGCCGGTGGAGACCTGGACGATGCCGTCGGACTCGGCCTCGGCGAAACCGCGCAGGGCAGCGTTGAGGGTCTGGGAGGACGTGACGTTGACGGCCGGGAACGCGAAGCCGCCCGTCTTTGCGCGGTCGATCATCTCGGAGTAGATCTCTGGGGTTGCAATGGGCATGCTGACTCCTAATGTGAATTTCGTCTACGGGCTGGTGATCCTGGAGGGAACCTCGTCGGCTAGGAACCATCCTAGCCATTCCTGCGCCGGGGCAGTGTCTCCGGTCACTAGGCCGCTGTAACACTCGCGTCCGGCCGCGTCCGGTGTCGCGGCAGCTCCGCCGAGTGGGCATTTCGCGGCAGTGTTGCGCGGGCAAACTGCCGTTAAATGTCAACTCGCGCGCCAGCCCCGGCCCGCCAGGGCATTCCGGACCTTGCGGACGGCTGCAGGATGTTCGCCGTCGAGGTCCAACCGGGACAAACGCACTTCAAGCCAGCCGCAGCGCGTCGCGGTATCGGCCCTCCCGATGTCCCACAGGTACTGGTCCTCCCCGTTGTGGTGCGCTCCTTCGTACTGGAGCGCAATCCGCCACTGCGGATAGGCGGCGTCAGGCCACAGGACCGGAGTGCCCGTGCCGCCCCGGGGATCCCTGGCCCGGATCACGTGGTTCAGGATCGGTTCGGGCAGCCCGGCACGCACGAGCACCAGGCGCAGCCGCGTTTCGGGCGGCGAATCGGACCCCACCCGAATGAGCTCGGCCGCTGCCCGAGCCTTCCGCACGCCGCGGCTTCCGGCGTGCCGCTCCAGCATGGCCCGCAACTCCTCGACGCTGCACAAGGCTGCGCGGGGGAAGGGGAACTCCGGCCCGTGCTCGCAAACGAGGGAATCGCCGGCCACGACAAGATCATCGGCGCTGAGCACCGAGGCCAGGTCCAGCCAGGTCCGGGCGGGCGAGGTGAGCCGGACGCCGTCGAACTCCGTGACTTCATCCGGCCGGAGCGCCAGCTGGTGCCCCACGACGTTGACCCGCCGCGGCGTGCTCCGGCCCCGGCGCCGGGCCAGGTGGATGCGCCAGTCCGCCTCGAGCCAGCCGGGCAGGGGCGTGTTCCAGAGCCGTGCCGCCGATCCGAGGCTGAGGATGGACTCGTCATCGAGGTCGGTATAGGCGCGCAGGGCGGCGGCTCCGGCGGCGGCAGAATCCGTGGGGACCCGGATGCCGCGGGATACGGTCACCAGATCCTGCGCCGCGGTGCGCGTGCGGGTGACGCCCGCGTTGTCCGCGGCACGCAGAGAGAATGAACCGGTCGTCAGGTGGAGCGGAAGCGGTGCCCTGCGCATGGCCAATTGTGGCCGCTTCCGCCACGCCCCGAGCGAGTTATCCACAGTCCGGGTCCGGACAGCCCATCGAGTTCGCATTTCGCGGCAGTGCGGCGCGAAAACATTGCCGCGAAATGCCCACTCGGCGGAAGACCCCCGCGCGGACGGGAAACCCTCGGGGAGTGGGCGGCCCTTACCCCGGGAGCTGGTTGAACACGTGGCGGCGGATCCAGGCGTGCATCGCGATGGCCGCGGCGGAGGCGGCATTGATGGAACGGGTGGAGCCGAACTGCTCGATCGACAACGTGGCGACCGCCGCTTCATGGACCTCGGGAGTCAGGCCCGGGCCCTCCTGCCCGAAGACCAGCACGCAGTCCTTGGGCAGTTCATAGGTCTCCAGCGGGACGGAGTCCGGGAAGATGTCGATCCCGATGATCGCGAGCCCCTCCCCCTGCGCCCAGGCCACGAAATCCTCGACGGTGGGGTGGTGCCGGATGTGCTGGTAGCGGTCGGTGACCATGGCCCCGCGGCGGTTCCACCGGCGTCGCCCGATGATGTGGACTTCCTTGGCGAGGAACGCGTTGGCGGACCGGACCACGGTGCCGATGTTCATGTCGTGCTGCCAGTTTTCGATCGCGATGTGGAAGCTGTGGCGCTTGGAATCCAGGTCCGCCACGATCGCCTCGTGCTTCCAATAGCGGTACTTGTCCACCACGTTGCGCCGGTCCCCGTCCGCCAGGAGGTCCGGATCCCAGTGCCCGCCCTGCGGAAGGTCGCCTTCCCAGGGCCCGACGCCGACCTCCGCCTTTGCCTCCTCGGCTACGGTGTCGTCGGTCGCCTCTGTCGAACGTGCCGGCGCGGGCTCGGCCGCAGGCGCTGCACCGGCGTCGCCGGGAATCTCGGGTTCAGTCACGCCTCAACATTAGACTTAGGCGCAGGAAGCGGCACACTTACGGCGGAGGACACCATGGCAGAACAGCGCAAAGAGCAGCGGACAGATTCAGACGAGCCACGTTCCTATGCCTCGATGTACCGCAGTGGCCAGGAAATCGAGTGCTGGCTGACGGACATGGACGGCGTGCTGGTTCACGAGAACCAGCCCATCCCGGGCGCGTCCGAGCTGATCCAGCGCTGGGTGGACACCTCCAAACGGTTCCTTGTGCTGACCAACAACTCGATCTTCACGCCCCGGGACCTCGCGGCCCGGCTAAGCTCCTCCGGCCTGGAAATCCCGGAGGAGAACATCTGGACCTCGGCCCTGGCCACGGCACAGTTCCTCAAGGACCAGGTCCGCGGCTCGGAATCGGGCAACCGCGCCTACACGATCGGCGAGGCGGGGCTCACGACGGCGCTCCACGAGGCCGGCTTCATCCTCACCGACCAGAACCCCGACTTCGTGGTGCTCGGCGAGACCCGCACGTACTCGTTCGAAGCCATCACGATGGCCATCCGCCTGATCCTGGCCGGTGCCCGGTTCATTGCCACGAACCCGGACGCCACCGGGCCCTCGAAGGATGGCCCCATGCCCGCCACCGGGGCCATCGCGGCCCTCATCACCAAGGCCACGGGACGCGAACCGTACATTGTGGGCAAGCCCAACCCGATGATGTTCCGTTCGGCGATGAACCAGATTGACGCGCACTCGGAAACCACGGCCATGATCGGGGACCGCATGGACACCGACATCATTGCCGGCATGGAAGCGGGCCTGCACACGGTGCTGGTGCTCAGCGGCATCACGCACCGGGACGACATCGCCGCATACCCGTTCCGGCCGAACCAGATCCTCAATTCCGTGGCGGACCTCAAGAACCAGATCTGACCCGGGCAGCACCCGGGCAGCACCGGGGCAGCACCCCGGGCAGCGCTTCAGAACGCGGTCTTCTTCCCGCCGCCGTTGGGCAGCGGGAAGATGTCGTCCTGGAGTTTTTCGATAATGGGCCGGTAAACGAACGGGCTCCAGCCGGGGCTCGCGTGTTCCGGCCTGGCTCCGTCGGTGCGCAGGTCAGCCGAGGCCATATTGGCCTTGAAGGTCAGTGACCACGTGTCCCGAGCGGTCTCGTAGTCCACCGTCTTGTCCTTCGGGTTGCCGATGAAGGCCATCTTGGTGCCGCCGAGCTTGCCGACAAACCGGCTGACGTCAAAGTGGTAGATGTAGGCGGATTCGGACTGGATCAGCACGCTGGACGGCGCGATCGGCGAGAGCTGCTCCAGGGACTGGTCCAGGATCTGGCTCCAACTGCGTTCATCCTTGTGGAGCATCCGCTCGCCGAGCTCGTAGCCGCCGCGCAGCACCGTGGGGAAGCGGAAGCCGCTCTCGTAGAGCAGCACCACGCCCTCGAACCAGCTCTGGTCCAGCACCTCGTGCCGGCTCGCCGGGCTGGAGTCGAGCAGGATGAACGCCACTTCGACGCCGTGCAGCTCGCGCAGGCGGGCGGCCACCTGGGTTGCCACCATGCCGCCGAAACTGTGGCCGTAGAAATAGAGGGTGGTGAGCTGGTGGGCGCGGACGTGCTCGATCACGGCGATCACCACCTCGTCGATGTCCAGTCCCTCGTTGGAATACCCGACGGCGGCCAGCTGGCCCCGCTTGTTCAGCGAGCCACGCAGGGCGTTCAGGATCCAGAGGGCCTCTTCCCAGCTCGTCTTGTAGCCGGGAAACAGGATCCAGCTGGCGTGCGGAAAATACCGTTCGGCCACGTCGTCCCTCACCTCAAGGATCCGGTTGACCCGCCGCTCGGTCTGCACGCGCCGGGTGAAGAGCATGTCCGCCGCCAGCAGCGATGCGGACCCGGCGCCGATCAGGAATGTTCGCCGTGAAATCCGTTTGAGTTCGGTGGCGTGGCGGAGCAGGCTGGCCTCGGCAGGGCCGGGGCCTCGCGGATGGTTCGGTTCCATTTCGGCCGGCACATGACTACCGTATCCACGCTCCGGCAGGGATGAGAAACCGGGCCACCCCCAAGGGCTGGAACAGGACTGGAACGGGGCTGGCACGGGGCTGGAACGGGGCTGGAACAGGGCTGGAACACAGACGCCAACGCGGCCCGGGCCCGCGCCGGAGCCGGGCGGCGGCTAGGCCGGCTCGGGCTCGCTGCCGACTTCGCGGCGGCTGATCTCCATGCCGATCTCGTCATACGTCGCCAGGAGTTCCGAGCGGGCCATGCCTGTGGGGTCATCGAGCAGGCCGAATACGGAGTCGCTCGCGGCGAGGAGTTCGTCGTCGGAGAACCGGGTCAGCCGGCGGGTGCCGGAGGGGTCCACCGAGGCCAGGAATTCTCCGGACATGTCCAGTGTCTGCAAGGTGGCGGAGTCATCGATGCGGGGGGTTAATTCCAGGGACACACCGCCGGGCGCCGGCATGCCGGCGGTCTCCGGGCCGGCGCTACCGCCGTCGATCGCGTTGAGGTCATTGCGCAGGCCGGCCAGGGCCGACGATTCCACGAACGCGGCCCGGCCGAGGTCGACGCGGATGTGTGCGGTGATGCCCATGCGCCGGACGCGCTGGATGATCTGCAGCAGGGAGGGACGGGAGCCTTGCGTGAGGCTCCCCCGGACGTCAATCCGGACGACGTCGGACACGACATCGAGCTTAACGTGGGCTTGCAGGGACTGGTCCATAGGTACTCCAAAGAAGGGTGTCTATGGCCGACGGCTCAACCGCACCCAGCGTATCCTCGCGGGTGCCTTCGCACAAGTCATAGGCGACTGCCGGTTCAGCCGACCTGCTGCCGGCCCGGTTCCTCGTAGTGCGTCCGCGTACCGGTTCCACCCACCGACTTCACGAGGGAGGCGGCGATGTCGCGCAGCTTCACGTTGCCGTTGCTGGAGGCGTCCGTGAGGATCCGCACCGCGGTTTCCTGGTCGCATCGGTTTTGCGCCATGACGATGCCGATCGCCATGTCGATGACGGTCCGGGATTCGAGCGTGGCGCGCAGATTGGTGGCGCTGTCGGTGTGCAGGGAGAACCGGACGGCCAGCCGCAGTGCCTGGGAAATTTCGCGGGTGTAGCCACGGGCCCGGGCCGCGACGTCGCCGTCGAACTTACGCGGGACATCGGAGTAAAGGTTCAGCGCCGCCTGGGCTTCGCCCTGGAGGTGGAAGGGCACGGACAACACCGAGCGCAGCCCGTGCGAGGCGACGGCGGCGGCGTAGTCCGGGCCCCAGCGGTCCTCGTCAAAGAGGTCGGGGACGTAAACTTCCCGTTCCTCCTTGGCGGCCGTGAGGCAGGGTCCCTGAGAGAGCGAGTACTGGATCTCGTCGACTTCCCGCGCCGAATCACTGCTCCATCCGATCGTGGCCGCCTTGCGGTCCCGCAGCAGGGTAATGCCGCAGAGGGCGTCGTCGCCGGAGCCCGCCACCTGGTGCGCGGAAAAACGCGCCAGTTCGTTCAGGAACTCTTCGAAGTCCGCGCTGTCCAGGATCAGGTTCTGAATCTGGTCGACAGTGCTGACCGAGTCGGTCCTTAAGTCTTCAGGGTGCGGGAGCATGGCGCGTTTCTCCAGATGCGGGTACGGATGGGGGTATTTAAGAAATGATAAGTCACCCCCCAGACACCGTCCACCCGCGTCAGCCGGAGGAGAAACGCTAGTTGAGACCCAGCTCGTCCTTGCCGAATGCGAAGAGGTAGGGAACACCGGCTTCGGCTTCGATCTTTTCCTTGGCTCCCGTGTCACGGTCCACGATCACGGCGACGGCCACCACATTGCCGCCGGCCTTGCGGACGCCCTCGACGGCGGTCAGCGCGGAGCCGCCGGTGGTTGACGTGTCCTCCAGGACCAGGACCTTGCGGCCCTCCACCGAGGGGCCTTCGACCTGGCGGCCCATGCCGTAGGACTTCTGGGCTTTGCGGACGACGAACGCGTCCACGGGACGGCCGGCGTCGACGGCGGCATGCATGACGGCGGTGCCCACCGGGTCTGCCCCCATGGTGAGCCCGCCTGCGCACTCGAAGTCGATCCCGGCATCGTCCAGCAGGGAGAGCATGACCTGCCCCACCAGCTTGGACGCCTCGTGGTGCAGGGTGATGCGGCGCAGGTCGATGTAGTAGTCGGCCTCCGCGCCGCTGGAAAGGACGACTTTGCCGCGGACGACGGCCAGCTCCTTGATCAGTTCCAGGAGTCGGGCACGGGCAGCGGCAGCGTCGGCAGCAAAGTCACGGGTGGCAGTCATGGGTTCCAGTTTAGTGTCTGGCGGCCTGCCGGATCCCAGCCGGGCTCCCGTATGTCGGCCCCGCCGGGGGCCAGGGCCAGCACGGCGCGGAGCCAGCCCTGCCCGGCGCCGGGGCGCGGAGCGGGTCCGGCACCGCGGAGCCGGGGGCGGCCCGGCGGTCCGGGACCTTGTACTCTTGGCGGCACCATTGCGCGGGAGTCCGATGGAACCATGACGGCAGGAACCGAACCATCCATCCGCTGGCCTGCGATCACCAAAGACATCGGCAGTTTCCGGGTCCGGCCGAACCTGGTGGATTATGACGCGGCGTGCGCGGCCTTCACCTGGGATGAAGCCCGGCGCGCCCTGTCCGGACTGCCTGGCGGGCGCGGCCTCAACATCGCCTACGAGGCGGTGGACCGGCACGCTGCCGGCAGCGCCGCAGGCCGCGAGGCTCTGCGGTTCGTCCGGGCAGATGGCAGCACCCACTCCTTGAGCTACGCCGAACTTGCCGAACAGACCAACCGCTTCGCCGGTGTCCTGCGCAGTCTTGGCGTCGGCCGCGGGGAACGCGTCTTCTCCCTCACCGGCCGCGGCCCCGCCCTGTACATCGCGGTGCTCGGCACGTTGAAGAACGCGAGCGTGTTCTGCCCGCTGTTCTCCGCGTTCGGCCCCGAGCCGGTGCGGCAGCGCCTCACGCTGGGCTCAGGCCGGGCACTGGTCACCACGCGGGTGCTGTACCGCCGGAAGATCGCCCAGCTCCGCGGGCAGCTCCCGGAGCTGCGGCACGTCCTGCTCATCGACGCCGACGGCGATCCCGAGCCCGGCACCCTGGACCTGGCGGCCCTCATGCGGGAAGCCCCGCCGGACGCGGACATCGCGGCCACCCAGCCGGAGGACATGGCCCTGCTGCACTTCACGTCCGGCACCACCGGCACGCCGAAGGGCGCCATCCACGTGCACGACGCCGTGACCGCCCACCACGCGACCGGCACCTTCGCCCTGGACCTGCACCCCGGGGACATCTACTGGTGCACGGCGGACCCTGGCTGGGTCACGGGAACCTCGTACGGCGTGATCGCGCCCCTCAGCCACGGGGTGACGGCCATCGTGGATGAGGAGGAAATGGACGCGGACCGCTGGTACCGGATCCTCGCCGAACAGGGAGTCACGGTCTGGTACACGGCCCCGACGGCCTTGCGCATGCTCATGAAGGCCGGAGCCGACCGCGCCGCCGGACACGACCTCTCCGCCCTGCGCTTCGTCGCCAGCGTCGGCGAGCCGCTTAACCCGGAGGTCGTGGTGTGGGGGCAGGAGGCCTTCGGCCAGCCGGTCCACGACAACTGGTGGCAGACCGAAACAGGCGGCATCATGATCTCCAACTACGCCGCCACCGAGATCCGGCCCGGCTCCATGGGCCGTCCATTGCCCGGCGTCGAGGCGGCCCTTGTGGCCCGGGACGCGGACGGCAAGCCCGTCATCCGCGACGGCGAGGCGGCGCTCGTCACGGACCCCGACACCATGGGGGAACTGGCCCTCCGGCCCGGCTGGCCCTCCATGTTCCGCGGCTATCTGCACGAAGAGGAGCGCTACCGCCGCTGCTTCGCCGGGGGCTGGTACCTCACCGGGGATCTCGCCAAACGCGACGCCGACGGCTATTACTGGTTTGTCGGCCGGGGCGACGACGTCATCAAGTCCTCGGGGCACCTGATCGGCCCGTTCGAGGTGGAGAGTTCCCTCATGGAGCACCCGGCGGTCGCCGAGGCCGGCGTGATCGGCGTCCCCGACCCGGTGGCCGGCGAGGTGGTCAAGGCCTTCGTCGAACTCCGGACCGGCTGGGAACCGTCCGCCGAGCTGGCCCTGGACATCATCGGCTTCGCCCGCAAACGGCTGGGCCCCGCCGTCGCGCCGCGACTGCTCGATTTCACGACCGCGCTGCCCAAGACCCGCAGCGGGAAAATCCTCCGGCGGCTGCTCAAGGCCCGCGAGCTCGGCCTGCCCGAGGGCGACACCTCCACCATCGAGACGCCCCCGGCACCGAGTCCCCCGGCCCCTGGTGCCCAGACACCGGCCCCGGAAGTACCGACCCTGCGGGCCCCCAAATGACCGGCACCTCGGTCCGGCACGGTGGCCCCGTGGACGCGGCCCACGGCCGGGACCTGCTGCTGCAGATGCTGCGCGTCCGCCAGCTTGAGGAGAAATGTGTCGAGCTCTACAGCGCCGCCAAGATCCGCGGCTTCCTGCACGTCTACATCGGCGAGGAGGCCGTCGCCGCCGGCGTCATGACATCCCTGGGACCGGAGGACGCCGTGGTCGCGACCTACCGGGAGCACGGCCACGCGCTGTTGAGGGGCGTCTCGGCCGGGGCAATCCTCGCCGAAATGTACGGCTACGTCGAAGGATGCTGCAGGGGGCGCGGCGGGTCGATGCACCTCTTCGACGCCGCCACCAGGTTCTTCGGCGGCAACGCGATCGTCGCCGGGGGCCTGCCGCTCGCCGTCGGCCTGGCGCTCGCGGACAAGATGGCGGGACGCTCCAACGTCACAGCGTGCTTCTTCGGCGAAGGCGCCGTGGCCGAAGGCGAATTCCACGAGAGCCTGAACCTGGCGGCCCTCTGGCAACTGCCGGTGCTGTTCTGCTGCGAGAACAACCTCTACGCCATGGGCACCGCACTGGTCCGCTCCGAATCCCAGACGGACATTGCCCTCAAGGCCGCCGCCTACGAGATCCCCGCCTGGGCCGTGGACGGCATGGACGTCCTGGCTGTCGAGGAGGCCGCACGCCGCGCCGTGGACGCCGTCCGCTCCGGCGGCGGTCCGCACTTCCTGGAGCTGCGGACCTACCGCTTCCGGGCCCATTCCATGTTCGATCCCGAACGTTACCGGACCAAGGACGAGGTGGCGCGGTGGATGGAGCGGGACCCGATCACGCTGCTGAGGACCGCCCTGGAAGCCGCCGGCCAACTCCCTGGCGAGGAATGGGAGCGGGTGCAGGCCGTGGCGCAGGCGGAAATCGCGGCCGCCGTCGAGTTCGCCGAGGCCGGCACCCCCGAACCGGTGGACGAACTGACCCGCTTTGTCTACAGCGAGCGCGGCGCAAGGGACGACGAAGGCGCGGGCGCCGGCGAACGTGAAGGTACCGGCGAACCTGAACATGCCGGCGAACGTGCCGGCACGCACACCGGCACGCAGCCTGCCGGGAAGCGGCGTGCCGGCAAGGCAGCAGGCACGCCATGAAATCCAGCTACCGCGAGGCGCTCCGGGCGGGCATCCGCGACGCCATGATCCGCGACGAACGCGTGTTCCTGATGGGCGAGGACGTGGGCGCGTATGGCGGCTCGTTTGCGGTCAGCCTGGGCCTGCTGGAGGAGTTCGGCCCGGACCGGATCCGCGACACCCCGCTCTCGGAATCCGGGTTCGTCGGTGCCGGGATCGGCGCGGCCTTGGGCGGCATGCGCCCGATCGTGGAAATCATGACCGTCAACTTCAGCCTCCTGGCGCTCGACCAGATCGTGAACAATGCCGCCACCTTGCTGCACATGTCCGGCGGCCAGTTCCACGTGCCGCTCGTGATCCGGATGACCACCGGCGCGGGCCGCCAGTTGGGCGCCCAGCACTCCCACAGCCTCGAGGGCTGGTACGCCCACATCCCGGGGCTGCGGATTCTGGCCCCGGCCACCCTCGAGGACGCCCGCGGCATGCTCTGGACGGCGCTGCAGGACCCGGACCCCGTGCTGATTTTCGAGCACGGCTCGCTGTACAACGTCCCCGGGGAACTGGCCGACGACGCCGGCCCGGTGGACATCGGCACGGCCGCCATCCGGCGCCCCGGCAACGACATCTCGCTGATCACCTACGGCGGGACCCTGCCCGCGGTGCTCGATGCCGCGGCACAGCTCGCCGCCGAGGGGATCGACGCCGAAGTCCTGGACCTGCGCACGCTCCGGCCGCTCGACGACGCCGCCATCCTCGCCTCCGTGGCCCGGACGCACCGTGCCGTGGTGGTCGATGAAGGCTGGCGCAGCGGCAGCCTGTCGGCCGAAGTGAGTGCGCGGATCACCGAGCAGGCGTTCTTCGACCTCGACGCGCCGGTGGCCCGGGTCTGCAGCGCCGAGGTGCCGATCCCCTATGCCAAGCACCTGGAGCTGGCCGCCCTGCCGTCCGCGGAACGGATCATGGCCGCGGCCAAAGCGACGGTAGGCGCCGGTGGGTGACTTCCTGATGCCCTCGCTCGGGGCCGACATGGAGCATGGCAAGCTGGTCGAATGGCTCGTCAAGCCCGGCGACTATGTGCGCCGCGGCGATCTCGTGGCTGTCGTGGACACAGACAAGACCGTCATGGATGTGGAGTCCTTCCAGGAGGGCGTTGTGGCGGACCTCCTGGTCGGCATCGGCGAGACCGTCCCGGTGGGAACACCGCTGGCCGTGATCACCCAGACCCCTGCCGAAGTCGGGTCTCCGGTTCGGCCGGCTTCTCCGGCGCAGGCGCCGTCGAAAGCTGCCGTCACGCCGCGGATTCCGGAGCCGCCCGGCCCGGCGGCGGCTCCCCCGATCGCCCCTCCGGTGCGGCATCTGGCGCACCGGCTGGGCGTGGACACCGGCGGGATCCAGGGCACCGGCAAGGACGGCGCCATCACCCGCGCGGATGTGGAACACGCGGTGGCGGCCCGGACCGGCGGTCCGGGCCGGGTGCGTTCCTCGCCGCGGGCCCGGCGGCTCGCGACGGAACTCGGGATCGGGCTTTCCACCGTGACGGGCACTGGCCCGGACGGCGCCGTGACGGTGGCCGACGTGCAGCGCGCGGCCGCGGGCACCCCGCCGCCCGCTCCCGCCGGGGCAGCCCCTGTTGCAGCCCCCGCAGCAGCCGGGCTGGAGCTTCCCGTGCCGGAACTTCCTGCGGCTGAACCCGGGGTGCCGGCGACGGCAGGGCCACCAGCGCTGCCAGCGCCACCTGAAGGCAAACCGCCGTCGGAAGCCCGCGAGCGCGTCGCCAGCCTGCGCCGCGCCATCGGCGCCTTGATGACACGCTCGAAGCAGACCATCCCGCACTACTACCTCAGCACCACGCTGGATCTGCGCGCCGCCGTCGATTGGATGCAGTCCGTTAACGCGCACCGGCCCGTGGCCGGCCGGCTGGTCCCGTCGGCGCTCCTGCTCAAGGCCGCGGCGCTGGCGGCACGCGACGTCCCCGAGGTCAACGGGTTCTATGCCGACGGCGGGTTCCGGCCCAGCACGGCGGTGCACCTGGGCGTCGCGGTCGCCCTTCGCCAAGGCGGCCTGGTGGCCCCGGCAATCCACGACGCCGACACTCTGCCCCTGGACGTGCTCATGGAGCAGCTGCGGGACCTTGTCGGCCGGGCCCGTGCGGGGCGTCTGCTGCGCGCCGAAATGGCCGATCCGACCCTGACCGTGACCAACCTCGGAGACCTTGGCGTGGACAGTGTCTTCGGCGTGATCTACCCGCCGCAGGTCGCCATGGTGGGTTTCGGCCGGGTCAGGGAACAGCCCTGGGCCCAGAACGGGCTCCTCGGCGTCCGGCACGCCGCCGTCGCCACGCTCTCGGCGGACCACCGGGTCAGCGACGGTCTGCGCGGCGGCCGCTACCTGGCCCGGATCAACGAGCTGCTGCAAGAACCGGACCACCTGTGAAACCGGAGGAAACATGAACGAACAGGACGCCCGCGCGGCGGTGCACGCCGCGATCGGCACGGTGGCCCCCGACGTCGAGCTCGACGACGTCGACGAGGACGCCCGGCTGCGCCAGGACCTGGAACTCGATTCGCTGGATTTCCTGCGGCTCGTGGAAACCATCGACACGGCCACCGGCGTGGACATCCCAGAGCGCGACTACCCGGCGGTGGCCACCATCAAGGGCCTGATCAGTTACCTCACAGCGCACGGCTGAGCGGGCGGCGCATCAGTCGGACGGCCCTGCACTCAGGGATGCCGGCCCGCGCTGATTGCTTCCTGTTCCTTGTCCTCAGCGAGTTCGGCCTGGAACGCCGCATAGCGGGACAGGTGCGCGGGCCGGCGGCGCAGGACGGACCACGCGGTGCCGAGCAGAATGAACCAGACCGGGGTGACCAGCAGGGCCAGGAGCGTGTCCGGCTGAGTGGTCAGGGTCCAGAGCACGAAGGCGAAGAAAGCAAAGACAACCCAGACCATGGGGATGCCGCCGGGCATCTTGAACTTGGACGCGGCATGCAGCTGCGGCCGGCGCGTGCGGAAGACAAGGTAGCTGGCCAGGATCATCGACCAGACAAAAACGAAGCAGACCGCGGCAACGGTGGTCACCATCTCGAAGGCCTTGCCGATGTCCTGGCCCGCGTACATCAGCACGACGCCGGAGAGCAGCAGGACGCAGGACAGGAACAAGGCGTTCCGGGGTACCTTGCGGCCTGAGAGCGCGCCGAACACGGCCGGGGCGTCGCCCTCCTGGGCCAGCCCGTACACCATGCGGGACGTGGAGTAGATGCCGGAGTTGGCCGAGGACATCGCCGAGGTCAGCACCACCAGGTTGACCACCGTAGCGGCGGCTCCCAGTCCGGCCAGGGAGAACATGGCGATGAACGGGCTGTGTCCGGCGCTGAACTCGGTCCAAGGCGTCACGGACATCAGGATGATCAGGGCGCCCACGTAGAACAGCAGCACACGCACCGGGATGGAGTTGATGGCCCGGGGCAGGTTCTTTTCCGGGTCCTTTGCCTCGGCAGCGGTGGTGCCCACAAGCTCAATGCCCACGAAGGCGAACACGGCAATCTGGAAACCTGCCACGAAGCCCATGAATTCATTCGGGAAGAAACCGCCGTGGCTCCAGAGGTTGGTGAAGCTGGCCGGTCCGGCGTCGGTGCTGAACCCGCTGAAGATCATAAACAGGCCGACCACGATCAGTGCCGCGATGGCGATGATCTTGATCAGGGCGAACCAGAATTCCGTCTCGCCGAATGCCTTCACGGTGGTGAGGTTCAGGAGCAGGAGGATGGCGATGGTGGCCAGGCCGGGGATCCACAGCGGCAGCGCCGGCCAGAGTTCCTGCGAGTAGCCCGCAATGGCGATGACGTCCGCGATTCCGGTGATCACCCAGCAGAACCAGTAGGTCCAGCCGGTGAAGAAGCCGGCCCAGGGCCCGAGCAGGTCCGCGGCGAAGTCGCTGAAGGACTTGTAGTTCAGGTTGCTCAGTAGCAGCTCGCCCATCGCCCGCATGACGAAGAACAGCATGAAACCGATGATCATGTACACGAAGATGACGGAGGGCCCGGCTGCCGAAATCGTCTTGCCGGAGCCCATGAACAGTCCGGTGCCGATGGCACCGCCGATCGCGATCAGCTGGATGTGCCGGTTGCTGAGCTGGCGCTCCAGGTGCGGAGCCGGCGCCGGGTTTTCGGTCTGGGTCTTCATTTTGCTGCTCCTGGAATCGACGCAAGTTCGGGGGTCTCGGGGCGTGATGACGCGGTTGTCCCGCCGGTTGCCCCGGCAAGGTTGTTAAAGCTGTAGAAGTGGATGCCCGCCACGTGGTCCGGGTGCTCTGCAAGCTCGGAAATCAGGGCCGACGGCGCGTACCGGTCTCCGCTCAGGAGCTTGCGTGCCAGCGGCCCCTTGCGGCTGAGGAACTTCAGGGAACTTCCGACGCCGATCTGCGTGGCCAGGGAGACCAGTTTGGCCCGCGGGACGGCCCCCGCTACCCCGGCCCAGACGGGCAGCTGCACGCCTTCCCGGCGGAGGAACGCCGCGTAGTCCAGGATTTTCGGTGCGGAGAAGCACATCTGCGTAACGACGTGCGTGGCCAGGTGCTGCTTGGCCGACAAGGCGTCCACCAGGTCCAGGGCGCCCACCGCGGGGTGGCCCTCCGGGTAGCCCGCAATGCCTGCCCGCATCACGCCGCCGGAGTACTGCGCGATGTCCTCCAGCAGCGGGAGGGCGGACTGGTAGGGGCCGGCCTGCTGCTTCCGGTCGCCGCCAATGACGAACACTTCACCGATCCCGGCAACGTTGCAGTCGCGCATGATTCCGGTCAGCTCGGCACGGCTATGCAGGCTCCGCGCCGCGAGATGCGGGATGACACGGTAGCCGAGGACGCTGAGCTGCGCCGCAGTGCGCATCGTCCGCTCGATGCCGTGGTGGGGCAGGCATGTCACTGTGAGCGCGGTGGTCAAGGGCACCAGGGCCTGGACCTGCTCAACGATCCCCTCTGAAGGGATGATTTCAATTCTGGTGGGGAACATCGTGGGTCCTCTGCTGGTGTCAGACGCCGGCATGCGCGGCGAGGAGGGAGCTGGCTCCCTGCGGGTGCTTCCTGAGCAAGTAATGGACAAGGACGCAATGTGGCGGCTGCACCGCACGGGTACCGGCCCCCAATGACGGGTACCCGTGCGGTGCAGCGCTCACTGCGGAAGCGGGATGCCGCGATCCATGACGACAGGGTGCTGCGAGTGGGCGCCGGCGAGGTCCAGCCCCGGGCGCGGCAGATCCGACAGGGCCGCGCCGGCGTCGGGGGTGCCTGTGTCTATCGCGTTCTGGCGGCGGGCGCCGATGCGGCGGTCAGCACGGGGGGAAGCGGACGACTGAATCGTCATGAGGAACTCCATAATTCAGGTGGCATTTTGGGTGCCACTTTGACTCGGGTTCCTCCCCGCTCTGTATTGGACCTGAGAGTTTCCGCAGACCCTGCTGTTACAGGGTGCCGCTTGCACCGTCGGTGAGTCCGATTACCGGACTGCTTTCCAGAGTTGCCTCGCCGCGGCGGTACGTGGGCCTGAGAGATTCCTGGGGAGGATTTGCTCCTACGGCGCCTGCTGAACGTACCGGCAGGACTCTCCCGCCGCAGATCAAAAGCAAGCATCACTTGTCAGTGATACTGATCACACGGTAGCCATGGACGGGACCGCACGCAACAGTTACGTCACGGGAGCCAACATATTTCCCCGTTTGGCGGGCGCGCCGACGTGGAAAGGCGGGCTAGGGGTGCGGCTGTGGGCGGGGTTCGGCGCGCCGCGCGAACGCCGGCGCGTGCTCGGGCCGGGGACCAAAGGCAATGAACCGGGGAATGATGGTGCGGACCGCCGGAACGCGCCGGGCCACGAAGAGCGCCGCGGCTGGAAATTTTGTCCGTTGCCCGGCCATGATCGGGCCAAAGACCGCGCGCTGCATGAGCCGCTGGGCGGACTGCACGATGACGGTGGGGAGCCGCCGTCGCCGTTCGACTTTCTTGAGGTCTGCGGTGGTGACCCGGCCCCGGAGCAGTGCGGGGGCCAGGTACTCGGCCGCGGCCGCCGCGTCCTGGATGGCGAGGTTGATGCCGACGCCGCCGGCCGGGGACATCGCATGCGCGGCGTCGCCGATGCAAAGCAGGCCGTTGATGTGCCAGGTGCGCAGCCGGTTGAGGCGGACGTCCAGCCAATGGAGGTCTTCGAGGGAATGGATGGCGCCAACGCGGTCCGCGAGGTCCGGGCGGAGCGCCGCGATCCGCCGTCGGAAGCCCTCGATGCCCTCCGCCCGGATCCGGACGTCGGAGCCCTTCGGGGCGAGATAGCCCATTTGGTAGTAGTCGTTGCGGAAGAGGGCCACCAGCGCCTCGCCGGGGCCGAACGCCGGCACCAGCCCGGCCACCTCGCCCGTCTCGGAGGGGTACCGGGGCAGCCGGAACCACCAGGTGTCGAAGGGCACCGGGAATTCCTTCGGCGCCAGCCCGGCGGCGGTGCGCAGCGCGGAATGGCGGCCGTCAGTGGCAACCACGAGGTCCGCCAGGAGTTCGTCGGGTGTGCCGTCCGGGGTGCGGAAGCGGACGCCGCGGACGCGGCCCCCGTTGCGGACCAGTCCGGTGGCGGTGTGGCTCATGAGCAGCGTGAACCCCGGCTCCTCGGCAGCGGAGGCGGCGAGGAAGTTGAGGAAATCCCATTGCGGCATCATGGCGATGTAGTTGTACGGCGCCGGCAGGGAGTCAAAGTCACCCATCGTCACCGGCGGCCCGCCCGGGACCGGGAAGACGACATTCTTCAGGCGGCTCTGCGGCAACTGGCGGAATTCCTGGCCAAGGCCGAGTTCGTCTATCAGCCGGATCGTGGAGGGGTGCACCGTGTCCCCGCGGAAATCGCGCAGGAAATCCGCGTGCTTCTCCAACACCGTGACCCGCACCCCGGCCCGGGCCAGGAGCAGGCCCAGCATCATCCCCGCGGGGCCGCCGCCCACCACCGCGCATCCGGTCTTCTCCATGGCCCCACGGTACCCCTGCCCGCGATGCCGCGGGAGGGGTTTTCGCGGGAGTTTTCGCGGCGGTTTCTGTCGTGCGCTGCGGCTTCAGACTGGCGCTACGGGGATCCGCGCAGCGCCAGTCCGAACGCGCAGCGTCGGACCCGAACCGCAGCGCCAGTCCGAAAGCGCGGCGGCCGACCCGAACCGCAGCGTCGCGCCGCCGGGTTAGAGCCGGGTGTCGAAGGAATCGCAGAAGACGTTGTCGTTGAACGTGCCCTGGAACTCCGATTTGCCCTGGATCTTCTCGATCGCGGCCCGGATGGCCTCCGGCGTGCCCGCGTGGGCGTGGATGGCGGTCTTTACCATCGGCACGTCAATGAGGTGGTTGGGCTGGTTGAGCGAGACGAACACCGTGGGGACTTCGGCGGCGTACCAGGGGATTTCGGCCGCCATGGGCGTTGACCACTTGATCCGGATGGCCGCTTCCTGGGCGAAGCCTTTGACATTGGCGAATACGAACGCGGCGTCGTACTTCTGCGCGTAATCCGCCGTGGCTTCCTCGGAGATGACGGACATGAAGTTCACCCCGGTCTCGCCGGCGGCCTGGCGCTGATCGGCCGTCTTGAAGACATGGACCTCGAAGCCGGCCGTTTCGAGCTCGTCCCGGACAACGTCCAGGTAGGCCAGCGGATCCGCCCGGGTGAAGTCCGCGCCGCCCGAGATACCGTAGAGCCGGATGCGTTTGTGCGTCCGGGGCGTGATGGGCAGGTTGCCGGCCGTGTCTTTGACCAGGGTGACGGTCTTGTCGGCGATCTGCGCGGCAACCGCCCGGTGGGCCTCGCTGCCGATCAGCTGCAGCGCTTCGACCGGCGGGACGAGGGATTCCCGGGCGGCCTTGTGCAGCCCGAGCGACGCCTTCAGGCCAAGGATCCGGCGCAGGGCGTCCTGCAGCCGCGCCTCGGTGATGACCCCGGACTTGTAGCCCTCCAGCATGTACCCGAAGTCCTCGGCCGGGTTCCTGAAGAACAGGAACATGTCGCACCCGGCCGCAATGGTCGCCGGGACCAGCTCGCTGCGCTTCATGGCCTGGGTCAGGCCGATCATCTGCGACGCGTCGGTGAGGATGAGCCCGTTGAAGCCGAGCTCGCCGCGGAGCAGGTCCTGCAACAGTTCCGGCGCCAGCGTCGCGGGCAGGATGTCCTCCGCCGCCAGTCCGGGACGGAAATGCCTGGACAGGTCCGGCGCGCCGATGTGGCCGATCATGATGGACTGCACGCCGTGGCCGATCATTTCCCGGTATACGTGCCCGTAGGTCTGGTTCCAGTCCTCATAGCTGAGCGTGTTGTAGGACGTCACCACGTGCTGGTCGCGTTCGTCCATGCCGTCGCCCGGGAAGTGCTTCATGGCGCACACGGTGGGCGATTCGCTGATGCCGTCGAAGTACTCCTTGGCCCGTTCCACCACGATCTCCGGGGTGTTGCCGAAGGCCCGGGTGGAGATGACGGTGTTGCGCCAGTTGTAGTGGATGTCCACGATCGGCGCGAAGGCCCAGTTGCAGCCAAGCGCGGCTGTCTCCACGCCGGCCACGCGCCCCATCTGGCGGGCGATGTCCTTGTCCGGGTGCGAGCCCGCCTGCAGGTGGGTCGAGACGAACGTCCCGTCGTCGCAGCTGCCGGCGCCGCCCATCTCTGGGTTCGACGCGATCAGCAGCGGCACCCGCGACCTGGACTGCGCGTAGCGGATGTGTTCCTGGACATCGGCCGAGGGTCCCGGCCGGTAGCGCATGCCGCCCACGTGATACTGCTCCAGCACCCCGTCAAGGTACTCCGGGGAGTAGTCGTTGTTGTGGTTGATGAACAGCTGCCCGATCTTTTCCTCGAGCGTCATGGACGCGATGGTGGCATCCACCCAGGCGATGGCGTCGGCGTCGAGGTTGAACGGCGCCGCCTGGAGGTCGACGGCGAGCCGGGCGGCATCGCCCTGCGGCCCGGCGAGGGCCGAAACAGCTTTATCAACGATCTGCGTCACCGGCGTGGCGATGTCCACGACAACACTCTTTTCGTCGGCCTGGAGTTCTTCGAGGGTTTCCAGCTGCGAGTCCAGCAGCGAGAGCGGCATGAAGTGCCCGGGACGGGCGGCCATGCGGCTGCTGAGCAGTTCCCGGCTCCCGTGCAGGTGCACGAACACCACGGAGGGATCGCCGGCGCGGATGATGTCGCGGTAGGCGCGCTTGAGCGCGCTGCACGCGATGACCAGGCCAGCGTCCGACGCCGCGAAGCGCCTGCCGATTTCGGCCAGCCACGGTGCCCGGTCGTCGTCGTTCAACGCAGTGCCGGAGGCCATCTTGTCGATGTTGGACTGGGGATGGAGGGAGTCGCCGTCGAGGAATTCCGCGCCGAGGCGCCCGGCGATGGCCGCGCCCACGGTGCTCTTGCCGCAACTGGTCACACCCATCACCACGATGTGGTGGCGGGCGGGACCGGCGGCCTTCAGATCACCCGTCATGGCCGGATCACCAGTCATGAACGGTGCCGTCGACGAGGCGGTTGTAGGGCAGGTAGGCCTGCTGGTACGGGAAGGCCGCGGCGGCTTCCTCGTTGAATTCGACGCCGATGCCCGGCTTGTCGCCCGGGTGCAGGTAGCCGTCCACGAACGTCATGGATTGTTCGAAGACCTCGTTGGTCTTGTCCGAGTGCTGCATGTACTCCTGGATCCCGTAGTTGTGGATGGCCAGGCCGACGTGGAGCTGCGCGGCAAACCCGACCGGGGAGATGTCCGTGGGGCCGTGGAAGCCGGACTTGATCTGGTACTGCGCGGCGAAGTCCATGACCTTCTTCAGCGGCGAGATGCCGCCGAAGTGGGTGGAGGCGGCCCGGACGTAGTCGATCAGCTGTTCCTTGATGATGGTCTGGTAGTCGTACACGGTGTTGAAGATTTCACCGATGGCCAGCGGGGTGGTGGTGTGCTGGCGGACCAGGCGCAGCGCTTCCTGGTTTTCGGCCGGGGTGCAGTCCTCGAGCCAGAAGAGGTCGTAGGGTTCCAGCGCCTTGCCGAGCTTGGCGGCCTGGATCGGGGTCATCCGGTGGTGCCCGTCGTGCAGGAGCGGGATTTCCGGGCCGAACTCGTTGCGCACGGCCTCGAACACGGTGGGCAGGTGGCGCAGGTAGGCGCGGGTGTCCCAGTCCTCTTCCTGCGGGAAGGCGCCGCGGCCGGCGGGCTCGTAGTCGTACCGCTCGCCCGAGGCCTGGGCCTGTGCGGCAACGCCGTAGACGGCCTTGATGCCCGGGATCGCCGTCTGGATCCGGATCGACTTGTACCCGAGCTCCAGGTGCTCACGGACCGAATCGAACAGCGACGGGATGTCCGCGCCGGAGGCGTGGCCGTAGGCGCGCAGCCCGTTCCGGGATGCCCCGCCCAGGAGCTGGTAGACCGGCATGCCGGCCAGCTTGCCCTTGATGTCCCACAGGGCCATGTCGACGGCGGCGATCGCGGCCATCGTGACCGGGCCGCGGCGCCAGTAGGAGCTCCGGTACAGGAACTGCCAGGTGTCCTCGATCCGGTGCGGGTCCTTGCCGATCAGCAGCTGCGCGATGTGCTCCTTCAGGTAGGCGGCCACGGCGAGCTCGCGGCCGTTCAGGGTCGCGTCGCCGATCCCGGTGACGCCGTCTTCTGTCGTGATCCGCAGGGTCACGAAGTTCCGGGAGGGGCTGGTCACGAAGACTTCAGCGGCAATGATTTTCACAGCAGGTCCTTTTCTGGTCTTTCGGGGGTGTCTTAGTTGCTGGACGCCAGGGGCGCGGCGTCGGCGGGGCTGGTACCGCCGTCGGAGATTCCGACGTCGGTTCCGTTGCCGGCATTGCCGGCGCTGGCGGCGCTGGCGGCGTGGTCGCTGCCGTCACCGTCGGTGCGGCGGGCACGGATTTCGCCGAGGATCCGGGCATGCATGGCATCGGTGAGCGTGTACTTGGCCATCACGATCACGGCCAGGATGGTCATGACGGCCGGCAACGCACCGGCGGCCAGCTGGATGCCGAAGACGGCGTCGGGGGTCTGGACGGCGCCGGACTTGTAGCCGCCCAAGGCCAGGGCGTAGGCGGCGAGCGCGCCGCCGACGGCCTGTCCGGTCTTGCGGGTGAAGGAGAACAACGCGTAGGTGATGCCCTCGGTCCGGACGCCGGTCTTCCATTCGCCGTATTCCACGGTGTCTGCTTCGAGCGCCCACACCACGATGTTGACGGCGAGGACGCCCACGAGGCTGATCAACAGGCCGCTGAAGCCGATCCAGACCTGGCTTGCCGGGGTGAAGAAGACGACGGCGCCGCCAATGACCGTGAGCAGCGAGGAGAAGATGTAGACCCGCTTCTTGCCGATGTTCCGGACCAGCTTGGGCATGAACGCGGCCAGCACGAACGTGAGGACGAGCTGGGTGATGGACAGCACGGGGTACAGATCCAGCCGGCCCAGGACATCGCGGAGGTAGTACAGCTGCACCGAGGTGAGCGCCAGGTATCCGGTCAGGAAGAAGAAGGAGCTTAGGCACAGCATCAGCAGCGGCCGGTTTCCCTTGAGCGTGTCCATGCTCTGCTTGAACGTGACGTTGGGGACAGCCCGGTGGACCCGTTCCTTGGCGGTCAGGAAGGTGAAGAGGTACAGGGCCGCGCCGATGATGACGAAGGCGATGGTGATGGTGGTGAACGTGGCTTGCAGGTTGGCGCCCGGCTTGATCAGCGGGGCCACAAAGATGCCCAGGGCGGAGCCGACCAGCAGCGCGCCGATCATCCGGGCGGAGCCGAGCTTGGCGCGTTCGGCCGGGTCCTGGGTCATGGCGCCGGCGAGGGAGCCGTAGGGGATGTTGACCAGGCTGTAGGCCAGGCCGAGGGCGGCGTACGTGACGTAGGCGTAGAGCAGGGTGCTGGATTCGCCGAGTGCCGGGATGGAGAAGGTGGCCACGCTGAGCAGCAGCAGCGGGATGGATCCGAACATGATGAACGGACGGAACTTGCCGAACCGCTTGCTGTAGGTCCGGTCCACGACGCGGCCGGCGAAGACGTCGGCGAACGCGTCGAAGATCCGCACCACCAGCAGCAGGGTGCCGGCGGCCGCGGCGGAGATCCCGGCAACGTCCGTGTAGTACACCAGCAGGAACATCGTGGCGGTGGTGAATGCGAGGTTGTTTGCGGCATCGCCGGCGCCATAGCCGACGATGCTGAGCTTGGAAAGCTTTGTCATGATTGGGCTCCTTTACCCGTTGCCGGCCTTGGGGCCCGGCGAAAAAATGTGCGGTAAGGCCTACGCCTCGGAAGTGTTGTTCGGGGTTCCGGCCAGCGCCGTCCAGCGTTTGCGCAGGGCGTAGGCTGCGGGCTTGGGGCGACGGTCGCGGGTGAAGACACCCTTCTTGTTGCCGTCCACGCGCATGATGCCGTTGGAGGTCTGGAAGTCCGCGAAGTTCCAGACCTGTTCGCCCACCATGGCGTCCACGCGGTCAAAGACCCGGTGGTACATGGCCAGGAACGCCGCCTGGTATTCCTCGCTCCAGGGCTGTTCATAGATGGAGTGGAAGCCGGGCATGGTGTCCGGCCCGTACTCGGTCATGATCATGGGCTTGCCGTACTTGGCTTCCCACTCGCGCAGTTCCTTCTCGAGGTTCTGCTCGGCCGTTTCAAGATCGCCGTTGTTGACGTACCAGCCGTAGTAGCGGTTGAGCATGATGACGTCGAACAGGTCCCCGAGCAGCTCCTTGTCCGGGGTGTCGAACAGGACGTTGACGTAGCCGACGGGCCGGGTGGGGTCCAGGCTGCGGGTCAGCTCCACGAGGGGTGTGAAGTATTCGCGGGCGCCCTCCTCCGAGCCGTTGGGCTCGTTGGCGATCGACCAGATCACCACGGAGGGGTGGTTCTTGTCGCGGGCGACGAGTTCGGAAATCGCCTGCCGGTGGCTGGCGGCGGTGTTGGCGTCCACCCCGCCTTCCTCGTAGGTCTTCTTCGCGATGCCGCCGAAGACGGCGCCGAAGCCCAGGTGGAGCCCGACGGCGGCGGTCTCGTCGATCACCACGATCCCGTGCCGGTCGGCGAACTCCATGACTTCCTCGGCGTAGGGGTAGTGCGAGGTCCGGAATGAATTCGCGCCCACCCAGTCCAGAAGCTGGAAGTCGTTGACCATCTGGGCGTTGCTGTGGCCCTTGCCGATGGCCACGTGGTCCTCGTGCATGCCGAAACCGGTGAAGTAGAAGGGCTCACCGTTGATGAGGAATTCCTTGCCGCGGACTTCCACGGTGCGCACACCGACCGGCAGGGTGTAGCTGTCCAGCAGCCGTTCGCCGTCACGGATTTCTGCGGTGAGGCTGTACAGGTAGGCGGCGCCGGGCTTCCACAGTACGACGTCGGCGATCGTCAGGGTGCCGCGGGTGCCGTCGGCACGGGCGACCTCTGCACCGTCGGCGTCCCGGAGGGAAACGGTGACCGTTTCCCCGCCGTTTCCGCCGGCGGTGGCGATGGAGTAGTCGACGCTTCCGGTTGATCCGTCGAAGCCGGTGACGACGGTGATGTCATCGACCGTCACGGCGGGGGTGCTGTACAGCCAGACGCTGCGGTGCAGGCCGGCGTAGTTGTAGAAGTCGTGGAGGTAGCTCTGCTGGCGGCGGCCGTCCCCGGTGACGGTGATGGTGCCCGGCGGGATTGTGGCCTGGGTGAGCTCGTTGTTGACGGAGATCGTGAGGCGGAAGACCTGCCCGGGCGTCACGTGCCCGGTGATGTCCGCGCTGAACGGCATGTAGCCGCCGGCGTGCTGGGCCACCAGGGTGTCGTTGACCCACACCATGCCCTCGTGCGTTGCCGAGTCGAGGCGGACGTGGATCCGCTCCCCGGCCCAGCCCCGCGGCACGCGCACGTCCCGCTGGTACCAGACGTAGCCAACGTGGTCCCGGATGGCTTTGTCCGGGAAGACGTCGTTATAGCTGGCCGGGACACCCATTTCCAGGGGCGAGTCCAGGGCCGCCTTGAACCATTCGTCCCGGTGGCCGGAGCGGTCAAAGTCCACCTTGAAGCGGTACAGGCCGTCGAGATTGACGATCTCGCGGGTTTCACTGGCCTGGGGCTTGAGCATTGTGGGAGATCCTTACGCGTCGTTGCGGGGCCGGCCTTCCGGGGCGTCCGGCGGTGCCGGTTGCCACCGGCGTGGCCTCTTCGTCTGAATGTAATCCTAGTCACTTGGCAATTGTTTGGCAAGCGGTTGCCATAAATTTCTGCGAGGCCCGCGTTCAGGTGCGCGCCCAGGCCCCGGGTCAGGCGCGCCGGTCAGACCGCCTGCGACGCACTACTGCCCGGTTCCCCGTGACCGGGAGCCGGGCAGTGTTGCTTGCACGGAAGCCGTTAGCGGGAGACAGCCCGCTCCCCGAACGTTCCGCGCAGGTTTTCGATGAGGTCCAGGACGGCGCCGTCTGCGGCGAGCGCCGGATCCACCAGGGCCAGGAGGGCACGGGTGCGCTCCGTGCCCTCAAGCGCGTTGGCCGCGGCCACCTGCGCGGCGAGCGGGTCATGAAGTTCGGCCGCCGTGGCGCCGAAATCCATCCATGCCGCGATCATGAGGGCAGCCGCGGCGCCGGTGCGTCCGTGGGTGCGCTCGGCCAGGAGCACCGGGACGGCGCGCATGCGCAGCTTGGTGCTTCCGTCCATCGCAATCTGGGCCAGGTGGTGCGCGATCCGGCCGTTGCCGAAGCGCTCCAGCAATGCGGCGCGGTACGCGGGAATCTGCAGGTTCGGGCCGGGCAGGTTGGTTTCCGCCTCGTCCCAGAACAGCTCCACGGCCTGCCGGCAGAGCTCGTCCTGCAGGGCCTCGGCCACGGTGGCGTGGCCGCGGAGCTGCCCGGCGTAGGCCAGGAGCGAGTGTGCGCCGTTCAGAAGCCACAGCTTGCGGTTTTCATACGGCTCAATGTCGTCCACGAACACCGCCCCCGCGTCCTCCCAGCGGGGGCGCCCGGCCGGAAAGCCGCCGCTGAGGACCCAGTTGCAGAACGGTTCGGCCACCACCGGGGACGTGTCCCGGTAGCCGCAGGCGGCCGCGACGGCGGCGAGGTCGGCCGCCGTCGTCCGCGGCGTGATCCGGTCCACCGAGGTGCTGACAAAACTGACGTTGGCCTCAATCCAGGCGGCGAGTCCGGCGTCCCAGGCCGCGGCCAGGCCCGTGACGGCGCGGCGGGCGACGGTGCCGTTGCTGGCGAGGTTGTCGCAGCAGACCACGGCCAGGGGCCCGGTCCCGGCGGCCCGGCGGGCGGCGAGGGCGAAGACCAGCCGGCCCAGCGGCGTCGCGGGGTTGCCGGCGGCCCGGGCCAGCACGTCGAGGTCGGCCGCGACGTCGGGGGCGCGGAGGTCCAGCCGCCCGTCGGTGCCAAGGCGGTAGGCGGCCTCGGTGATGGTCAGGGTGATGATGGCGGTGGCGGGCGCGGATACGAGTTCAGTGAGCCGGGCGACGTCGGCGCCGTCAACGGCTTCAACGATGCTGCTGATGACCTCGAAGGAGTCCCCCGCGTCGCCGCGCTCCACGAGCGTGAACAGGCCGTCCTGCTCCGCGAGGGCCAGTGCCGCGTCCGGGCGCCGGCCGGTAAAGGAGGCGATCCCCCATTCCGCGGCGTCGCCGGCCCGGTGGGTGTACCAGGCCTGGTGCGAGCGGTGGAAGGCGCCCAGGCCCAGGTGGACGATCCGCACCGGGGCCTTGGCCGAGGGGCGAAGGCTGCGGGTCAGCCGCGGCAGTTCTGTCCCCGCGTCGTCGGGTCGGGTGTCGCCGGCGTTCTCTGTCATGGTCATAGCTTGAAAACCCTTCGCGGGGAGCCGTCGACGAGGTCGACGATGATGTCGTGGGCGCGGTCCTCGCTGATCCGGTGTTCCGCCACGAGGCGGGCCAGGAAGGAGGCCTCGATCCGGCGGGAGGCATCGTGCCGGGCGGGGATGGAGCAGAAGGCGCGGGTGTCGTCGATGAACCCCGAGGACCGGGAGAAGCCTGCCGTTTCGGTCACGGCGGACCGGAACCGCAGCATGGCGTCGGGCGCGTCGAGGAACCACCACGGGGCGCCGAGATACACGGACGGGTAGAAGCCGGCCAGCGGCGCCAGCTCGCGAGAGTACACCGTCTCATCCATCGTGAAGAGCACCAGGTGGAAGTCCTTAGCGGTGCCGAAATCCTGCAGCAGGGGCCGGATGGACTCGGTGTAGTCGATCGCGAAGGGAATGTCGTGGCCGGTGTCCGCACCGTACTGGTTGAAGGTGTCCGTGTGGTGGTTGCGGTAGGACCCCGGGTGGATGGTCATGACCAGGCCGTCCTCCACGGACATGCGGGCCATCTGATACATCATGTGGGCTTCGAAGTCTTCGCGCTCGGCGGCGGTGGCTGCGCCGGAGCGGGCCCGGTCGAAGAGACGCTCGGCGTCTGCGGCGTCCAGTTTCAGGGTGCGCGGGGTGCGCACGCCGTGGTCGGCGGACACGGCGCCGTGCTCCACAAAGTAACGACGCCGGTTCTCCAGTGCGGTGAGGTAGCCGGCAAAGCCGCTGCCGCCGTCGCCCGCTGCTGCGATAAGGCGCTCAACGTTGGCGCCCCAGGCGGGGTTGGCCGGGTTCAGGTAGGCATCCGGGCGGAAGGTCGGGAGGACGCGGCCGTGGAAGGTGGCGTCCTCGGCCAGGGCCCTGTGGGCGGCGAGATCGTCCAGGGGATCGTCGGTGGTGGCCAGGACCTCGATATTGAAGTCCTTGAACAGCTGGCGGGGGCGGAAATCGGGTTCCCGGAGCCGGGCGGAGATGGCGTCGTAGGAGGCATCGGCCGTGGCGCCGCTGATCTCCTGGTCCAGGCCAAAGACACTGCGGAACTGGTCGCGGAGCCAATAGCCGGAGGCGGTGCCCTCGAACAATGGCCAGGCCTGGCAGAATTCGCGCCATACGGTCCGGGAGTCCGGTGCCGCGGCGGACGGGTCCGCCTGGGACGGGTCTGCCGGGGCGGGGGCCTGCGGGCGCAGCCGGTCCAGCGGGACGCCGCCGGCGTGGATCAGCCGGGTGACGTAGTGGTCCGGGCTGACCAGCAGCGCTGCCGGATCAGGGAAGGGTGTGTTCTGCTCCAGGACGGCGGCATCAACGTGGCCGTGCGGGGAAATGATCGGAAGGTCCTGGACCCGGCCCAGGAGGTCGCGCGCGATCCCGCGCGTTCCGGGGTCCGCGGGCAGGAGCCGGTCTGGGTGGGCAGCAATCGACTGTGACATAGCTCAATGGTCCTGCCGCGGCAATCATTTTGTCAACCGGTTGCCAAAAATTGCCAAAACAATTAATGGCGTCTTTTCGCTCGCCTGACGGATTTTCGCGCCGATGAGGGACATCCGCTACCGGGATCCCGGCCGCGGATGTCCTGAAGTGCAGCGGAAAGCGGAACCGGCAGCGCTTATTTGGTGGAGATGAGCCGTCCGCTGGACCCCCGCAGTACGAGCTCGGTTTCCACGCTCAGCGTCGCGGCGGTTTCCTGGCCGCCGCCGGCCAGGTGGTCCAGGAGGATTGTTGCCGCGCCGGAACCGCATTCGCCCAGCGGGGAGCGCACGGTGGTCAGGGGCGGGGTGGTGAAATCCGCCCCGAAGATATCGTCAAAGCCCACGATGCTGATCTGGTCCGGGACCACCACGCCGGCGGCCTGGAGTTCCTGCATGAGGCCGATGGCAAGAAGGTCGTTGTAGGTCAGGACCGCGGTCGCTCCGCTGGCCAGGACCGCGCGCGCGGCCTGCCGGCCGCCGTCGACCGTTGGCTTGGCGGATTCGAGCCGCACGGCTTCCAGCTTGGACCATTCGCACGCGGAGCGGACGCCGTCCCAGCGCCGCGCCGACATCCAGGACTGGGACGGCCCCGCAACGTAGGCCACTTTCGTGTGCCCGTTCGCGGCCAGGCTGCGGACGGCTTCGCTGATCCCCTTGTTGACGTCCGGGACGACGCACGGCACGCCGTCGACCTCGCGGTTGATGACCACCACCGGCTTGTCGCGGGCGAGGGCGCGAATGTCGTCGTCGTCCATGCGCGGGCTGGCAAGGATGAGTCCGTCCACGGTGGCCATCATCCGCCGGGCCGTTGTCAGCTCGGTGACGGCGGACTCGGCCGAGTCCGCGAGGACCAGGGTGTAGTCGCGGGCGGTGGCGGTGGCCCCGGCGCCGCGGATGATGTCGAAGAAGGTGGGGTTCGTGATGTCGGCGACGATCAGGCCGAAGGTGCTGGTCCGTCCCGTGGGCAGGGCACGGGCGAACGGGTTCACCTGGTAGTGGAGCTCGGCGGCGGCATCCTCGATGAGTTTCTGCGTCTTGGCGCTGACCCGTCCCGGCTTGCTGAGGGCCCGCGACACCGTGGACGGGTTGACCCCGGCGACCTTGGCGATGTCGTAGATCGTGGCGCTGGATTTCCCGTCCCGGGCGTGCTTCTTGACCGGACCTGTTGGTGCGGCAGCTTCCGGCGTCTTAGGTTCAGTCACCGCCCCATCCTAACGAGGAACCACCCCAAGTAGCTCGCAGCAGGGGCCGTTTTGAGCGCTCAAAACGGCCCCTGCTGCGAGTCAGTTGGGCGGGGATGCGGGGCGGGGGTGCGGGGCGGGGGGTGCGGGCGGGGCGTCAGACGCGCTCGGGGAACTTGCCTTCCTCGGCGATCCGTTTGTTGAGCTCGGTGAGGAACTCGTCCTGGTCGAAGTCCAGGGAGACTTCCTTGCCCGTCCAGCTGGAAAGGTGGATCGCGTTGGCGAGGCGGACGCCGTTGATGCCGTCCGAGCCCGGGGCCAGCAGCGGCGTGCCGTCCAGGACGTTGGCGGCGAAGTTCTCCAGGACGCCGGCGTGCTGGGCACCCCAGGCCGAATCGAACTCGATGACCTCGGTGGTGTAGAACTCCTCCGTGTCCATCTGGCCCATGAAAAGCTTGAGGACATCGCTCATGTCCAGGCTCTCACTCAGTTCGCGCTCGGGCTTGTGCAGGCGGGTCACCGTGGCGGTCTTGGAGTTTTCGACGACGATCTTGCCCTGGTCGCCCAGGATCTCGAAGCGGTCTGTGCCCACGAGGTCGTGCGTGGCGGTGACGAAGACGCCGGTAGCACCGTTGCCGTAGTCCACCACGGCGGTGACTTCGTCCTCCACGACGATGTCGCGGCGGAAGCCGTAGGCAACCTTGGAGTAGACGGACTTGGGCACGCCGCAGATCCACTGCCACAGGTCCAGCTGGTGCGGTGCCTGGTTGACCAGCACGCCGCCGCCCTCGCCGCCCCATGTGGCGCGCCATTCGCTGGAGTTGTAGTAGCCCTGCGGACGCCACCAGTTGGTGATGATCCAGTTGGTGCGGCGGATGGCGCCGATCTCGCCGTTGTCGACGATTTCCTTGAGCTTCTGGTACAGCGGGTTGTTGCGCTGGTTGAACATGATGGCGAAGGACAGCTCGGGCTTGGAGGCTGCGAACTCGTTGAGCTCCTTGACCTGCTTGGTGTAGACGCCGGCCGGCTTCTCCACGAGGGCGTGGATGTTGCGCTTGAGGGTTTCGATACCCATTTCCGGGTGCAGGAAGTGCGGCACACAGGTGACGATCGCGTCGACGTCGCCGCTTTCGAGCATGGCGATGTATTCGTCGTAGAAGGGCGCATCCGGGTACTGGGAAGCGGCAAGTTCCTTCTTGGCGGGATCGGTGTCGCAGATGGCGCCGATCACCATGTTCGGGACTTTTCCTTCGGCGATCAACTTGGCGTACAGACCGCCCTGCTGGCCCAGGCCGATGATGCCGAGGCGTACTTTGGTGCTCATTGTGTGAATCTCCGTATTCTTTGGTGCAGGGTTTGGGAACTTCTAGAAGAGGTCGGCGTGGCCCAGGGCCAGCAGGTTGTCATAGGAGGTTTGCAGGGCTTCCCAGACGGTGCGGCCGTAGAGTTCGTCCTGCTCCACCAGCAGGTACCGGGCGCCGGCTGCCTCTGCGGCAGGAATGATGGAAGCGAAGTCGAGGTTGCCTTCGCCCACTTCGGCGAACTGGACCACGTTCTTGAAATGGTCCATGAAGCCGCGGAAATCGCCCGTCTCGAGGAGCCCGAAGGATTCTTCGGGCAGCTGGCCGATCCGGTAGTCCTTCAGGTGCACCATGGCGGTGCGGCCGGCGTACTTTTCGATGGTGCGGACGGGGTCCTGGCCGCCGCGCTGCACCCAGTGCACGTCCAGCTCCATGCCCATGGCCGGGGAGTTCCCGGCGATGATGTCCAGCATGTATTTGCCGTCGAACTTCGCAAACTCGATGTGGTGGTTGTGGTAGTACAGTCCGATGCCGTGTTCCTGCAGGCGTTCGGCGTACTCGTTGGCCTGCTTGGCGAAGTCGATGACGGCGTCGATCGACTTCATGGCCGCGAACGGCAGCATGCCGATCCGCAGCAGTGTCGAGTCCAGGCTCTGGGCATCGTCAACGATCTTGTCGAAGTTGTCCTGGAGCGAATCGCCCGGGAAGCCCTTCGGTGTTTCCATGGCCACGGACAGCGCGGCGATGTCCATGCCGAGCTCGCTGCGGGAGCGGTTCAGCTCTGCTACGTTTTCCGGCGTCATCGGGATCTGGGAGATCTCGACGGCGTTGTAGCCGATCGCGCTGACCTTGCGGAGCGTCTCAAAGGCCCCGAGTTCGGTGAAGCTGTCTTTGAGCATCATCGCCTGTACGCCGATTTTTGCCATTATTCTTGTCCTCCTGCGTGGTGGTGGTGGTCTTGTGGGCGCGCTGCCTAGGCGAGGGCGCCGGCTTGTTCGTGCTGCATCCGCTGCGCTTCGAGCAGGCGGTGCCGGTCCGCGCGGCGCTGTTCCTGGCGGTCCGGATCGGGGACCGGGGAGGCGAGCAGCAGCCGCTGGGTGTAGGGGTGGTCGGGGTCGGTGGTGACGACGCCGGCCGGTCCTTGTTCGACAATCTCGCCGTGGTACATCACGGCGACGCGGTGGCTGATGTGCCGGACGACGTCAAGGTCGTGCGAGACGAAGAGGTAGGACACTCCGGTGTCCTTCTGGATCTGCAGGAACAGGTCCAGCACCCTGGCCTGGGTGGAGAGGTCCAGCGCGCTGACGGGCTCGTCGCAGACGATCAGTTTCGGCGAAAGTGCCAGGGCGCGGGCGATCGCCACACGCTGGCGCTGCCCGCCGCTGAATTCGCGCGGCAGCCGGTTGATGGCGTCGGTGGGAAGGCCCACCTGGTCCAGCAGTTCCCTGACGCGCTTCTTGGCCGCCGCGGGTTCCATGCCCTGCACGCCCAGCGGTTCGGCGAGGATGTCGCCGATCTCCAGGGCTGGGTTAAGCGAGGTGTACGGGTCCTGGAAGACCACCTGCAGATCCCTGCTCAGGACCCGCCGGTCTCTGCGGGTGGCGTGGCTGATGTCCTTGCCGTCGAAGCTGATTGTCCCGGCGGTCACCGGGGCCAGCCCCAGGATGGCGCGGCCCAGGGTGGTCTTGCCGGAGCCGGACTCCCCCACCAGGCCGAGCGTTTCGCCGCGGCCGATGCTGATGCTGATGTCCGTCAGGGCGCGGAAGGGCTGGGCCCGGAACTTCTTGCTGGGGTACTCCACCACCAGCCGGTCCACGGTGAGCAGCGGCGCGCTTTCGGTGGTGCTCATGCGACGGGCTCCTTCTGCAGGGTGGAAACGAGCATGGACATGGGTTCCTTGCCTTCAAGCATCGACGCCAGAAGCGTCTGTGTGTAGGGTTCCTGCGGATTGCGGAGGATCTCGCGGACGGGCCCTTCCTCCACGAGCCGGCCGTTTTGCATCACGGCCACGCGGTCGCAAAGGTCCGCGACTACGCCGAAGTTGTGGGTCACCAGGATGACGCCGATGTTCAGGCGCTGTTGGAGCTCGCGCAGCAGGTCCAGCACCTCCGCCTGCACCGTGACGTCCAGGGCGGTGGTGGGCTCGTCGGCGATCACCAGGTCCGGTTCGCAGCTGATGGCGCCGGCGATCAGCACCCGCTGGGCCATGCCTCCCGAGACTTCGTGCGGGTAGGCGTCGAAGGTCCGTTCCGGGTTGACGATGCCGACGTCCGTGAGCAGCTTCAGGGCGCGCCGCCTGGCCTCGGCCTTGGTGATCCCAAGGACGCGCACCATGGGCGTCACCAGCTGGTAGCCGATGGTGAAGGCAGGATCCAGGTTGCTCATGGGCTCCTGCGGAATATAGGAAATCCGCTTGCCGCGCAGTTTGGACAGCCGTTCCTGGCTGACGCGGTCCTCGCCCGGGGCCACTGTGTAGCCGCCGTCGAACTGGATGGAGCCGGCCACAATGCGGGCGTTGTCCGGCAGCAGGCCCAGGATGGAGAACGCGGTCTGGGACTTGCCCGAGCCGGATTCGCCCACAATGCCCAGGATCTCGCCGCGGTCCACGTGGAAGGAGACGTCGTCAACGACCTTCTTGATGGAACCGTCCGCCTGGGGATAGCCGACGCCGAGATTGGTCACCTTGACCAGGTGGTGCTCGGTTCCGCGAACGACGGCGGCCACCGGCTTCCGCGACGGGCGCGCGGCGGCGGACGCCGCCGTCGTTCCGGCCGTCTGGGCCGTTTTCTTGCGGCGGTGCTTGATCTTTTCGCCGTCCTCAAGGGCGTCGCGGATGGCGTTGCCAAGCAGGACCAGGCCGCCGATGGTCAGTGCCATGGCCAGTGCCGGCCAGAACAGCAGGGTCGGATTCAGGTAGACATTCTTGAAGCCCTCGGAGAGCATGACGCCCCAGGTGGCCTTGGTGGGATCGCCCAGGCCGAGGAACTCCAGGCCGGACTGGATGGCGATGGCCACCCCGGCAATCGCGGCGGTCTGGATGATGATGGGCGCCCGGACCACAGAGAAGATGTGGCGCGCGATGATGTTCAGGTCCGAGAGCCCGGAAACCCGGGCGGCGTCGACATACAGCTCGTTGCGCACCGACTGGACGGCCGTGCGGGTCAGCCGGAAATAGGACGGGCTGATGAGGATGCCGAAGGCAATCATGGAGATCCATACCGAGGGGCCGAAGGCCGCCCGGATGGTCAGCAGCACGATCAGCCCGGGAAGGCTCATGAGGACGCTCACCACCCAGTTGGAGACGGCCTCGAACCTGCCCGCGTAGTAGCCGGCGATCAGGCCGGCCGGCAGGCCGATGGCGATGGCCACGCCGGCGCAGAGCAGGGCGGACAGCAGCGTCAGCTGCGCGCCGAACAGCAACCGGCTCCAGACGTCACGGCCCGCGCTGTCCGTTCCCAGGATGTTCACGGAGTCCGGGGCAGCAAGGGTCTTGGCGATGTTGGAATAGTTCTCCTGGAAGGGCGCCAGGACCGGAGCCAGGATCGCCAGGAGCGAGATCCCCAGCAGCAGGGCCATGGCAACGAGGCCCAGGGGGTTCCTGAACAGTCGCCGGAGGACGGTGGAGCGAACCACGGTTCCGCTCTGCCCTGTGGGTGCGGGGGCGGCGGGGGCCGCGGTTTCTACAGAATCGCTCATGACACACGTACTTTCGGGTTGAGCCAGCCATTGAGAATGTCCACCAGCAGATTCACCACGATCACGACGACCACCGTGTACATCACGACGCCCATCACCACCGGAAGATCCGACTGGCCGGTGGCAGCGACCGCCAGCGGCCCCATGCCGGGGAGGGCAAAGATCTGCTCGATGATCACCACGCCGCCAAGCATGCCGATCAGCTGCAGGCTCAGCACGGTCAGGCCGGCCGGAGCCGCGCTGCGCAGCACGTGCTTGAACAGAATCTCGCGCTCTCCGATGCCGCGGCTGCGCAGGGTGCGGACATAGTCCCGTTCGAGTTGTTTGATGACGGCGCTGCGGATCTGCTGCGCGCCTCCGGTGACGCCGTTGATCAGCAAGGCGATCACCGGAAGCGACATGGAATAGACCCACGCGTCGGCCCCGGAATCCGGGGAAATAGTGCTGGTCGCCGGGAAGAGGCCCAGCTGGATGGCCAGGACGGTGACCAGGATGACGCCGATCACGAACCCCGGAATGGAGTCGCCGATGATGGCGCCAACCTGGACCACCCTGTCCACCCAGCCGCGCTTGACCGCAGCAAGGACACCAATGAGTGCGGCACAAATTGCGATCAGGATGATTGCGGCGAAAACCATGGTCATGGTCACCGGGATCCGGGTGGCCAGCGAGTTGGCTACCGGTTCGGAGGTGAACCACGAAGCACCAAGGTTGCCGCTCAAGGCATCGGCCACCCACGCGAAGTAGCGGGCCGCCAGAGGCTGGTCCAGCCCCAGCTCGTGTTCTTTCAGCGCCACCTGCTCGGCGGTGGCCTGGTCACCCAGGATGTTCCGGGCGATGCTCCCGCTGGAGATATAAAGCAGGAAGAAGGTGAGCGCCGAGACCACAAACAGCACCACCAGACCGCTGCCCAGCCTTTTTGCAATGAACCTGATCATGGTGTCCTACTTGGCCGGTGAGTAGTTGTAGATGGACGGGACGGCCTGCTGGATCTGCGGCGTCACGTTCACCTTGGCATTGTGGTAGTACATCTGGTTCACGCGGAACAGCGGAGCGAACCACGCCTGCTCCACCACGTACTTGTTGACCTCCTGGGCCAGCTTGCCGGCATCGGCGCCGCCGGCGCGGACGGCCTCAATCTTGGCATCCAGCTCCGGGGTCGCGTTTTTGAACGGGTTGTAGAGCGCCTTGGTGGAGACGATCTGGTTGATGGCAACCGTCGGCTCACCCTGGAAGAGGGAGAAGTACATGGTGGTGTACTTCTGTGCGGCGACATCGGAGGTGAAGGTGTTGGTCAGCGCGGCGCCGACCTTCAGGGTGATGCCCACATCCGCCAGCTGCTGCTGGACCACGGATATCTGGGTTTCGAAACCGGGGACACTCGGGATTTCCAGGGTGACGCCGTTTTCGAAGCCGGCCTCCTTGAGGAGCTGCTTCGCCTTGGCCGGATCGTAGCTGTAGTAGTTCTCCAGCCCTTCGGTCCAGGCCCCGCTGGCCTTGCCGAACGGCTGGGACGTCGGGGTGCCCTGGCCCAGCATGACCTGGTCCAGGATGGTCTTGCGGTCAAAGGCGTAGTTGATGGCCTGGCGCACCTTGACGTTCTGCAGGGCCGGGTTCTTGGCACCGTCGCGGTCCAGGAGGAGCAGTCCCTGCCAGTCGACCTCGTTGGCGGCCAGCTGCATCTTGGCGCCCTCGGCCTGCTTGCCGTTTTTGGGGTCCAGGATGGTGGCGTCGACCTGGCCGGAGACCAGGGCGTTGGTGCGGGCGGTGAGATCGGTCAGGATCTTGAAGGTGAGCTTGGAGTACTTCTGCAGATCCTTGTTCCAGTAATCCTTGCGGGCGGTAAAGACCGTCTGGGAATCCTTGACGGACGCCGCCTTGTCCATCACGTACGGGCCGGAGCCGACCGGTTCGGTCTTGATGCCGTCCGTGCCGAGCGCCTTGGGGCTGCCCATCAGGCCGGCGGCCTGGCTGAGGAAGTATTCCAGGGCCGGATCCGGGACAGTGAGATTGATATCAATGGTGTCGGCGTCCACCACGGTCACATCCTGAACCGAGGCAAGCTGGGCCATCTGCGGGCCGTTGGCCTTCTTGAAGTGGTCGATATTGGCTTTGGCGGCCTCGGCGTCGAACTTGGCGCCGTCACTGAACGTGACGTCCGTGCGCAGGTCCACCGTCAGCTTGGTGTTTGCTGCGTTGTACTTCCAGTCCGTCGCCAGCATGGGGCTGAGTTTTCCATCCGGCTGGCGCAGGATCAGGGTGTCGTAGACCGCCTGGTACGGCTGGAGAAGGTGACCCACGTGGGCCTGGGCCGGGTCCCAGGACCGGACGTCCTGGATGGTGCCCAGCGTCAGGGCCGTGGCCGCGGTGCCTGCGGCCGAGCCGCCGGCTGCAGCGCCGCCGCCGCAGCCGGTTAGCGCGAGGGACGCGCTGAGGATGAGGGCAGCAGCTGCTGCCTTGGGACCTAACTTCATTGTTGGCTCCTATCGCTTGACGAGGTCCGTTGCAACGGACGCTTGCGGCGGCCATGTGGCGTGGACCACAGTGCCGCTTGTGGGTTCAGCGTACGTTGGGTTGCCATATCTGGCAACCGATTGTCATAAAGTTTTGCATTGTTGCCTGAGGGGTTCCGCCGGGTGCGTACGGCGGCGCGCTGGCGCCGGGCCGGGCATGGCCACCGGGTGCGTACGACGGCGCACTGGCGCCTGGCTGCGCATGGCCGCGGGGGGCGTACCGGGGCGGTTGTGACGTGCGGCGCAGGCCGCCGAGGCACGGCCGGCTAGGACACCTTTTCCTCAGAGCCGGGGAAGGACTGCCTGTACAGCTCCTTCACGATCCGCAGCGATTTGAGCCCTTCGGCGGCGTCGATCCAGAACGGCCCCGGCTGAGCCAGGCCGGCATAGAAATCGGCGATCAGCAGGGCGTGCGAAACACCCCAGTAGGAGCGCCCGCCCGAGCCGGCGGCGCGCTCACGCACCACGTCGCTACGCCCGTCGTCGTAAGTGACCACAAGGTCTCCCCGCAGGCTCAGCGTTGCATTCTCGGTGCTGATGTCCAGGGTGACCGGAGCGTTGACCGCGTTGGCCAGCGTGGCGTAGAAGACGCTGCGCGCGCCGTTGCTGTGGAGCGCGGCAAACTCGGCCGTGTCTTCGACTTCAATGGCATCTCCCAGCGCATGGGTCGAGGTGCTGCCCGAAAGCCGCACGACGTCCCCCACCAGCCATTGCAGCAGGTCAACGGTGTGGATGGCCTGGTTCATCATCAGGCCGCCACCGCCGCCGCCCCAGCTTCCGCGCCAGGGCCGGTCGAGGTAGTAGTCGGCATTGCGGTGCCACATGACTGTGGCCGATGCCCCCAGCACCTTGCCCAGCTCGCCGGAGTCCAGCAGCCGGCGCATCTCCTGCACCGGGGCGTTGTAGCGGTTTTGGAAGCAGAGCCCGATCCGCGCCGTGCTTTCGTGGGCAGCGGCCAGCAGCCGCTCCCCCTCGGCGAGCGTGTGCGCCAGAGGCTTCTCCAGCACCACATTGACGCCACGGTGCAGGCAGTCGATGGCGATCGCCGCGTGCTCATGGTGCGGGGTGGTGATGTGCACGACGTCCGGGGCGGCCGCCTCCAGCATGTCGCGGTAGTCCTCGAAGCCGGGGACACCGTGGGCCGCCTGCGCCGCGGCGCGGCGCCCTGGATCCGTGTCGCAGACCGCCACCAGTTCGGCGTCGTCCATTCCTGCAAGTGCTTCAAAATGGACGATCGACACGTCGCCGCAGCCGATGATTGCCGCCTTTGGCATCCGGAGCTCCCTGATTGTCTAGTGGCTTGTTGCCTAGTGGCTGATTCTTAGTAGCGCAGGTGCGCTAGATGAGTTCGATCCGGTTCTTCGCCGCCAGCCCGGCAAAAGCGCGGGCCGCGGAACCGAAGGCTACCGGGCCGGAGAACCCGCCGAGTTCATGGGCGCTGGCCAGGTGCGGCTCCAAGGAGGCGAAGCCGGTGTAGCCGTCGGCCTTCAGCGCGGCGATGGTTTCATTCAATTCGCCGTCGCCCTGCCCGGCCGGGACCACTTCGCCACTGGCCGCCAGCGCATCCTTGACCTGGAAGTACTCCAGGTAGGGACGCAGCATGGCGTAGCCGTCGGTGTGGGGCTTGACGCCCACCTGGACGAAGTTCGCGTTGTCCCAGGCGATACGCAGCGACGGCGAATCGACCGACTTCATGATGTCCAGCACGCGCTCGGGCGTATCGCCGTAGATGCCCTTTTCGTTTTCATGCAGAAGCACGACGCCGGCCTCCGCTGCGAGCGCCGCCAGCGCCGTCATGCGGGCCATGACGTCCTCGCGGATCTCGTCCTGGCTCCGGGCCTCGGCCCGGTAGAAGGAGAAGATGCGGATGTACTTGGTGTCCAGCGTCCTGGCGGCATCGATAATCTGTCGCAGCCGCTGCACTTCATGCTCGACCGGGAGGGACACATCAACCTTGCCGATCGGGCTGGCGATGGCCGAGACTACGAGGCCCTTGGCGTCCAGAACGGTCTTGAGTTCGACGAGCTGTTCCGCGGAAAGCTCGGAAACGTTGGTTCCCCAGGCGCTGCGGACTTCAATATGCCTGGCGCCGATCGCCAGCAGCACTGCCGCCTGGATCTCGGGATCGGGGTCAATCTCGTCGCCGAAGCCGGAAAGGGTGAAGGTTGTTGGTGCTGACGCTGTTGTCAATTCAAGCTCCCGCTTCAGGTGTCCCGCCGCTCGGGCGGGGTGAGTCAGTTCACAATGATGTTCTTGGGGCGAGTCTAGTCCCAGCGCTAATTCTTGACAACCGATTGCCAAAAGTTTGCAATTGTGCCAATCTTTGTTCACGGCGCCAATGTGGCACGGCTCACCCGGCCCCTTCCCCGGGTGCTTGAGGCGATCCGGGCCCGCCGGCGTCGGGCAGCGTTCCGCACCTGCTCAAGGCCCCTTGCTGAGAGGCATCGCCCAGAGACATTTGCCCGTGAAATTTGCCCCGCCATATTTGCCCAGTGACATCGCTCAGAGAGGAGCCCCGTGTCGATTCGACCGGACCAGGCCGAGCGGCCTGCCACCATCCACGACATTGCGGCGTTCTGCGGCGTTGCAGCCTCCACCGTTTCCCGCGCGCTCTCGACGCCCGATCGGGTGAACGTCCGGACCCGGGCGCGCATCGAAGAAGCGGCCGCCAGGCTCAACTACACGCCCAACAGCCAGGCCAAGGCACTGAGTTCCGGCCGCACCGGCGCAGTGGGAGTCCTGGTGCCGGACATCACCAACCCCTTCTACTTCGATCTCATCCGGGGGACACAGCTTCAGCTCAAGGCGGCCGGCTACACCCAGTTGCTGGTGGACACGGAGGAGTCCGATGAGGTGGAAGCAAGTGCCATGGAGCAGCTCCGCAAGGGGGCTGACGGAATCATCGTGGCCGCGTCCAGGCTCAGCGACGACGTCCTTCTGGCGGCGGCGGCGAGGATCCCCATCGTTGCGGTCAACCGCGACGTGCCCGGCGTGCCGGCTGTCATCATCGACACCCCGTCGGCGACCAGCCAGGCGCTGGACCACCTGATCTCGCTGGGACACACCCGCGTGGCCTACGTAGCAGGTCCGGCGTCGTCGCAGTCCAGCGAGCGTCGGTGGACTGCCCTGTCCGCGGCCGCCGAAGCGCGCGGGGTGGAGGTTCACCGGCTCGGCCCCTTCGCCCCCACCACGCAGTCCGGCGCGGCCGCCGCGGATGCCGCCGTGCACAGCGGGGTGAGCGCCTGCATCGCTTTCAACGACCTCATCGCCATCGGCATGCTCCAGCGGCTGAGTGCCCGCGGGATCCGTGTGCCGGCGGACATGAGCATTGTGGGCTGTGATGACATCTTCGGAGCTGACTTCTGCAATCCGCCCCTGACCACCATGGCTTCCCCGATCGAACAGGCGGGCCGGGTGGCCGTGTCCATGCTGCTGGCACGGCTGAATCCGCTGGCCGGCGGTGGGCGACGCAGCCGCTCGGTCATGCCCACGCATTTGACGGTGCGCGGCTCCACCGGTCCGGCGCCGCAGGCGGGATAGGGCGGGCCAGCAGGTTGGTGGCCGCGCGGCGGTTCCAGTCCTGCGCGGCGGTTCCAGTCCCGCGCTGCGCTCCCGGCCCCGCGCTACGCGGATCCGCGTAGCGACGGCGCGAAAGCGTAGCGCCAGTCGCGAACCGCCGCGCATTTCCGACGTCGGAGCCGCACCTCGCCCGCCGGCCCGGCCGGCGCAGCCCGCCCGGCCGCAACAGTTGAGTGTGGTTGACAGCGCTGGCTAGGCTGTGAGGCATGCGTGAACTCCAGGCGAAGATCATCGAAGAAATGGGCGTGCAGCCCCGGATCGACCCTGCCGGGGAGGTGCGCAAACGCGTGACGTTCCTCAAGGAATACCTGGCGGCCACCCACACCAAGGGATTTGTCCTGGGCATCTCGGGCGGCCTGGACTCTTCCCTGGCCGGGCGTCTGGCCCAGCTGGCGGTCGAGGAGCTCGAGTCAGAGGGCGTCGAGGCGAACTTCGTGGCCGTTCGGCTTCCCTACGGTGTCCAGCACGATGAGGACGACGCCCAGGCGGCGCTGGACTTTGTGCGCGCCAAGACCGAATGGACGTTCAATATCTCGGCCGCGGTGGACGGCTTCGAGGATGAGTTCCAGAAGACCGTCGGCACGGAGATCTCCGATTTCCACAAGGGCAACACCAAGGCCCGGACCCGGATGATCGCCCAGTATGCCCTGGCCGGCGAGCACAACTACCTTGTGATCGGCACGGATCACGGCGCCGAATCCGTCACCGGCTTCTTCACCAAGTTCGGCGACGGCGGCGCGGACATCCTGCCGCTGTTCGGGCTCAACAAGCGCCAGAACCGCGCCCTGCTTGCCGAACTCGGCGCGCCGGCCCGGATCTGGGAGAAGATCCCGACGGCGGACCTCCTGGACGGCACACCCGGCCGCATCGACGAGGACGAACTCGGCGTGAGCTACGACCTGATCGATGACTACCTCGAGGGTCGCGACGTGCCGGATGCGGTTGCCGAACGGATCGAGGGCATGTACCTGCGGACCCGCCACAAGCGCACTGTCCCGGTCACCATTTTCGACACCTGGTGGAAATAGTCGGTACCCCCCGAGGTGATCCGGCGCCAAGAGGCACCTGCCGGTGCCGCAATGCGTAGCCTGCCCTGTTCCGGCCCCTACTCCCGAACTTCGACGGTGCCGACCATGCCCATGAAGTCATGCAGGGCGCAGATGTACTTGAACTCACCGGCCGAATGGAAGGTCACAGTGAAGTGGGCGCCCGGCGGCATCAGCCCGGAACTCAGGTCCCCGCCGGTGAAGTGGCCGGGGTCGCCGATCGGTGCGAAGATGTTGGCTGGCTCCTTTCCGAACGTGACGGTGTGCGGGGCGCCCATGCCACTGTTGAAGAATGTCACGCTTTCACCGACCTTAATCTTGATCTCCTGGTGCACGAACCGCATGACCATGGAGGTCCCGTTATCCGTGCCGGCAATGACCGTGTGGTTGTTGGCTTGGTCGCGGGCCGCGTCCCAGGACTTATGTCCGTCGCGCAGGATACTCTTTTCCTGCTTCTTGGCGTGGCGGTCATACTGCGACTGCGTGTACGGGTAGTCCGTTCCAGCTTCCCGGACATGGACCATACCCTTCATGGCCATCCCGTGCACCAGGCAGTAGTACATGAATTCACCCGTGGCCGGAAATTTCAGCGTGTACTTACCGGATTCCTTGAAGCCGCTGTTGGACACGCTGGACATGACTCCGGAGCTGAAATATGTCTGCCCGTCGTAGACGTTGCCGCCCTGTTTGGAGATTTCTTGCGGATCCGTGGGGTTGAACGGCTGCGTGGAGTCCAGTGATTGGCCGGCGGCCAGGAACGTGACGGTATGGATCTCGGCGGAGTTGGCCTTCCAGGCCACCTTGTCGCCGGCGTTGATGTAAATATGCTCGGGCAGGAATGCCATGCCTTGAATGGCCTGGTCTTCGGATTCGGATCCGACCTGCACGGTCCACGTCCTTGAAGGCTTGCTGCCGTTCGCCTGGGCGGCGCCGCTGACGGCCAGCGGCAGCACCAGCGCCATGACGGCAGCTATCAGGAGGCGCAAAAGGCGCGGCTTTGCATGTATTGCGGGGTGAGGAGCCATATGACTCACTCCTTTGGGGGAATTCCAAATGTACGGCCGGAGACCGGCCTGGTGTTCGTTTCACGGCCGACGTCGACCACGGCGCCGGCCGGCGCCGGCGGAAGGCGCGTCCGCCGTGCTGTTCCTCCCCTGTGACCCCTTGGCGGAGTCGTGGAACGTGGCCGCCGGACCGTGCCCGCTGGCCGGGCACTGGCGATCATATCGGTGCGGGCAACCTCAGCTCACAAAGCGGCAGCTGAAGTCTCCTGATGCAGTTACCATCGTGCTCCGCGGCCCTTGTTTTGTCGAGCTGTCCGGGCAGGCCCGCAACGCACAACGACACGCCGATGGGCCCGCTCAGATGCCCTGCAGCTGCGTCGAGATCCGGTGTGCCTCGTCCATGAGCAGCCGCCCCAGCTGCGGGCGCCGGTCCTCTCGGAAGCGCGGCTCGATGCCGGTCAGGGACAGCGCCCAGGCAGGGCGCCCGCGCTGGTCGAAGACCGCGGCGCCCATCCCCCAGCTTCCCTCGAGGACCAGCCCCGGATTGACCGAATAGCCGGCCTGCCGGGTTGCTTCCAGATTCGCCCGGACCAGGGCCTCTGTGTGCGCGGCCGCAAAACTGCCGGCGTGGGAGGCCCAATCCGCGAGCAACTCTTCCTGCTCTTCCGGCGGCAGGAACGCCATGATGGCGGTGCCCGCGGAGGCGACGCCGAGCGGAAACCGCACGCCCTCATGCAGCACGAAGGAACGGACCGGGAAGCTGCCTTCCTCCCGGAGCAGGCACACCGTCTCGTTCCCGCGGCGGATAGAGAAAAACGCGCTCTCGCCGGTCTCTTCGGCGAGGCGGCGGAGGCTCGGCCGCGCAATGTCCTCCAGCGGGAACCGTGCCGAGGCCACGGACCCCAGGAGCAGGATCTCGGGGCCCAGGACCCAGTTGCCCGTGCCAGAATCCTGGTCAAGCAGCCCCTCGGCCGCCAGGGAGCTGAGCAGCCGGTGCACCGTGGGCCGCGTCAGTCCCGATTCACGCACCAGCTCCACGAGCGGACTGCCCTCCGGTTTCCGGCCGACCATACGCAGCAGGGCGGCGACCCGGCTGACCACCTGAGCGCCTTGGATCGGTGCTGCATTCATCTTCTTGTCTCGTTCCGTCTCGAAAATCAACCCTTGTATCCATATTATGGACAGTCTCCAGCTTAGCGTCCACACTGTAGAAACCGCCATTTTTGAGCTTATTTTTCGCATTGACAGTGGCCTGCGACACACCATAGGCTCGCTGTTCAGGCGAGGAGTCCACAAGGTGGATTCCCCGGCGTTGATAGCAAGTAGGAGCTCAATGAGGAGATGCAATGTCAAAGGTGAAATCCGGGGCAGCAGCCGCGCTGCAGGATGTGCTGCGGGACGGCATGACGCTCGCCGTCGGCGGTTTTGGCCTGAGCGGGATCCCCGCCGACCTGATCGAGGCCGTGCGTGACTCCGGGGTGAAGGACCTGACGGTGGTCTCCAACAACATGGGCGTGGACGGCAAGGGCCTCGGCGTGCTGATCGAAGGCGGCCAGGTCCGCAAGGTCATCGCCTCCTACGTCGGGGAAAACAAGCTCTTCGCCGAGCAGTACCTCGCCGGCCAGCTGGAGGTCGAGTTCACCCCGCAGGGCACCCTCGCCGAGCGCCTGCGCGCCGGCGGGGCCGGCATCCCGGCCTTCTACACGAAGACCGGTGTGGGCACCCTCGTCGCCGAAGGCAAGCCGCTGGCAAAGTTCGACGGCGAGACGTATGTTCAGGAACGCGCCATCAAGGCCGACGTCGCGCTCGTCCACGCGCACACCGCCGACACCGACGGCAACCTGATCTACCGCTACACCGCCCAGAACTTCAACCCGGTGGTGGCGACGGCCGGAGCCGTGACGGTCGCCGAAGCCGAAGTGATCGTGGAGCCGGGCCGGCTGGACCCGAACCACATCGTCACTCCCGGCGTGTTCGTCCAGCGCCTCGTCCAGGCCAGCGGCCGTGTCAAGGACATCGAACAGCGCACCGTCCGCCCCCGCCCCGCCGCGGCCGCCACCGTGCCGGCCTGAACACCGCCCCATTCCTTAGCGCCCCCTTCTTTAGCGCTCCCTTCTTCAGCGCCCCACCCTTTCCTGATTTTCCGAGGAGTATCACCATGGCTTGGACCCGAGATGAGATGGCTGCGATCGCGGCCGAAGAACTGAACGACGGCGACTACGTCAACCTTGGCATCGGCATCCCCACGCTGGTGGCCAACAACCTGCCCGAGGGCGTCCGCGTCGTCCTGCAGAGCGAGAACGGCCTGCTCGGCATGGGCCCGTTCCCCTACGAGGGCGAGGAAGACGCCGACCTCATCAACGCCGGCAAGCAGACCGTCACGGTCCTGCCCGGCGGCAGCATCTTCGACTCCGCCACGTCCTTCGGCATGATCCGCGGCGGCCACGTCAAGATCGCGATCCTGGGCGCCATGCAGGTCTCCGGGAACGGCGACCTCGCCAACTGGACCATCCCCGGCAAGATGGTCAAGGGCATGGGCGGCGCCATGGACCTCGTCGCCGGCACCCCGCGCGTCGTGGTCCTGACGGAACACAACGCCAAGGACGGCACCGCCAAGATCGTTACGGAATGCACCCTGCCGCTCACCGGGCTCAGCTGCGTGGACCGCATCATCAGCGACCTCGCCGTGTTTGATCTGGACAAGCCTGAACAGGCGACAGGCGGCGGGCGTCAGCTCACGCTCACCCGCCTCGCGCCGGGCGTCACCGTGGAGGAACTCCGCCTAAAGACCGAGGCCGCGTTCGACGTCGCACTCGAAGCATCTGAAGTAACTGAACAGACAACAGCATTCGAAGGAGCCACGGCATGAGCCTCAAGGACCAGTTCGGCAAGGACGTGCTACTCACCGGCTGGGGCCACAGCCGGTTCGGCAAGCTCACCGATGAAACCCTCGAATCCCTGATCGTGCAGGTCGCCACCGAGGCGATCGGCAATGCCGGGATCGAGCCCGGCCAGATCGACGAGATCTACCTCGGCCAGTTCAACTCCGGCATGATGCCGCTGGCCTTCCCGTCCTCCCTGGCACTCCAGGTCTCGGACCAGCTGGCCAACGTCCCTTCCACCCGGGTGGAGAACGCGTGCGCCTCCGGCTCGGCCGCGTTCCAGCAGGGCACCAAGTCCCTCCTGGCCGGCACCGCGAAGACCGTCCTGGTGATCGGCGCCGAAAAGATGACCCAGGCCGGGGCCGACGTCGTGGGCGCGGCCCTGCTCGGCGCGGACTACGACATGGCCGGCAAGCCCTCCACCACGGGGTTCACCGGGCTATTCGCGGAGGTCGCGAAGCACTACGGGAAGCGCTACGGGGACGGCAAGCTCGGCGACGTCCTGGGCACCATCGCGGCGAAGAACCACCGAAACGGCGTGGACAACCCCTACGCCCAGCTCCGCAAGGACCTCGGCGAGGACTTCTGCCGCACCGTCTCGGACAAGAACCCGATGGTGGCCGATCCGCTGCGGCGCACCGACTGTTCCCCCGTCTCCGACGGCGCCGCCGCCGTCGTCCTCAGTGTGGCCCCGACCGGCGGCGTCACCGCCCCTGTGCGGCTCGCCGGTTTCGGCCAGGCGAACGATTTCTTCCCGGCCGAGCGCCGGGACCCTACCGAATTCGCCGCCACGCGGGCCTCCTGGCAGCGGGCACTGGGGATGGCCGGCGTCGGGCTGGAGGACCTCGACTTCGCGGAAGTCCACGACTGCTTCACCATCGCCGAGCTGCTGATGTACGAGGCCATGGGACTGACCGAACGCGGCCAGGGTGCCCGGGCCCTCGAGGAAGGCTGGGTCTTCAAGGACGGCAAGCTTCCCGTCAACGTCTCCGGCGGGCTCAAGGCCAAGGGCCACCCCGTCGGCGCCACCGGCGTCTCCCAGCACGTCATCGCCGCCATGCAGCTCACCGGCACCGCCGGCGGCATGCAGCTCTCCAACCCCCGCCGCGCCGCGGTACAGAACATGGGCGGCGTCGGCATCGCCAACTACGTCAGCGTCCTCGAAGCCCTCTAAAAGCAACGCGGGGTCAGATCCGGCCCGTTCCGGGGGTCTTAATGGGCGGTATCTGACCCCGCGTTGGACCAGAGACTACTTCGCGGTTCCAGAGATGGCCTCGGCACCGGCCGTTGCACAGGCTTCGTCGAGCATGCCGTCCGGAGCACCGCCCACACCAAGGCCGGCCACCGATACACCGTTAACCTTGAGCGGAACTCCACCGGCCAGGAAAAGGGTGCCGGGAAGGTCAGCGATGCTGGGGCCATTGCCGTTGATGCGCTTGGACAGCTCGCTGGTGGGCGTTCCGAAGGCGGCGGCAGTGTAAGCCTTCTGCCGGGCAGCTTCGATGGTGTGCTCTGCCGCGTTGTCGCCGCGGAGGAGAGCCTGGACGGTGCCGAAGCGGTCCACCAGCGCCACGGTGACGAACGGCAGTTTCTCCGCCTGGCACTTCGCGAGGGCCGCGCTGACCGCGTCGGCTGATGCCCCGACGCTGATCCGGTTCTGTGCCACCACCGTTTCCGGCGCGGGCAGGAGATCGACGGCGGGCGCTGCCGCCGGTACTTCAGGTGCGGTGGACGCCGGGGCGCTGCCCGCGTTGGCCGCAACGGTCAGCCCTCCGGTCAGGAGCAACGCCCCGGTGGCGGCTGCAGCAAACGTGGTGGACTTCTTCATGGAGTTCTCCTTGGAACGCGGTTTCGGGGCCTCGCCCCGGGTACCCTTTCATCCTTTCCCTTGCCCCTTGCCGCGGCATCGGGCCTTCGGCTGGGGTCGGCTCACCCCTCAGGCCAGCGGGGTCAGCCGAACGGATGAGAGACCAGGAACGGCGGGCCGCCTAGCATGGTGGGTAGCACTCCATCCACCGAAAACGGACCCCATGCCCCGCACAGCAACTACCCTCCCGCCGTCAAGTTTGGCCTCCGGTACCACCGCGGCAACCGGGCGGTTCAACCGGATCGGCACAGCAGTCCACCTTGGGTTCGGGCTGCTGTTGGTGGCGTCGGCGGTCCGTTATGTGATGCGGCACAGCCCGGCGGACAATCTCCTGGTCCTCGGCCTCGGCGCGTCCGCCTGTGTCCTGTATGCCATCATCGCCGTACTGTCCCAGCGGCGGCGTCCGTGGGCGCTGTGGATGTTCGTCCTTGTAGCAGTCTGGGCGGTCCTGGTCATTGCGGCACCCAGCTTCGCGTGGTGCTCGTTTGCGCTGTTTTTCCTGTGCCGCACGGCTTTCACGGGGGCAGTGGCCTATGTCGCCGCGGGAGCGATCGCGGCTGCAACTGCCGCAGGGCTGTTCAGGCTCAGCGACGGCAGCGATTTGGCCATGCTGCTGGGTCCGCTCGCCGTGGGCGCCTTGCTTACGCTGATCTATGACCGCATCGAGCGCGATGCCGCGGCGCAGCGCAGCCTGCATGCCGAAGTAGCCCTGGCCCAGGACCGGCTTGCGGCCAGTGAACGCCGGGCGGGCACCATCGCCGAGCGCGAGCGTGTGTCCCGCGAAATCCACGACACCGTGACGCAGGGCCTGGCCAGCAGCCTGCTGCTCCTCGAGGCGGCCAACCGCACTTGGCCTGAACCCTCCGCCCGGCAGGATCTTCGCCAGGCCAGCAGGCTGCTCCGCCAAAACCTGTCCGAGACGCGCAGCCTCGTCCATGAACTCGCATCTCCAGGCCTTGACGCCTCCCCGCTGCCCGAGGCCATGCATCAAGCCGCCGCACAGTATCTCCCCGGAGCCCGGCTGCTGGTCACCGGCGAGCCGCGGCCCGTGCCACCGGACGTCCGCCACGCACTCCTGCGGGTGGTTCAAAGTGCGGCGGCGAACATCAAACTCCATGCCTCGGCCAGCAACGCAACGTTGACGCTCGGGTTCCTCCCGGACACCGTCACACTGGATGTTTACGACGACGGCGCCGGCTTTGATCCCGCGGCGGTGGCACCGCCGTCGGGTTCGGGAGGCTACGGCCTGCGGGCCATGCGCCAGCGCGTCGAGCAGCTGGGCGGAGTATTCGCGGTGGAAAGCACCCCCGGCGAGGGGACCATCGTGGCAGCGCAGCTTCCGGCCAAAGGGGAAGAATGAGCGCCATCACCGTGCTTCTGGTGGATGACCACCTCGTGGTCCGCAGCGGACTCAAGGCGCTGCTGGGAACGCAACCTGACATGGATGTCGTGGCCGAGGCCGCCTCCGGCGAAGAAGCTTTGGTGAAAGTGGAGCAGCACTCGCCCGCCGTGGTGGTGATGGACCTGGCCATGGGCGACGGCATGGACGGCATCGAGGCCATCAAGCAGCTGCGGCGGCGCAACGGCAAACAGGCAGTACTGGTCTTCACCACCTATGATTCCGATGCCGACATCGTCCGGGCCGTCGATGCCGGGGCCATGGGATACCTACTCAAGGATGCCGCCCCCGAGGAAATCTTCGCAGCCGTCCGCGGCGCCGTGCAGGGCCAAAGCGTGATGAGCGCACCGGTGGCCTCGCGCCTGTTTCAGCAGCTGCGCAATCCGGATGAGATCCTGACCCCGCGGGAGGCTGAGCTGCTGAGCCTGCTGACGGAGGGGCTCAGCAACCGGGAGCTTGGCCAGCGGCTGTTCATCTCCGAGGCCACGGTCAAGACGCATCTCGCCCATATCTACGCGAAGCTGGGAGTGGAATCCCGGGCCGCGGCCATCGCCACCGCCCTCCGCCGGGAAGGCATGCGCTGAAACAGCCCGGCTCCCAGCCCGAGTTGCCGCGGGCGTTGCGGTTCCGGGGTTAGGCGTAGTCGTTGTAGAAGCCGCGGCCGCTCTTGACCCCCAGCCAGCCCTTGGCGATGTAATCCTGCAGCATGGGGGCCGACTTGTTCTCGGCCCCGGCCACCTCGCAATAGTGGTTCTCGATGTCGAGGACCACGTCCAGGCCCACCTCGTCCATGAAGCGGAACGGGGTGACTTCGGACTTGAAGACGTCGGCGAACAGCGCGTCCACGTCCCGCGGCTCTGCCACGCCCTCGGCCACGACCAGCAGCGATTCGCGCTTGATCGCCGCCCAGATCCTGTTGAGGATGAAGCCGGTGCTCTGCTTGCGCACCCGGTGCGGCATCAGCGCGTACTTGGGCAGCTCGGCCATGAGCAGTTCGATGATCTGCGGATCGGTGTGGCCGCTGGACATCAGCTCCACCGAACGGACCGCCGGCGGCATGTAGAAGTGCATGTTCAGCACACGCTCCGGGCTGCTCACGCCGCCGATGAATTCGGCCGAGGAAAACGAGGAGGAGTTGCTGGCCAGCACGGCGTCTTCGGCTGCCAGGTGGTCCAGGTCAGCGAAGAGAGCCTGCTTGAGGCCAAGCTTCTCGGGAACCGCCTCGACCACGAGCCACGAATCCCGGAGGGCCTCCGCGAGATCGTCCTTGGCCGCCAGCCGGACCGCCGGGCTGCCCCCAAGCTCCTCCACGGCGCGGTGGCGCTGTGTTGCGACGTACTCGATGGCCGCCTTGGCAATGGCGAGGTCCGTGTCGTAGACGCGCACCTCGGCGCCCTGGAGCGACAGCATCAAGGCGATGCGGCGGCCCAGGGTTCCGCCGCCCACAATGGTGATGGGCCGGTCCGCGATGTTGTCGGGGAGCGTGTAGGTCATGTCGATTCCTTTCAGGAGGCTGCCGGCGATACGACAGCCAGGCTAGAGCGGTTCGTGCGGGTGCCCTTGGCGATCAATACAAGGGCACCAACGGCGGCCAGCACAAGGGCCGAACCGTAGATCAGTGTGGTGTTCTTCATATCGGCGGCCGGCACCTGCAGGCCCGCTGCCCGGTTCAGCGTCCGGTTCAGAGGCCGGCCCGGATCGCCGGGGCCCGGGGGCGGCCGGGCCCGGATCGCCGGGGCCCGGGGCGGCCGGCCCCCGATCGCCCGGCTGCTCGGCTCCGAGGGGACCGCAGCGGGCCGGGCCGACTAAACTCGGTCCCAGCCCACCCACCACCATGCGAGGAGCCCCCATGCGCGCCACCATCATCCACGGTCCCGGCGACATCCGAGTCGAAGACCGCGACTACCCCACGGTCCAGCTGCCCACCGACGTCGTCGTGAAGGTTACCGCCTCCTGCGTCTGCGGCTCGGATCTGTGGCCCTACCGCGGGGTCAAGCCCACCCACAAACCGTCCGCAATCGGACACGAGTTCGTCGGGACGGTCGAAAGCATCGGCGGGGACGTGACCGGGCTCGCTGTCGGCGATTTCGTGATCGCGCCCTTCGTGGTCAGCTGCGGCGAGTGCCCCCAGTGCCGCAACGGCGTCACGGTGGCCTGCGACCGCCTGGCCGGCTGGGGCGGCCAGGACGACACCGGTTTGGGCATCGACGGCGGCCAGGGCCAGGCTGTCCGCGTGCCGCTCGCCGAGTCCACGCTGGTCAAGGTTCCGGGCGTCACCGATCCGGACGACGCCCTCCGCGCCAGCCTGCTCACGCTCTCCGACGTCATGGCCACCGGCCACCACGCTGCGCTCGCCGCCAAGGCCGGCCCCGGCCGGACCGTGGTTGTGGTGGGCGACGGCGCCGTCGGGCTCTGCGGCGTGCTCGCCGCCAAGCGCCTCGGCGCGGAGCGGATCATCGCCATGTCACGGCACGCCGACCGCCAAGCGATCGCCCGCGAATTCGGGGCCACGGACATCGTCGCCGAACGCGGAGACGACGGCGTGGCCAAGGTCCGCGAACTGCTCGGCGGCGTACTGGCCGACTCCGTGCTGGAATGCGTGGGGACCAAGGAGTCCATGGACCAGGCGCTGCACAGCGTCCGCCCGGGCGGCGCCCTGGGCTTTGTCGGCGTTCCCACCGGCGGCGCTGAGGCCCCGCTGCGTTTCCTGTTCGACACCAACATCTCGATCGCCGGCGGCATGGCCCCGGCCCGGACGTACATCCCGGAACTGCTGGCCGACGTGCTCGACGGCACTATCAATCCGGGCCGGGTGTTCGATTCGGTCATGCCCCTTGAGGAGGCCCCCGAGGCCTACCGCGCCATGGACGAACGGCGCGCCATCAAGGTCCTGCTGACTCCCTAGCAGGACTCCCGACGGCGGCGGCGCCGGATCACGCGCGGGCGCCTGCCCCTGCCTCCTACCCGTGCCCCGTCCGCCTGCCCTTGCACCCGCAAGTACGAGGGTCTAGCGTGAAGCGCATCAGCATCCGCCGCCGTCGAGGAGCCGTCATGGCCAGGTTTGTGCAGATCATCGAATTCCAGACGTCCCGCATCGAGGAGATCGAGCAACTCGGCCGCCCGTCGAGAACGGAAGGGTCCACGACCCCGACGTTCCGCCGCATCGCGGCCACCGCCGACCGTGACCGCCCCGGAACATACCTCACAATCGTTGAGTTCGACTCCTACGAGTCGGCCATGGAGAACTCCAACCGGCCCGAGACCTCCGAGTTCGCCGCCAAGATGGCCGCCCTCTGCGACGGTCCGCCGGTCTTCCGCAACCTGGATGTGATCTGGGAGGACACCGGCGAGGCCGACGCCGGGCAGTAGCTCTGCAGCAACGCTTGACAGAGTGGCCCCGCCGCCGGGCGCAAAGCCCGCACGCGGCCGTAGTTGAATACGCGGACAGGACGTGGGAGCAGAAATGGGTTCTGCAGAGGGCAGGGCGCCGGAAAGTCTCGTCGTGGATCTCAGTGAACTGGGTTCCGCTCCCCTGCCGCTCGTGGGCGGCAAGGCCATGAACCTTGGCAAGCTCATGGCGGCCGGGTTCCCCGTGCCGCGCGGCTTCTGTCTCACCACGGCCGCCTACCGGAAGGCCGCCCCGGCCGGTTTGGCGGCACTGGCGGCCCGGCTGGACGCGCCCTACGGAACAGCCCACTACGGAATAGCGCAGCCCGGATCTGGACGGCCGGGCCCATCCCCCGACGCCGCCCACCCCGCCTTGGCCCGCACCGAGGAACAGCATCCCCCACTGGACCTGCGCGAACTGGCGAGGCAGGCACGGGAAATGATTGTGACCGCGCCGATTCCCGCCGATGTGGATTCCGCCGTCCGCGCCGCGTATGCCGCGCTCGGCCCCGGTGCCGCAGTGGCGGTCAGGTCCTCCGCGACCGCCGAGGACCTGCCGTTCGCCAGCTTCGCCGGGCTGCAGGATTCCTTCCTCGACATCTCCGGGGCCGATGCAGTGGTCGAGTCGGTCCGCCGCTGCTGGGCCTCGCTCTGGACTGAGCGCGCAGTGGCCTACCGCTCCACCAACGGGATCAGCCACCGCGAGGTCGGACTCGCCGTCGTCGTCCAGGACGTCGTCGCCGCCACCACGGCCGGTGTGCTGTTCACTGCCAATCCCGTCACGGGCACCCGGACCGAAACGGTCATCGATGCGAGCGCCGGGCCGGGCCAGGCGGTGGTCTCCGGCAGCGTGAACCCGGACCATTTCGTCGTGGATACGGCGACGGGACGTGTCCTGCTCCGCTCCCCGGGGCAGCCTCCGGCCGGCCGGCCGTCGGCCCTGGATGACGCCCGTATCCATGAACTGACGGCGCTGGGCCATACCATCCAGCGGCTGTTCGGGGCCCCGCAGGATGTGGAATGGGTGATCGACGCTGGCGGCAAGATCTGGGTGACGCAGTCGCGGCCCATCACTACTTTGTATCCGTTGCCGGACCCGGCTGCCGCCGAGCCTGTTGGCGCGGAGTCGAGGCCCGCCACTGACACCCGTGTGTACCTGTGCGGCACCCTGCTCCAGGGCCTGACCCGTCCGCTCACCCCCATCGGACTCTACGTGCTGGGCTCCATGCGGAACCGCAGGGGACTGTGGCAGTTCATCAACCCGGGCCTGCGCATGTACGTGGACATGACGCCCTTCGTTCACAATAAGTACGGCCGCCGCTACCTGTTGCGGATGCTCCCGCTCGCGGACGGAAGGTCAGGCGCCGTCTTCCCGACGCTCCTGGAGGACCCCCGATTCGGCTTGCGCGCACGGACGCCGCGGCGGACCCGCCCCCGCGCCGCGGAGACGCCTGCCGCGCGGAAGCCCGGCTCAGGCAGCCCGCAAACACGCAGCGCCGAAGGCATGGACAGCCTTGCGATGATAGTCCGGCTGGTTCCAGCCATGTTGCGGGCCACAGTGCGGCCGGCAACAGAACTGCGCCGCGCCTTCGACTACGGAAAGCGCCTCGAGGCGGAGCTGGTCCTGCCGGAGCCGGCCACCGCATTTGGCCGGCTCGATCACGCCGAGCGCATCCTGGAGCGCACCGTGGACGGGCTGATCCTGGCGACGCTGCCGGCACCGTCCGTGGGTTACCTCATGCTGGCCGCCGCCCGCAGGCTGTTGCGCGGCATCGCGCAGCCGCGGGAACTCGAGGCGGTGCTGCGGGGGCTGCCGAACAACGTCACCACCGAGATGGATCTTGAGCTCTGGCAGCTGGCCGTCACCATCGGCGCGAATGCCGCGTCCCGCGAGGCGTTCCTGGCCCACGGCCCGGGAGAACTGGCCGCCATGTACGCGGCCGGCACGCTGCCCACGGTGGCGCAGACCGGACTGCACGGGTTCCTGGATCACTACGGCCACCGCGCCGTGGCCGAGATCGACCTTGGCATGCCGCGGTGGTCGGAGAAGCCGGACCACATCCTCGGCATGATCTCGAACTACCTCCACGTGGAGGACCCCGAGCAAGCCCCCGACCGGCAGTTCGCCCGCGCGGAGGAACACGCCGAGGCCAGGATCCGCGATCTCGTGGAACGGACCCGGGCCCGCGGCCAGCTCAGGGCCCGGGCGGTGGAGTTCTGCCTGCGCCGGACCCGGCAGTTGTCGGGACTGCGCGAACTGCCGAAGTTCTACATCATCCTCACGCTCGCGGAGATGCGCCGCCAGTTCAATGTCATCGGCGGCGAACTGGCCCGGTCCGGTTCGATCGCCGTAGCGGATGATGTGTATTTCCTCGAATTCGACGAAGTCCGCGTGGGGTTGCGGGGTGCCGACCTCAAAGACATCGTGGCGGCCCGCCGCCGGCTTTACGACGTCGAACTGCGCCGCCGCCGGATTCCACGGATCCTGCTCTCCGACGGCACGGATGTGGAGGCCGCGGTGATGGCGAAGTCCCCCGCTTCCGATGCCCTCGCCGGGACACCGGCGTCGGCCGGCACCGCTACCGGAACGGTGCGGGTCATCCTGGACCCGGTGGGCGCCCACCTGGAGCCCGGGGAAATCCTCGTGGCACCATCCACCGACCCGGGCTGGACCCCGTTGTTCATGACCGCCGGCGCCCTGGTGATGGAGATGGGCGGAGTGATCTCGCACGGGGCCGTGGTGGCCCGCGAATACGGCATCCCCGCCGTGGTGGGCGTGCCGGACGCGACCACCCTGCTGCGGACCGGCCAGCGCGTGACCGTGGACGGCTCAGCCGGAACGGTGCGGCCAGCGGACGCCCCGGTCTCCCCCGCGAAGGCCGCCAGCACAATGGCCGGCTGAGCCGCGGTCCTCTGCCGAGGGCCAAGGGGCTATGTTAGGAGCATGGTGTCTGTTGGCCGCAACGCACAGGACACGCCGGTTCCCGAACCCGAAGGCTTCGGTTCAGGGCTGGTGGATGATGCCGCCCGCCGGGATGCAGCGCTGCCGGACTTCGACTGGTCCGCCCTGCCGGAAGGTGTGCTGCGCGGCGAGTTCGAGGCGCCCAGCGGCACCCTCGCGACCATCACGTCCGGGGATCCGGGCAACCCGCGCGTCCTGCTCATTCCGGGCGCTACCGGCTCCAAGGAAGACTTCATCCTCATGCTGCCCGAGCTAGCCGCGGCCGGCTATTTCGTGCTCAGTTGCGACATAGCGGGCCAGTACGAATCAGCCCGGGCCGGGCCGGAAAACCTCGCCCCGCCGCGGACCCACTATGACTACGAGCTCTTCCGTGACGACCTCATCGCGATGCTCGACGCCGGGGACGGCGCGGCACACGTCGTGGGGTACTCCTTCGCGGCCACCGTCGCCCAGCTGGCCTTTCAACAGCGGCCCGAGATGTTCCGGAGCCTGACCCTGATCAGTTGCCCGCCGGAGCCTGGCCAGTGTTTCCGCGGGCTGCCCTTCGTCGGCTGGTTCAGCGGCCTGGTCAACAGCCGGGCCGGCGCCGCCTTGATGATCTGGGGCATCCGCAGCAATGTCGCCAGGGTGGCGCCCATGCGGTTGCGGTTCGTGAAAAGCAGGTTCGCGTACACGCGCCGCGCCTCGGTGGTCGACATCATCGGCCTCATGAAGCACACCCCCGATCTGCGGCAACTGCTGGCGGCGGCGACGCTGCCGAAGTTTGTCGCCGTCGGGGAACACGATCTCTGGCCGCTGGGGCTGCACCGGCGCTTCGCGCAGTCGATCGGGGCGAAAATTTCCGTCTACCGGGGCGGTCACAGCCCGAGCGAGACGTCGCCGTACCAGATCAGCCGCGACCTGATTGCGCTCTTCGACGGCCCCGTTTCGGATTGACTGAAGTGCCATGCAGATGCGAAGACCCCCGTCAGACCCTTGCACAGGGGGCCGTCGCCCCGTACGTTGGGGGACAGCGGACGAATGTCTCCGCAGCCGTTGGCCTTATGGCCGCCGGAGATCAGCAGCATTTCAGAAGGATAAAGGCATGGCTACAGGCACAGTTAAATGGTTCAACGCCGAAAAGGGTTTTGGCTTCATTGCCCCGGATGACGGGTCGGCCGACGTTTTCGCCCACTACTCGGCAATCGCCACCAGCGGCTACCGCTCGCTGGACGAGAACCAGAAGGTTGAATTCGACGTCACGCAGGGCCCGAAGGGCCCGCAGGCTGAGAACATCCGCCCGCTCTAAGTACTCCGGATAATGTCCCGGCCGCCCGGCCGGGGCACTTTCCCCGAAGATCACAACGCCCCTCCGGAGGATTCCTCCGGAGGGGCGTTTGTGTTCCCGGTGTCAGCCGACGTGGACCCAGGGCCGCCGGGTGACGTCCGGTTCGGCCTCGCGCAGCACTTCACGGGTGACCGGCGCGATTTCGCCTTCTCCGAAGGCCAGGAACCGCATGAGGTTGGTGATCGGGTTGCCCTCCGTCCAGCGGAAGTAGATATGCGGCATCAGTCCGGTGACGTCGCGGATGTGCAGGAGCACGGACGCGATCGTGTTGGGAACCACGGGCCCGTGGACCTCCAGGATCTGGTACCCGTGCCGGATCACCCCGCGGACCTCGAGTTCGGTCTCGAAGTCCGAGGAGTCGTCCACCACCACTTCCAGGAACAGGGCCTGGTAGTCCACCGGCAGATGGCTGACCTCAATGGCGGACGTCAGCTTGTCCCGGTACGCCTCAGCACTAAGCCGCAGCGGTTCGTGGGCGATGATCGCGATGGGCCCGGTTTCGTTGGCAGCCAGGAATTCCAGGGCCGGGGTGTCCATGCGCACATGCGTGGCGTGGAGTTCGAAGGAGCGCCGGATGCGCGAGAGCAGCGAGATGACGATGATCCCGAGGATGAACAGCGCCGCGATCCGGAGGCCTTCGGGCCGCTCGAAAATGTTGGCCACCGTGGTGTAAATGAAGACGACGGCGATGATCCCGAACCCGATGCTGCGCTTGCGCTGCCGTTTGCTGCGCGCCGAGAAGGTCACGGCGACCGCGGCAGAGGTCATCAGGACCAGGACGCCGGTGGCGTAGGCGCCGCCCTGGGCGTCGACGTCGGCGTCGAAGAGCCAGGTGATCAGGAACCCCACGAGCGTGAACACCAGGACCAGCGGCCGGACGGCGCGTGCCCATTCCGGCGCCATGCCGTACCGGGGCAGGTAGCGGGGAACCAGGTTCAGGAGCCCGGCCATGGCGGAGGCGCCGGCAAACCACAGGATGGCAATGGTGCTGATGTCATACACGGTGCCGAAGCCCGCGCCCAGGTATTCGTGGGCCAGATAGGCCAGGGCGCGCCCGTTCGCCTGGCCGCCCGGCTGGAATTCCTGTTCCGGGATGAGCACCACGGTGGTGAAGCTCGTGGTGACGAGAAACGCACTCATGATGACGGCGGCCGTGGTCAGCAGGCGGCGGGCGCCCTTGATCCTGCCCTCGGGGTTCTTCTCGGTGTCCGTGGCGTGGCCTCGGATCTGCGGCATGACCGCGACGCCGGTCTCGAAGCCCGACAGGCCGAGGGCCAGCTTCGGGAAGACCAGCAGCGCGATGCCCACGACCATCAGGGGGTTTCCGTGCTGGGTGGTCAGGGCCAGCCACCAGTTGTCGACCGCCACCGGGTGCGCGATGACCTCGAAGATGGTTGTGATAACCACAATGACGTTCAGGCCGAGATAGAGCCCCACGAGGACGACGGCGACGCCGATTGCCTCCTTGAAGCCGCGCAGGAACACCGCGGACAGCATGGCCAGCAGCACCAAGGTGACGGCGACGTTCTGGCCCTGCATCCAGGCGGGAGCGAACGGGTTCTCGATGGCGTGGGCGGTCGCGTCGGCAGCGGAGAGCGTCATGGTGATCATGAAGTCGGTGGCCGCAAAGCCCAGCAGCACCAGGACCAGGAGTTTCCCGCCCCAGCGCGGCAAGAGCCGTTCCAGCATGGCGATGGACCCCTCACCGCGCGGGCTTTCGCCGGCAACCCGGCGGTACACCGGCAGCGCGCCCAACAGGGTCACGGCGACCAGCACCAGGGTGGCCAGCGGCGAGATCACCCCGGCCGCGAGCGCGGCGATGGCGGGCTGGTAGCCCAGCGTGGAGAAGTAGTCCACGCCTGTCAGGCACATGACCTGCCACCACGTGTGCTTCTTCAGGTGGCTGTCACTCACCGCCCCGGGACCCTGGTGGGTTCCCTTGGCGTCCTGGAGGCCGAACAGCAGCCAGTTCCTGAAGTGATCCCCTGCGCCGGGCCGCGGCGCCGAGGGGTCTGCCGGGGGCCGGCTGAGCGTGGTCATAACGTCCTTTCCACGCGACGCACCGCGCCGCTTCCGTCCGCGACAGTATCAGTCGCGGCAGCCGCGGCAACTGTCCGGCGGACAATCCTGACGGTTCCTTAACGCGGGCTTCCGTGGGCCCGCGGCCGCGTCGCCCGGGTCCGCCTCCAAGTGACAGAATGACGACATGGCACGTGGAACGCTGCGGATCTTCCTGGGGGCCGCGCCCGGTGTGGGCAAGACCTACGAGATGCTGGAGGAAGCCCACCGCCTCGGCGAGCGCGGCGAGGACGTTGCGGTAGCGTTCGCGCTCGATCACGGCCGGCCCGACACGAGGGCCCTGATGGCGGGCCTGGAGGTCATTCCGCCCCGGCGGTTAGGCCACCGAGGCGCGGAGGCCGAGGAAATGGACCTGGACGCGGTCCTGGCCCGTGCCCCCGAGACCGTGGTGGTGGATGACTACGCCCACACCAACGTCCCGGGCAGCCGCAACCCGAAGCGCTGGCAGGACGTGGACGAACTCCTCGACGCCGGGATCAATGTCCTGTCCACGCTCAACATTGCACACCTGGCGTCCCTGGGCGACGTTGTCAGTGCCATCACCGGCGTCCGCCAGGCGGAGACGGTGCCGGCCGAAGTTGAGCCGGATGAAGTGGTTCCGGATGACGTCGTGCGCCGCGCCGACCAGATCGATTTGGTCGATATCCCCCCTGAACTGCTGCGCCAGCGGCTCAGCGACGGCAAGATCTACCCCGCGGACCAGATTGATGCGGCACTCTCCGACTACTTCCGGCTGGGCAACCTCAGCGCGCTGCGCGAACTCGCCCTGCTGTGGCTGGCCGACCGGGTGGACGAGGGGCTGGCGAAGTACCGTGCCGAGCACGGGATCCAGGACAGCTGGCCTGCCCGCGAGCGCATCGTCGTCGGACTGACCGGCGGCCCTGAGGGCGAGGCGCTCATCCGGCGCGGGGCACGCATCCTGACCCGGGTCAGCGGCGGAGACCTCCTGGCCGTCCATGTGCGGGCCGCTGGCGGCGTCGCTTCGGAGTCACCGCAGGCGCTCGAACGGCAACGGCGGCTGGTCCAGGACATGGGCGGCAGCTACCATATCGTCGCCGGAGAGGACCCGGCGGCCGCGCTGCTGGACTTCGCCCGCAGCGTCAACGCCACCCAGATCGTGGTCGGGATCTCGCGCCACAAGAACATCGCGGGCGTGCTGGGCCGTCTCCTGGGCAGCGGCGTGGGCACCCGGGTGGTGCGCGGTTCCGGGGACATCGACGTCCACATGGTCTCCCATCCGCTCGGCGGGCAGGGCACGGGGGTGCCGCGACCCCGCGACCTCGGCCGGGCCCGGGTGGCGGTGGGCCTGGTCCTCGCGGTGCTCCTTCCGGCGCTCCTGCAGCTGCTCCTGGCGTTCCTGAATCCGCAGCAGAACGTGGCCACCGCCATGCTGGTCCAGCTCAGCGGCTCGGTGGCGGTGGCCCTGGTGGGCGGGCTGTGGCCGGCGGTCCTGGCGGCCCTGTGGAGCAGCCTGCTGGTGAACTACTTCTCCACTCCCCCGACCGGCAACCTGTTCATCAGCGATCCACAGAACTACCTGGCCCTCTTCGTCTTTGTAGGAGTGTCGGCGGCCGTCGCCGTGGTGGTGGACCTGTCCGCCCGCCGGTCCAAGGAGGCCGCCCGGGCCAGGGCGGAGGCCGCCACACTCAGTGATCTCACCCGCGGGGCCGCCGGTTCGGAGGACACCGTCCAGTCCCTGCTCGAGCAGGCCAGGACCGTCTTCCAGGTCCGCGGCACGGCTCTCTTCAGCCAGGGCACCCACGGCGGCGGAGCCTGGCGGCTCCTGGCCTCCGCCGGCGACGTACCGGCTAACCACGCTCCCGACGGCGAGAACGTCGAGGAGATCAACCCCACCACCCGGCTGGTCCTCTATGGCCGGATCCTGCCGGCCAGCGACCGGCGGCTCCTGGCAGCCTTCGGCGTGCACCTGGCCGCCCAGCTGGAGCGCCAGCAGCTCGTGGCCAGCCGGCGCGAGATGATGCGCCTGGCCGAGAGCAACACCATGCGCACGTCCATCCTCCGCGCGGTCTCCCACGACCTGCGGACACCGCTGGCCGGGATCAAGCTCGCCGTCGGCGGCCTCCGGCGGACCGGTGTCCGGTACACCCCGCAGGAGGAGCAGGAGCTGTTGGCCACGATCGAGGAATGCTCCGACCGGCTCGACCTGCTGGTCGGCAACCTGCTGGACATGTCCCGCATCACCTCCGATTCGGTCAGCCCCCGGCTGCGCCCGCTCCGCTGGTACGAGGTGATCCCCGGCGCGCTGCACGGCGTCCCGCCGGGCCGGGTGCGGGTGGAACTGCCAGCCAACATGCCCGAGATCGATGCCGACCAGGGCATGCTGGAGCGCGTGATCGCAAACATCGTCGAGAACGCCGTCAAGTACGCCCCGGACTCGGACATCGTGGTGGTCGGAACGGCGGGCGGTCTCAGTCCGGCCACGCTGCGCGGGCGTCCCGCGGGCGAGCTGCGCATCATCGACCACGGCCGGGGCGTCCCGGCGGAACGGGTCCTGGACATGTTCCGCCCGTTCCAGCGCCTCGACGACGACGCCCGGGGCGCCGGCATCGGCCTCGGCCTGGCCGTGGCGAAGGGATTCACCGAGGCGATGGGCGGACGGCTGGCGGCGGAGGCAACGCCGGGCGGCGGCCTGACCATGGTGATCACCCTGCCGCTCTCCACCGGCGTGCCCTTTGATGCTCGCCCCGGCCGTGCCCCGCTGGAACCGCAATCGGCGCTGACCGGCCGCCGCCACCGGCCCCCGCTTTCTGTCATCGGCCAGGAAACCGGCCAGGATGCCAGGCAGGACACGCCATGAGCGCGGTCCTGGTGGTCGACGACGATCCCCACCTGTTGCGGGCCCTGCGCATCACCCTGCAGGCCCACGGCTACGCGGTCTCGACAGCGGCGGACGGCAGGTCAGCACTGCTTAAGGCCAGGCAGGAGCCGCCGGCGGTGGTGATCCTGGACCTCGGCCTGCCGGATCTGGACGGCACGGCGGTGATCCGGGAGCTGCGCGGCTGGAGCAGCGTACCGGTCCTGGTGCTGTCCGCCCGCCACGGCTCCGAGGACAAGGTCCAGGCCCTCGACGCCGGCGCGGACGACTACATCACCAAACCGTTCGGCCTGGACGAGCTCCTGGCCCGGCTCCGCGCTGTGCTGCGCCGGAGCATCGAACCGGACCACGAAGCGGTGGTCAGCACGGCGAACTTCACCGTGGACCTGGCCAAGCGCAGGGTGATCCGCGAGGGACAGGACGTCCGGCTGACCCCCACGGAGTGGAAAATGCTTGACGTGTTGGTGCGGAATCCGGAAAAGCTCATCACCCAGCAGCAGTTGCTCTCCGCGGTCTGGGGCCCGGCGTACGCCAAGGAGACCAACTACCTGCGGGTCTACATGGCCCAGCTGCGCCGCAAGCTCGAGCCGGACACCGCCAACCCGCGCCACCTGCTCACCGAGGCAGGCATCGGCTACCGGTTTATGCCCTGACGATGCTCCCATAGTCGTCAAATTCCGTGGGGTGTACGGTGACGTCGTGCTCGCGACGAAGCTGACGGTGCAGATCGGCTGGATCTGCCTCGCGGTGGTTAGCCTGGCCATCCTCGTGTTTGGTGTCGTGGTCGCGGTCGTTCCAATGGGAGGGGACGCTGCCTTGTATCGTGCGGACGGTCTCGCCTCGACCGGACTCGGCCTTTTCGGGGCGCTGATCGTGCTGGTGCCGTATCGGCGCATCGAGCGGTGGGCGTGGTGCGCGCTCTGGTTCTACCCCGTTTTCTGGCTGGCCCACCTGTTTGGAAACCTCCCGCCGGGCACGGATCACATCCACCAGGTCGGCTTCCTCGCCCTCTCGTTGATCGGGCTCGTGCTCCCTGTCCGCGTCTTCTTCCCGCCGCGTCGCAGCCCAGCAGGCCCCTGAATTCTGCCCCATCCTTACCGATCACTCTCCGAAGATGTGAATGGAGCCCTCCTGAGGAGCCAGGTGCATCGCACCCTTTTGGGCGGCCGCTGGTGCGGCTGGTTGTTCATGCCTGTCAAACCTGACGGACTTGCTGGCGGTTTTTCCTGCCGCGGCCTGACATGGATACTGGGGCAATGACAAATCGCAGCCCGCTCAACAGGGATGATGCCGGCGCGTCGCCGCTGCCGGCGATCCCGGCACAGCTGCAGGCCGTCCTCAACGGGATTCCGGCCATGGTGGGCTATTGGGACACAGGACTCCGCAGCCGGCTGGCCAATGACGCTTACTGCGAGTGGTTCGGCGTCGAACCCCAGCAGCTGCATGGCATGCATATCCGGGACGTGCTCGGGGAGGCCGTGTTCGAGGCGAACCGGCAGCACGTCGAGCGGGTGCTCGCCGGAGAACCGCAACAGTTTGACCGGATCCTCGTGGATGCCGCGGGCGAGTCACGTTTCACCGAGGTGACCTACACGCCCGACACCCGGGACGGCTCCGTGCAGGGCTTCTTTGTCCTGGTCACTGACGTCACCGAGCGGGTGCTGGCCGACCGGCGCCGGCAGCGGGACATGGACCGGTACCGTGCCCTGGCGCGGAGCGTCCCCGGCGTCTTCGTGCTCCTCTTCGACGCCGAGCTGCGCTACCTGATCGCCGAAGGCCAAGAGCTGGAGACCTTCGGCTACCGCACGGAAGAGCTCGAAGGCCGGCGCATCCAGGACGTGCTCAAAGGCGACCTCGCCAGCGAGCTCGAGCCGCGGTACCGGGCCGCCCTCGCCGGCCGGGAGGTCTCCTGGAACCGGCAGATCGGCCACCGCACCTACCGGCTCAAGGCCGGGCCGGTCTACTCCGACGACGCGGCCGCGGCCGGGATGGTCGTGGCGGTTGACGTCACCGAGCGCCTGCAGCAGCAGCAGGTGTGGGAGGCCCTGCACGAGATCGCGACCGCCGTCGCCCGCAACGCCGCCCCCGCCGACATCTCCGAGCGGGTCGCCGCAATCGTCCGCGAGCTGTTCAACGTCGACTCCGCCGCCGTCGTCCGTTTCACGGGAGCGTCATCGGCAGAAATTATCGCCATGGCGCCGGCCCTGCCGCCGACGCTGAGCCGCCGGCACATCTTCGCCCCGACCGACGAGTCCGCCACCGTCCGGGTGGCTCTGACCGGCAAGCCGGCCCTCGTTGTCTACGGCCCGGAGGGCGGACCGGCCGCGGAGCAGATGCGCGCCGGCGGTTTCCAGTCCGCGGCGGCGGCGCCGGTCCGGGTCCGGGGAAGCCTGTGGGGCGTCGTGACCCTGACCTCAAAGTCCCGCACGGGTGTCACGGAAGCCATGATGGAGCGGTTGGCCCAGTTCGCGGAGCTTGTCGAGATCGCCATCGGCAACACGGAGGCGCGGACTGACCTGGAGCTGCAGGCCACTACGGACCCCCTGAGCGGCCTGCCCAACCGGCGGGCCCTGGAACGGCACCTCGCAGAACAGGTCGCGCTGGCCGGGAGCCGCGGGACGAGCCTGAGCGCGGTCGTCCTGGATATCGACCACTTCAAGAGGGTCAACGACACCCACGGCCACCTGACGGGCGATGTGGTGCTGGCGGCGGTCGCGGCAAGGCTCCGGACGGTGGCCCGGGCCACGGAGATCGTGGCCCGGTTCGGCGGCGAAGAGTTCGTGTGGCTGCTGCCGGAGACCGACGGCGCCGAGGCACTCCAGGCGGCGGAACGGGCCCGGGAGGCCATCGCGTCCGAACCGTTCGGCGACGTCGGGTTCCTGACCATCTCCGCCGGCGTCTGCGATCAGCGCGACGCCGCGGCCGGCAGCCTGCTGGACTGCGCGGACCGGGCCCTGTACGAGGCCAAGAACGCCGGCCGCAACCGCACTTCCCGGTACGGCCACGCCACCCCGCCCGGCCAAGGGCACGCCCGGCCCGCGGCGGACGGACACCCGGCCTAGAAGTACTCCGGGGACGCCGCGGGAACGACAGGTCCCGGCGGCGCCGACGTCACTCGGGGCGGGGGAAAGGTCTCAGGACAGGAAGCCGCGCAGCAGGGCCGCGGTCCCTTCCAGGTGTTCAATGGTGGCGCGCTCCGCCGCCGCCGCGTCGCCGGACAGAATGGCGTCCGCCATTTGCGCGTGCTGCGCGTTGGAATGCTCCAGGTTGGTCCCCAGGAACGGGATCCTGTCCAGGAGTTCGTTGACCCTGGATCTGGTTTCCGCCACGGCCGCCACAAGGCTGGGCGAGCCGGTGAGCTCGGCGATCGCGATGTGAAAGCGGGCGTCGCGGGGCCTGTACGAGGCCTCCGTGGCGTTGGACACCTCCGACAGGCAGTTCCTCAGGTGGCTCCGGGCGGCAGCAGACAGATTGGAACTGGCCGCCAGGGCGCTCGCCGCCGGTTCAATGACCCCGCGGAACAGGAGCACGTCTTGCACCTCGGCTGGATCCAGTGGGCGGATTCCGCGCGGTTCTGACCGCACCGGGTTTTCGGAGACATACGTGCCGCCGTAGCGGCCGCGCCTGACGTCCAGATATCCGGCAGCCTGCAATTCGCCCAGCGCCTCGCGAAGGGTCGCCCGGGAAACACCCAGGCGTTCGGCGAGTTCGCGTTCCGGCGGCAGCTTGTCAGCAGGGGCAAAGATGCCGAGCTTGATCGTCTGGAGGATGTGCTCGATGGTCTCTTCGAAAGCATTTCCGCCCCGCACCGGGCGCAACATTGAGTACGGCTGCTGCAACAAGAAATCGGCCAAGGCCAGCTCCCAAAACTAGGCGACCCTATATATACCGCGAGCATACATTTAGGGAACCGGAAAAGACCAGCTAAAAGACCAATTGACCGAAGTCCGAGCGATATTTCCTATGTTCTCACCCGAAGTCCTTGACGAATGTGAGTTGCGCCACCACACTGGGAGGCGTGCCCTTGGACTGAAAACAGTCCTTTAGGAATCTGGGCGACACTCCTCTTATCAAGGGAATCGCATGAAATCAGTAGATCATGTCGCCGCTGCGACAAACGCAGACGGCAGTGAAACGGAGTACCTTCAGCACCGCCGGCTCAAGCGCGGCGCCGCCGGGTGGGTGCTCCTCGCGGGGCTGGGTGTCGCCTACGTCATTTCCGGCGACTTCGCCGGATGGAATCTTGGTCTCGCCCAGGGAGGATGGGGCGGCCTGCTCATTGCTTTCCTCCTGATGGGCGTCATGTACACCTGCATGGTCTTCGGCCTGGCCGAACTCTCGTCGTCGCTTCCGACGGCGGGTGCAGGTTACGCTTTCGCGCGGCGGGCCCTCGGCCCGTTGGGCGGCTTCGCCACCGGCATAGCGGTGCTGATCGAATACGCCGTCGCACCCGCCGCCATCGCCACCTTCATCGGCGGCTACATCGAGGCACTGGGCCTGTTCGGGCTCACCAACTCCTGGCCGGTCTACCTGGTCACCTACATGATCTTCATCGGGATCCATCTCCGCGGCGTGGGTGAGGCGCTGAAGATCATGTTTGCGATCACCGCCTTTGCCGTCGTCGCGCTCATTGCCGCCGTCGTCGGCCTCGTGCCGATGTTCGACCCGGCCAAACTGTTCGACATCGTCCCGGACGGATCCGCCGGTTCCAGCGCGTTCCTGCCCATGGGCGTCGGAGGAATCCTGGCGGCACTGGTCTACGGCATCTGGTTCTTCCTGGCCGTCGAAGGCGTCCCGCTGGCCGCGGAGGAATCCGCGGATCCCAAGAAGGACATGCCCAAAGGCATCATCGTCGCAGTCCTCATCCTGGTCATCTTCGGGGGCCTGATGCTGGTCCTCGTGCCGGGAGCGGCCGGATCCCAGGCCATGAGCACCTCAGACAACCCGCTTCCGGCCGCCATCCGGCTGGCCTACGGTGGAAACACGCTGCTTGCCGATTTCATCAACTACGCGGGCCTCGCCGGCCTGGTGGCCAGCTTCTTCTCCATCATCTATGCCTACTCACGCCAGCTTTTCGCGCTCTCCCGCGCCGGCTACCTGCCCAAATGGCTGTCACTCACCGGGGCTCGCCGGACACCCTACTGGGCCCTCATCGTTCCGGGCACGATCGGCTTCCTGCTGGCAGCCATCACCCAGGACGGCGCCCTGCTGATCAACATCGCCGTCTTCGGCGCCACGGTCTCCTACGTCCTGCTCAACCTGTCCCACATTGTGCTCCGGATCAAAGAGCCGGAACTGGAGCGCGGCTACCGCACCCCTGGAGGCATCGCCACCACCTCCGTCGCGCTCGTCCTGTCCGCGGTCGCCGTCGTCGCCACTTTTGTGGTGGACGTCTACGCGGCATCCATCACAGCGGCCATCTTCGCCGCCGCCATTGCGTACTACTGGTTCTACAGCCGGCACCGCATCGTCACCGGGTCCCCGGATGAGGAATTCGCCCGGCTGGCCCTGGCCGAGGCCGAACTGAAGCAGTAGCTGACCCCGGCCACCACCCACCACCCCATTTGCAGAGAACAACATTGCGGAGCAACCATGAATGAAGCATCCACAGCCCACGCCCTGAACACCCAGCTCACCCTCGATGAACTGCGGGCAGACGTCGCCTCCGGAGCGATCGACACTGTCATCGTGGCCATCACCGACTCCCTCGGCAGGCTCCAGGGCAAGCGCTGCGGCGCCCGCTCTTTCCTCGAGGATGTCCTGGAACACGGCGCGGAAGGCTGCAACTACCTCCTCGCCGTCGACGTCGAGATGAACACCATCGACGGCTACGCCATGTCATCCTGGGAGACCGGCTACGGCGACATGATGATGCTGCCCGATGTCTCGACCCTGCGCCGGGTCCCGTGGCAGCAGGGAACGGCCCTGGTTCTTTGCGACATCATGTGGGCAGACAAGTCGCCGGTCGTCGCGTCCCCGCGCCAAATCCTGCGCGCCCAGGTGGAACGGCTCGAAAAACTCGGCTACCGCGCCCACATGGGCACCGAGCTCGAGTTCTTGATGTTCGACGACTCCTACCGTGAGGCCTGGCAGAAGAACTACCACGGGCTGAATGCCTCGACCCAGTACAACGTGGACTACTCGCTGCTCGCCACGGCCCGCCTGGAACCGGTCATCCGGTCGATCCGCACCAACATGGAGGCGGCCGGCCTGGTGGTCGAATCCTCCAAGGGCGAGTGCAACCTCGGCCAGCAGGAAATCACCTTCCGCTTCGATGAAGCCCTCAAGGCATGCGACAAGCACACGTTCTACAAGAGCGGCGCGAAGGAAATCGCGGACCAGCACGGCAAGAGCATCAGCTTCATGGCCAAGTACGACCAGCGCGAGGGCAACTCCTGCCACATCCACTTCAGCCTGACCGACCTGGACGGCAACCCCGTGCTGCCCGGCGACGGCGAGCACGGCTTCAGCCCGGTGATGGAGCACTTCATGGCCGGACAGCTGGACGCCCTGAAGGAACTCACCTATTTCCTGGCCCCGAACGTCAACTCCTACAAGAGGTTCGTTGAAGGCAGCTTCGCGCCCACCGCCATCGCCTGGGGCATGGACAACCGCAGCTGCGCCCTCCGGGTGGTGGGCCACGGACGGGGCCTGCGCACCGAAATGCGCGTCGGCGGCGGGGACCTCAACCCGTATCTCGCGGCGGCCGCGCTGATCGCCGCCGTAATCCACGGGCTGGAGAACCGGCTGCCCCTGGGACCCGCCATCCAGGGCAGCGCCTACGCCTCCGACGCCGACCGGCTTCCGACCAACCTGCGCGATTCCCGGGACCTTCTCGCGGAAAGCAGCATCGCACGCAAGGCGTTCGGCGACTCCGTCGTGGACCACTACGTCCACGCCGCCGGCATCGAACTCCGCGCCTACGAGGGCGCCGTCACCGACTGGGAGCGCATCCGTGGCTTCGAACGACTCTAAGGCATACCGCCCCCGGATCGCCCTGACCAGCTACTACCAGGATGCGGCCTGGGGAGTTTGGAACGCCAAGGCCGCCATCGTCCCGGGAACCTACGTCGAGGCCGTGGTCGCCGCTGGCGGAACTCCCATCCTGCTGCCGCCGCTGGGCACGGACGAAACCGTGCTGGACCTGATGGACGGACTCATCGTGGTGGGAGGACCCGACGTGGATCCCGCCCGCTACGGTGCCGCCGCACATCCCAGGACCGCCTCGCAGCCGCTCCGGGATGAGCACGATACGATCCTGACGCGGGCGGCGGTGGAGCGCGGTCTGCCGTTGTTTGCCATCTGCCGCGGGGCCCAGATCCTCAACGTGGCCTTTGACGGCAGCCTGACCCAGCACCTGCCCGACATCAACCCCACGGCCGACTACCAGCCGGCCCCGGGAGTGTTCGGCGAAGCCGCATTCACCACGGTCCCGGGAAGCCTGATCCAGTCACTGCTCGGCGACGCCGCCGGGGCGCCGTGCTATCACCACCAGGCCATGGACACTGTGCCGCCGGGGCTGCGCGTCACCGCGTCCTCCGAGGATGGAACCGTCCAGGCTCTGGAGGCCGAAGACACCCCCGGCTGGGTGCTGGGCGTGCAATTCCACCCGGAACAAAACCCGGAAGACCTGCGGCTGTTCCGCGGCTTCGTCCAGGCCGCGGGCAGTTACCGTGCCAACCGAAAAGAGATGTCCACGATATGACAGCAACAACCTTCGACGTCATCAACCCCTCCACCGAGGAAGTCATCGAGACGGTAGCGCTGGCCGGACTGGCCGAGGTCGATGATGCCATCGCCCGCGCGGCCGGTGCATTTGATTCCTGGCGGGCCGTCGCCCCGGCAGACCGCGCGCTGCTGCTGAGGCGCTTCGCCTCGGCCGTGGACGCGGATCTGGAAAACCTGGCCCGGCTCGAAGTCCGCAACGCAGGCCACACGATCGGGAATGCCCGCTGGGAAGCCGGGAACGTCCGGGACGTCCTCGCTTACTACTCCGCCGCGCCGGAACGCCACTTCGGCAAGCAGATCCCGGTCGCCGGTGGCGTCAACATCACCTTTCACGAGCCGCTCGGCGTTGTGGGGGTCATCGTTCCGTGGAACTTCCCGATGCCGATCGCGGCCTGGGGTTTTGCCCCCGCCCTGGCCGCCGGCAACACAGTGGTTCTCAAACCTGCCGAGATGACCCCCCTGACCGCGCTGCGGCTGGCCGAACTGGCCCGTGAAGCCGGCATCCCGGAGGGCGTCTTCCAGGTGATCCCGGGCAAGGGTTCGGTGGTGGGCGAGCGGTTCGTCACCCATCCCGCCGTCCGCAAAGTGGTCTTCACCGGCTCGACCGGCGTCGGCAAGAAGATCATGGCCGGCTGCGCGGAACAGGTGAAGCGGGTGACCCTCGAACTCGGCGGCAAGAGCGCCAACATCGTCTTCGACGACGCCGACCTCGAGATGGCCGCCGCCGCCGCCCCCGGTGGAGCATTCGACAACGCCGGCCAGGACTGTTGTGCGCGCTCGCGCATCCTGGTTCAGCACAACGTCTATGACCGCTTCATGGAGTTGCTTGAGCCCGCCGTCAAGGCCATCACCGTCGGTGATCCCGCGGATGAGGCAACCACCATGGGTCCTCTGATCTCCGCCCAGCAACGCCGGACGGTCGCCGGTTTCGTGCCGGACAACGCCCCGATTGCCTTCCAGGGCCTGGCCCCGTCCGGAGCCGGCTTCTGGTTCCCGCCGACAGTGCTGACGCCCGGACTGGACGCGCGGTCGTTCACCGAGGAAATTTTCGGCCCGGTCGTGACCGTGGTGCCCTTCACCGACGAGGCGGACGCTATCCGGATCGCGAACGACACCGACTACGGACTGTCCGGTTCCATCTGGACCTCCAGCGTGGACCGCGCCCTGCGCGTGGCGCGCGGCGTCGAGTCCGGCAACCTGTCCGTGAACTCCCACTCCTCCGTCCGGTACTCCACCCCGTTCGGCGGTTTCAAGCAGTCCGGACTGGGCCGGGAGCTCGGACCCGATGCCCTCGATTCCTTCACCGAAACCAAGAACGTCTTCATTTCCACGCCGTCTCTGGGCTGAACTGTCCCTGACTCGCAACATCGACCCGACCTATACCCCGCACTAAGGAGTTCCCATGCAGACAGTAGTATCCAACCGCCTCGCCGGACGCAGCGCAGTCATCACTGGTGGCGCCAGCGGCATCGGGCTGGCCACCGCCCGCCGGATGGCGGCGGAAGGCGCCAACGTCGTCATCGCCGACATCGAACCCACCTCCGGCCTCGCCGCGGCCACCGAGGTCGGCGGCCTGTTCGTCAAGGTCGACGTCACGAGCGAAGACGACGTCCGGAACCTCTACGCCCAGACCAAAGAAACCTACGGCAGCGTTGATATCGCGTTCAACAACGCCGGGATCTCCCCCGCCAGCGACGGCTCAATCCTCGACACCGGCATCGATGCCTGGCGCAAGGTCCAGGAAGTAAACCTGACATCCGTTTACTACTGCTGCAAGTACGCCATCCCCTACATGCAGGAACAGGGCAAGGGCTCCATCATCAACACGGCCTCGTTCGTGGCGGTCATGGGCGCGGCGACCTCCCAGATCTCCTACAGCGCCTCAAAAGGCGGGGTGCTTTCCATGAGCCGTGAACTCGGCGTCGAATTCGCCCGGCAGGGCATCCGGATCAATGCCCTCTGCCCCGGCCCTGTGAACACCCCGCTGCTGAAGGAACTCTTCGCGAAGGACCCGGAAAAGGCCGCCCGCCGGCTGATCCACGTTCCGCTGGGACGCTTTGCCGAGCCCGAGGAACTCGCGGCCGCCGTCACGTTCCTGGCCAGCGACGACGCCTCCTTCATCACGGCATCCACCTTCCTGGTGGACGGCGGGATTTCCGGCGCGTACGTCACGCCGATCGACTGAGCCAGGAGAGGAAGTACGGCGCTGGGGTGCCGGCCGGGATCGCCTCCCGGCCTGCACCCCAGCGCCGTAAACGAACAGCGGCTTAAACGAAGGCCGACTTCCCCGTCACGGCCCGCGCCACGATCAGGGAGTTGATCTCGTAGCTGCCCTCATAGGTGTAGAGGATTTCGGCGTCGCCGAAGAGCTTGCCCATCTCGTAGTCGCTGCTGATTCCGTTGCCGCCCATGAGGGACCGGCCCATGGCCACCGAGGCCCGCGCCAGCCGCGTGGTGGTGGATTTGGCCATCGCGGCCTGGACCATCTCGAGCTTGCCCTCTTCCTGGATCCTCGCCAGCTGGGCCATCAGTGCCAGCGAGGCGGTGGCGTTGCCCAGGATCTCGGCGAGCTGTTGCGCGATGAGCTGGAAGCGGGCCAATTCCTTGCCGAACTGGCGGCGCTGCAGCGAATAGGAACGCGCGACGTCGAACGCGGCCAGCTGGATGCCGGCCCCTTGCCAGCCCACCCAGGCGCGCGAATCCCGCAGAAGCGCGTTGGCCTTGGAGAAGTCGGTGGCGCCGGGCAGCAGGTTGGATTCCGGGATGCGGACCTCGTCCAGGACGATGTCCGCGTTCTGCATGATGCGCAGGCCGATCTTGTTGGCGATCTTCGTCGCCGTGTACCCGGGCCGGTCCGTCTCGACGATGAAGCCCTTGATCTGCTGGTCGGCGACGTCCCGGGCCCAGACGAGGGCGAAGTCCGCGATGGTGCCGGCGCCGATCCAGCGCTTGGCACCGCTGATGACCCACTCGCCGCCCTCCAGCCGCGCGGTGGTCGCCAGGCCCCCGGCGATGTCCGAGCCGTGGTCCGGCTCGGTCAGGGCGAACGCTCCGAGCTGGGTGAAAGCGGTCAGGCCGGGGAGCCAGCGGGCCTTCTGTTCCTCGGAGCCGAGCTCGTCGATCATGCCGACAATCAGCTCGTTGTGGATGCCCACGAGCGCGGAGAGGGAGACATCGGCGCGCGCCACCTCCACATACATAAGTCCCTTGAAGAGCTTGGACGTGCCGTCCGTCTGCAACCCGCCCAGGCCATATTTGCCGAGTTCCGCGAGCAGGCCGAAAGGGAACTCCTCGCGGTTCCAGTAGTCGATCGACGCGGCCCGGATCCGGGACTGCAGGAATTCCCGGACCTCCTGGTACCGGAGCTGTTCGTCCGGCGGCAGCAGGTCCACGATGTACATGAGGTCCGCGTCGGGAAACGGCGGCTGGGCCGCAGCAGCCGCGGCAACTGTGTCTGCGCCCGTTGCGGGGGCCGCGGCAACTGCCCGGGTTCCGGCGTCCGGTTCCGCTGTCGCTGGGTCCGCTGTAGCTGGTTCTGCCGCCTCTGGGGCCGCTATCGCTGGTTCTGCTGTGTCTGATTCCGCTACCGCTCGTTGTCCGCCTGCACGTCCTTGTGGCTGCACGGGCACGTATCCCTTCGTCATGCGCCGCTTGTAGAGCAGCGCCGCTCTTCCAAACCCTTGGATGTCCTAGTATATTGCAGAGTGACGGGGATCACTAGGCAGGCATCGCGCCGGGCCTGCACGATCCCGGGCAACGGCGCCGGGCCCGGAGCGGCTGCGCCAGAGGACTGTCGAAAGGTGCACCATGAGCGTGACTGAGGAATTCCGGGCCGCGAGGGACCGGCTGCTGGCCCTGCGCGGGGACTACGAGGCCGCCCGCAACGAATTCCAGTGGCCGCGCTTCGAGGAATTCAACTTTGCCCTGGACTGGTTCGACCAGCTGGCGGCAGACCCCGCCAAGGCGGACAAGCGGGCACTGGTGATCGTGGAGCAGGACGGATCCGCGACGCGGCGCAGTTTCGCGGATCTCTCCCGGCGCTCGTCCCAGGTGGCCAACTGGCTGCGGGCGCAGGGCGTCCGGCGCGGGGACCGGATGATCATCATGCTCGGCAACCAGGTGGAGCTCTGGGAGCTCATGCTGGCCGGCATCAAGCTGGGCATCGTCATGATCCCCACCACCACCCTGATGGGACCCGCCGACCTCCAGGACCGGGTGGAGCGCGGCGGCGCGGCCTGGGCCGCCGTCGGGCATGCCAACATCGCCAAGTTCGCCGACGTCGCGGGTGACTACACGCTGATCGAAATCGGCGGGGACCGCCGCCCCGCCGCGGTCCGGGACGGGGCCCTGCAGTATGCGGACGCTGCGGCGGCCGGCGCGGACTTCACCCCGGACGCACCCACCCCGGCCGACGAGACACTCCTGCTCTACTTCACCTCCGGCACCACGTCCAAGGCCAAACTGGTGGAGCACACGCACACCTCCTACCCGGTGGGGCACCTGTCCACGATGTTCTGGATCGGGATGGAACCGGGCGACGTGCACCTCAACGTGGCCTCGCCGGGCTGGGCCAAGCACGCCTGGTCGAATGTGTTCACGCCCTGGATCGCCGAGGCCTGCGTGTTCATCTACAATTACGAACGTTTCGACGCGAAGGCCCTCATGGAGCAGATGGACCGCGAATCCGTGACCAGTTTCTGCGCCCCGCCCACGGTGTGGCGGATGCTGATCCAGGCCGATCTCAACCTGCTGAAAAACCCGCCCACCAAGGTGGTGTCCGCCGGCGAACCGCTGAACGCCGAGGTGATCGACCAGGTCCACCGCGCCTGGGGCCAGACCATCCGCGACGGCTTCGGGCAGACCGAGTCGACAGTGCAGATCGCGAACACCCCTGGCCAGCCGGTCAAGATCGGCGCCATGGGCAAGCCGCTGCCCGGCTACGACGTGGTGCTCGTGGACCCCGCCACGGGTGCGGAGTCCGACGACGGCGAGCTCTGCCTGCGCCTGGACCCCCGCCCCGTGGGGCTCATGAAGGCGTACTACGGCGATCCGGAGAAGACGGCGGAGGCCTTCCGCGACGGCTACTACCACACGGGGGACATGGCGAGCCGGGACGAGCGCGGCATCATCACGTACGTGGGTCGCGGCGACGACGTCTTCAAGTCTTCGGATTACCGGTTGTCCCCGTTCGAACTGGAGAGCGTGCTGATCGAGCACCCGGCGGTGGCGGAGGCCGCCGTCGTCCCCTCCCCGGACCCGCTCAGGCTGTCCGTGCCGAAGGCGTTCGTGGTCCTGGCGGCCGGCCACCAGCCCGGCCCGGAGCTCGCCGAGGACATCCTGCGGTACTGCCGCGAGCATTTGGCCCCGTTCAAGCGGATCCGCCGGCTGGAGTTCGCCGACCTCCCCAAGACGATTTCGGGCAAGATCCGGCGCGTGGAGCTGCGGCGCAGCGAGGAAGTGCGGCACGGCGGCGGGCCGGTTCCGGACGGTTTCGGCATCGAGTATTCCGACGCCGATTTTCCCGGGTTGAAGGGCTGATCGTGGGAACACCGCTGCCGCGCGATCCGATCGCCGATGCCCGGCTGAACTGGGAGCGCCACGGCTGGTCCGACGTCGCCGCCCCGATGGCCGCCATCACCGCGATCATGCGGACCCAGCAGATTCTGCTGGGCCGGATCGAAGCGGTCCTCAAGCCGTTCGGGCTCACCTTCGCCCGGTACGAGCTGCTGGCGCTGCTCAGTTTCGCCCGCAGCGGCGCGCTGCCCATGAACAAGGCCAGCGCGCTCCTGCAGGTTCATCCCACCTCGGTCACCAACGCCGTGGACCGGCTCCAGGAGGCCGGGCTGGTGATCCGCTCCCCGCACCCCACGGACGGGCGCACCACGCTGATCGAGCTAACCCCGGAGGGCCGCGCCCTGGCCAAACGGGCGACGGCGGTGCTGAACTCCGAGGTCTTCGGCCAGTCGGGCTTCGGGGAGCAGGACGTGGACCAGCTGATCCGGATCCTGGGCACGTTCCGCCGGAACGCCGGGGACTTTAGCGGCTGAGGGGTCCCGGTTCAGCCTCCGACGCCGGGGACTTTAGCGGCTGAGGGGTCCCGGTTCAGCCTCCGACGCCGGGGACTTTAGCGGCTGAGGGGTACCGGTTCAGCCTCCGACGCCGGCACACAGACCCGAACGGCCGTCGCAGGCTTACGAGCCGACCGGGGAAAGGGCGCCGACGAGGCCGAACAGGTTCTTCGGGTCCTCGGGGCTGGCCACGAGGTCGATCTCCACATAGAAATCGGTGCCGGCGACGGCGTCGCGCACGAACCGCAGCGCGGAGAAGTCCTCAATGGCAAAGCCCACTGAATCGAAGATGGTGATCTGCGCATCCCCGGTTCGTCCTGGTGCCTTGCCGGCCAGCACCTGCCAGAACTCCGTGACGCCAAAGTCGGCCGGCATGTGCTGGATCTCCCCTTCGATCCGGGTTTGGGGGGCGTACTCGACGAACACGTCGCCGAGTCCCAGAATTGCTGGTTCAAGCTCGGTCTTCCCGGGGCAGTCCCCGCCGATGGCATTGATGTGGACGCCCGGTTCAATCAGATCCGCCGTGAGGATGGTGGCATTGGCCTTGTCCGCGGTGCACGTGGTGATGACATCGGCTCCACGCACCGCATCCGCGGCGGAGGTGGCGACTGTGATGTCGAAGCCCAGCGGCGCCATGTTGGCCACGAACTTCCTGAGCGCGGCAGGATCCGTGTCCCATACCCGGAGCGTGGAAATGCCCAGGGCACTGCGGAAGGCGAGGGCCTGGAACTCGGACTGGCTTCCGCTGCCGATCATCGCCATGACGCGCGAGCCGGCACGGGCGAGCTTCTTCGCCACCATGCCGGACGTCGCCGCGGTGCGCAGCGCAGTGAGCACTGTCATCTCGGTGAGGAACGTGGGATAGCCGTTGTGAACGTCGGCCAGGACGCCAAACGCCGTCACGGTCTGGAATCCGCGCGCCGGGTTGGACGGGTGGCCGTTGACGTACTTGAAACCGTAGGTCTCGTGATCGCTGGTGGGCATGAGTTCGATGACGCCGAACGGCGTGTGGCTGGCGACCCGGGGAGTCTTGTCGAACGATTCCCAGCGGCGGAAGTCATCCTCGACGTAGTCGATCATGCCGGAAATGATGGCCTCCGGCCCGCGGCCGGCAGCCCAGCGCACCATGTTGTGGACATCGACAAAGCGCGTCATTGCGCCCCTCATTCTCTCGTTAGCTGCTGATGCCACAACTCTAGAGTTCGGCGATATGCAGTCTCAATTGCCAAAGAGCAAGCTTTTTATTGCACAACTGAGCATAGTGATGACTCATTCTGCACATTATGTTGACTGACATTATGTTGACTGGGGCCTTTCGGCGCCCTGCCCCTAGCGCAGCACGGAGCTGAGCAAGAGGCTCGTTTCGCTGTTGACAACGCCATCGACTCCCCGGATCCGGCCAAGGACCTGGTCGAAGTCAGGAAGGCTCTCGGTGCGGAGTTCGGCCACAAGGTCCCACCCTCCGTTGGTGGTATGCAGTGCCGTGATTTCCGGAAAGCCCCTGAGCTGGCGGATAACCCGGTCCGTCGTCCTGCCCTCCACGGCGATCAGGGCAATGGCGCGGATCGCCAGCGGATCGAGCTCATCACGCACCCGGACCGTGAATCCGACGATGGTCCCGGACGCCACCAGGCGCTCCAGCCGGCTGTTGACCGTGGCCCGGGCGACCTTGAGCCGCCGTGCCAGGCTCGCCACCGAGGCGCGGCCGTCCTCACGGAGGGCGGAGAGGAGCCGGCGGTCAAGGTCATCGAGGGCGGTCATTGTCACAATGTATGGTGCGGTTCCATATTTTGCGACTTTTCCACTAGAAGGTGCGGTTCCCGGTCAGTGATCGTGCTCAGCTGGTGTCAGCGGGGCGCGTCGGGGTGGATGCTGCGGGTTTCGCCGCGTTCCTGCCGGGTGCGGAGCCAGCCGGGACGGTGAAGCTTCGGCAGCACCTTCACGGCCGCCAAGGCTGCGTACATCACGGTATTGATCGCGACAAACGTCGCCAGGATGGCGAACCACTCCGAGTCAAGGAGCGACTGCGGAAAGAGAATCCCCGTGGGGACGGACACGCCGGTGAGGCTCATGCGGACTCCTTGATCGAATCTGCCGCGCTGGTGTGGGTTACGTGCTTCCAGTTCGCGGTCCGGCCCAGCGAAATGTCGATGATGCCCTTGACGTAGACGATGTTCAGGAACATGTCGAAGAAGAGTTCCGGGAAGAGGGTGACGGCCAGGAGCCGGGCCCGCCAGCCGCCCTTCCAGACCGTGGCTACGCGTTCGATCATGAACACCCCGCCGAGTCCCAGCCAGAACGGGAACCAGATCCAGACGTCGAGGGAGAACACCATGAGGAAGATCAGCAGCAGGTAGGCGCTGAGGGCGATCACGCCATAGCCGATGCCGAGCTGCTGCGCCCAGTAGCGCATTGTCTGGGACGTGACCCCGTACGCGCCAATGTTCTCGAGTGCTCCCCGCTGCCACCGCAGCCGCTGGGACCAGAGAGTCGACCAGGTGGGCATGAGCTCGGTGACCACGGTGCAGGCTGCCGGTGAGATCATGAGCGCGCCGAGGGACTTGAGCGCGATGGTCAGTTCGTTGTCCTCGGTCAGGGCCGCCGTGTCATAGACGTCGCCCCGAGCCCCGGGAAGCGATTTGCCGCGTTGCTCCGCAATGGTGCGCAGGGCGATCGGGCCGAAAAGCGAAGCGGTGCCGGTGAGCACGAAGACCCTGCCCTGCCGGCGCTTGATCTCCCGGCCGTAGCGGAGGTATTCGTTGCGCTGGAACTGGCCGAGGACGCCGTGGCCTTCCTCCCCGTAGAACAGCCCGCCCACCGCCATCAAAGCCCGGTCGTCCACGAAGCGTTCCACGGCCGTGCCGAGGAAGCCGTCGTCGAGCCGGGTGTCGGCGTCCATCACCATCACCACATCGTTGGTTCCGAGCGAGGGGAGGATTTCCTTGAGCACCTGGTTGAGCGCCCCGGCCTTCTTCTTTGTGTTGCCGACCGATTCGTAGACCTCGACGCCGGCACCGCGGGCGATGCCGGCGGTGCCGTCGGTGCAGTTGTCCGCCACCACGATGATTCGTTCCGGGCTGCGGGACTGCGCCCGCAGCGAGGCGATCGTGGACGGCAGCGAGACCTCTTCGTTGTGGGCCGGGATGAGCACGGTGACGGTGACGGGCCCCGCGTAGAGCCCGCGCGTGGCGGCCATCACGATTTTGGGGGCCAGCGGTGCAATCCGCAGGTTGGCTGACCTCCTGGACCGGGTGGTGATCCGGCGCTCCAGCAGCGCGACGCCGGCGGCAAGGAACACCGCGAGGGCGACCGCCGCGCCCAGGATCCGTGTGCCGGGAGCGTTGGTGCTGTAAAGCACGTTCCACACGCCCAGGATGATGCCCTGCGGCGGACCTTCAGCCTGCGCATGGCCGCCCGCGGCGACAGCGGCCCACAGAAGCGCCGCCGCAGTGCCGGCGATGGCTGCAATGACCAGACCTACTGTCCGGTGGAGTTGACCTCTGCCCATCGACCGGATGATAGCAGGGAATCATTAGCCCCACCCGCCACGTGGACATCACCCGTCACGAATCGGCCGGGCCGTTGCTGTAGCGCCGCCGGCACCAGACGGCACGAAGGAGCCGCAGGCAGCTATTCTGCCCGGGATCCGAGCGGAGTATCGTGGATCCCGGCAGGACGGTCTCGTCCGGTCCGGCTGCGAGCAGTGTTCAGTGCTCAGTGCTTCCAAGCGTCATATCGGCGACTGCTTAGGAGGGCCCATGCCTTCAGCCACCGTCCCCATACCGCAGCCTCCCCCGCGGCCGGTAGTGGGCAACTTGCCCGACATCGACTCGAGCAAGGGCATTCTGGGGCTGGTCGAAGTGGCCGAGCAGTACGGCCCCATCGTCCGAATTCAGTTTTTCAACCGCAGCATCGTCGCCCTCTCCTCCCAGGAGCTCGTCAACGAGGTGTGCGACGAATCCCGCTTTGGCAAGGTGCTCGGCGTCGCCCTCCGGGAGGTGCGGCAATTCGCCGGCGATGGCCTGTTCACCGCGGAAACACAGGAGCCCAACTGGCAAAAGGCGCACCGGATCCTCATGCCGGCGTTTGGGCCAGCGGCGCTAAAGCGGATGTTCGTGGGCATGGACGACATCGTCGAGCAACTGCTGCTGAAGTGGGAAAGGCTTGGCCCCACTGCCCGGATCGACGTTCCGGACAACACCACCCGCCTGACGCTGGACACGATCGCCCTGTGCTCGTTCAAATACCGGTTCAACAGTCTCTACCGGGAGGAGATGCATCCCTTCGTCGGGGCCATGGTCCGCGCCCTGGTCGAATCCGGGGACCGGGCCCGCAGGCTCCCGGTGCAGAACAAGATCATGCTGCGCCGGCGTCACCAGCTCGAGGAAGACAACGCCCTGATGTTCGAGGTCGCCGAGCAGATGATCAGCGACCGGCGGCGCAATCCCAGCCCGGCGGGCAGCGAGGACATCCTCGACACCATGCTCAACGCGGCGGACCCGGTGACCGGCGAGCGGCTGTCGGATGAGAACATCCGCTATCAGATGGTCACCTTCCTGATCGCCGGGCATGAGACCACGAGCGGCCTGCTGTCCTTCACCCTCTACGAGCTGATGCGGCATCCGGCGGTTCTTGCCAAGGCGCACGCCGTGGTGGACGAGGTCCTGGGCACCGAAAGCGCCAGGTTCGAGCACCTGCCCCGACTGGGATACCTGGACCAGATCCTCAAGGAAACGCTCCGGCTCTGGCCCACCGCCCCCGCGTTCAACGTGGCTCCGTTCGAGGACACGACGCTGGGCGGCCGCTATGAAGTTCCCGCGGGCCAGCCCATCATGGTCCTGCTCCCGCGGCTGCACCGGGACAAGGCGGCGTGGGGCGAGGACGCCGGCATCTTCGACCCGGAGCGGTTCTCGCCCGAGCGGGCCGCGGCGATCCCCGCGAATGCGTGGAAGCCCTTCGGCAACGGGCAGCGCTCCTGCATCGGCCGGGGCTTTGCCCTGCAGGAGGCCATGCTCTTCCTGGCCAAGCTCCTGCAGCGCTTCGACATCACCCCGGCGGACCCGGGCTATGAACTGCAGATCAAGCACACGCTGACGATGAAACCGGAAGGACTGTTCATCCATGTGCGCCGGCGGGACGTCCGGATCGCCGCCGCCAGTGATGCCGCCGCCGACCATGCCCGGCAGGCGGAAACGCCGAGCGCCGCCCCCAACGGCATCCCGATCCGGGTGCTCTACGGCTCCAACGCCGGCACGTCCCAGGACTTCGCCCAGCGCATTGCCAACGACGCCGGACGGCGCGGTTACAGCCCCACCATCGGCCCGCTCGACGAGGCGGCCGGCGGGCTGCCGACGGAGGGGCTCGTCGCGATCGTGGCCTCCTCCTACGAGGGGCAGCCGCCGGACAACGCCCGAAAATTCATGGCCTGGACCGAAGGCCTGCCGCCGGGCAGCCTCACCGGGGTGCGGTACACGGTTTTCGGCAACGGCAACAAGGACTGGGCGCGAACGTACCAGCAGGTGCCCAAGGCAATCGATGCCCGGCTCGAGGCCGCCGGCGCCGGACGGATCTATCCCCGGGGCGAGGCCAACGCCCGCGGCGACTTCTTCGGCGATTTCGATGAGTGGTACGCGGGATTCTGGTCTGCCGTCGACGCCGCCCTCGGGCAGAAGACCAGCCCGCCGGCCGCGCAGCCCCAGCTTGAACTTCAGTTCGTGGGCAACGTCCGGGATCCGCTGCTGCGCCAAAACGGCCTGGCCCTCGGCACCGTCGTCGCCAACCGGGAACTTGTCGATCTGGCCAAGCCGGGCGCCCGGTCCAAACGGCATGTCGAAATCGCCCTGCCCGAAGGGATGAGCTACCGGACCGGCGACTATCTGGCCGTCCTGCCGCTGAATCCCAGCGGACTCGTCCAGCGCGCCCTGGCCCGCTTCAACCTCGACTACGACTCGCACGTCCTGCTGAGCATGGAGCGCGGAGACACGTTCCTGCCCACCGGCGCGCCTGTGGCCGTGGGCGAACTGCTGAGCAGCTACGTCGAGCTCGCCGTCCCGGCGACGCGCACGCAGCTCGAGGACCTGGCCGATGTCGCGGCGGATCCCGCACACCGGAGGGACCTTGAGGCCCTGGCGCGGGACCGCGAGCGTCACGCGGCCGAGATCCTCGACAAGCGCGTCTCCCTCCTGGATCTGCTGGAAACGTATCCTTCGTGCCAGCTGTCGTTCACCTCGTTCCTGCAGCTGCTGACCCAGCTGACGCCCCGGCGGTATTCCATTTCCTCGTCCCCGCTGTGGAGCCCTGACCACGCAACCTTGACGTTCGCCGTCGTCCAGGCACCGGCGTGGTCGGGCCGCGGCATCTTCGAAGGGGCCTCGTCGACCTATCTTGCCCAGGCCAGGCCGGGATCACGGATCGCGGTGACCGTGCGCCCCTCGAATGCGGCCTTCCACCCGCCCGCATCCTTGGCGGTCCCGCTCATCATGGTCTGCGCCGGAACCGGGCTGGCGCCGTTCCGTGGCTTCATCCAGGACCGGGCGCTGCGGGCCCAGGCCGACGGGTTGGCGCCGGCACCAGCACTGCTGTTCTTCGGCTGCCGCGCCCCGGACACCGATTTCCTGTATCACGACGAACTCGCGGCCTGGGCGGACGAAGCGAACCTGGACCTCCGGCCGGTCTTTTCCACCGCACCCGAAGACGGCATGAAGTACGTCCAGGAACGGCTCTGGGCAGACCGGGCGGACGTCGTCGAGCTGGTCAAGCAGGGCGCCACGGTCTACGTCTGCGGCGACGGCAAGCACATGGCTCCTCAGGTGCGCGAAACATGCGCGCTCATCTACCAGGAGGCGACCGGCGCCTCCAAGGCGGACGCCGAGGCGTGGATGGATGAGGTGGAACGCACCCACGGCAGGTACGTGGCCGACATCTTCACCTGATAACGCCCAGCCGCTCCCGCAGCCCGGCCGCGAGTCCGGCTATGGTCAGGAGGTCGAACAGTCCGCCGCCGATTTTCACGAGACGGCGGCGCTTGACCCCGGCAAGCCGGAGCCGGAGATGTACCCGGGTCCCGGTCCCGGCACCCGTCCCGGCGTCCGGCGCAGGCCTCAGCACGATCGCCCAGCTGACAGCCAGCGCGCCGCGTCGCGAGCGGTGCACCAGGACCCGTGGCGGGTCCACGGCCATGATCTCGAAGGTGGCCCCGGGGCTGCCCCAGTCGGCAATGACATCTCCCGCCCTGAGGCCCTGCAGCTCCGGGTCAATGGTCCGGAGGGCCCGGCGCCTGGCCGGGATCAGCGCTTCGGCCCAGCCGGGCAGGTACCAGCCGGAGCGTTCCTTGCCCAGCTGGGCGATCCACGGCCAGACGGCCTCGGGAGGGGCAGGCAGGTCGAAGCCGCGGTCCATCACCACGTCCGGGGCGGGGACCAGCGCATCGCCTGGAACAAGGGCCCGGACCTCGTCCGGGAACGGACCGACTCCCAGGAATCCGGTATTCATGCGTGCCTTCCCGCCGATGCCGCCTAGCTGGCTAATATCAGCGGTGGTTGAACTCCGGCTGCCGCTTCTCGGTGAAGGCGGCCATGCCTTCCTTCTGGTCCTCGGTGGCAAACAGCGAGTGGAACACCCGCCGCTCAAACAGCACGCCCTGGGCAAGACCGGTCTCGAACGCCGCGTTCACGGCCTCCTTGGCCACCATCGCCACGGGTTTGGATTTGGACGCGATCACCGCGGCAGCCTTCAGCGCCTCCTCGACGACGTCGGCCGCCGGAACCACACGGGACACCAGGCCCGCCCGCTCGGCTTCATCGGCGTCCATGAAGCGGCCGGTCAGGATCATGTCCATCGCTTTGGCTTTGCCCACCGCGCGGGTGAGCCGCTGCGAGCCGCCCATGCCCGGGAGCACGCCGAGATTGATTTCCGGCTGGCCGAACTTGGCGGTGTCCCCGGCGATGATGAAATCGCACATCATCGCCAGCTCGCAGCCGCCGCCCAGCGCGAACCCGGACACGGCCGCCACAACGGGGATGCGCAGCCGGGTGAAGTCCTCCCAGCCGCGGAACCAGTCCGCCGCGTACATGTCCATGTAGCCCTTGGACTGCATTTCCTTGATGTCCGCGCCGGCGGCGAAGGCCTTCGCCGAACCGGTTACCACCACCGCACCCACCGCCGGGTCCGCGTCCATCGCGGTGACGGCCTGCACGAGTTCCTCCATCGTGGCCTTGTTCAGAGCATTCAGGGCCTCGGGCCGATTGAGCGTCACGAGGCCCACACGGCCGCGGCGCTCCACCAGGATGTTCGCGTACTGTTCCGTCATGAATGTTCCCCTTAGCTGGTTCTGGGTCTTGGTGTAGCGCGGGCCCGGGACTAGTGCCCGTGCGTGCCGGCTTCCGATGTGCCGGATTCCGACTTTTCCCGGATGTCGGTGATGATGCCGGAGAAGTCCCGGCCGGCACCGCCTTCCGCGGCAAAGGTATCGTAAATTTCGGATGCGAGCGGGCCGAGCCGGGCCGCGACGCCGGTGCTCTGGAGCGCGTTGAGCGCCAGCTTGAGGTCCTTGGCCATGAGCGCCCCGGCGAAGCCGGGCTGGTAATCGCGGTTGGCGGGGCTGGTCGGGACCGGCCCCGGCACGGGACAGTTGGTGGTCAGCGCCCAGCACTGCCCCGACGCCGCGGAGGCGACGTCGAACAGCGCCTGGTGGGTCAGCCCGAGCTTCTCGCCGAGCACGAACGCCTCGCTGACGGCGATCATCGAGACGCCCAGGATCATGTTGTTGCAGATCTTGGCCGCCTGGCCCGCGCCGTGCCCGCCGCATTGGACCACCCGCTTACCCATGACGTCCAGCAGCGGCCTGACCGCCTCGAAATCCTCCGGGAGCGCGCCGACCATGAACGTCAGCGTCCCCGCCTCGGCCCCCACCACGCCTCCGGACACCGGAGCGTCGACGGCACGGTGGCCTGCCGCCACCGCGAGTTCCGCGGCCTCGCGGGCCTCGTCCACGTTGATCGTGGAACAGTCGAGGAACATGGTGCCCGGCGCCGCAGCGGCCAGCAGGCCGGGCTGGCCGTCGGTGCCGCGGTAGGCATCGAGGAGGTGCTTGCCGCTGGGCAGCATCGTCAGCACGACCCCGGCGCCCGCCGCGGCCTCCGCTGCCGTCCCGGCGGTCGGGATGCCGTGCTCCCGGGCGGCGTCCAGCGCCGCCGGCACGACGTCGAACCCGGTCACGCTGTACCCGGCCTTGACCAGGTTGACGGCCATCGGGCCGCCCATGTGGCCGAGCCCGAGGAAAGCGATGCGGCCTTCCTGTGGTGTGGTCTCAGGCATTGTTCTTCTCCTTTGAAGAGAGCCGCAGTTCACGGTCGCCCAGCGGCGCAAAGTAGGACTCGACGTCCTCGTTCGTCACGTCTGCGAGGATGGCGGGCTGCCAGTGTGGCGTGCGGTCCTTGTCCACCACCTGCGCCCGGATGCCCTCGCGGAAGTCGGGGCCGGCAAGGAACCTCAGGCCCACCCTGTACTCCTGTTCCAGGGCCTCCGCCAAACTCAGTCCGCGGACCCGGTGCAGGGATGCCAGCGCCACTTTCACGGCCGTCGGTGATTTGGCGGTGATCGTGTCCGCGGCCTCGGCGGCTGCTTCTCCCCCAATAGTGCGCAGCCGGCGAACGATCTCCCCGGCGTCATCACTGGAGTAGCAGACGTCGATCCACTCGCGCTGTCCGGCGAGACCTGACGGCGGCGCGGGTTCGGCGAACCGTGCGACGGCGGCGTCCGCAGGTTCGGTTTCGAGCGCTGCCGCCAATTCCGGCAGCCGGCCCGAGGGCACAAAGTAATCGGCGAGGCCCAGGAACAGCGCGTCCGCCCCGCTCAGGTGGGCGCCGGTCAGGGCCGCGTGCGTGCCGGTCTCCCCGGGCGAGCGGGACAGCAGGAGCGTCCCGCCGACGTCGGGCACGAACCCGATGGTCGTTTCCGGCATGCCCGAGCGGGTGCGTTCGGTGACGATCCGCACCGAGCCGTGCGCGGAGATGCCCACCCCGCCGCCCAGGACCAGCCCGTCCATGAAGGCGACGTAGGGCTTGGGGTACTCGGAGATGAGCAGGTTCAGCCGGTACTCGATCGCCCAGAAGTCCGCGGTGGCGTCCCCGCCGTCGAGCATGTCCCGGTAGATGGCCACGATATCGCCCCCCGCGCACAGGCCGCGGTCGCCGGCGCCGCGGACCAGTACCGCCGCGACGGCGTCGTCGTCGGCCCAGAGCCTGAGCTGGTCCAGCATCGCGGCAGCCATTCCGGCGGTGAGCGCGTTGACGGCCTTGGGCCGGTTCAGCGTCACGACGCCGAGGCGGCCGCGGCGCTCGAACAGGACGTCGGCGGTCTCGTCGGCCTCCTGATCCGCCATCAGCTGCCTTCCGGCATCACGAAGCTGGCGCCCTGGCGGATGCCGGAGGGCCAGCGGGTGGTGACCGTCTTGGTCTTCGTGTAGAAGCGGAAGGCATCAGCGCCGTGCTGGTTCAGGTCGCCGAAGCCCGAGGCCTTCCAGCCGCCGAAGGTGTAGTAGGCGATCGGCACGGGGATGGGGACGTTGATGCCCACCATGCCCACCTGGACCCGGCTGGCGAAGTCGCGGGCGGCGTCGCCGTCGCGGGTAAAGATGGCCACGCCGTTGCCGAACTCGTGCTCACTGCAGAGCCGGAGTGCCTCGTCGTAGTCGTGGGCGCGGAGCACGCTGAGCACCGGGCCGAAGATCTCTTCCTTGTAAATCTTCATGTCCTTGGTGACGTTGTCGAACAGGGTGGGACCCACCCAGAAGCCGCCGTCATAGCCATCCACCTTCAGCCCGCGGCCGTCCGTGAGGAGGCTGGCGCCTTCCTCGACGCCGGAGGCGATGTAGCCTTCGATCCGCTCCTTCGCGGAGGGTGCCACGACCGGGCCGAAGTCGGAATCCTTGGCGAGGCTGTGGCCGACCTTGAGGCCTGCGATCCGCTCCTGCAGCTTCTCCACGAGGGCGTCCGCGGTCTTCCGGCCGACCGGAACCGCCACCGAGATCGCCATGCAGCGCTCGCCTGCGGAGCCGAAGCCGGCCCCGATAAGGGCATCCGCGGCCATGTCGAGGTCCGCGTCCGGCATGATCACCATGTGGTTCTTGGCGCCGCCGAAGCACTGGGCGCGCTTGCCGTTTGCCGCGGCGGTGGCGTAGATGTACTGGGCAATTGGTGTGGACCCGACGAAGCCGATGGCCTGGACCCGGGGGTCCTCCAGCAGGGCGTCCACCGCTTCCTTGTCCCCGTTGACCACGTTGAACACGCCGTCGGGCAGGCCCGCCTCGGTGAAGAGCTCGGCCAGGCGGAGCGGCACGGAGGGGTCACGCTCGGAGGGCTTGAGGATGAACGCGTTGCCGGCGGCGAGGGCCGGCCCCGACTTCCAGAGCGGGATCATGGCCGGGAAGTTGAACGGCGTGATGCCGGCGACGACGCCGAGCGGCTGGCGCATCGAGTGCACGTCCACGCCGGTGCCGGCGCTGTCCGAGAATTCGCCCTTGAGCAGGTGCGGGGCCCCTGCGGAGAATTCGACGACTTCGATGCCGCGCTGGATGTCGCCCTTGGCATCGAGGAAGGTCTTGCCGTGCTCGGAGGACAGCAACGTGGCGAGCTCATCCATGTTCTGGTTGACCAGGTCCACGAACTTGAGCAGGATCCGTCCGCGGCGCTGGGGGTTCATGGCGGCCCACTCCAGCTGGCCCTTTTCCGCGCTGGCAATCACATTGCGCACTTCCTCCGCGCTGGCCAGCGGCAGCCGGGCCTGGACCTCGCCCGTGCAGGGATCGTACACATCGCTGAACCGGCCGGAGGTGCCGTCCACCCGCTGACCGTCGATGTAGTGGGATAGCTCTCGAACCATGACCGAATGCTCCTTTGCATGTGACCTAGATCATCTCTGCACCCGAATATACTCGGACTTCCTACTAATTTCCAGAGGACGGGTATGGTCCGGCCGCTTCGTCCGGGGGCCAAGTTCGGTAAGTTAGGGACTGTGAAGATTGCTACCTGGAATGTGAATTCGCTCCGCGCCCGTGCCGACCGCGTCGAGGCGTGGCTTCAGCGCACCGACTGTGACGTCCTGGCCATCCAGGAAACGAAGTGCAAGGACGAGAACTTCCCGTGGGAGCTGTTCGAGAATCTGGGCTACGAGGTGGCGCACTTCGGCCTGAGCCAGTGGAACGGCGTCGCGATCGCCTCCCGGGTGGGGCTCGACGACGTCGAACGCACGTTCCTGGACCAGCCCGTGTTCGGCAAGAACGGCAAGGATGCCGTGCAGGAGGCCCGTGCCATCGGCGCCACCTGCGGCGGCATCCGGGTCTGGAGCCTCTACGTTCCCAACGGCCGCGCCCTCGACGACGAGCACATGCCCTACAAGCTCAGCTGGCTGGATATCCTGAAAGGCCACGCCGGCAGCTGGGTCAAGGAGGACCCCCAGGCGCAGATTGCGCTGATGGGTGATTTCAACATCGCGCCCCTGGACGAGGACGTCTGGGACATCGACTACTTCCGCTCCGAGGGCCTCACGCACGTCAGCGAGCCCGAGCGCGCCGCCTTCCGGGCCTTTGAGGAGGCCGGCTTCCAGGACGTGGTCCGCCCGCACACGCCGGGGCCCGGCGTCTACACCTACTGGGACTACACGCAGCTCCGCTTCCCGAAGAAGGAAGGCATGAGGATCGACTTCATTCTGGCCTCCCCCGCCCTGGCGGCGCGGGTGACCGGGGCGACGATCGACCGCGAGGAGCGCAAGGGCAAGGGCGCCTCAGACCATGCCCCGGTGATTGCGGAACTGGCGGACTAGTGGCTGCCGCCCAGGGAAGCGTCGTGATCCAATGACGGGGAACATCTACCGCGGACAGGTCGGCCTGCCGTTCTCCTCCGCGCTCCGGATCTACGAGCCCCTGGAGGCGTTCCCCGAGCAGCAGCAGGAGGCCCTGCGGGCCGCGGGCGCCGGACTGAAGTCCCGCGCGGCCGTGGAGAACGCAGAACTCCTGGCGTCCCTGGGCCGCATCACGCGCCAGGACGGGGACCCGTTTCCCACCGGCCGGACCGACCTCGTGCGGGTGGTCCCCGCACCGGCCAAGCAGACGTCCGCCGGCGCCACGCCCGACGCCGCCGAGCCCGGTCCCGGCGCTGCCGCCGCGCGGCCGGCCGACCGGCTGCTGTATTGTCCCAGCCAGCTGGTCCTCCGCGCCGGGCTGGCCGCCAATGCCCTGATGGAAGGCATCCACGGGCCCCTGGCCCAGCTCCTGATCCCGGAGGAACAGCGGGACAAGCACCAGGAGCGCATTGATGAGGTGCGCGCCCACGAGGGCGTCAGCAGGGTCCACACCCGTGCCTCCACGTGGGGCATCCCCTTCAGCTGGTTCTGCCTCTTCAAGGAATCGGACCCCACCGACGTCGTGGAATCCGAGGGCCGGATCGTCACGGTCCGCATCCGCACGAGCATCGCCGAGGCGCTTGAGCGCGTGAGCTATGCGGTGGCGCACCTGGCCATGGCCGCTCCCGATCTCGACATGCTCGAGGACCTGACGCAGCTCACGGAGTGGCTTGAGCTGTTCCATCCGGATTCGGCCGTGGAGCTCGACTACGGCGCGGTGGCGGACAAGGTCTATCCGGACGATTCGCCGCTGGACGTCCGCCTCGGCATCGAGTGCCTGGCGGAGGGCGACATGACCGGGGCGGCGGCGGCCTACCGGCGGCTGGCCTCGCGCTGGGTGCCGATCCGGCAGCTGGCCCGCGCTTCCTAGGCCCACGCTTCCTGCGCCCGCTCGGCACGAGCCGGACGGGCTAGTCGGGCGGTCTAGCCGGGCGGATTAGCCGGGCGGATTAGTCGGGTTGTTCAGTGCCGCGGCGGTGCCGTCGTCCTGCGAACGATCAGCCGGTGCGGCGCCACGGAGGACTGCACGGCCCCGGCAATTCCGTCGAGTTCGTCCAGCAGCATCTTGGTGCCGAGTTCGGCTTGTTCGTCCGGCCGCTGGCCTACCGTCGTGAGCCCCATGGCGTCGGCGAAGTCGTGATCGTCGATCCCGATGACCGACAGATCCTCCGGCACCCGCACCCCGGCCCTGTTGGCCTCGAAGATCACACCCATGGCCATCTCATCGGAGGCGCAGAAGATGGCCGTGGGCTTGGGACCGCCCCAGGCCCACAGGCGGCGGAACGCCTCCTGTCCGCTGCGGACGGTGAAGTCCCCCCACTGGTCCCATTCCGGCCGGACCGGCAGCCCCGCTTCCCGCATGATGTCCTGGAAGGCCTGGATCCGGACCCGGGGGACGTCGAAGTTGAGGTCGGTTTCGTCGTCGCCGTGCAGGAGCGCAATGTCGGTGTGGCCCAGCCCGATCAGGTGGCGGACCGCGGTGGCGGCCGCGGCGTAGTCGTCGATGCCGATGTAGGGGCACTCCTCGACGTGGCCTCCCACGACCACCAGCGGAATGTCGATCTTCTGGAGGTGCTCGATTTCCTCGTGGCTGAGGGCCATACAGAGGACCAGCAGGGCGTCGATCTGCTTGTAGACCATGGTCTTGCTGAAGAGCCGCTCCCGGTTGCTGCCGTGGCCGCCGAGATTGAAGAGGGAGAGGTTGTACTGGCGGGCATGCAGCTCCCGGTCCGCGCCCTCAATGGCCTTGGAAAAGAACCAGCGGCTGACGAACGGGGCCAGGACGCCGATGGTTTTGGTCCGGCCCGTTGCCAGGCCGGACGCGGAGGACGAAGCGACGTAGCCCAAGGATTCGGCAATGCCGAGGATCTTCTCCCGCGTTGCCGGGGAGACGCGGGGCAGTCCGCGGACGGCCCGGGACACGGTGGCCGTGGATACGCCGGCTGCGGCGGCGACATCCTCAATGCTGACGCCGGAGTGGCCGCCGCGCTGCGCCCTTTCTGTCCGTGCCACTTTTTGTCCCCTTGTTGACGGTCCGCAGATGCCTGACGGCAGTCCGCAGACGTTGTTGTGCCCCGCCACCCCCGCGGCAGTCGAATGGCCTGGCCCGCTCTTGGCTGCCGGGCGCCTAGCCGCGCCGGCTGGCCGTCCGGTTCGGCAGCCGCCGGCGCAGCCGGATCATCCCGTAGAGGGCCAGTAGCATGACGAGCAGGCCCAAAGCCCAGCCGAGGGCATCCTGGGCGGTCACCTCCATCCAGACGGTGACCACCAGGAGCACCACGGCCCAGAAGCCGAGGAACCCGATGATGATGTCAAAGTCCTCGCCGGAGCGCACCTTTCGACGCGATGCCGGCACATGGCCCTGGTTCTGCTCGTCGGTCATGATCGCACCGTCACTTGACGGCGCCGGCGGTGAGGCCGGCCACGATCTTGCGCTGGAACACCAGCACCAGGATGACCAAGGGAATGGTCACGATGGTGCCCGCAGCCATGATCGCGGTGTACGGGATCTGGTTGGGCTGCGCACCGGCGAAGCTGGCAATGGCCACCGTGACCGGCTGCGTGGCGTCGCTGGAGAGCTGGCTGGCGATCAGGAATTCATTCCACGAGGAAATGAAGGCGAGGATCGCCGTCGTGAAGATGGCCGGAGCGGCCAGCGGCATGATGACCTTCCTGAAGGCCTGTCCCTGCGTGCAGCCGTCCACCCGCGCCGATTCCTCCAGCTCCCACGGCATCTCCCGGAAGAAGGACGTCATGGTGTAGACGGTCAGCGGCAGCACGAACGAGATATTCGGGATGATCAGGGCCTGGTAGGTGCCCATCCAGCCGATGTTCGTGAAGAGCTGGAACAGCGGCGTGATGAGGGCGACGCCGGGGAACATGGAAGCCCCCAGGATAAAGCCCAGCACGAGGTACTTGAACTTGAAGTTCAAACGGGCCAGTGCGTAGGCCGCAAACACGCCGATCAGCAGCGACACCAGGGTCACGACGGTGCCGATGAACAAGCTGTTGAGCAGGGCCTGGCCGAAGTGGTTGCCGAAGGACGTGTCGAACGCGGTCTTGAAGTTGTCCAGCGTCACGTGGGTCGGCAGGATCGAGGTGTCGTAGGTGTAGCCGACGTCGCGGAACGCCGTCACCACCATCCAGTAGGCCGGTGCCAGGCACCAGAAGAGGATCACGACCGCACTGATATAGGTGCGGGCGCTGGCCCACTTCTCGCGGTTCTGTGCGACCTTCCGCCCCCGGTCCTGCTCTGCGCGCAGCTCGGTTGCGGCGCTCGTCGCGGCGGTCATTTCTTCCCCTTACCTGCGCCGGTCTGCTGCTCCACCACGTTCGCTCCAAGGAAGCGTACGAAGATGAAAGCCACCAGAAAGATGATGATGAACGTGATGGTGGACAAAGCCGCCGCCGCGTTGAAGCCCTGCCTGATCTGGTTGATTACCAGGATGGAGAGCGTCGTGGTGTTGTTGGCCCCGCCCGTCAGGATGTACGGGAGGTCGAACATGCGCAGCGCGTCCAGGGTGCGGAAGAGGATGGCCACCATGAGCGCCGGCTTCACCAGCGGCAGGGTGATCATCCGGAACCGCTGCCAGGCACTGGCGCCGTCGACCTTCGCCGCCTCATAGACTTCCGCGGGGATCATCTGCAGGCCGGCAAGAATCAACAGCGCCATGAAGGGCGTGGTCTTCCAGACGTCCGCGATGATCACGGCCCACCTCGCCGGCCATTCGCTGCCGGTCCACAGGACGGTGGTGTTGAAAAGCTTGTTGCCGATGCCTTCGAAAGCGAAGATGAACAGCCACAGCTTGGCCGTCACGGCGGTGGGGATGGCCCACGGCACCAGGACCGCTGCGCGGACCAGGCTGCGGCCCTTGAAGGCCCGTGCCATGATGACGGCCATCCAGAAGCCGAGCACCGTCTCCAGTGCCACAGTGACGATGGTGAAGAAGAAGGTGGTTCCGGTGGCGGACCAGAACTGTGCACCGAGGGTACCCGGCGGGCAGTCAACGGTTCCGCCGCCCGGGGCCGGGCACTGCTGGAAAATCCAGTTCACGTAGTTCGAGAAACCGGCCGGGCCACCCTCGGTGAAGAGACCCGTGGCGGGGTCTAGGCCGGCATCCTTTTGGAATGACATCACAATGGCGGTGATGATCGGGTACACGATCACCACTGACAGTGCGAGGATGGTTGGCGCCAGGAGCCAGGCTGCCCAGCGCCCCTGCGTCGCGATGCGGTTGTCCTCCCCGACACCCTTGGGTGCGTGGTGGATCGGTGCCCCGCCCGACGCCGGTGCCTTGACCGACGTCGGGCCTACTTCAGTTGCCATGATGGACCTACTGTCCCGCGCTAGCGGATTCGATGGACTTCTGCATGTCAGACAGGGCCGCGTCTACGGTCTTCTCGCCCTTGATGGCCGAGTACGCGTTTTCCTGGATGGCCTTGGTGACGGCCGGGTAGAACGGGGTGACCGGACGGGGCACGGCGTTCTCGATCGAGGTCTTCAGCACCGGCAGGTACGGCAGCTTGGCGACGAGCTCCTGGTCGTCATAGAGCTTGCCGATCACCGGGGCGAGCGAGCCCTGCGTGGCGAAGAACTTCTGGGTCTCTTCCGTGGTGAGGAACTTCAGGAAGTCCAGGGCCGTGGCCTTGTTCTTCGAATAGACGCTGACCGCTGCGCTGTGGCCGCCGAGGGAGGAGGCGCCCGGGCCGTCCTTGCCCGGCAGGGCGGTCATGCCCAGGACATCCTTGACCTTCGAGGAGCCTTCAGTGGTGGCCAGGTTGTAGACGTAAGGCCAGTTACGCAGGAACAGCAGCTTGCCGTCCTGGAAGGCCTGGCGGCTTTCCTCTTCCTGGAACGTGATGGCTTCCTTAGGGATCTGGCCGTCTGCGTAGGCCTTGGTCAGGTTCGCCATTCCCGCCTTTGCCTCAGGCGTGAGCAGGTTGGGCTTGCCGTCCGCGTCCAGCACGGCCCCGCCGGCGGAGTTGATCGCTTCAGAGGCGTTGACGGTCAGACCCTCGTACTTCTTGAACTGGCCCGAGTAGCAGCCGATGTTGTTCGCCTTGGCGATGGAGCACATGCCCATCATCTCGTCCCAGGTCTTCGGGGGCGTGGGAACCAGATCCTTGCGGTAGTAGAGGATGCCGCCGTCGGACGATTCCGGTGCCGCGTACAGCGTGCCCTTGTAGGAGGCGGCCGTGACGGTCGGCTTCAGCATGGCCGAAGTATCCAGCGCCATCTTGTCCTTGAGCGGCTGCAGCCAGCCCTTGGCGGCAAATTCGGCGGTCCAGACGACGTCGACGCTCGCGACGTCGTAGCCGGGGTCCTTGGCCTGGAAGTGCTGGACGAGGTCGTCGTGCTGCTGGTCGGCCTGGTCGGTCTGCTCCTTGAAGGTGACCTTCTCATTCGGGTGCGCGGCGTTCCACTTCTCGATCAGCGGACGGACCACGTTGCTGTTGTCCTTGCCCTGGACATAGGTGATGGGGCCGCGCCCGTCCAGGCCCTGCGAGGCGGCATCGCTGCCGCCGGAGGTGCCGCCACCCCCGCCGCCGCAGGCCGAAAGGGTCATGGCCAAAATGCCTGCTGTGGCGATGGGAAGTAGGAAGTTGCGGGTTTTCATACTGGAGTGCTCCTCGCTGAGTACCGGTGAAGGCCGGCCGTGCAGTTGATGTGCCGACCATCACAGTAATCAACACCCGGTGAGGAATGCAAGCGTTTACATGAATCCTTTATGCAAAGGAGACCCGGCGGGCCTGCCGGTCCGGCGACGCGCCTGGCGTGAATGTTGCCTCAATCTCACCGCCGCTTCAGCGGACGCGCTCGGCCCTGCCGAAGCGCGACCGCGCCCCGGATCCGATGTGGATCAGGACCGGGGTGCGCTTGCCCATCACGGCGTCGAGCGCCTCCACGAGCGAGGAGACGTCGGCCGCCAGCGTGTGCGGGGCGACGCCCTGACGCGGCTCCACACGGATCTTCAGTGCCGGCACCCCCCGGATTTCGTAGACGGCAACGGTGACTCCGGCCAGGTCGGGCCGGTCCGCGAGGGCCGCACGAAGCGCCTGCTCTGCCACGCCGCCGCTTATCCCGACATTGCCCGGCACGCCGCCAGGGTCCTCCTCGGCCACGATCAGGCTGGTCCGGCCCTTGCCCTGCTGGGCAACCCAGGCGATCATCAGGCCCAGCACCAACACCAGCGCAAGGCAGATCACCAGCCACAGCCAGCTCTCCTGGCGGCCGGGGAACTGCGTCCGTTCGAACAAATCGAGCCAGAAGTTCAACACGCCACCAGCCCACTCATGCCACCAGAAGCCGACCGCGGGGACGGTCGCCAGCAGCACCAGCAGGACGCCGATGGCGAGAAGCGTGATGCCGAGGATGCCGATCAGGACGCGGTTCAGGACCCGCGGGGTGTTGTTCATGCCCCCACCACTCCTGCCGTGGCCACGTGGATCCGCACGTCCGGCATGGGTGCGGGGCCCATCTCCGCCAGCTCCCGCCGCACGGCCTCCAGGACGGTGTCCGGCCGCAGCGGCACGCCGGAGGTAGGCCGGACGTTGATGTCGACCCGGTCCCGCGACACGATCACCATCACCTGTTCCTGGGTCACGTTGGCGGCCAGCCGCGCCCGGCGCGCCAGGGCGGCGGCGATCACTTCATCGTCCACCACGACGGCGGCCCGGCGGTCCGCCAGCAGGTGGCGGGCGCGCCGCCCCGGCAGCACGGCGTTGAGGAAGAAGAACAGTCCCGCCACGGCCACCACGACGCCGGTGACGACCAGCAGAAGCGGCGGCATGCCGGCCGGGAGCGCGACAACACGCTCGGCCGCCGTCAGCGGATCGACAATCCACGGCGGCTGCCCGATCGCGCGGACTCCAGTCTCCAGCAGCGCGTAACCGCACACCACAGCGACCAGGGTGGCCGCGATGACGGAGACGACGGCCCGTGATGAGTGCGTCTCCCGCTTGAGGATCCGTCCCATGCCGGCCGCGCCGGAAACTGGCGGCGCGCTCCCCGGCACTGGACCGGCGTCGTACGGGCCGGGACCGATCCCGGCGTTCTGGGTGTCCTGGCTCAATGCACCCGACCTCCCCCGCGCACGGTGGCCCCGCTGATGCGGATGTCCACCCGGCTGAGCTGCGCCCCGGTCAGTTCGGTCACGCGGTGCAGGATCTGGGCCTTGGCGGCGACGGTGCGCTCCCAGATGGAACCGCCAAACCCCGCCACGCGCGCGGGATCCCGGCGGACTACCGTCAGGGGCGGGATCCCGAGGTGCGTGACAAGCGAGAGCGCCAGCAGCCCGTCATCGTCCGACCACTCGGCCCGGACATCCTGCGGCGGCACGCCCAAGGCCTCGCCCGCAGCCCCCCGCGCCACGCTAGTCAGGGCCTGGGTGCTGATGCGGTTGTGCCCGGCCATCGCGACGCCGCGGACGGGCGCCCCAGCCGAGACGCTCATGAGGAGGAACGCCTGCCAGTGAGGGCATCAAACACGCTACGCAGGTCCAGCTTCCCCTCCGCGGCCCGGCCAAAGAGAGCGCCAATGCCCATGAAGAACAGGGCCCCGAGGAATCCCCAGGCGCCAAACTGGAAGGACATGAAAGCCACGAAGGCCCCTGCGAAGATTCCGACAACCGTCAGATTCATTGGATTGCCTCCCTTACCGGCCGGACCTCGCCGGACGCGGCGGGTTTGGCCGGGCCGGGCACATAGACATCATTGATCTCAATATTTACCTCGATCACTTCGAGCCCCACCAGCTCTTCCACGGCGGCGTAGACGGCGGCACGGACCTGGTCCGCGAGGGCCTGCAAGTGGGTGCCGTAGACGGCAACGAGGTCGATGTCCACGGCGGCCTGGGTTTCGCCGACTTCTACACGGACTCCCGCCGCATGGTCGGCGCTGCCGACGGCGTCGCGAATGGCCCCCAGGGCCCGCGACGGACCCGATCCCAGCGAGTAGACACCCGGCACCGATCGGGCGGCAATGCCTGCGACCTTGGCGATGGCGGCTTCCGAAATGACGGTGCGGCCGATGCCCGCCGGCGCGGGCAGCCCGTCCATAGGACCGGGCGCTGCACCGGCAACAGCACCCGCAACGGGTTGAGAATTCTGGTATTCCATGAGCCACTCCCCCTTCTCTTTGACACAACCCTAGTCCCTGCCTCGGGCCGCGCGGGGGAATCTTGCCGTGCCCGTTCCCCACGGCTCATGCCGGCGCCGGCCGCGGGGTGCGTGAAGTCAGCGGAGTCCGAAAAGAGGCGCCAGAATCTGCGTCCGGTTCTCAGCAGTGGGACTGCATCCATGCGTCGATCGGGCCGATGGCCTTGTCAAACTCCTCGCTGTTGAACTTGGAGAGGTCGTTGCCGGCGTCGTCGGCTACGGACTTCAGCCTGTCGATGGAGTCCTTGATGTCGGCCGGCACCTTGGCCTGCAGTTTCTCCAGTTCGGCCCGGGCCTTCTCCGCCTCCGCGGTGTCGTGTCCCGTTGCCGCGGCCATGGGCAGGGCCAGGACGGAGAGCACGGTGGCGCTCACGGCGGCGCAGGCCTCCGTGATGCTCCCGAATCCGCCCAGGGCTCCGCCGGATGCGTCGGGGCTGCCAGGCGCCGTGCCCGCCTCGCCGCCGGACGGGAAGTCGGATGGGAAGTCGGACGGGAAGTCGGACGGGAGGCTGGTCGAGGTGCTGGTCGGGGGGCTTGTCGGGGCGCCGGACGCAGTGCTGTTCGGGCTGGCAGGAGCCTGGGATGGCGGACCGGAGGAGGCCGCCGGTCCCGCCGGTCCTGAACAGCCCGCCAGCGCCAGGGAAACGGCCAGGGCGGAGCTGGCGGCGGCCGCCACGGCCCCGCGGGGCCGGTCGCGTGGGACAAGGTGCTCGTGGGGTCGGCGACGCACGGTGCGTTCAGACCAAGGTGCGTACGGGAGGGTTTGCTGGCCCGTGTTCTGTCCCATGACTGTCTGTCGCATGATTGCCCTCCGGGCAAGATCCAAGGTATTCCGGCAGCCCGAGAATAGTACCGGAACACCCGCTCGGAACAGTGCCGAAGGACCGGTGGACCTACTTGCAGTTCGTGGCGATCCAGGTGGTGACGGGCGCCATGGCGGCCTGGAGCTTTCCGCTGGAGAACACCGTCTGGTCGGTGATGCCGGCCACCGCAACCTCATTGAGGTGGGCGAAATCTGCCTTGAGGCTGTCCGGAACACGCTCGGCTGTCTCGGCCAAGTCCGTCTTGAACTGCTCCAGTTCCACAGTCTTGCCCTGGGCCGCCGAGAGCGGAAGGAGAGTGGCCCCGGTGGCCTGCTCCGAGATCTTGGCGCACGCCTCTGCGGCGCTGGTGAAGCCGCCGAACGGTCCGGACGTTGCGCTGGGGCTCGGCGTGCCGGAAGCGGAAGCAGTGGCGGGGGCCGCGTCCGACGACGGCGCACTGCCGGCCTGTGGGGCCGAACAGCCCGTGAGGGCCAGCGCGGCGAGGAGGGCGGTTGCGGCGAGAGGACGGGCAATATTCTTCGAAATCACGTTGCAGAATCACTTTTCGGTTGAGATTGCGCCGCCCGCCCGGTCCGGGCTGCCGGCGGCCTTGCTGTTCTTTCCCCAGCGTGCGAGTCTAGCCCGGCCGGCCGCCCGGCCCCCAACCGGGCGCCGCCGGCCCTAAGGCAACAAGAAAAAAGCGGCGGCCTGCACCCTCTGATGCAAACCGCCGCCGGCAAGGACGAAGCGAAGAATCAGGCCCTGGCCTTGCGCTTCACCCATCCCCAAACGCCGGTGGCGACAAAGAGGACAAGTGCAATCAGTGCCAGCCAGAGCAGGCCCTTCACGGCAAAACCGACAATAGAAAGAACGAGCCAAATGACAAGAAGCGCAATTATTAGTCCCATCCATGCATCCTACGGGACAGGAGTTTTCGCCCGGGCGACAGCTACGGGGGCGCCTAGTCCCTCCCCGGTCCGCAGAACCCCGGACCGGACACCCGACAGCGTTAAAGAAGAAAAGCACCAGTTCTGAAAGAACTGATGCTTCTCAGTGGTGGCTCCGACCGGCGTCGATCCGGTGACCTTTCGATTTTCAGTCGAACGCTCTACCAACTGAGCTACAGAGCCTAGGTGACACGTCACCTTGACGGCCGGAATTTCTTCCGGCAATCAGAGCGACCCTGACGGGACTTGAACCCGCGACCTCCGCCGTGACAGGGCGGCGCGCTAACCAACTGCGCTACAGGGCCTTGCTTGTTACTGCTTGTACTGCATATTTCTTGCTGTCTGCAGTATCGCTACTGCAATTTTTCAAGGCCTTTAGCCTACCAGACTTTTTCATCCGGTTTGACCAGTTCCTTGCGTACCCCCAACGGGATTCGAACCCGTGCCGCCGCCGTGAAAGGGCGGTGTCCTAGGCCGCTAGACGATGGGGGCCAGAACGCCATCCGGTTTAACTCATCAGGGCAAAAATTAAGGGCCGAAGCCTTTCGTTTTTGTCCTCGCAGGTTCCTCCGAACGGGACTATAAAACTATAAGGGCACACCCCCGGATTATCCAAAATCGGCCGCCCCGCAGGGGCAAGACAGGGGCAAGACCGGTGCATGGTGGCTGCATCGCGGGCCCAAGGTGGGTGCAAGATGGACGGATGGATGCCGTTGATGCCCTCAATGAGATTGCGTTCTGGCTGGAACGCGAGCTGGCCCCCACGTTCAAGATTCAGGCGTTCCGCAAGGCAGCCGTGATTATCGGCGCCCTGGAACCGGATGAGGTCGCTGCGCGGGCACGCAGCGGCAGGCTGAAGAGCATGAAGGGGATCGGGGACAGGACGTTCGAAGTCATCGCGCAGGCGGTCGACGGCGGCGTACCCGACTACCTTGAGGACCTGCGCCAACGCGGGCAGCAGCCCCTTGCGGCCGGGGGCGCCGAACTGCGCTCCGACCTCCGTGGGGACCTGCACAGCCACAGCGACTGGTCTGACGGCGGGTCCCCGATCGGACTCATGGCCGACGCCGCCCGGATGCTGGGCCGGGACTACCTCGCACTGACGGACCACTCCCCCAGCCTCAAAATCGCCAACGGCCTGAGCGCCGAACGCCTCCGGGAGCAGCTGGACGTGGTTGCGGGCATCAATCGGGACGGCGGTGGCTTCCGCCTCCTGGCCGGGATCGAGGTGGATATCCTGGAGGACGGCGCCCTGGACCAGTCCCCGGACATGCTGGACCGGCTGGACATCGTGGTGGCGAGCGTGCATTCGAAGCTCCGCTCCGACCGGCGCACCATGACCGACAGGATGCTGGGCGCCATCAACGATCCGCACATGAACATCCTCGGCCACTGCACCGGCCGGCTGCTGCAGGGCTCGCGGGGAACCCGGCCGCCGTCCGAGTTCGACGCCGAGCGCGTGTTCGCGGCGTGCGCCGAGAACACTGTCGCCGTCGAAATCAATTCGCGTCCCGAACGGCAGGACCCGCCGGACGAGCTGATCCGGCTGGCCCTCGAGGCCGGCTGCCTCTTCAGCATCGACAGTGACGCCCATGCTCCGGGCCAGCTGGATTTCCTGCAGTACGGCGCCGAACGCGCGGCCGCGAACGGCGTCCCCGCCGAGCGGATCGTCACCACCTGGCCGCTGGATCGGCTGCTGGAGTGGTCCGGAGGCGGCAGATAGGGGCCGCGCGCCCGCGGCCCGGCGCAGGCCGGGCAGACCCGGCACCTAGGCCAGGGCCGACTCCGGACTTTCGGGCCGCCACGGCGTGAGCCTGGGCAGCCAGCGCGGGACGTTACGGCGGTACTCCTCGTAGGCCGCACCGAACGTCCGGGTCAGTACCGGCTCCTCGTACAGCCGGACGAACACCACCACGGGGACGGTTCCGAGGCCCAGTGCCACGAAGAGCTTCGGCTGGCCAAGCAGGAGCCCCTGCCCGGCGACAGCCGCCGCGATGGACACATACATCGGATTCCGCACGTACCGGTAGAGCCCGCCCACCACCAGTTGCCTGGGCGGGGCAAATGGCGCCGGGGTCCCGACGCCCTCCGTGGCGAAATGGACAAAGGAGTTCGCGATCACCGCCGCGCCCGCACCGATCAGCAGCGCGCCGGTGATCTGCGCCGGCACGCCGCCGGGGACCGGGGTCTTCACGTCCCAGCGGGTGAGGAGCCAGGGCACCACGCCGGCGACCGTCGCGGGGGCGGCTGCGAAGACCGCAGTCCCGATGGCTGCCCGCTTTCTTTCGCGGGCAGAAGCTGAGGATGCTGTCATGCCAGCAATCGTGAACCTGCCGCATTGCGCGGACAAGGGCCTACCGGCCCCCGCCCCGGGCTGGGAACCGGATCCGGATCGGATTGCGCCGTCCCCGCACCTTGCATCGGCGGAACGGCGGCCAGGCGGGGCGGGGCGGGGAGCCCCGGTGCTCAGGCGACCAGCAGCACCGCCAGCGTCAACATCACGACGGCGATCCCGGCGTCGAGCACGCGCCACGCCGCCCGCCGCCGGAACACCGACGAAAGGAAACGCGCTCCCACGCCAAGGGCGGTGAACCAGGCAATGCTCCCGAAGCCGGCTCCGGCAGCAAACCACCAGCGCCCGGACTCGCCCTGGGCGGCCGCGAGGGACCCGAGCAGCAACACCGTGTCCAGATAGACGTGCGGGTTCAGCCAGGTGAAGGCCAGGCAGGTGCCCAGCACGGCCGCCCGGCCGCCGGCCGGCATGTCGGACGGGTGGCCCATCTGCTGCCCCCGAACCGCACGCCGGGCCGCGAGCATCCCGTATGCGAAGAGGAAGGCGGCCCCGGCCCAGCGGATCACCACGAGCGCGGCGGGCGCCCGGTCCAGGAGGACGCCGATGCCGGCGACACCCAGCAGGATGAGCACCAGGTCCGACACTGCGCAGACCGCCACCACCAGGCCGACGTGCGAACGCTGGATGCCCTGGCGGAGAACAAAGGCGTTTTGCGCTCCGATGGCGACAATGAGGGACAGTCCGGCGGAGAGGCCTGAGAACAGGGAGAGGATCACCGTTCCACGGTAGGTCCGCGAGTCAGATGAAACCAGTTAAAGATTCTTCCGCTAGATAAGATGAGCTAATGATCGACATCGCCCCCGAGCAAGCCCGGACGCTGGCCGCAATCGTGACGCACGGAAGCTTCGACGCCGCGGCCGCGCACTTGTCCGTGACGCCCTCGGCGATCAGCCAGCGGATCCGCGCCCTCGAGGCCGCCGTCGGCCGGCCGGTCCTGACCCGGGCGCGGCCCGCGGGGCTCACGGAGTCCGGCCAGGCCGTGGTGAGGTTCGCCCGGCAGCTGGAGCTGCTCTCCGCGGACCTCGCCGGGGAACTGCAGCCGGACGAACCCCACGGGCGAACGCGCCTGACCCTGGTGATCAACAGCGATTCCTTGCACACCTGGGCACTGGCCGGTCTTGCGGCGGCCAGCGGCACCATCCAGCTGGAGATCCTGCGCGAAGACCAGGAGCACTCGCTGGACCTGCTGCGCGCCGGCGCCGCGGCGGCCGCGATCACGGAGACGGCCACGCCCGTGCCCGGATGCTCGTCCCGGAAGCTGGGCATCATGCGGTACCTGCCGGTGTGCGCGCCCGATTTCGCCCGCCGCTGGTTTGCACCCGGCGTGACCGCAGCGGCCCTGGCCACGGCCCCCGTGCTGGTCTACGACCGCAAGGACGATCTGCAGGACCGCTGGCTGCGCCGCCTCCGGGTATCGCTGCAGCCGCCGCGGCACTACGTGCCGGCCTCCCAGGAGTTTGGCGATGCCATCCGCTGGGGCATGGGCTGGGGCATGATGCCCGAGATCGAAATCGGCGAAGACCTCGCGAACGGCACGCTCGAGATCCTCGCGCCCCGCGCTCACGTGGACGTCGCCCTGTACTGGCAGCAATGGCGACGCGGCTCGGCGGCGTTGACGGAGGTCGCGGACGCCGTCCAGGCGGCGGCGCGCGTTCTGCGCTGAGGCCAGTCGGCATGTTGGCAGGATCTCGACTAGACGTGACCGATTCCCGCCAGCCGGGAGGTCGGGGCACCGGCTAGATTGGCAGCATGGCTACCACCGCCGCATCCGGCCCCACTCCGTCCGCAGGCCCCCACGAAGGGTCTCCGCACGCCTCCCCCGCACCCGCCCCCGCACCCGCCCCGGCCCCTCCCGGACAGCCGGCCCCGATCAGCAGGCTCGGCATCGCCGCCGTCGTGGTCACCGTGGTCCTGTGGGCCTCCGCCTTCGTCGGCATCCGGGCCGTGGGCCCGAGCTTCTCCCCCGGCCCCCTGACGCTTGGACGGCTGGCGGTCGCCGCCGTCGTGCTGGGCCTCCTGGTGGTGCCGAAGCTGCGGGGGCTGCCCCGGGGCCGCGAATGGTGGCCCATCCTCGCCTACGGCGTCATGTGGTTCGGCGGCTACAACGTGGCCCTCAACGCGGCAGAGCACATGCTCGACGCCGGCACCGCCGCCCTGCTGATCAACGTCAACCCCATCCTGGTCGCCGTGATGGCCGGCGTGATCCTCAAAGAGGGATTCCCGCGCTGGCTGATCATCGGCAGCCTGATAGCCTTCGGCGGCGTCGCCCTGATCGCGCTGGGTTCCGGCCAGCGGTCGACGGCGGACGTGGCCGGCGTGCTGCTCTGCCTGCTCGCGGCCGCGCTGGCCGCGGTGAGCGTCATTGTCCAGAAGCCGGTGCTCCGCAAGTTCCCGGCCGCCCAGGCCACGTGGTTCGGCATCATGGTGGGCGCCATTTGCTGCCTGCCTTTCAGCGGCCAGCTAATCACAGAGCTGCAGGCAGCTCCCCTGCCGGCGACCCTGGGACTGGTCTATCTGGGCATCTTCCCCACCGCGATCGCCTTCACCACCTGGGCCTACGCCCTTTCCCTGATTGATGCGGGACGCCTCGCCGCCACCACCTACCTGGTGCCGGGCACCACAATCCTGATTTCCTGGCTGGTGCTCGGCGAGATTCCCACCGTTTGGGGCCTGGTGGGCGGCGTGATCTGCCTTGTGGGCGTGGGACTGACCCGGCGCCGGTCCCGCTAGAGTTTTCCTATGCCTTCGTCCCTGCCGCCCGGCCTGCCGATCATTCCTGACAGCGGGGACGGTGCAGGCCGTGGGGCGGACGCTGAACCGTTCCCGATGTCGGAAGCCGACTTCGAGGCCGCCGTGCGGGACGCCCTGGACCGGATCCCGCCGGAGCTGGCCAAGACCATGAACAATGTCGCGATCTTCATCGAGGATGACTACACCCCGCAGCCCGGGGAGGACCCGGACACCGTGCTGCTGGGGCTCTATGAAGGGGTTCCCCTGACCGAACGGGACTCCTGGTGGGACGCCGGCTCCCTGCCGGACCGGATCACGATCTTCCGCCAGCCCATCCTGGACATCTGCGCGTCCCGGGAGGACGTGATCGAGGAAGTCACCGTGACCGTGGTGCACGAGATTGCCCACCACTTCGGCATCGGCGACGAACGCCTGCACGAGCTCGGCTGGGGCTAGCCTTATAGGCATGGGACACGACCACAGCCACGCGCACGGCATCACTGCCACGGGCACTGCCAAGCACCGGAAGCGCCTGATCGCCGTCCTGGCCATCACGCTCGCTGTGGTGCTGGTGCAGACCATCGGCGCCGTCGTCTCCGGTTCCCTCGCACTGCTTGCCGACGCCGGGCACATGCTCTCCGACGCCGCCGGGGTGTTCATCGCCCTGCTGGCCGCCTGGATCGCCACCCGGCCCGCCAGCGACCTGCGCACCTACGGCTACCTGCGCGCCGAGGTCCTGGCCGCACTGGCAAACGCCCTGGTCCTGATCGTCATTTCCGTGGTGATCTTCACCGAGGCGATCCGCCGGCTCGGCTCAGCACCGGAGGTCCACACCGACGTCATGCTCTCCGCGGCGATCCTCGGCGCCGTCGCCAACCTGGTGTCCCTGCTGATCCTGCGCGGGGCCCAGAAGGAGAGCCTCAACGTCCGCGGCGCCTACCTGGAAGTCCTGGGCGACCTGCTGGGATCCTTTGCCGTCATCGCGGCGGCCGTGGTCATCATGGTCACCGGGTTCCAGTCGGCAGACACCATTGCATCGATCCTCATCGCCCTCATGATCCTGCCCCGGGCCTGGCACCTGCTGCGCGACGTGGTGGACGTGCTCCTCGAGGCCACGCCCAAGGGTGTGGACGTCCAGATGATCCGCGAGCACATCCTCGCGGTGGATGGAGTGGTGTCCGTCCACGACATCCACATCTGGACCATCACCTCGGGCGTCCCCGTCTTCTCCGCCCACGTGGTGGTGGAGGACGCGGCGCTCGGCGCCCGCGGCGCCGACCGGGTCCTGGACAAGCTCACCACCTGCCTGGGCTCCCATTTCGACACGGAGCACTGCACCTTCCAGCTCGAGCCCGCCACGCACTCGGAGCACGAGGCCCACCAGCACGCCTGACCGACGGCGGCGTCCGCACCCGCGGCCGGCCCGCGTCTTCACGGGCGTCCCGGGCTGCCTGGCCTGCTGCTTGTCGCGCTGCCGGCGCCGCTGGGCGTTGCTTCCGGCCCGCCCGACGACAGGACACGCCCGTGACGCACGTGGCCAAATGACACCATTGTTGTTTATGTTATTGATGTGACTTGTGTTGCCAAAGTGGCCTTTGGCACGTAGCCTCATGCCTGCTGGGTGATCCGCAGAGGGGCTTTTTCATGTGCCAAAATCCGACCTCGCTCATTCCAGCCTGAGACTTCAGCGAGGTTTGCCCATGAGCTGGACCGGATCCGGTCGAAAGACGGCTGTGCTCTGCACCGCCGTCGTCCTCCTTGGAACGCTCGCGCTCCCGGCAAAGGCCGCACAACTTCCTTCCGCACGGCCGTCAGCGCTGACTGCAGCACTAGCTGCAGCGCCCGGCCGGGTTCCGGCATCGCCGGAGATCCCCTCACCGGAAGAAATCGCGGCCGCCAAGTCCAGTGAAAGCGCGACGGCGGCAGAGGTCACCAGGATTGACGGGCTCCTGGCCGATGCCTCGGCCGCGCAGGAAGCCAGCCTGGCCGTGTCCCTGCAGGCGAACAACGCGTACAGTGAGGCGCTCGTGGAGCTGGCCACCCGGCGGGAGGCCGCGACGGTCGCGGCCGCGAGGGCTGCCGCCGCCGAGGCGGAGCAGGCCAAGACCCGCAAGCAGCTCGGCCAGCTCGCCGGCGACCTCTACCGCAACGGCGGCCTGAATCCGGCTCTCAGCAGCTTCGTCAGCGGCACGGGCCACGCGCTCGAAGCTGCCGCGACCCTGGAGGCCGTGACGGCCGGCCGCGCTCGGGCCTTCCAGTCCGCGGAAACCGCAGCGGCCGCCGCACAGTCGCTGACGGAGTCCGCAGCGGAGGCCAACCGAGCCGCCGATGAGGCTGCCGCGACGGCGGAAGCCCGCAAGGCAGACGCCGACCGCGCCACCGCGGCCCAGCGCCAGGCCGTGGCCGACGCCAAAGCCCAGCGGAGCGCGCTCGTGGACCAGCTGGCAACGCTTAAGAACACCACCGCGGCGCTGGAATCGGCCCGGGTTGATGCCCTGGACCGCCAGCGCCGGCAGGAGCGGCTGGCGGCGCTGACTGCGGCGGCCGGCGCCGCGCCGCAGCCGGGCACGGGCTCCCAGCCTGCCCCGGTTTCACAGCCTGTCCCGGCTTCACAGCCTGTCCCGGCTTCGCCGCCTGTCCCGGCTTCGCAGCCTGTCCCGGCTTCGCCGGGAGGGGGCGACCCGGCCGTCCAGCAGCCGGCATCTCCTGAGCCCGAACCGGCGTCCGCACCCGCGCCTGCTCCGGCACCTGCGCCTGGCCCAGCTCCGGCACCTGTTCCCGTTCCTGTTCCCGTTCCTGTTCCTGTTCCTGTTCCGGCACCGATACCGGTTCCCGTTCCTGTTCCGGCACCGATTCCTGTTCCGGCGCCCATTTCGGGCGGGTCAAACCAGACCGCGATTTCCGTTGCGCTCGGCAAGACCGGCTCGCCGTTCTTCTATCAGTACGGTGGAACCGGGGCCTATGGTTTTGACTGCTCGGGGCTGGTGCAGAATGCGTTCGCCGCGGCCGGCAAGTACCTGCCCCGCACTGCCTCCCAGCAGTTCGCGCAGGCCCCCGTCCACGTGCCGCTCTCGCAGGCGCGTCCGGGCGATTTGCTCGTCTGGGGCTCGTCCCCGGGCTTCTACCATGTGGCCATCTACCTCGGCGGCGGCCGTGTGGTGCAGGCCCTCAATCCCGACGCCGGCATCACGGTCACCGATGTTGCCGCCATGTCCGGGATGCAGCTCTACGGCTACGTGGCGCGCTACTGACGCCCCCGCCGGGCACCGACCCGGAGTTTAGGAGAGCACGTCCTTGGTGATGAACCTGCCATAGGCCAGTGCTCCGAACACGGCGATGTAGCCGCCCTGCAGCACCGCGTTGACGGCAAAGGAGTCCCAGGCAAGGGGCTGCCGGAGGAGATCGCCAAAGTCCAGCCAGTAGTGGCTGAACAGCCAGGGATGCAGCCATTCGAGCTGGGGCAGGGCGTCCAGGACCTGGGAAACTACCGAGAGCACCACGGTCGCCGCCATGGCCCCCACGGGAACGTCGGTCAGGGTGGAGATGAACAGGCCGATCGCGGACAATCCGAGCAGAGAGACTGCCAGATAAGCGGCGATCAGCAAGAGCCTCATCATGGCCGCGCCCGGCCCGATGGTGTCGCCGGAAAGCAACGTCACCGGTCCCACCGGGAAAAGCGCCGCGCCGATTCCGGCCCCGACCAGGGCAACCACGAGCGGGGCAACGACGACGAACAGCGCCGCGCCGGCATATTTGACGAACAGCAGCCGGATCCGCCCGGCCGGCGCCACCAGCAGGTACCGCAGGGTTCCCTGGCCTGCCTCGCCGGCGATCGTGTCTCCGGCCACCACGCCGACGGTGAGCGGCAGGAACAGCGGAACGGACACCACCATGGCCGTGACGCCCACGAACAGCCCATTCTGGCTGATCCGGTCCAGGAAGGCCGGCCCGCGGCCGGCAGGAACGGCCGAGGAAACCCGCACCGCCACCGCGATCAGGACCGGAATGGCCGCCAGTGCGCACAACATGGCCCAGGTCCGGCGGCGTCGGAACAGCACCCCGAGCTCGGAGGCCAGCAGCCCGCCGGTCAGGGACCGGCGCCGAACCGGTTGACCGCTCGCCGTGACGGCCCCGCCAGTGTCACCGGACCCGTCGGCGCTGCTACTTTCCGCGCTTCTACTTTCCACGCTGCGGCTGCCCGGTGTGCCGGCTGACGGGCCGGCTGACGGGCCGGCCGATGGCCCGCCCCTGGATGTGCCGTTACTGGACAACGTCGAACCCCTCCCCCGTCAAGGCGACAAATCGGTCTTCGAGGCTGACCTGCTCGGTCGCGAAGCCGCGGACCCGGACCCCCGCCGCCACGAGGGCAGCCACCACGGCCTCCGGCTCCACCGAATCCCCCGCCCCGGTGTTGTCCCGGTTTGCTGTGGAAGGCGGAACCGAGAGCAGCGGCGCGAATAGGACCGCGTCCGTCCCGGAGCCAGTGCCGCGGGCTCCCGGAGCGCCGGAAACACCGCTGCCGGAAACACCGCTGCCGGAAGAACTGCCGCCGTCGGGGCTCACGGTGGCGGCGAGGCCGAGGCCGGCCAGCACCTGCGCCGCGGTGCCGGGGTCTGGGGTCAGCACGCGGATCCGCGCCTGGCCCGCCCCGCGCAGTTCCGTCAGGGTCCCCTGCGCCACCAGCCGACCCGCGCTCATGATGGCCGCATGGGTGCAGATCTGCTCCACTTCGGCCAGCAGGTGGCTGGAGACGAACACCGTGGCGCCGTCGGCCGCGAGCGACCGCACCAGGCTCCGCACTTCCCTGGTGCCTTGGGGATCCAGTCCGTTGGTCGGCTCGTCCAGCACCAGCAGGTCCCGCTGCGCCAGCAGGGCATTGGCGATTCCCAGCCGCTGCTTCATGCCCAGCGAATAGGCGCGGACTTTCTTGTCCGCGGCGTGGGTCAAGCCCACCCGTTCAAGGGCTGACTGGACCCGGGCGTGCCGCGTGGCGGCCGGCGCGTAGGGGTCCGCGGCGTCCATCCGGCGCAGATTGGCGGCGCCGGAGAGGGACGGGTAAAAAGCCGGCCCCTCGACCAGGGCGCCGACCCGAGGCAGCACGTCCTTCAGCTTCCGGGGCATCTCCTCGCCCAGGACGCGCATGGAACCGCCCGTAGCCGAGGCCAGACCGAGCAGGAGCCGGATGGTGGTGGTCTTCCCGGAGCCGTTGGGGCCCAGGAAGCCGAAGACCGCGCCTCTCGGCACCGCCAGATCGACGCCGTCGACGGCCAGTTGATGGCCGAACCGCTTGGTCAGGCCTGTGGTCTCGATACTTAGCTCGGCCCCCGGCCCGGGGCCGCTCACGCGGCCGTCACCGGACGGCCGCCGGGCATCGTGCCGGTAATCACTTCTGCGCGGCAGCGGCCTGGAGCCGCTCCGTTGGCACGGAGCCGGCGAAGACCCGCCCGTCGTCGAGCACTAGCACGTTCACGAGTGCGGTGGACAAGAGCCGGCCGCCTTGGACCGGGACGGTGGCCTGTTGGAGCAGGGACGTGGCCTCCGGCGCCGTGCCGGCCGTTCCCGCCGGGAACTCAACGACCGAATCCCAGCCGGAGCCGGTGACGGCGGGCTTGTGCATCCCGGCCTTGGACGGTGCCTCGTTTCCGGTGTCTCGTTCGTGCCTATCCGGGACCGGGATCTCCTTGACGGTGGCGCCCGGCGGCGGGCTGAAGCTGAAGACGGCGGCGTCCGGGGCTTCGAGCGTCAGGCTCGTGTAGGCGACGCGGAAGGCGGGCTCAGCCTGTCCGCGGGCCTTGATCTCAACGGCCAGCGGGAGACCGGTCTGGCCGTCAACGGCAACTGCGATGGATGCGACCAGGGTTGCATCGGCTTTCGGTGTGAGCACCAGGTTGTAGGCGGCCCGGCCGGCTACCTGGACGTCGGCGCCCACCCTGACGTCCGTGCTGGGGTCGATTTTGGCCAGGAACATCGCGGCGAGCTGGTCCGGGGTGGCTGTGGCGTCCTTGCCGCTGTGGTGATCGGCGTCGCCGGCAGCCTCGGCGGGGAGCTGGACGTGCGCGGCTGTGTTGTCCTTCGAGTTGTAGAACCAGACCTCGCTGCCGTGGCGTATGGCGTCCCGTTCCGCCAGCCGGTCCATCACCTGGATGCGGGCGTTGTCCGGGCCGTCCCGGTAGACCCGCGCGGTGTGCGGACCTGTCAGCAGTTCGAGCCAGGCGGTGCTTGAAGAGTCCGTGCCGGGACCGGACTTGGGAAGTTCGGGAAGACCGAGCTCGGAGGACTGTTCCAGGGTTCCGGAGAGGGCGGGCTCGCGGTGCTGCGCGATCAGCTGCAGCACTTGCTCGGGGCTCTTGGGCGGCAGCGGATCACCCGCGCGGGCGGGCAGGGATCCGGCCAGCGCGCCGGCGGCGATGACCGCAGGAACGGCCGCGACCGGCAGCCAGCGCAGCCACTTGCGGGTCATCGTGACCCAGCCCCAAAAATACGCGCCCCAAGAATACGCGTCCCAAGAGGTGGGGTGCCAAAATTCCGCGGCTGAGTAATGCGCGCTCCAGTGCAGCTCATACGTCAACAGTACGCCTGGCGCCGCCCGCGCGACTGCCCCGCGCCAATCCTTTGTTGCCCTATTTCAGCACGTTAATCGTCAGTTCTACCGCGCCAAGCAGGAGCGCGAGCACAGAGGTGCCCAGGCCCGCCACGAGCAGAAGCCCGGGATGGGCCAGCCCCACCACCACCCGCCTCAGCTGCGGCCTGTCGCGCAGGAACTTCTTGGGCACGGCGCCGGGCTCCGGCGTTTGTTTCCAGCCCCGGAGCTTCCGCAGAAACCAGGCGCAGCGGATGATGAAGGCCAGCCACAGCACGGAGACCACGAGCGGGATCGCGGCCAGAAGGAGGTTGAAGCCCACGGCGGTGACCTCGCGCTCGGACGCGCCCACGAGGGACTGAAGGGTGGTGGAGATGGAGGCGCTCATGACCACGGACACGCCCCAGACGAGGAACGCGGCGATCAGGGCGAGGAAGCGGACAAAGAAGTGGCCCAGCACGGTGTCGCGGCGCGGCTTCAGGTACCGGCGCGGGGTGGCGTGCAGCAGGGCGATGCTTGCCAGGAGCGTCGGCAGTGCGGCCATGCCCACCAGGACATACCAGGACCAGCCGGCCAGATCCAGGAATTCGTCGGCCACGATCAGTGCCGCCCAGAATCCGGCCCACGCCCATCCGGCCGTCAACGGATGCTCCACGAGCCACGGCGGCAGCCACGCGTCCGGGTCCGGGTCCAGGGACCGGCGCGGGCCAGGGGTTTCCGGGGCACGCTCTTCCGGCCCGGCAGATCCGGGCGGCCGGCCGTCTGAACCGTGCACTTCGCTCATGGCCCCACTGTAGCGAGCCGGCAGCCCGCACCGGCGCGCGGCACCGGCCGGTGTTACGTCGACGGACTTCCGGCGGCGCTCGGGCGAGTTCCATCCGGCGGACGTCAGGCGTCTGACGTCCGGCGTCAGCCTGCCGGCGTCACGGTGCCGGCGGCGCCGTCGACCGTGACGTTGCGGCCAGTGGCAATCCGCGACGTCGCATCCGGGACACCCACCACCGCGGGGATGCCGTATTCCCGCGCGACGACGGCGCCGTGGGAGTTCGGGCCGCCCATTTCCATCACGAGGCCGCCGGCCGTCAGGAACAACGGTGTCCAGCCGGGATCCGTGGACGGGGCCACAAGGATCTCGCCCGGTTCCAGATGCGCGCCCTGCGGGTCCAGGATCACGCGGGCCCGGCCGGTGACGGTGCCGGCCGAGGCCGGCGTCCCGGAGAGCACCCCGGCAGGGCCGTCAGCGCCTGCCCTGCCGCCCCGGCCGACGTCGGTCCGCACGGCGTAGGGCTGCACTGCTTCGGGCTCGGTCCCGTCGGAGAGCAGGACCCGGGGAATGTGCCGCCGGCCCAGTTCGGCCTGGTACGCCTCCCGGCGCTGCTGCACGACCGCCTGCAGCGCGGCGCCGCGGAGCCCCACGTGCGCCTCGGTCAGGTCAAGGAAGAAGACATCGTCGGCCGCGTCGATGGCCCCGGCCGCGGCGAGTTCGGTCCCCACCGCGGCGAGCTGGCGCCGGACGGCGCCCAGCGCCTCCACGAGGTGATACTTGGGCAGTTCGCGCAGCCCGGCGAACATCCGGGTCCGCCTCAGCGCGGCCCGCGCGAGTGCTCCATGCAGGCGGCTGCGCTGCCGTGCCGCGGCAACGAGCCGCTCCACCTGTGCATCCGCCTCGCGTGCAGCCTTGTCGAACTGCCGGTCCGGGGCGAGAGCCGGATCCTCCACGCGCAGATAGTTGGCAAGGACCCCCAGGATGTGAGTTGGATCGTCGGACCAGCGGGGCACCCCAAGGTCGATCTCCGCCACGGCTCGGTGACCGTACCGGCTCAGGAACCCTGACAGTCCGGACTGCGCGACGCCGGGAAGCTCCCCCGCCCGGTACCGCCGTGCCATCTCGGGCAAGGCGGCCTCGCTGAACACCGCCGCCGACGCGGGGTCGTGCCGGATGGCGGCGGCCAGCCGCCAGAGCTCCAGGTCCATTTCCGTGGTCACATTGTTGGGCAGGCCCCGCAGGACGTCCTGCAGCGCCCCGTTCCCCGGGCTTCCCGCGAGTTTCCCGGCGACGGCCAGCAGGGCGAACCCCAGCGCGGGCAGCGGCAGGAGGGCGGGAACCACCGGGAAGACGCTCCGGCCCAGGATCCGCTCAACGTCGTCCAGGCGCTGCCCGGCGGTGGCGCCGGCGGGCACCGTGAGTGAGGCCCGGAGTTCTTCGCCCACCAGCTCTGCCCGGCGCAGCGCGTCTTCGGGCCGGACCAGGGCACGGATCAGCGTCTCCGGGACCCTCGCCCGCGCCGCCACCGGGGCTATGTGGCGCAGGAGCCGCCACGGCGAGGTTGAAACGACCGAGAACCTGGGATCGGTGAAGAGTTGGCGCAGCACGACGGCCGAGCGCGCCTCCATGATGTCGAACACCCGGGGGACGATCGTTCGTCCCGTCGTGCTCCGGACCACGGGCGTGAGGTCGAAGAAGATGCGCTGGCCGGCCTCCGCGTACGGTGGGGGACCGTCCCGGGGCGCCGGTACCGGGAACTGCGCCGCACGCGCCACGGAGGACGCGATCAGCCGGATCCCGGCCAGGCCCATCGGCGTCAGGGGCCGGGTCAGCCCCTGGGCCAGGCTGAAGCACAAATAGACGCGCAGCCCCGGTCCGGACGGCGGCCTGTCCGGCATCGGGTAGAGCGTGGTGATGGGCCTGGACTGCGTCAGCCATACGGCACCGTCCTGGCCGATGGCCCATTCGAGGTCCTGCGGCGAGCCGAAGTGCACCTCCGCGCGGCGGCCCAGGAGTTCCAGCGCGGCCAGCTGGGCGTCGTCCAGGCTTGGTGCGGACCCGGCGCCGGGTCGCGCCAGCCGCTCGGTTCCGCCGCCGGGCAGGGCACGGATGAGCAGGCCCTTGTCTCCGATCCTTCGTTCCAGGATCCGTCCCGTACCGCCGTCGAGCACAAAGTGGTCCGGGTTGACGGCCCCGGACACCACCGCCTCCCCCAGCCCCGGGCTGGCGTCGATGACGGCCTCGTGCCGCCGCCCGGTCACGGGGTTGGCCGTGAACAGAACCCCCGCCACGGCCGCGTCCACCATGCGCTGGACCACCACCGCGAGGGACACCGCGGAGGGGCCGATCCCCTGCACCGCCCGGTACGTCACGGCACGGTCCGTCCACAGCGAGGCCCAGCACTGGCGGACGGCCGCCAGCACGGCGTCGGCGCCCACCACGTTCAGGAAGGTGTCCTGCTGGCCGGCGAAACTTGCGAACGGCAGGTCCTCCGCGGTCGCGGAGGACCGCACCGCGACCGCGGTGTCCGGGCCCAGCGCCGCATACGCGGCCCGCACGGCGGCGTCGATGCCGGCGGGAACCTCGGCGTCGAGCACCAGAGCGCGGGCCTTCGCGGCGAGGGCAGCCAGCGCCGGCAGGTCATCGGCGGCGGTCGCGGCGAGCGCTCTGTGCACATCCGCCAGCGCCGGCGAGGCTGTGGCGTCAAGGTAGGCCCGGGTGGTCAGGCAGAAGCCGTCGGGAACGGGCAGGCCGGCGCGTGCCAGCTCGCCGAGGTTGGCCGCCTTGCCGCCGACCTCGGCCAGCATGCCCTGGCCGAGGCGTTCCAAGGCCAGGACCGGCACGGCCTCAGCTGGCATGGCCTCGGCTGGCACGTCCGGGGCCATTACGGCCGGGTCCGGCCTTCGGGGGTGCTCCATCTGCGGATCGTCCTTCCGTCGTCGGGCCCGTAGCCTCAGTCCATCAGCCTCAGTCCGTCAGGAGTCGCCGAGCATCGGTCCGAAACTGGGCCGGTCCGCCAGCCTGGGGTCGTCGCGGTCCGGGACCACCATGACGGGCCCCTTGGCGTGGTGGAGGACGCCGTCGGAGGTGGAGCCCAGCAGCATTCCGGCGAAGCCGCCGCGCCCGCGGGTGCCGACCACCACGAGTTCCACGTGCCGGCTGGCCTCGACGAGGATGTCGACGGGCGAGCCGTCCACGAGCTGCGTCTCCACCTCCAGCGTGGGGAAATGGCTCCGCAGCCAGGCCACGCCGGCGTCGAGCTGGACTTTAATGTCGGCGAACAGGGCCTCGCGGTCCATCGGGGTGGGTACCCAGGCCAGCGAGCCGGTGTACTGCGGCACGGCGCACACGAGCCGAAGCCGGGCGGAAAGCCGTTCGGCCTGGGCCGCAGCCTCGAGCACCGCGACGCGGGCCTGCTCGGAGCCGTCAACGCCGGCCACCACTACGTTCTCGACCGGCTGGCGGCCGGACTTCGCCCGTTCGGCCAGGACATGCTTGTCGCTGGTGGTTTCGCCCAGGCGGTCCGCGCAGATCAGCGGCACGGTGACCGTGGGACACTTCGCGTGGGCGGGCAGCGCGCTGCTGACGGAGCCGAGCAGCCTGCCCACGAAGCCGCCGCGGCCGCGGGTCCCGAAGACCAGGAGCTCCGCGGTCTCGCTGATTTCCAGCAGCACGCCGGACGCGTCGCCGTTTTCCACGGAGGCGTCGACGTCGATGTTGTAGCCGGAGACCTTGTCGAGGGCGTGTTTGAGAATGGCTTCGGCGCCTTCTCGGATCACGGAATCATCCACAGTGGCGTAGCCGCCGTCCAGCCCGGACGCGGCGAAGATCGGAACCGAATAGGCGGTCACGATATGCAGCGGGCGGCGGCGACGCTCGGCCTCGCGGGCTGCCCACACGAGGGCGCAGTGGCTGTGGTCCGAGCCATCCACACCCACCACGATTCCCCGAGGAGGCGCCGGTTCGCCGCCGGTCTCCCACTCCGGCTCCGGGTGCACCTGTTCACGGCCCATGGGGTCCGCCTCCTCGCGATTCTTGCCTGATGTTGCGGCTATTCTGCCAGAAGTACCTGCGCCCGGCGTGCACCGGCGAGGCGACCCTGAATCTGCGCGCAGGAACCCCTGATTTTCCTCACTATTCTCGGTTAATTGCGAACATTCAAGACGGCGGCCGGGCGGCCCCGGCGGCCCGCCCCCGAAGGATTTACGCAGAGTTAACACGCCGTTTGATGGCCGGGATTTCCGGGCTTTCGGGGCCGTTCCCGAAGGATGGCGGGCGCGAAAACGGCGGAAATCAGCGGGCTTCAGCCAATGTCCTACCTCCCCTATCCACGGGCCGGAATCTTAGGTATCCTTCGAGGCATTGCTGAACCGAGACCGGCATGTCAGAACGCAGCCGCTGGGGTTGATTGCGTGAGAGCCAGGTCTAGGTCAGCGTCCGGGGTTTCACCCCGCGACTGGCACCATTTCGAGGAGGAACCCTGCAGTGTCGAGCATGCCTTTGTACGGGGGGATTGAGCGGACCACGGCCGTAGTCATCGGGACGGGTCTCTCCGGCCTGGCAGTGGCCAGCGAGCTCCAACGCCGCGGCGTTGCGTCCATCATCGTGGACGGGCTCGACCTCCTGGGTGCCGGCCATCCGGCCAATACGTCCTCGCTCCAGCGCTGCGACGCGGCGGACGCCGCCAGCTTGAAGGAGCGCAACGAGATCCTCCGGCACCTGCGCAACTACGCCGCAAGCCACAAGCTCGACGTGCGGAACAACATCCGGGCCCTGCAGCTGGACCACCTCCAGGCCGGGACGGACGGGGCCCCCACCGAAAAGTGGGCCGTCCAGACCCCGGGCGGAGTCCTCCTGGCAGACCATCTTGTCCTGACCCGCTGCGCCCACAGCCAGCTGCGCCGCATGCTCTCGCAGCTGGGCATGGCGGCCGGACAGAACCTCATGGCGGCAATGCATGCCCTCGGGATGTACCTCGTGGGGGTGGGCGAGCTCATAACCCCCACGCCCAAGGAAGTCCTGCGCCAGGCCAAGGTGGTGGGGCAGGCGATCTCCGCCAAGGTCTACCCGGAGGGCATTCCCACGTTGCTGTCCGGCGGCTTCGCCCTGGCCGCTCCGGCTTAGCAACGCGGGGTCAGATACGGCCCATCAAGGGGCGCCGGATGGGCGCGAAGTGACCCCGCGTTGCTTCTGGTCAGCTGTCGGGGTTGCTGGCTGTGTCGCTGTTCGTGTCGCTGTTGGTGTCGCTGGCTTCGTCTGGCGTGAGGCGGCGTTTGGCCATCAGGCCCAGGGCCACGAGGATGCCGACGCCCACGGCGACGAAGCCCATGACACTCCAGGGAAACGGCTGTGAGTCATTCGATGCCGGGGCCGGGGCCGGCGTGATGCCCGGCTGGGCGGTGCCCATCGTGGGGACCGCGGCAGCCGCCGTCGTGCCCGTTGCCCCAGCCGTTGCGGTGAAGGTGAAGCTGCCCTCGATCGGGTGGCCGTCGGAGCTGGCCACCCGCCACCGTACCGTGTACTTGCCAGCGGGGGCGCCCGGCTTCAGCTTCTGCGCGGCGACGTTGTCCACGATCGCCACCGGACCATCCGCCCAACTGGCGCCCGCGGCGTCGGTGACCTGGATTTCCGATCCCAGGGCCAGCGGATTGTGGTTGAACGTGACCGAGACCTGCTCCGGCGGCGCCGCGAGGGTTGCTCCGTTGGCCGGGCTCGTGGACTCAGCGGTATCGTGGGCCGATGCCGGGCCCACCGTTCCCAGCAGGACGGCCACGAAGACGACGGCGCCCAGCAGGGCACTGAGCAGTTGTCGGATAAGGCGCATGGGCAGGCTACTCCTAGTGTTGTCTTCCTTACAGACTAGGCGAAAACGCGGGGGTCGCTGCCGGGCTCCCAATAGGCTTGAGGTCACACCCATCACTCCCGGAGGACCAATGTCAGGACTAATGCTCAAACAGGGCTCTGCACTCGACCGGTATTTCAAGATTTCCGAGCGGGGGTCGAACTTCTCGCGCGAGATCCGCGGAGGGTTCGCCACGTTCTTCGCCATGAGCTACATCGTGGTGCTGAACCCGCTGATCCTCTCCGGGCCGGATTCCACCGGCGCCACGCTCGGCTTCCCCGCCGTCGCCGCCGTCACCGCCTTCGTGGCGGGCATCCTGACGATTCTCATGGGCGCGTGGGCCAAGCACCCCTTCGCCTTGGCGACCGGGCTGGGCGTCAACGCGTTCGTCGCCGTCACGGTGGCCACGAACCCCGGCCTGTCCTGGCCGGACATGATGGGCCTGGTGATGCTCTCGGGCATCACCATGCTGATCCTGGTGCTCACCGGCTTCCGGACGGCCGTGTTCAAGGCTGTCCCCGAGGGGCTGAAGACCGCGATCGTGGTCGGCATCGGCCTGTTCATCGCCCTGATCGGCCTCGTCAACGCGGGCTTCGTGCGCCGCATCCCGGATGTCGCCGGCACCACGGTCCCGGTCGGCCTGGGCTTCGACGGAAAGCTGCTGGGCTGGCCCACCTTCGTGTTCGTCTTCGGCCTGATCCTGACCATTGCCCTCGTGGTCCGCAAGGTCAAGGGTGCGATCCTGATCGGCATCGTCGCCTCGACCATCCTGTCCGTGATCCTGGAATCCATCCTGCACATCGGCCCCAGCTTCGACGGCAAGAACCACAACCCGCAGGGCTGGTCCCTGGTCGCGCCCAAGTTCTCCGAATGGGCCGCCCCGGATCTGTCCCTGATCGGCAAGGCCAACCCCTTTGGCGCCTTTGAGCACCTCGGCTTCGTCGCGGCGACCCTGCTGGCATTCGTGATCCTGCTCAGCATCTTCTTCGATGCCATGGGCACCATGGTGGGTCTGGCCACCGAGGCCGGCACCATCGACAAGGACGGCAACATCCCCAACGTGGACCGCGTGCTGCAGGTGGACGCTCTCGGCGCGATCATCGGCGGCGGCGCCTCCGTCTCCTCGAACCAGATCTACGTCGAATCCGGTGCCGGCATCGGCGAAGGCGCCCGTACCGGACTGGCGTCCATCGTCACCGGCCTGCTGTTCCTCGTGGCCATGTTCTTCACCCCGCTGATCAACCTCGTGCCGTTCGAGGCCGTGGCCCCGGCCCTCGTGATCGTCGGCTTCATGATGGTCTCGCAGGTCGGCAAGATCGACTGGCAGGACTGGGGCATCGCCATCCCGGCCTTCCTGACCTTCACCCTCATGCCGTTCACGTACTCGATCGCCAACGGCCTGGGCGCTGGCTTCATCACATTCGTGCTGATCCGCCTGTTCCAGGGCCGGGCCCGCGAAGTGCACCCGCTCATGTGGGTTGTGGCGGCCGCGTTCACGCTGTTCTTCGCGATCGGTCCGATCGAGGCGGCCCTCGGCATCCACTAGGCCTCCGGCTTTCCTTCCCGCCCCTTCCCTTCCCTTCCCTTCGCGCCGAGGCGGCATTTCGCGGCAGTGTTTTCCAAAAACATTGCCGCGAAATGCCGCCTCACGGTGTTTAAGGGCGGTGTTTTAGGGTGTTCAGGCGGGGATTCCGGGATTCCGGACGGCCCGACGGCGGATCGGCTGGTTTTCGGGGGCCGGCTGGGGTGAGCTAGGACCATGGTTTCTCCCGCGCTCCCCGTTGATGTCCCGCCGCAGCCCTGGACCGGCAGGTTCGATGGCGACGGCGCCGAGCACCGCCGCTGGTGGCAGGCGGTGACCGCCTATGCTCCGCCCGCCGGCACGGCAGCGTCCCCGGCCGGCGCACGGCCCGCCGCCGACGCGCGGCCTGCCGTCGACGCGCGGCCTGCCGTCATCCTCGGCTTCGGCAGCGACGAAGGCGTGCGACGCAACAAGGGCCGCACCGGCGCCGCGGCTGCCCCTGCCGCCATCAGGGCCGCCCTGGGCCCGCTCGCCTTCCACCTCAGCCGGGACGTGCTCGACGCCGGCGACGTCACGGTGAGCGACGAGTCCCTTGAGGCGGGCCAGGCGCGCGCCGGCCGGGCCATTTCCCGGCTGATCGACGCCGGGCAGCTTCCCGTGGTGCTGGGCGGCGGCCACGAAACCGCGTACGCCAGCTACCTCGGCGTGGCCGGGTCGGCAGCCGTGCGCGACGGGCTGCGGGTGGGCGTGCTGAACCTCGACGCCCACTTCGACCTCCGCGACGAGCCCGTGCCCAGCTCGGGGACGCCGTTCCTGCAGATGGCCCGCGCGGAAGCCGCCGCCGGCCGCGAGCTGAAGTACGCCGTCGTCGGGATTTCGGAGCCGAACAACACGCGGGCGCTGTTCCGCACCGCCGACGAACTCGGCGTGGACTACCTGCTGGATGAGGACTGCTCAGCGGAGGCAGCGCAGGCGTTCGTGGCGGCGTTCCTGGCGCAGGTTGACGCGCTGTACCTGACGATCGACCTCGATGTCTTGCCGGCTTCCGTGGCCCCCGGTGTGAGCGCCCCCGCCGCGTATGGCGTGCCGCTGCCGGTGATCAGCGCCGTGTGTCGGCAGGTGGCCGCGAGCGGGAAGCTCCTGCACCTGGATGTTGCGGAGCTGAACCCGGAGTTCGATATCGACGCCCGCACCGCCAAGGTGGCCGCACGGCTGGTCAACACTCTGCTGGGGTAGGCAGCGTCAGCCGGCCGCCGCCGGCGGGGGCCCGGAGTCGAGCGCCTGCTGCAGAAGCGCCTGCGCGGACCAGCGCATCGAGGCCAGGGCCTGGTCGCGCGAGAGCCCGCCGATGTCCGTCAACCAGACCAGTGCCTCGATCCCGATCGCGCTGCGAACGGCCAGGGCCAGGGCACGGATTGCGGGTCCGGACAGCCTCCCCTGGAGCGGTGCGAGCGCTTCCTCGATCCAGGCGATGGCCCGTCCCTGCCTGAGCGGCAGGGCCGACTCTCCGCGGTCACGTTCCAGGGACAACCTGAGCATGGTGCGCTGTTGCGCCTCGGTGTTGACGATCAGCCGGGTGAATTCCAGCACCACGGCGTCCAGCCGCTCCGCGGGATCCTCGGGGGCGCCAGCCGGCAGCAGGGACTGCCGGGCCGTTTCCGGATGGGCCGCAGCGAGGAGCTCCCGCTGGCTTGGGAAGTAGCGGTAGGCCGTGCTCCGGGCGACGCCGGCCGCCGCGGCGGTGCCATCAACAGTCGGGGTGTCCCCTGCCGCCACCTGCTCCCGGGCAGCTGCCACCAGGGCCTCGAACGTGCGGCGCTTCTGGCCTGTCCGGCCGGCGTCCCGGTAGGGGGTTGACATGACCTCCATGGTACTCCAGTCTTGTTATGGGACATGAGTCCCATAAGTTCCTCATCGAAGAGGCGATCCCATGGAAGCGGTCAGCAGCGAGACAGCCATCATCCGTGCGGAAGGCCAGGGCGAGCGGCGCTGGTTCTTCGGCGGCGGAGTCCACACTTGGAAGGCCAGGGCCGGGGAGACCGGCGGGGCGTTCCTGCTCTTCGAGGACCAGATGGCCGGCGGGAAGATGACGCCGCTGCACAGCCACCCCGATTCGGACGAGACCATGTACATCCTGGAGGGCGAAATCCTCGTGCACGTGGACGGCGCGGACCACCGGATCGGCGCCGGCGGCCTGGTCGTGGCGCCGCGCGGAGTTCCCCATGCCTTCATGGTGGTCTCCGACTCCGCCCGGATGCTCTGCCTGCACACGCCCGGCTGCTGTGAGGCGTTCTACTGGGATGCCAGCACGCCGCTTTCCGCGGACGGCGCGGCCGGTGGCAGTCCAGACGGCACTGCCGGCGCGGGCCCGGTGGACTTCGGCAACGTCCAGGAGTCTGCGCGCAGGAACGGCGGCATAGTGCTCTTGGGGCCTCCGCCGTTTGCCACGCCTTAGCCGCGGGCGACTCACCAGCCGCAGCCCCGGCTCCCCCTCCACGAAAACAAGGCTGCTCCGAACGGAAAACGCCCCTAACGCAAAAAGTCCCCGTCTCTCCGGACCAGGCCACGCAACGCGGGCCGGTTCGGAGGGACGGGGACTTCTTTCGAGTGTTAGCTGCGGCGCACCTGCACGCCGTCGGACTGCAGGAAGAGCTGCGTCTCGGACGGCCCGGCGGGGACCAGCCAGAGGACATTTCCGCTCTGTGAGACTTCTTCGACCTCACCGGCTGCAATGACCTGGGCGTGCTTGACGATTTCGACCCGCTCGCCGACCCTGAGGCCGCTCCAGTCGGAAACCGTGGCTGCGGATGCAAGGCGTCTGGACAGTACCGTGCCGCGTGCTTTCATTGAACTTCTACCCCTTTGTATGTGTTCTTTGCCACAACTTCATTGGTGTGACTTTCCATTTGTACTACAGTTCCCGGGCCCCCGCTTGCCGTGTCGCCAAAGATTTCGGGGGCGCCGGGAATTGTTCAGCTGCCGTGCACTTTGTTTCTTCTCAGGCGAGATTTCCGACGGCGGATTCGGCCGCCGCCCGGACCGCGCCCGACGCCACCAGCGCGTCGGCCGCTTCGAGCTCCGGCGACAGGAACCTATCGGTGCCCGGACCGTCGACGACGCCGCGCAGCGCGGCGATCACGGCCGTGCCCGCAGGACCCGGGGTGAGTTCACCGCCGGAGAGCTGGGTGCGGATATCCAGTGCCCGGGCGGAGGTCACGAGTTCGACGGCCAGGACGCGGCGCAGGTTCTCCACCGCGCGGCGGAGCTTGCGGGCCGCGTGCCAGCCCATGGAGACGTGGTCCTCCTGCATCGCCGAGCTCGGGATCGAGTCCACCGACGCCGGGACGGCCAGCCGCTTGTTGTCCGAGACCAGCCCGGCCTGGGTGTACTGGGCGATCATGAGGCCCGAGTCGACGCCGGGGTCCGAGGCCAGGAAGGCGGGCAGCCCGTGCGAGCGGGCCGGGTCCAGCATCCGGTCCGTCCGGCGCTCCGCGATGGAGCTCAGGTCGGCGACGGCAATGGCCAGGAAGTCCAGCACGTAGGCCACGGGGGCGCCGTGGAAATTGCCGTTGGAGCTGACGCGGCCGTCGGGCAGGACCACCGGGTTATCGATCGCGGCGGCCAGTTCACGGGAGGCGACCAGGGCCGCGTGGTCCACGGTGTCGCGGACGGCGCCGGCCACCTGGGGTGCGCAGCGCAGCGAGTAGGCGTCCTGGACTTTGGTGTCGTTGATCCGGTGCGAGGCCACGATCGGGGAGTTGGACAGGACACGGAGCATGTTGTCCGCGGCGGCGGCCTGGCCCGGGTGCGGGCGGAGAGCGGCGTGCAGCTCGGGCAGGAACACCTGGTCCGTGCCGAGCAGCGCCTCGACGCTGAGCGCGGCGGTGATGTCCGCCGTCGTGAGCAGCTGGCGGATGTCGGCGATGGCCATCAGCAGCATGCCGAGCATGCCTTCGGTGCCGTTGACGAGGGCGAGGCCCTCCTTTTCGGCGAGGGTGACGGGTTCGATCCCGTGCGCGGCAAGGAGCTCCGCGACCGGGCGGCCGTCCCTGCCGCCATAGAGCTCACCGTCGGGACCTGTCGCTTCGCCTTCGCCCATCAGGACCAGGGCACAGTGCGAAAGCGGCGCGAGGTCGCCGGAGCAGCCGAGCGAGCCGAATTCGCGGACCACCGGGGTGATGCCGGCGTTGAGCACGTCCACCATGGTCTGCAGGACCACGGGGCGCACGCCGGTCCGGCCGGAGGCCAGGGTCTTGGCACGCAGGAACATGATGCCGCGGACCACCTCGCGTTCCACGGCCGGGCCCATGCCGGCGGCGTGGCTGCGGATCAGGGACTTCTGCAGCTGGGTGCGCAGCTCGTTGGGGATGTGCCGGTTGGCCAGTGCCCCGAAGCCGGTGGAGATGCCGTAGGCCGGGACCTCGCTGTGGGCCAGGTCATCGATGTGGGCGCGGACCTTGGCGACGGCGTCGAGGGCGTCCTGGGCGATGGTCACGTGGGCGTCGTGGCGGGCGACGGCGACGACGTCCTCGGGCGTGACGCCGCTGGAGCCGAGGGTGACGGTGAGCGGTGAGTGGGTGGTGAGAGTCATTGAAATCTACCTAGGTCTAAGTGTTGGTTCGGCGTCCTCGTCGGTTGCTCCGTTGTGGCCCTTTTCAAGGCTCAAAACGGCGTTTGCGGAGCAACCGACGAGGTTTTCGCGAGTCTCGTTAGCGGGACTCTGACATGGGGATGCGGACGCCGCGTTCCTTGGCGACCTCGACGGCGCGGTCGTAGCCGGCGTCGGCGTGGCGGATGACGCCCATGCCGGGGTCGTTGGTGAGCAGGCGTTCCAGCTTTTCCGCGGCGAGGTCGGTGCCGTCGGCGACGGAAACCTGGCCGGCGTGGATGGAGCGGCCGATCCCGACGCCGCCGCCGTGGTGAATGGAGACCCAGGTGGCTCCGGAGGCGGTGTTGAGCAGGGCGTTGAGCAGCGGCCAGTCGGCGATCGCGTCGGAGCCGTCGGCCATGGCCTCGGTCTCGCGGTACGGGGACGCAACGGAGCCGGAGTCGAGGTGGTCGCGGCCGATGACGATTGGCGCCTTGACCTTGCCCTCCTTGACCAGCTGGTTGAACAGCAGCCCGGCCTTGGCGCGTTCGCCGTAACCAAGCCAGCAGATGCGGGCCGGCAGGCCTTCAAACTCGACCCGTTCCTGCGCCGCGTCGATCCAGCGGTGCAGGTGCTTGTTCTCGGGGAAGAGCTCCTTGATGGCCTTGTCCGTAACGGCGATGTCCTCCGGGTCGCCGGAGAGGGCCACCCAGCGGAACGGCCCGAGGCCCTCGCAGAACAGCGGGCGGATGTAGGCCGGGACGAAGCCAGGGAACTCAAACGCACGGTTGTAGCCGCCAATGCGGGCCTCGTCGCGGATGGAGTTGCCGTAGTCGAAGACCTCGGCGCCGGCATCCTGGAACTCGACCATGGCCTGGACGTGCTTGGCCATGGAAGCCTGGGCCTTCTTCGTGAAACCTTCCGGGTCGGCCGCTGCCTCGCGGTGCCATTCCGCCACGGTGATGCCCTCGGGCAGGTAGCTCAGGGGATCGTGCGCGGAGGTCTGGTCCGTGACGATGTCCACGGTGAGCTCGCCCGCGTTGTGGCGGCGCAGGATCTCGGGGAAGACCTCGGCGGCGTTGCCGACGTAGCCGACGGACCAGCCGCGGCGCTCTTCCTTGGCTTTGAGCACCTTGGCGATCGCGGCGTCGAGGTCGGTCTCCACCTCGTCGAGGTAGCGCTTGCCGGCGCGGCGGCGCAGGCGGGTCTCGTCGACGTCGACAATCAGGCAGGCGCCGTCGTTCAGCGTGACGGCGAGCGGCTGCGCGCCGCCCATGCCGCCGCAGCCGCCGGTGAGGGTCAGGGTGCCGGCCAGGGTGCCGTTCTCGTCCCCGGTGAGCTTGCGGGCGATCGCGGCGAAGGTCTCGAACGTGCCCTGGAGGATGCCCTGGGTGCCGATGTAGATCCAGGACCCTGCCGTCATCTGGCCGTACATCATCAGGCCCTCGGCCTCGAGCCGGCGGAACTCGGGCCAGTTCGCCCAGTCGCCGACGAGGTTGGAGTTGGCCAGCAGCACGCGCGGCGCCCACTCGTTGGTGCGGAAGACGCCGACCGGTTTGCCGGACTGGACCAGAAGGGTCTCGTCTTTCTCCATGGTTTCCAGGGTGCGGGTGATGGCGTCGAACGCGGCCCAGGACCGGACGGCGCGGCCGGTGCCGCCGTAGACCACGAGGTCATCGGGGCGCTCGGCAACCTCGGGGTCGAGGTTGTTCATGAGCATGCGCAGCGGGGCTTCCGTCTGCCAGCTCTTGGCGGTGAGCTCGGTGCCGCGGGCTGCTTTGACCGGGCGGGCACCGGTGGTGAAATCGGCGGGTGCCATGGGGGGCTCCTTTGTTTCGTGGTGGTGTCTGTGCTGAAGGGTGTGTGGTGAAGGCTTGTGCTGAACGGTGTGTGCTGAGTGCATCAGGTGGATTGAGGTTCTGTATCAACTAAAGCCCCTTCGCGTCCCCGGAAACAGGGCCTTCGGAGGGGTGCTGTCCGGGATTCCAGACCCTCCCCCTCCCCAACTAGGTCGCAGTTAAGGCCGTTTTGGGGGCTCAAAACGGCCCCTGCTGCCAGCTAGTTGGTCGGGGGCGCGGTCAGGCGGGGTCAGGCGGGGCGGCCGTGGATCCGGACCGAGAGTTCGTCGGCGACTTTCTGGACCCGGGCGGCCAGGACCGGCCACTGGTCCGCGGGCAGCCTGTCCTCGAGGAAGGTCACGGCGACTGCTGCGGTCGGCCACCCGACGTGGTCGGTCACGGCGGCGGCGATCGAGCCGAAGCCGGGCGTGACCTCGCCGTGTTCGGTGGCGTAGCCGCGCTGCCGCACCTGGTCCAGGTGCGAGGACAGCGCGGAGTACTTCATGATGGGCGACTCGGTTTCGTGCCGGGCCGTGAACGCGGCGGCGTTCGGGTACAGCGCCCGCACCTGGGACTTCGGCAACGCGGCAAGAATCGCGCGGCCGCTCGCGGTGAGGTGGCTGGGCAGCCGGACGCCGACGTCGGTCACGAGGGACGGGCGGTTCTTGGCCCGCTCCTCGACGATGTAAAGCACGTCGCGGCCGTGCAGCACGGCAAGGTGCGCGCTTTCGCCGATCACGTCCACGAGCGAGGCGAGCATGGGCCGGCCCAGCCGGGACAGCGGCTCCTGGCGGGAATAGGCCGAACTGAGCTCGAAGGCGCTGATGCCCAGGCCGTAGCGCTGCTCCTCGTGCAAATGCAGCACGAAGCCGTTCGCCTCCATCACGCCAAGCAGGTGGTAGACGCTGGAGCGCGGCAGTCCCAGGGCGGTGGCAATGTTCGACGCCGCCATCGGCCCGCGCTTGGAGGCCAACAGTTTGAGGATGCGTAGGGTGTTTTCCGCCGCCGGCACCTTCGACGCCACTTTGGCGCCGGCGTTCCGGCGGACGGTCTTGGCCTCCGGCACGCTAGCGGCCGAGGCGGCGCCCTCAGCGGCGGCCTCGGCGGCGGAAATTTCAGCTGCTGGCGCGGCCGCGGGCAGGTGGCTCAGGGTGGAACTGGTGGCTGGCATGGGTCCTCTTCGAAAACGGGCGGTGTCCGGTATCCCGTACTTAAGCATGCGCCCGCGCGGGGCTGTCCGCCAGACCGCTGTCCGCGGACGCTGTCTGGCATCCCGGACAATACCGGCTGCGGCAGTCCCACCCGTGCGCTTCGGAAGCCGGCCCGGCCCCGCCGCCGGTGCGGAAGGACTACGATCTGGAGCATGAAGCAGACGTGGGAGCCAGCCCAGGACGGCGTCCTGGTGCTTCCGTCCGGCCGGAGCATCCGCGGCCGCGGACTGCACTATCCGCTGCCCGACGGCCCGCTTCCCGAATTCGGCCTCTACCTGCTCGGCAAACAGCCGCCCCGGGTGGACTGGGAGTCCCGATGGCTGCTCTGGCCCGACCTGCGGCTCCCGGTCGACCCGCAAGACGCCCTGGACGCGTTCCGGGAAGTCTGGCGCCGGGCGGAGGCCGAGCGGGTTGAAGTGGCCTGCTGGCGCGGCATCGGCAGGACCGGCACCGCGCTGGCCTGCATCGCCATCCTGGACGGAGTACCGCCCGCCAAGGCGGTGGCCTACGTCCGCCGCCAGTACCGACGTCGGACGGTGGAAACTCCGTGGCAACGGCGCTACGTCGCCCGCTTCCGGCCTGAAACGCCATAGCGGCGCACTCAAGCCCGACGGCGTTCACTCCGCGCTGGCGCTGCCCGGTGGGGCGTTCGCTCGTTACCCCGCTACCGGGCCTCCCCCGCGACGCTCAAATGGTGACGACGGCCTTCCCGCGGACATTGCCGTCGCGCAGGTCCTGGATCGCCGCCGGCGCGTCGGCCAGGGCGTAGCACTTGCCCACGACGGGCGTCACCGCGCCCGCCTCGATGAGCCCGGTCAGGAACCGGAGGTCCTCCGCGCGCTCGACCGACATCACGCCCTTGAGCTGCTGGCCGATGAACGCGGACAGCAGCCCCGCGCCGATGGAGCGCTCAAACCCGCCTGTCAGCCGTCCGCCGTTCTCCCCGCCGACGACGGCGAGCGTTCCCTTCGGCGCGAGCGCCCGCCGGAGGACGGAGAGCGGTCGGTTGCCGGCGATGTCGATAATGAGGTCGTACTGCCGGGACCCGTCCGCGAAGTCGTCATGCTTGTAGTCGATGACCTGGTCCGCGCCGATTGACCGGACCAGATCGGTCTTCGCGGTGCTGCACACCCCCGTCACCTGCGCCCCGAACGCTTTGGCGAGCTGCACGGCGTAGGTGCCGACGCCGCCGGCCGCGCCGACGACGAGGACCTCCTGCCCGGCCTGGACCCTGCCGACATCCCGGAGCGCCTGCAGCGCCGTGACGGCGGAGATCGGGACGGCGGCGGCCTGCTCGAAGCTGAGATTCTTCGGCTTCAGGGCCAGCTTGTCTTCCTTCGCGCACGCGTATTCGGCGAAGGATCCCTCGCAGGTGCCGTACACCTCGTCCCCCGGCCGGAAGCCGACCACGTTCCTGCCGACGGCTTCCACGCGGCCCGCCACGGCCCGGCCCCGGATGCGCGTCTTCGGTTTCGTCAGCCCGAAGCCGATCGCGCGGGTCAGGTACGGCAGCCCCGTCATGAGGTGCCAGACGCCCTGGTCGACGCCGGCCGCCCGGACCCGGATGAGCACATCGTCATCCCCGGGCACGGGAGCGTCGACGTCACGCAGCTCGAGCACCTCGACAGAACCGTAGGTGTCCTGGGTGATTGCCTTCATGGTGCTTCTCCTTCGGAGTCGGGTGCGGAGCCGGGGTACTGGAAGACGTCGTCGAGCGGAACTTTGAGGACGTGGGCGATCTGGAATGCCAGCTCCAGCGACGGCGAGTATCGGCCCTGCTCGATCGCGATGACCGTCTGCCGGGTCACGCCGATGCGCTCGGCGAGCTCCGCCTGCGTCAGCTCGCCGTTCTCGAACCGCAGGCGCCGGATGGAGTTCGTGACCCGGGTCGGCTTCACCACGGCTGGAAGCCCCGGCGGTAGGCGACGACCTTGGCCACCGAACCCAGGATCGCCGAGAGCACGAACGCCAGGTAGATCACGTTGGAGATCCAGAAGTAGTCGAGCTCGGCCATGGCCAGCAGGAGCGCCGCCACGGCCCCCACCACGAGGAACGACTGCCCGATGTACTCGCCGAAGCGGTAGATCTCCTTGTCCCGCTGGTCCTTCATGCCGGCATCCTTCGCGGACAGGGCCCGGATCACCAGGTGGAGCAGGATCGACAGGACGATCGAACCGCCGACCGTCCACAGCAGCGGCGCCACGTACGGCACTTCCGTGAGCGGCATGGTGCGGGCCAAGCCGAGGACGACGGCGAGGTACACCGCATAGGCGCCGGCCGCCAGCACCCCCATGATCCAGGCGCTCTTCTCTTCAAATGACATATGCAGCTCCCGCGCAACGAGCCGGCCGCAAAACAAGCCGCATCTAAAACAAACCTGACACCTCAAAGTAAAGAAAACCTGACATGATGTCAAGAGTTTTCGACTTGCCCGGGTCTGAGTCCGACGGCGGAGGCAACCCCGGGGTGGTCCCCCGCGGGGTTTCCCCATCTTTGCCACCACGACGGCGGGACGCGCCGGCGTCGCGGGGCCACACGCCGTCAGGCCCCGGCAAAGGCGGGGAAACCCGGCGCCGCACAGTCTGAAATCAAAGACACGAAGTCCCGGTGAGCCTCATCACAGCGGCGCCGGACATGGTCTGCTGGATAGCGATCCCCCTCCCAATGACGAGAAGGTATTCGCATGCAACAAGCCCAAACCGCCACAAAGCCGGCATCTGCCGCAGCGGACGCCGGTAACGCCGGTAACGCCGGCGGTCCGGTCGCCGCCGTCAGCGCAGCCGTCGATTCCGTGCTCAGCCGGGGACTGAACGTCCGCCACATCCGTTTCATGGCCCTGGGCTCGGCGATCGGCACGGGGCTGTTCTACGGCTCCGCCTCCGCCATCCAGAAGGCCGGACCTGCCGTCTTGTTCGCTTACATGATCGGCGGCGCCGCCGTCTTCATGGTGATGCGCGCCCTGGGCGAAATGGCGGTGCGGCATCCGGTGTCCGGGTCCTTCGGCCAGTACGCGAGCCGTTACCTGGGGCCGCTGGCCGGGTTCGTGACCGGCTGGACCTACGTGTTCGAGATGGCGATCGTGGCCATCGCGGATGTCACGGCCTTCAGCATCTACATGGGATTCTGGTTCCCCGGGGTGGAGCGCTGGGTCTGGGTCCTGGCGATCATCTTCTTCCTGGCGGCCCTGAACCTGCTCAGCGTCAAGGTCTTCGGCGAACTGGAGTTCTGGTTCTCCCTGATCAAGGTGGCGGCCATCATCGCCATGATCGCGGGCGGCGCGGCAATCATCGTCTTCGGATTCCAGACCGGCGGAGCCACCGTGGCGCCCGGGCTGGGCAACCTCGTGGAGCACGGGGGCCTATTCCCCAACGGCTTCGAAGGGCTCCTCGCCTCCTTCGCGGTGGTGATGTTCGCGTTCGGCGGGGTGGAGACCCTCGGCATCACCGCCGGTGAAGCCGCCGACCCGAAGAAGGTCATCCCCAAGGCCGTCAACACCGTCCCCGTGCGCGTCCTGCTGTTCTACGTGCTGACCCTGGGCGTGCTGATGAGCCTGTTCCCGTGGGACGAAATCGGCAGCAACGGCAGCCCCTTCGTGCAGATCTTCAGCAGCCTGGGCATCCCGGCGGCTCCCCACATCCTCAACGCCGTAGTGATCACGGCGGCGCTCTCTGCCGTCAACAGCGACATCTTCGGTGCCGGCCGGATCCTTTTCGGCCTGGCCCGGCAGGGCCACGCCCCGGCGAGCTTCGGCAAGGTCTCCCGTCACGGCGTGCCGTGGATGACCGTGGTGATGATGACGGGCATCCTGCTGGTGGGAGTGGTCCTTAATGCCGTGATCCCGGAGGATGTCTTCCTGCTGATCGCCTCAATCGCGACCTTTGCCACCGTCTGGGTCTGGGCCATGATCCTGGCCTCCCATGTCGCCATGAAACGCGAGATTGCCCGCAAGGGCCTGCCGGCGTCGGAGTTCCCGTCCCCGTGGTGGCCTGCCGCGTCCGTTCTGACCATCGCGTTCATGGCCCTCGTGATCGTGATCCTGGGCGCCTTCGAGGACACCCGGGTGGCGCTGTATGTGGGCGCCGTCTGGCTCGGCCTCCTGGTGCTTGCCTACCGGCTCTGGGTCCGCGGCCACGGCCGGGCGCGGGCGGAACTCGCCGACGAAACGGCGCAGCTCCCGCAGGTTCCCGCCGGACGGTAACGGTGCCGCCCGGGCGCTTCCGGCAACCCCAACGGTCTCCCGGAAGCGTCCCCGCGGGGTTAAGATCAGGCATGGTTCCCGCCGCCAACCTTCTAACCTTTGCCCTTGCCGCCCTCGTGCTGATCGCCGTCCCGGGGCCCAGCGTGTTGTTCGTGATCGGACGGACCCTGGCCCTGGGACGCAAGGGCGGCCTGCTGAGCGTCCTGGGGAACGCGGCCGGCGAAGTGGTCCAGATCGCCGCGGTGGCGCTGGGCGTGGGAGTGGTGCTGGCCCAGTCCCTTCTGCTCTTCAGCGTGGTGAAGTTCGCCGGCGCCGCCTACCTGGTGTACCTCGGGATCCAGGCGATCCGGCACCGCGGCAGCGGCGCGGCGGCGGCGGCCCCCGCCAACCCGTCGTCCACCGCCCGGGTGCTCCGGGAAGGCTTCATTGTGGGCGCAACCAACCCGAAGTCGATTGTCTTCTTCGTTGCCGTGCTCCCGCAGTTTGTGGACTATTCCGCCGGCGCGATTCCGGTGCAGCTCGGCACCCTGGGGGCGGTGTTCCTGCTGATCGCCCTCGCGTCCGACAGCGCGTGGGCCCTCGCGGCGGGAACGGCACGGCACTGGTTTGCCCGGTCGCCCCGCCGGATCGCCGCGCTCAGCACCACCGGCGGCGTGATGATGATCGGGCTGGGCGGCACCCTGGCCCTGACGGGCACCAAGGATTAGCCCCACTCCTCCAGCAGAGCAACGCGGGGTCACTTCGCGCCCATTAATGCCCGGCAAAGTCATATGGTCGTAGCAACGCTCTGATCGATGGAGCGTTTTATGGTCAAGTTGTTTCCTCCGAATACCCGCACCGACTTCGTTGACATGGTGTGCGGTGGGATGTCGATAGTCGCCGCGGCCCGGCGTGTCGGGGTCATGCATGGGACCGGAAGGCGGTGGTGGGCGCAGTCTGGCCAGATGATGGCTGTGAACATGGGGGCGGTCGGCGGTCTTGCGGATCCGGCACCGACGGTGGAAGGTCCGGGGGGCCGGGCGTTGAATCTGGCTGAGCGGGGGATGATCCAGATGGGCCGGCGCAGCGGGCTCAGCTACGCCGCAATTGGCGAGGCCATTGGCCGGGACAAGTCGGTGGTCTGGCGGGAAGTGAACCGGAACACCAGCGCGGACGGGGTGTATTACGCCTCGGTCGCCCACACGAAGGCCCATCAGGGCCGGCGCCGGCCCAAACCGCTGAAGCTGGCCGGGGACGAGACGCTCTGCCGGCTGATCGGGGTGTGGATGGATGACGGGTGGAGCCCGAAACTGATCTCGGCGATGTTGGCCTTCTACTTCCCCGACGATCAGACTATGCAGGTGAGCCACGAAACGATCTACCAGGCGTTATACGTCCAATCCCGCGGAAGTCTGCGGGCAGATCTGGCCGAGAAGCTCAGCTTGAAGCGGAAGCAACGGGTTCCCCACGCCGCGGACCGGACCAAGAACAGCCCCTACAAGGAAGCGTTCAAGATCAGTGAGCGCCCGGCCGAGGTCCAGGACCGGGCCGTCCCGGGCCACTGGGAAGGTGATCTCATCATCGGCTCCGACGGGACCGCGATCGGCACCCTGGTGGAACGCTCGACCCGGTTCACGATCCTCCTCCACCTTCCCGGGGACCATACCGCCGACACCGTCGCTGCCGCGATGATCCGGGAGATGGCCAGCCTCCCGGAACACCTGCGCCGCTCAATCACCTGGGACCGCGGCACGGAACTGGCCGAGTACGCCCGGATCCAAACCGCCCTGGACACCACGCTCTACTTCTGCGACCCGCACTCGCCCTGGCAGCGCGGGACCAACGAGAACACCAACCGGCTCCTGCGGTTCTGGTTCGAGAAAGGCACGGACCTCTCCGTTCACACCCCGGAGGACCTCCGGCAGGTCGCCGCGAAACTCAACCGCCGGCCCCGGCCCACCCTGAACCTGGAAACCCCAGCCAACCGGCTGAACCAGCTGCTGCACGCAGCCTAACCCCCCGCGTTGCTACCACTGATTGACTTTGCCCGAGGATTATGGGCCGTAAGTGACCCCGCGTTGGTGTTGGGCGGCGGCTACCGCGCCGACCAGCCGCCGTCCATGGTGTAGCTGGCGCCGGTGACCATGCCGGCGTCGTCCGATGCCAGCCACGCCACGAGGGACGCCACTTCCTCGGGCTCCACGAGGCGCTTCACCGCTGATTCGGTCAGCATGATCTTGGCGAGGACTTCAGCTTCCGGGATGCCGTGCACCTTGGCCTGATCCGCGATCTGCGACTCGACCAGGGGCGTGCGGACATACCCGGGGTTGATGCAGTTGGAGGTGACGCCGTGCGCGCCGCCTTCGAGCGCAGTCACCTTGCTCAGTCCCTCCAGTCCGTGCTTGGCCGAGACGTAGGCGCTCTTGAACGGCGAGGCCCGGAGGCCGTGGACGGAAGACAGGTTGATGATGCGGCCGAAGTTGTTGGCGTACATGTGCGGCAGCGCGGCCCGGATCAGCAGGAACGGCGCCTCGAGCATGAGGGTGACGATGCGGCGGAAGTCGGCCGGATCGAACTCCTCGATGGGGCTGATGCGCTGGATTCCGGCGTTATTTACCAGGATGTCGCAGTCCAGGCTGAGCGTCTGGAGGGATTCGACGTCCAGCAGGTTGACGGCCCACGAGGTGCCGCCGACCTCGTCGGCGAGGGCCGCGGCGGCGGACTCGTCCACATCCGCGATCACCACCTTGGCCCCGCGTGCGGCCAGGGCGCGGACGCTGGCTGCGCCGATCCCGCCGGCTCCGCCGGTGACCAGTGCCTTGCGTCCGTTAAGCGTGTTTTCCATAACTCAGCCTTCCATATCCAAAATCCAAAGAGGCGGCCGGCTCCAGCGTGGCTGGAGCCGGCCCAAACTCAAGCAGCACGGTCACCCGCGCAGGCCCAAAAAACTCAGGCAGCCCGGTGACCCAAGCAGCTCAGCGCATGGCTGCTACGGGCAGGCCTTCGCGTTCGGCGTCGGCCCGGTCCACGTCCTCGAGGGCGATGCCCTTGGTTTCCTTCAGGCTCAGCACCGCGACGGTGGTGATGGCGCAGGCGACCACCAGGTAGATCGCGGTCGGCAGCCAGGAGCCCGTGTCCTTGAGCCACTGGGTGGCCAGGAGCGGCGCCAGCGAACCGGCGAAGATCGAGGTGACCTGCGAGCCCAGGGAGACGCCGGCGTAGCGCATCCGGGTCGGGAACAGCTCCGACATGAGGGCCGGCTGGCCGGCGTACATGAAGGCGTGCAGGCACAGGCCGATCGTGACGGCCAGGACGATGACCACCGGGTTGCGGGTGTCGAACATCGGGAAGGCGAAGAACGGCCAGGTGGCACCGGTGATGGCGCCGACCAGGTAGACGGGCTTGCGGCCCCAGCTGTCCACGAGGCGTCCGACCTGCGGGATCACCAGGAAGTGCACGACGTGGGCAATCAGCAGGGCGAGCAGCAGCGAGGAGGTGTCGTACTTGTGCACGCTCTTGAGGTAGACGATCGCGAAGCTGACCACGAGGTAGTACATGATGTTTTCCGCGAACCGGAGGCCCATGGCCTGCAGGATGCCATTGGGGTACTTGCGGATGACTTCACGGACGCCGTAGCTGACGGACTGTTCCTCTTCCAGCTGGGCCTTGGCCTCGAGGAAGATCGGCGACTCGGAGACGTGGGTGCGGATGTAGTAACCGACGAACACGATCACGGCGGAGAGCCAGAACGCCACGCGCCAGCCCCAGCCGAGGAAGTCGGCGGCGCTGAGCACGTTGGACATGATGAACAGGACCAGGGTGGCCAGCAGGTTGCCCACCGGGACGGCGGCCTGGGGCCAGCTGGACCAGAAACCGCGGGACTTGTTGGGGCTGTGCTCGGCGACGAGCAGCACGGCGCCGCCCCATTCCCCGCCCAGGGCGAAGCCCTGGATGAAGCGCAGGAAGACCAGCAGGGCCGGCGCCAGGTAGCCGAGGGTGGCGAAGCCCGGGAGGCAGCCCATCAGGAAGGTGGAGACACCGATGATGATGATGGTGAGCTGCAGGGTGGGCTTGCGGCCCAGCTTGTCGCCGATCTGGCCGAAGACAATGCCGCCCAGCGGGCGGGCCACGAAGCCGACGGCGTAGGTCAGGAACGCCTGGATGATGCCGTCCAGCTCGTTGCCGGTGGGCGGGAAGAAGTACTTGCCGAACACCAGGGTGGCGGCGGTGGCATAGAGGAAGAATTCGTACCACTCGACGACGGTTCCCACCATCGATGCTGCGACGATCTTCTTGAGCCCGGAACCCTTGGATGCGGGTGCGGCGGGGGATGTTGCAGAGCGTTCGTTTACGCTCATCTGGTTCTCCTTAGTGTCCACGGTGACACGCGCTGTGACGCACAGCACTGAAATGGCTCCATTGAGTATTGCCGCACATTTGCGGCGATTCAATGGCCAAACCGGCACCCTGTATGTGCAAAATTGCAGATATGAAAGCCAATCCCGATGACCTGCTGGTCCTGCTCGCCGTCTCCCGTTCGGCGAAATTCACGACGGCGGCCCAGACGCTCGGGCTGAACCACACCACCGTTTCCCGGCGGATCGCGGCGCTGGAGAAGGCGCTGGGCGGCCGGGTGCTCTCGCGCGCCTCGGGCGGCTGGGAACTCACCGAGCTCGGCGCCGAGGCAGTGCGGGTGGCCGAGCAGGTGGAAAGCGCCGTGCGCACCCTGGAACAGCCCGGGCACACCCCGGATCCCATCACCGGAGTGGTCCGGATGACCGCCACGGACGGCTTCAGCGCCTACATCGCCGCCCCGGCCGTGGCCCGGCTCCGCCGCGACCATCCCGGCCTCAGCGTCGAGATCATCACCGTGACGCGCCGGGCGCTCCAGCAGCGCTCCGGGCTGGACATCGAGGTGGTGGTGGGCGAGCCGCAGGTGCACCGGGCCGAAGCCGCGCAGCTCGGCGAGTACATGCTGGGAATGTACGCCTCTCGCGGCTACCTGGCCGAGTACGGGACGCCGGCCACGGTCGAGGAACTGACGGCCCACTCACTCGTGTACTTTGTCGATTCGATGCTGCAGGTGGACGATCTGGATGCCCCGCGGCGGCTGGTGCCTGCCATGCGGGACGGGCTGAGCTCCACCAACGTTTTTGTCCATGTGGAGGCCACCCGCGCCGGCGCCGGGATCGGGTTCCTGCCCTGCTTCGCGGCCGACCTGCATCCGGACCTCGTCCGGCTCCTGCCGGAGGAATTCGCGGAGCTGCTCCCCTACTGGATGGTGCTCCGGCCCGATTCGATGCGCCGGCCGGCCGTGGCGGCCCTCGTGCAGGCGCTGCGCGAACAAACGGCGGCGCACCGCGACGCCCTGCTGGGCCGGGGCGGATCCCGGCCGGTCACCCAGTAGGCGCCGTTACCGGGCGCCGACGGCCGGCCGGCTACAGAGCGGTCGGCGGGTCAGCGGGGGTCCCGGCGGGCGATTCAGCCGGGGTCCGGGCAGGGGCGACGGCGGGGGCGGAATCTGCCGGGTCGTGGCGGACGGCTGCGCCGGCCGCGAACGCCCGCACCTTCTCGTCGTTCCAGATGTGCGCGGGCACCCCGCCGCCCAGGAGGCGGCGCGCCAGGCCCGGATCGTCGTCGAACGGGCGGTCGCTGCCGGCCATGATCATATTGCCGTAGCGGCGGCCCTTGAGCATGGCCGGGTCCGCGATGAGCATGGTGTGCGCGAAGGCGTCCGCTATGGTGGCGGCGTCCTCGCGGGCATTCTTCAGGTCCGGGGCGTCGCCGGAGTTCACCACGTACACCCCGGCCGGCGCCAGGACGCGCTTGGCGTGCTCCGTAAATTCCCGGGTGGTGAGCGGCCGCGGGGTCAGCGAGCCGGCGAAGACGTCGCGGATGATCAGGTCCCGGGTCTGCGGGGTCAGGCTCTCGGTGACTTCGCGGGCCTCCCCCACCCGCAGGCGCAGCAGCGGGGCCTTGGGCAGGTCAAACCAGCCCCGGACGTAGTCGGCCAGCTTGCCGTCCAGCTCCACCACCACCTGGCGGGCGTCGGGATAGGCGGCGTGGAAATAGCGGGCCAGTGAGCATGCTCCGCCGCCAAGGTGCAGGGCGCGCAGCTTGGGCCGTGAATCGCGGGGCCAGCGTGATTCGACCAGGGCGGCGATCCAGCGCATGTACTCGAAGTCCAGGAACAAAGGGTCTGCGAGGTCAATGTGCGAGCTCATGACCCCGTTGATGCGCAGGAGCCAGCCGGTGGAATTGTCCTGGTCCGGGATCAGCTCACAATCCCCGGTGTCGATGTAATACACCCCGGCCACGGGGCCGGCCGGTCGGGACCCTTTGGGCACCTCCACCACTCCGGGCCCGGCGGTTCCGGCGCCCCGGCCCCTGCCCCGCTTGGCCATCAGATATCCCCCGCGTTGTCCATGGTTCAACCCTAGTTCACCGGGGCTTCCGGCCAGTCCGGCCTGTGGACAAGGCTAGCGGCGGACGGCGCAAACGGCCCGCCGCGGCCGCATCAAATCAACAAGCAAGGGTACTTACTATTTATTAGTAATCATGCTTACCATTAGTACTCCAGTATTGCTGGCTTCTGATCAGCAGCCGATCTTTTTGAAAGAGAGCGAAGATGACACAGAACCCATGGCCCCAGGATGGGAGCCTCGGCACCCCTACGGCCACCCAGCAGACTCCTCTCCGGCAGGCATCAACCTTTCCGCCCGTCGCCGACGGCGAAATCTATAGCGCGACACCCAGTGGTGCACCGATAACCTCGCCCCCGGAACCGGCAACCGGCGCTTCCACAACCGATACCACCAAGCATGAGGCCGCCGAAGTCTCCCGCCAGGCCGCAGATTCGGCCCAGAACGTGGCTGAAACGGCCAAGTCCGAGGCCGCCCATGTTGCCGCCGAGGTCAGGACCAACGCCCGTGACCTGCTCGACCAGGCGAAATCTGACCTCACGGACCAGGCCGGCGCCCAGCAGGTGAAGGTGGCCGAAGGCCTGCGCTCCGTCTCGACCGAGCTCCACACCATGGCCGCGGCTTCCGGCCAGCCCGGCGTAGCCACGGACCTCGTACGTCAGGCAGCCGAGCGGTCCTCCGCCGTCGCCAACTGGCTCGACGCCCGGGATCCCGGATCGCTGCTCAACGAGGTCAAGCACTTTGCCCGGCAAAAGCCCGGCACCTTCCTGCTGCTCGCGGCGGGCGCGGGTGTCCTGGCCGGCCGGCTCAGCCGCAGCCTGAGCGCCGGCGCCCCCGATTCCGCCGCGACGGCCGGCACGCGAACAACCGCCGGTACCGCCGGGGCGCCGATCAGCCGGGTACCCGACACCGGAATGGCGGTTCCGCCGCCGCCGGTACAGATGCCGGCTCCGGAAACGACGACGGCGGGCTTCGCAGAGACCTATCCGCCCAACCCGCTGGCCGAGGAAACCACGGAAAGTGACCCGTGGCCGGCGAACCCTGTCGACGCGGAGCCCTACCGCGCAACAGCCGACCGCGCGGCTCTGCGTGACGACCCCTTCGACGGCGGCCGTCGATGAGTGAGATGCCTCCCACTGCCGCCCACGCCAAGGCGGAAACCTCGTCCCTGGGTGACCTGCTGGGCGACGTCACGCGGGACATGTCCACTTTGATGCGGCAGGAAGTGGAGCTCGCCAAGATCGAACTGAAGCAGTCGGCGGCCCGGGCCGGCAAGGGCGCCGGAATGCTCGCCGGGGCCGGCGTCGCGGGCCATTTCGTGCTCCTGTTCCTGTCCCTGGCGCTCTGGTGGGCGCTCGGGACGGTCATGGGGCTGGGCTGGTCGGCCGTCGTCGTCGCCGTCATCTGGGGAATCGTCGCCGCGATCCTGGCCGCCAAGGGGCGCAAGGAACTCAAGGCGGTCAAGGGCATGCCCCAGACCAGCGAGACCCTGCAGGAAATCCCGCCCACGCTTAAACCCAACTCCTAGTTCCAGCGAGGAATAACGATGAGTGAAAACCCGGATGTCATCCGAGCAGATATCGAAGCAACCCGCGCGCGGCTCGGCACCAACGTCGACGCCGTGGCGGACAAGGTCACGCCGTCGCACATCGTCCAGCGGCAAACCGACAGAGTCAAGGAAAACGTCAAAGATGCCGTCTTCGGAGTGAAGGAGAAAGTCATGGGCGCAGCCGACCATTCCACGGACACCATGCACTCCGCCGCCGGCAGTGCCGGTGCCCACCTGAGTGATGCCGGCTCCGCAATCGGCGATGCCCCCACGCGCGTCAAGACCAAGACCCGGGGCAACCCCCTGGCGGCAGGCCTGATTGCGTTCGGGGCGGGCCTGCTGGTCTCCTCCCTCATCCCGGCCAGCCAGAAGGAACGCGAAGCCGCGGATGCCCTGAAGACCGCGGCCGAACCCGTTACCACGGAACTCACCGAGGCCGCCAAACACGTGGCGGAAGGCCTCAGGGAGCCTGCCCAGGCCGCGATGGAAAACGTCAAGGCCACCGCCGCCGACGCCACCGAGCACGTCAAGGCCGAGGGCCACGGCGCAGTGGCGGACGTCAAGGATCGGACAGTCGAGGCCCGGGATAACGTCCAGCAGGCCTGATCCCGTTCGAACCCGGCCGGCCGTCCAGCGCTCACCCGCCGGACGGCCGGCCGCTGCACTTAACCCCGAAGGGAATTCGCATGTCCAAGAACTCCGCCGAGGCAGACACTCCCATCGACGCCGAAACCCAGGAGCGCAGCACCGCCAAAGCCCGCACGGCGCCCGCACCGGACGACTCCCGCAAACCGGGCAGCCCCGCCGACATCACCAGGCCCTCGTGGAAGTACATCGCCAGGAAGACGCTGCGCGAGTTCACGAAGGACCAGTGCCCCGATCTCGCCGCGGCCCTGACCTACTACTCGGTCCTCTCGATCTTCCCGGCGCTGTTGGCCCTGGTGTCCTTGCTTGGCATTTTCGGGCAGGCCGGGAAGACCACGTCCGCGCTCCTGGAGATCGTCCAAGGCTTCGCGCCTGCGGAAACTGTGGGCGCCATCCGCCAGCCCGTCGAGCAGCTCAGCAGCTCCTCCGCCGCCGGACTAACCCTGGTCATTGGCATCCTCACCGCCCTCTGGTCCGCCTCCGGCTATGTCGGAGCGTTTGGCCGGGCAATGAACCGGATCTACGAAATCGACGAAGGCCGGCCGTTCATCAAGCTACGGGGCACCATGCTCGTCGTGACTATTGCGACCGTGCTGATCGTTCTCGTGCTCTCAGCCATGCTTGTCCTGAGCGGACCGGTGGCCGAGGCCGTCGGGAACGCCATCGGCCTGGGCGAGGCCGTCCTGACGGCGTGGAACATCCTCAAGTGGCCGGTGGTGCTCTTGCTCGTGATCCTGGCAATCGCCATCCTCTTCTACGCCACACCGAACGTGAAGCAACCCAAGTTCCGCTGGTTGAGCATGGGTTCCGCAATCGCCTTGGTGATCTTCCTGCTTGCATCCCTGGCCTTCGCCTTCTACGTGGCCAACTTCAACAGCTACGAGAAGACCTACGGTGCCATTGGCGGTGTGATCATCTCGCTGCTGTGGCTCTGGATCCTGAACATGTCACTGCTGTTCGGTGCAGAGTTCGACGCCGAGATGGAGCGCGGCCGCCAGCTGCAGGCAGGAATCGAGGCCGAAAAGACCATCCAGCTGCCGCCCCGGGACACCAAACAGAGCGACAAGCTGCAGGCCCGGGAGGAAGAAGACATCCGGCGCGGACGCGAGCTGCGCGAGCAGCACGGCAGCCCGCGGGACCAAAGCCCCTAGCCATTCCCGGAGCGCGGCGTTGTACTGGGGGCTGCACGTACAGCCGGGCGAAGGGGTGGCGTCCGCCGAGCCGGGAGGAACAATGACGTCACCCGCGGGTCATGACGGCGGCATCGTGGCAGTCGGCTACGGCGGGTCCGAGGCCGCCCAGCTCGCCGTCCGCTGGGCTGCCGGGTACGCGGCCGCCACCGGGCTCGACCTCCGGGTGGTCCATGCGTGGGTGTGGCCGGTATTCACCAAGAATCTGGGCCCCGTCAAGGGAGTGGCCGGCAGCGGGCTGCGGCACTCCGCCGAAGCCATCCTCGCTGAGGGCGTCGAACTGGCCCGCAGCGCCGTCCTGGAAGCAACCGGGGGCGCCCCCGCCGCCCAACCCGCCGAATCAACAGCGACGGAAACAGCCGGGGCTGAGCCCGGCGTCCATCGTGCCGTGTCAGTCACAGGACCGTCCGCCACAGGGCAGGGACGCGCCGGGCCCGTCGTCGACGGCGTCATGGAGGCCGGGCTCGCCGCGCCCGTGCTGCGCGACGCCGCCCGGGACGCCCGGCTGCTGGTAGTCGGCAGCCGGGGGCTTGGCGCCGTGCTGGGCCCGGTGGCGGGGTCGGTCTGCCTTGATTTGGCCGGCTCCGCGCACTGCCCCGTGATGGTGATCCGGCGCCCGCGCCGACCCGGGCACCCCGTCGTGGTGGGAGTCGATGACTCCCCCCGCAGCCCTGCCACCGTGGCCGACGCGATCCAGCTGGCAGAAGTCCTCGGCGACTCGCTGCACCTCGTCCACGTGGATCCGCAGCGGTTCGGGACGCGGGATGAGCACGGCCGCCATGCCAGGCACCCCGGCCAGGAGCTGCTGGACCGTGCCGTCGACGACACCCGGAAGCTGGCGCCGGGGCTGGAGGTCTCCGGGCTCCTCCTCGAGGGCCATGCGGCTGCCCGGGAGCTGCTCACCGCCGCCGACGACGCCGACGTCCTGGTGCTCGGGACCCACAACCCCTCGGCGGGCCCCGGCAACACGGTGTCCGCCGTGCTGCACAAGGCGCACTGCAACGTCCTGGTCAGCCGATAGCCGCCGCAGGATCTGATTCGGAACAGCAGGGACTGCAGAAAAGGAGGCAGCGGTGCGAGCCTGGCGGGTTGGACGGCCGGGGCCCATGTCCAGCGGCCCCCTGGTGGCAGCCGACTGCCCGGATCCCCGGCCGGGGCGCGGGGAGGTCCTCCTGAAAGTGCGGGTCTGCGGTGTGTGCCGCACGGACCTGCATCTGGCCGAGGGCGACCTCGAGCCGCGGCACCCCGGGACCATACCGGGCCACGAGGTCGTCGGCGAGGTGATCGGGCTCGGCCCGGGGGCGGTCAGGTTCGGTCTTGGCGAACGGGTAGGGGTTGCGTGGCTGGGCAGCACGTGCGGCGCCTGCCGGTTCTGCCTGCGGGGCCAGGAGAACCTCTGCCTGTCCCCCACGTTCACCGGCTGGGACCGCGACGGCGGGTACGCCGAGCTCGTCACGGTGGCCGAGGACTTCGCCTACCGGATCCCGGACACGTTCAGCGACGAGCAGGCCGCACCGCTCCTGTGCGCGGGCATCATCGGCTTCCGTGCGCTGAGCCGCGCCGAGCTGCCGATCGGCGGCCGGCTGGGCATCTACGGCTTCGGCGGTTCCGCGCACCTGGCCGCCCAGATCGCCCAGTACCGCGGTGCCCGCGTGTACGTCATGACCCGGTCCGCGGAGGCGCGCAAGCTGGCCCTGGATCTGGGTGCGACGTTCGCCGGCGGGGCTGAGGAACAGCCTCCGGATCCCCTGGATGCCGCCATCCTTTTCGCCCCCGCAGGCGGGCTGGTGCCGGTCGCCCTGCGCGCCCTGGACCGCGGCGGGACACTCGCCGTCGCGGGCATCCACCTCAGCGACATCCCGCCCCTGCACTATAGCGACGAGCTTTTCCAAGAACGGCAGCTGCGCAGCGTCACGGCCAATACCAGGGCCGACGGCGAGGAGTTCTTCCGGATTGCCGCAGAGATCCCGCTCCGTCCCACCACGGTGGCGTACCCGTTCGATGCCGCGGATCAGGCTCTGCGGGATCTGGCGGAGGATCGGATCACGGGGGCGGCCGTGCTGCACATGGACACGGCGTAGCCCGAAAGAAGCGCACGCGCGGCGCCCCAAAGGCGCCCCAACGCACCCGCTCAGGGCGTCGGCAGGGCGTCGGCCGGGCATCTGCCGGGCATCACCCCCGCGGCCCGGCGTCCCGGCGGAACTCGTGCTCCTGGCCTGCCCGGAGCAACACTTTCTCGGCGCCGACCCGCACCAGCACGGGAGCCGCGTCCCCCGGCGCGGCGGAGACCCGCAGCCGGTCGCGCCCGAGGTGCACGGCCAGCAGCTGGTCACGGTAGCGGACCTGGAATTCCACCCGGGACAGCTCGGCCGGCAGCCGCGGGGTGAAGTCCAGGGCGTCCCGGGTGATCCGAAGCCCGGCGAAGCTGCGCTGGACCACGTCGATCGAGCCCGCCATGGCCCCCAAGTGGATGCCCGCACTCGTGGTGCCGCCCTGCGTGTCGTCCAGGTCCGTGTCCAGGGCCTCCCGGAAGGTCGCCCACGCGCGCTCCGGATCATGCTGGGCCAGCACCGAGGCATGGGCGACCCGGCTCAGGGTGGAACCGTGCGCCGTCCGCGCCAGGTAGAAGTCCACGGTGGCCGCGATCTGGGCCGGCTCGACGGCGTAGCCCATCCTGCGCAGGAAGCCCAGGAGCTGGTCCTCGCCCAGGACGTACAGGAGCATGAGGACGTCGGCCTGTTTGGCCAGCCGGTAGTGGTTGGGGCTGTCCCCTTCGGCTTCGAGGATCAGGTCAAGCCGCTCGATGTTCCGGTAGGCGCGGCGGTAGTGCTTCCAGTCGAGTTCCCGGAGTGAGCCGTAGCCGTCGAACTGGCTGATGATGCCGCCGTCGTGGAAGGGCACGAACATGCGCCGGCTCAGGTGCCCCCAGGCGTCGATTTCCGCGCCCGTAATTCCCAGCCGTGACCGCAGCTCCTCCATGTCGAAGCCCTGCACGGAATGCATGATCCACACCGCCTGGTCAAACACCCAGGCCGCCATGACGTTGGTGTACGCGTTGTCGTCCAGGCCGCCGCCGGGGTTGCCCGGATGGCCGGTGTGGTACTCATCGGGCCCCATGACACCCCTGATATGGAACCGGTCCTCCGCCGCATCGTGCTCGGCCAGGGAGGCGAACAGCCTGGCCACATCCACCACGATCTCGGCACCGTGCCGGGTCAGCCAGCCCCGGTCTTGGGTTGCCTCAAAGTACTGCCATGCGTTGTAGGCGACCGCCAGGCCGACATGCCGCTGCAGGTGCGAGTAGTCCGGCACCCAGTGCCCGGAGAGCTTGTTGAACAGGAACTTGGGCGTCTGCTCGGTGCCGTCGCTGCCGCTCTGCCACGGGAAGAGGGCGCCGCGCAGCCCGGCCTTCCGGGCCGCATCCCGCGCGGTCCCCAGCCGCCGCCAGCGGTAGTCAATCAGCTCGCGGGCCACCGCGGGCAGCCGCGAGTTCAGGACCGGCAGGACAAACAGTTCATCCCAGAAGATGTGCCCCCGGTAGCCCTCGCCGTGGAGACCGCGGGCCGGGACTCCGGCGTCGAGCTCGGCCGTGTGGGTGGTGAGCGTCTGCAAAAGATGGAAGACGTGGAGGTTCAGGATGAGCTGGGCCTGGGAAGGGGCATCGGAGTCAATGATGAACGGCGCCAGCAGCAGGCTCCATGCCGCCTCATGCTCTGCCAGCAGCGCCTCGAAGTCCTGGGGTGCGCGTGCCAGCACCGCGAGCGCCGCCGAGCCGGGCGAGGCGATGGCGTGGTCCCGCGATGTGGCGACGGCGACCGTTTTGGTCACCGTGACGGGGACGGCGTCCGCGACCTGCAGGTCGAAACGGTGCCCGTGCAGGCCCCCGGCCGACTCGGGAATCACACCAGCCCCGTTCGCGCCGCCGGGAACCCCGCCCGGGCCCCCGCGGGGATCCCCGCCAGAAGCTCCACCGGGAGCCCCGGATTCTGGCTGCGGCGGTCCGCCGCGGGAAATCCGGGTCCGCAGCGCCAGGGCGATTCCGATCCTGCTCCCGGTCGTCTGCACCTGAACCGTCAGCTCCGCGGCGTCCGAACCGTCCTCCGACGAAGAAACCGCCGAGGACACCGCCACCGCGCTCAGGTGCCGGTTGGCCAGTTGGGCGTCCTCGGGCACGTTGGAGTTGGTGACGCCGGTGTCGCAACCGCTGCGGATGCTGAGGGTGCCGCTCCATCCGACGGCGGTCAGTGTGGTTTCGAGTGCGGCCAGGTGGGGTTCGGCCATGGATACGAGCCGGCGCTGGAACAGCCGGAGCTGCCGCCCGGCGTTATCCTCCAGGAGCGCCTCCCTGCTCAGCAGGGCGCGTTTGAGGTCCAGGGTGCGGCGTTCGCTGCGGAGCGTCAGGCCGCCGTCGGACCACCACGCGCCGTCGCCGACCCGGACATCCAACGGCAGCCAGTCCGGGATGTTCACCATGTGCTCGTCGACCGTTTCTTCGCCTTGGACAACGCTCGCGAGGCTGTTGTAGACGCCGGCCAGGTAACTGCCGGGATAGTGGACCTCTCCCGCGCGGTGTTCCGGGGCGGCGCCGCGGGTGGCAAGGTAGCCGTTGCCGAGGGTGGTCAGCGCCTCCCGGTGCCCCTCGTGGGCCGGGTCGAAGCCCTCGTAGACCAGCAGCCACGGGTGTGTGATGACCAGCCCGATGTCCAGTTCGCTGACATCTTCAACCACGACGTCGGCGCCCGCGGCTTCCAGCGCGGCCCGCCGCCCGGCCCGGTCGAGGCCGACCACGAGCCCGAATCCTCCGCGCCGCCCGGCTTCGACGCCGGCGGCTGCGCCGGCGATGACCATGGCCCTGGCCGGGGTGAGCTCCAGCCGGCGGACGGCCTCCAGGGCCAGCGCCGGAGCCGGCATTCCGGCGACGTCGTGGTCCAGTGCCGTCTGGCCGTCCACGACGTGGTCAAAGACGTCGCCGAGGCCCGCGGCGGCCACGGTCGCGGCGGCGTTCCGGCTGGAGGTGGCGAGGACCACCGGGATCCGCCCCGCCCGGAGCCGTTCGAGCAGCGCGACGGTACCCGGGAACGCCGGGACAGGCCGGCCAGCGAGCAGGGCTTCGAATATTCCGTTCTGGCGCTGCGCGAGTCCGAACGCGGTCCACTCCGCAGGACTGTCCGCGGGCGAGCCGAGGGGGATGGACACGCCGCGCGAGGCCAGGAACGTGGCCACGCCGTCCTCCCAGGTCCGGCCCTCGATGCAGCGGGCGAAATCCTCGTCCGTGAGCGGCCCGGACCGGGCTTCGGCGGGGAACCGGGGATCCTTGATGACGTCGCCGACCAGCTGCTTCCAGGCCGCGGCGCGGAGTTCGCCGGTGTCGGTCACGACGCCGTCGAGGTCGAAGATCACGGCGTCGACGGGCGCCAGCGCGGCGGCAACTGTCGGCGACTCCGTCATGGGCCAGTCCTATCAGCGATCGCTGCGTGGTAACAGTGGCGTTTGGCCCGGGCTGCGCTCAGCCCAGGAGTGCGTCGAGGGTGGTGAAGCCGTAGCCGGCCTGGCGGATGCGGCTGATGACCTGGGGCAGCGCGTCGGCGTCCAGCGTGGTCCCGTCGTCGGGGTTGGACCCGATATGCATCAGGACTATTTCCCCCGGCCGCAGCGCCGCCAGGACCCGGTCCGCCACGAGTTGCGCCGTCACCCCGCCGCTGGCGCCTTTCCAGCCCAGGGTGTCGACGCTCCAGCGCACCGGAAGGTAGCCGAGGCTGTTGACCGTGGCGATGGTCCGGGCGTCGCGGCCGCCGAAGGGAAAGCGGAAGAGCGGCCGCGGGTCCGCGCCCGCGGCCCGGATGGCCTGTTCGGCCGCTGCGATCTGGTCCGCGATGACGGCATCCGACAGCCCGGTGAAGGCCGGATGCGTCATGGAATGATTGCCTACCCGGTGCCCGCCGGCGACGATCGCCGCCACGCCGCCGGGGTTCGCGGCTGCCCAGCTGCCGGTGAGGAAGAACGTGCCCCGCACGCCCGCGGCGGCGAGGCTCTGCAGGATGCTGGGGAGTCCGGCGGAGTTGGCGCCGGCGTCGAAGGTCAGGGCGACCGCGGGGCCCGCCCCCGGGATTGCTTCGAGGTCGCGGCCGGCGAGCGCGGCGGGGAACGGCGCCGCCGGCGGAACGGGCGCGGGAGCCGGCAGATCCGAAGCCGGCGGCGCGGGCGGTACGGGCGGGGCGGGAGGTACGGCAGTGGCAGGCATGCTGGCGGGCGGCGAGGCGGGGGCCGGCGACGCAGATGCCGGAATCTCAGTCGCAGAGGCAGTCGCGGAGCCAGTTGCGGAGGCGGGCCCGGATCGAGACGGGGATACCGGCGGGGACGCGCCTGGCGCCCCCTGCCACATCAGGACCGCCACCCCGCCGGCCAGCAGCAGCACCACCAGAGCCACCACAGCCGCGACGACCCGTTGCCGGCGCCGGCCGCCCGCGCCCATGAACCTCATGTTTCACCTTGGCACCACGCGCCACGGCAGGCTAGGGCTCAAAGGCCCCCGCAGGCGGCAGGAGCGGGGCAGTAGGATTCAAGTAGTCGAGGACACGCCGTCGAAGGTAAGAAAATCCGTGAAATTCGTGCTCCGGTATCCGCTCGTCGCGGGGACCCTCGTTGCGCTGCTGGCGGTGCTGGCCCTGGTGGCCGCAGGCCAGGAAGGCATAGCCCGGGTCGCCGCGAGCATCTATGCCCTGGCCGTGGCGGCCTACCTCGCCGTCGGAATGGCACGGCGGCTCGCGAGCGGGCAGTTCGGCATCGATGTCCTGGCCGTCACCGCAATCGTCAGCACGGTGCTGGTGGGCGAGTACATCGCCTCAATGATCATCGTGCTCATGCTTGCCGGCGGTACCGCCCTCGAGGACTATGCCGCCGGCCGCGCCAAGGGCGAGCTGACAGCGCTGCTGGAGCGCGTCCCGCAGACGGCGCACCGGGAACGCGACAGCGGCGGCACCGCTGCCGGGCCCCCCGCCGCCGGAACCGACACTGCCGGCACCAACACTGACGGCCAGCACGAGGACGTGGCGGCCACCGACGTCGAGATCGGTGACATCCTGCTGGTCAAGCCCGGCGAGGTGGTCCCGCTGGACGGCGTCCTGCTCTCCGAATCCGGATCGTTCGATGAATCCTCGCTCACCGGAGAGAGCCTGCCGGTGGAAAGGTCCGCCGGGGACGGGCTCATGAGCGGGTCGCTGAACGGTGAGGCCGCGGTCCGGATGCGGGTCACGGCACGCATGGAGGATTCGCAGTACAGCCGGATCGTTGCCCTCGTGAAGGAGGCCGCGGAAAGCAAGGCGCCCATGGTCCGTCTGGCCGACCGCTATGCCGTGCCGTTCACAGCCCTCGCCTACGTGCTCGGCGCCGTGGGCTGGATCATCAGCGGCAGCCCGGAACGCTTCGCCGAGGTCCTCGTGGTGGCCACGCCGTGCCCCCTGCTGATCGCCGCGCCGGTGGCGTTCCTCGGCGGGATGAGCCGGGCCGCGCGCTCCGGCGTCATCGTCAAGTACGCCGGGGTGCTGGAACAGCTGAGCCGGATCAAGACGGCAGCCTTCGACAAGACCGGAACCCTCACCTACGGCCGCCCGTCCCTGGTGGCCATCCGGACCGCCGGGTCCCGCTCCGAGGACGAGGTCCTGCAGCTGGCGGCGTCCGCGGAACAGTATTCCTCGCATGTCCTGGCCGCCTCGGTGATGGACGCCGCCCGTTCCCGGGCCCTGCCCTTCGCGTCCGCCACCGAGGCCACCGAATTCGCCACGCACGGGGTGCGGGCCCGGCTCGACGGACAGGATGTTGTGGTGGGCAAGCCCGCGTTCGTCGCGGAGTGGGCCTCCGGCGTCGCGGAGGCGGAGCTGGCCAGCGGCGAGCTCGCCATCTACGTCGGTGCGGGCGGCGAGTTCGTGGGCTCCCTGGTGATGAGCGATCCCATCCGCAAAGAGACCCGCCGCACTCTCGGCGAACTCAAGGCCCTGGGCGTGGGCCGGACGGTCATGCTGACCGGCGACGCGCTCGCCACGGCCCGGCACATCGCGGCCGAGGCGGGGCTCACCGACGTCCGCGCCGAGTGCCTGCCGCCGGACAAGGTTGAGGCCGTCCGATCACTGCCGGACCGTCCAGTCATGATGGTCGGCGACGGCGTCAACGACGCCCCCGTCCTGGCGGTCGCCGACGTCGGCATCGCCATGGGTGCCCGCGGCTCGACGGCGGCCGGCGAGTCCGCCGACGTCGTGATCATCCTCGATGACCTTTCCAAGGTGGCGACGGCCGTACGGATCGGGCGGCGCACCGTGCAGGTGGCCCTGCAGAGCATCTGGATCGGCATCGGACTGAGCGTGGCCCTCATGCTGGCCGCGGCCGCGGGGTACGTGCCCGCCGTGGCCGGTGCCCTGTCCCAGGAACTGGTGGACCTCGCCACGATCCTCAACGCCCTGCGCGCCCTCGGCCCCGGGCGCGGCGGCGCGGCCAGCACAGTGGCGCCCCGTGAAGTACGGCGGGCCCCGCTACCGGGCTGACTCTGCCGTTGCTGAGGCTGCCGTGGCTTACGCTGTCTCTGCCTTTGCCGCTGCCTTGGCTGAGCCCGCCGTTTCCGTTTCTTCCGCTTCCGCGATCCGCGGCACCGTCCTGAGATAGCTGTCCGGGTTCAGGGAGATCGAGTCGATCCCTTCCCGCACCAGGAACGCGGCGAACTCGGGGTGGTTGCTGGGCCCCTGACCGCAAATGCCGATCTTGATGCCGGCGGCGTGGGCCTTCCGGATGGCCTCGCTGATCATCACCATCACGGCCTCATCCCGCTCATCGAAGAGCGCCGCGAGCGGGCCGGAGTCACGGTCCACGCCGAGGACCAGCTGCGTGAGGTCGTTGGAGCCGATCGAGAACCCGTCGAAGCGGGTGGCGAACTTTTCCGCCAGGACCACGTTGGACGGGATTTCGCACATCATGTAGACCTGAAGCCCGCTACTGCCGCGGACCAGGCCGTGCTCGGCCATCACGGCCAGGACTTTGTCCGCCTCCTGCGGCGTCCGGCAAAACGGCACCATGACGATCACGTTGGTGAACCCGAGCTTCTCCCGGACCCGTTTGAGGGCGGCGCATTCGAGTGCGAACCCCTCGCGGTAGCGGGCGTCGTAGTAGCGCGAGGCGCCGCGGAACCCCAACATCGGGTTCTCTTCCGGTTCCTCGAAGGCGCCCCCGCCGAGCAGGTGGGCGTATTCGTTGGTCTTGAAGTCGCTGAGCCGGACAATCACGGGGCGCGGATAGTACGGTGCGGCGATCTTGGCGATGCCCAGCGACAGGGCATCCACGAAGTACTCGGCCGGGTCCGCATAGGCCTGCGCCAGCTCCCGGATCTGCTGCGCCTCGGCGGGGTCCGCGACCCGTTCCGGATGGACCAGCGCCATGGGATGGACCCGGATCAGGCTGCTGATGATGAACTCCATCCGGGCAAGCCCGACGCCGTCGGCCGGCAGCCGCCACCACTGGAAGGCCGCGGCCGGGCTGGCGATGTTGACCATGACCGCCGTGCGCGTTTCGGGCAACGCCCCGAGGTCCACCTCTTCCGTTTCAAACGCCAGGGTGCCGTCGTAGACGCGGCCCAGGTCGCCCTCGGAGCAGGAGAGCGTCACGGGGCGGCCCTCGGCCAGGACGGCCGTGGCGTTGCCGGTTCCGACGACGGCGGGGACGCCCAGCTCGCGGCTGACGATCGCCGCGTGGCTCGTGGGGCCGCCGTGGTCAGTGACGATCCCGGCCGCCCGTTTCATGATGGGCACCCAGTCCGGGTCGGTCATTTCGGTGACGAGGATGGCGCCGTCGCGGAACTTCGCGATGTCCGCCGCGGCCCGGATGACGCAGGCCGTGCCGTGCGCGATCGAGTCGCCAATGGCCGACCCGGTGGCGAGCACGGGCCCCTGTTCCAGCAGATGGTGGATGGTGAAGTGCGGACCGGTCCGGCGCGACTGGACGGTCTCGGGCCGGGCCTGGACCATGAAGAGTTCCCCGGTCTCGCCGTCGCGGGCCCATTCCATGTCCATAGGCCGGCCGTAGTGGTTTTCGACACTGACGGCCCAGCGGGCGAGGGCAAGGATCTCGGCGTCGCCCAGCACGAAGGCCCGGCGTTCGGCCTCGGAGGTGTCCACCATGCGGGTGCGGGCGCTGCCGCCGCGGGCGTAGACCATTTTCCGGGCCTTGGAGCCGAGGGACTTTTCGATGATCGGGGTAATGCCGTCCGCGGCCGCGGATTCTGTCAGGAGCGGCTTGAAGACCAGGTACTTGTCCGGGTTGATGGTGCCCTGAACGACCGTTTCGCCGAGGCCCCAGGCCGCACTGATGACGGCGGCGCGGGGAAAGCCCGAGTCGGTGTCGATGGAGAACATCACCCCCGAGGCTCCGACGTCGGAGCGCACCATCCGCTGGACGCCGATCGAGAGGGCGACGTCCATGTGGTCGAAGCCCTTGACCTCGCGGTAGCTGATGGCCCGGTCCGTGAAGAGGGAGGCGTAACAGCGGCGGCAGGCGTCCAGCAGTTCCCGCTCACCCGCGATGTTCAGGAACGTCTCCTGCTGCCCGGCGAAGCTGGCGTCCGGGAGGTCCTCCGCCGTCGCACTGCTGCGCACCGCCACGGCGAGCCGGCCCTGGCCGGCGCGCTCGCCCAGGGACCGGTAGTGGACGCGGATGGAGTCCGCGATGTCGTCGGGGAACTCACTGGCAAGGAACAGCTCCCGGACGGCCTCGCCGGTCGCGCGCAGCGTGGCCTCTCCGGACCGGTAGGCCGCAATGCGCGACCGCATGGCCGCGTCGATCCCGTTGGCCGCGATGAATGAGCGGTACGCGGCGGCCGTGGTCGCAAACCCGTCGGGGACCCGGACCCCCTTACTTTGGAGGGTGCGGATGAGCTCGCCAAGGGAGGCGTTCTTGCCGCCGACCCGCGGGACGTCGGCCATGCCGATTTCGTCAAACCACATCACTGGCGATTCAGCCATCTCAGCGCTCCTGTGCGTTGTCGGTGGACCCATACTGCGTGGGAGCGGTGTCCCGGGGTCAGGGGCTTTGGACCCGCGGGCCGCCCCTGCCGGGTCCGGGCCGGGCAGGTGACCCGCCGGCTGACCCGCCGGCTGACCCGGTAGGATAGCCGCCGGCGGGTGACCCGGCCCTGCGGTGACGGACGATCTTGTACAGCCAGTCCGCGAGCAGGACGGCGGGGATCGCGGCCAGCGCCACGGCCAGCCCACCCGGTGTCGGCGGGGCCTGGCCCAGCAGCGTTGCCAAGGGCACGAGGAACAGGAACACGCACAGCAGCCCCAGTTCGGCCAGCACGGCCCACAGCAGAAGCCTGTTGGTGAACCAGCCCAGCCGCCAGGGCGGGACGGTGGCGCTGCGGCAGGCGAAGGCGTTCGCCAGCTGGGCCAGGACAACCGTGGTGAAGGCAGCGCCGGACGCCGCCATGAGCACGTCGGTGGCCGGCAGTTCGGCGCCGGGCCGCCACCCCGCGCCGAGCATTACCACCGTGAACGCCGTCATCTCCATCACCGCCTCCACCGGCCCGAGCAGCCCAAACACCCGGAACATGAGGGCACGGTCCATCAGGTGCCGGCGCTCGGGCGGCCGCTTCAGCGTCCCCTTGCTCGGCGCCTCGCTGCCCAGGGCGAGGGCTGGCAGCAGGTCGGTACCGATGTCCAGGGCCAGGATCTGCAGCACCCCCAGCGCCAGCGGGAAGTGGCCGCCGGACAGTGCCCAGATCACGAACGGGGTGAGCTCGGCGACGTTGTCCGTCAGGTGGTAGGTCAGGAAGCGCCGGATGTTCGCGTAGGTGGCGCGGCCCTGCTCCACGGCGGCGATGATCGTGGCGAAGTCGTCGTCCAGCAGCACCAGGTCGGCGGCCTCGCGGGCAACGTCGGTGCCGCTGCGTCCCATCGCGACCCCGATGTCGGCCTGCTGCAGCGCCGGGCCGTCGTTGACGCCGTCGCCGGTCATGGCCAGGACGTGCCCGCGGCCCTGCAGCAGGCGGGCCACCCGGAGTTTCTGTTCTGGCGTCACCCGGCTGACCACCACGCCGTCACGGTCCAGCAGGGCCGCCAGGACGGCGTCGTCCTCGGGCAGGTCCGGTCCCTGCAGCACGGTCTCCGTGGGGCCAAGCAATCCCGTCTCCCGGGCAATGGCGGCGGCGGTGAAGGCGTGGTCGCCGGTCACCATCGCGACCTTGATTCCGGCGTCTCGTGCAGCGGCGAGAGCCACCTTCACCTCGGCCCGGGGAGGATCGTGCAGGCCCATCAGGCCCAGCAGCGTCAGCCCGGACTCTGCGTCTTCCAGCCGGAACGTGGCGCCGGGCGGCCCTGGCAGGCTCCGGCTGGCGACGGCGAGCACGCGCAGGCCGCGGGCGGCCATCTCATCGACCATGATCCGTGCCTGGTCCGCGCCCGGGCCGGACGCCGCGTCTGGGGCCCCGGCGCCGGGTGCCGTGCCGCTGCCAGCGCCGCCACTGCCTCTGCCAGTGCCTCTGCCAGTACACAACGGAATCACGGACTCCGGAGCGCCCTTCACGTAGAGCGTGGTGCCGACGATTGCCGACTCCCGCAGCCGGCGTGAGTCAAACGCGAACCGGTGCGACGGCGTCGGCCAATCCGGCTGTTCGCCCGGAACGGCGAGCCGGACGGCGAGCGCGTCGATGGCGGCCTCCATCGGGTCCCCCTCCGCTATCCACCGGTCTTCGTGGAGGACGGCCCGCCCCACCGAGGCGGTGCGCGCCGCGACGCTGAGCTGCCGGGCCGCCTCCACGCCGCCGCCCGTGATGTCGGCCTCGGGCCCGTAGCCCTGGCCGTTGATGGTCAGCAGCCCGGCCGGCGTCCAGACCTCGACGACGTTCATCCGGTTCTGCGTCAGGGTTCCGGTCTTGTCCGTGCAGATGAAGGTCGTGGACCCGAGGGTCTCCACGGCCTGGAGGTTGCGCACCAGGGCGTTGCGCTTGGCCATGCGCTGCGCGCCGACCGCCAGGGACAGCGTGACGGTCGGCAGCAGCCCTTCCGGGACCAGGGCGACGGCCACCCCGATGGCGAACAGGAACGCATCGCGCCAGGAAATCCCGACCAGAAGCGAGAGCAAAAAGAACAGGGCCCCGATGCCCAGGGCCATGGTGGCGGTAATGCGGACGATTCTCTGCAGTTCCTGGGCGAGCGGGCTGGGCGGGGCCTCGACCTTTCCGGTCAGGGCTGCGATCTCCGCGAGCCTGGTCCGGCCCCCCGTCACCGCGACCACCCCTTCGGCCTGCCCGTTGACCACGAACGTCCCGCCGAACGCGGTGTCGCCCGGGAATTTGGCGACGGCCTCGCTTTCGCCCGTGAGCATCGACTCGTCCACCTCGCAGCTGGCGGCCAGGGCCAGCCGGAGGTCCGCCGGAACGCGGTCGCCGGCCACCAGCACCACGACGTCGTCCGGCACCAGCTCGGTGGAGTGGACCTTGATGACCCGGCGGTCCCGGCGGACCGACACCATGGCCGGGAGAAGCTCGCGGAGCTTCGCGGCGGCGTGCTGGGCCCGTTCCTGCTGGATGTAGGCGAACACCCCGTTGACCACAATGACCACCACGATGGCGACGCCGAGTTCGGGCATGCCGGCAATGAACGCGAAGACGGCAGCCACCCAGAGCATGATCGCGAAGAAGTGGGTCAGCTCGGCCAGGAGCCGCCGCCAGCCGGGGACCGGACGGGGCTCGGGCAGCTTGTTGGCGCCGAATTGCTTCAGCCGCCGGGCAGCTTCATCGGCGCTGAGGCCGGCGACGGCTGACAGCGAGTCCTGTCCCGGCCCGGGATTCACACGCCCGCTCCGCCCTTCACGGGCACCGCCGGCCGCCGGCCCTGATCAGGTACCTCATGGATCGAGCATGCTGCCGGCTCCCCGGGCTTGTAAGGGCCAAAGGTCATTTCGGGGCCGCCGTCGAAATCGCCGGGACGCTGCGGGGAGCGCTGTCCATGTACGGCGGTGGCGGTGCGGGTCCGGCGGATTCGGGACCGCCGCGGCGTTAGTCGCCGGCGGCACCTATCCCGAACTCGCTCTGAAGCCGCACGCGGGCGCCGCGCTCAACCAGGGTGGGGATGAAGGTCTTGATCCGGCCCCCGTCCAGGGCCTCGAACTCCTCGCCGACAATCCAGACGATGTGCAGCCGCGGAACGTGCGGAAAGCGGGTCATCAGGCGGTCAACAACCTGGTCGATGCCGGGTTCGTTCGCAGCGTCGGTCACTTCCTTAGTGTGGAGGCGGACCGGTCCGGGCGTCAATGAACCGGACGTCAATGAACCGTGCGTCAATGAACCGTCAGCCGGCAGGCGGCGGCAGCAACTGGCCCAGGCTTCGCAGATAGGTGCCAAAGCCGTCCGGAGCACGGGCATGGGTCCGGCCGGAGGTCATGACCCGGGTGCTGTCCGTCGCCGTGACCGTAAAGGCCCGGCTCCGGAGGTTGCGGACGAGGATCCGGTCCTCTTCGGACCTGATCCGGGCGAACCCTCCAGCGGCCAGGTAGGCGGACGCCCGGACCCCGAAATTCGCGCCGTAAATGTGGGGATGGTCCTCGTGGAAGGGGTGGCGTTCACGCCAGCGCCGGAGCAGTTCAGGGTCCATTCCGTTGGGGTCAGGTTCCACGGATCCGAGGACGGCGTCGGCTCCCGCCTCGGCGAACTCAAGCTGGCGCACCAGCCAGTGCTCCGGCACCCGGGAATCGGCGTCGGTATTGGCTACCCACGTCCGGACTGCCCAGGGCGGCTGCGTCCAGCGCTGGGCAGACTGCCGCCGCCGGGGCAGGCCGATGCCCGAGGCCCGGACGCCGGCGGCCCGGCTGGCGCCGGCGCTGCGAAAGCTGACGTCCAGGGCGCTGAACCGCGGGTCCGCGGCAACGTAGCCGGCCGCGATGGCGGCGGAACCGTCGGTGCAACTGTCCAGCACCACCGTCATCCGAAGGTCGACGTCGGGCCGGGCGCTGTGCAGGGCGTCGGCGGACCGTTGCAGGGCCCGCAGCGACTGCCCCAGGTGGGCTTCTTCGTCGTGTGCGGGCACGACGACTGCGACGCGCTCGATGCGGTGCCCGCGCGGCAACGGCAGCGGCAGGGCGGCCATCCCGGTCACCGGCCCCGTTCGAGGCCGCCGCGGTCCGGCACAGTGTCCGGCGGTAGGCCCGGCGGAGTGTCCGGGGGCAGGCCCGGCGTTGCTGCCGGCGCTGGTACTGCCACGGCATCCGGCGCTGCGTCCGGGGCAAGAAGCACCTCAAGGACAAAATCGCGTTCCTGATAGATACCGCCGCCGGTCCAGCCCAGCTGCCGCCGGGCCGCTGCGTGGACCGAGTCGCCGTCGAGTTCCCAGCCGGAAACGGGGTGCCGCCAGTGGCACAGCACGAGGGTTCCCCCGGCCATGAGCGCGCCATCGATCCGGCCGAACAGTCCGGCGAGCTCTGCCGGTGAGAGGTAGTAGCCCACCTCCGAGACGACGATCAGGTCGAATGATCCGTCCGGCCACTGGTCCGGGACGGTCAGATGGTGCGTCCGTGCAGAGGGCAGGTGGGCGAGCCGCCGGGCGGCGTGGGCCAGGGCGGTGCCGCTGGCATCAACGGCCAGGAAGCTCCCGCACCGCGGCGCGAGCTCCGCGCTCAGCGTCCCGATCGAGCAGCCGACCTCCAGCCCGGCCGTGTACGTGCGGGCGGGCAGCGCGGCGAGCGTGAGGGAACGCTTGCGGTGCTCGTACCAGCTCGAGGTGTACTGCCAGGGATCCTCGTCCCGGGCGTGCACAGCATCGAAGAGGCGCTCCGCGTCGCCCGCGGCGAAGGGGCGCGGGGACCGGCCTCCACCGCCGGCCGGGGCGTCGGACGGGGCATTCACCGGCGGAACGTTGCGCGGAGGGTCCGGGAGGTCGCCCGGGGCGTTGGCCGGATGCCAGGCAAACGTCTCCCAGGGCCGGTCGAAGTGCGCCAGGAAGTCCGGCGGCAGGAGCACCTCGTCGCCCGGCAGACCGGAGAGCGGCTGCACCTGCGACACATGCGCCGCCGTGGCCGCAGCCTTGGCTTGTTGCTCGGCGGGGCGCAGCGACAGCCGGAACCAGCCGTGCCATGCCGCGCCGGCCGAGTCAGCCGGCGCATCCGGAGCGGCCCACAGCCAGTACCAGATGGGGTATTCGAGGAGTCCGTGGCCCGCCGCCGTGCTGAGCTCGGCTGCGACGGATCCGAGGACGTCGTGGTCGGTATGGCCGTCCGAGCGGTAGGGCGCCACGAGCACCACGTCGCCGGCGGCACGCCCACACCGGACGGACGCTTCGCGGACTGCGGCGCGGATCTGCTCGCGGTGTTGGACGAGTTTGCCGTCGGGCAGGCCCAGACACTGCCAGCCCTGATCTCCGTCCCATGCCCGTTCCCCCAGCAGGTGCGTCAGGGCTCCGCCGAATTCCCGCACCCGGACGGCGGCGAGCTCGTCCGGCGTCGTGGTTGGCGAGCCGGGGTGCGATGCCTCCCCCGCCGTGCACAACAGCACGCGGACGGTGGCGCCGACGGCGTGCAGCCGGGCCAGCAGCCCGCCGGCGCCGAGCGATTCGTCGTCGGGGTGGGCCGCCAGTACGATGAACGCCCGGCCGGCGAGATCCGCGTCATCCAGCGGCAGCTCGGGCAGCTCGCCCGCGCCGCTGGAAGCCCACGCGGCCTCGCTGGTTCCGGCATCGTTGTGGCTGAAGCTCACCATGGGGTGTCACCTGCCAGCGTCAGGGCGCCCAGCTGCGCGTCGTCGCGCATGGCGTGGTGCTGGCGGATGTAGAGGGCCAGGTCGGCCATCCGTTTTCCGTAGGCGTCATCAAAAGCGAGCGGGGCAGGCCCCAGATTCTGGCTCACGAGCGCCTGGATCCGTTCGACGGCGGTGGCCACGCTTCCCCGGACGCGCAGAGCCTCACGCCATGCGCCGGCGTCGGAAAGTTCCCCCGCGTCGATCCGGTCGGCGGTCCGCGCGAGGTACGCGGTCAGGGCGGCCAGCGTGCGGTCAATCTCGCCGAGGTGGGCCAGCGCGATCTGATCCGGCTCCCGGCCGCCGTCGGCGGCCTTCCGCAGCGACGTTGTGAAGCTGCGCGCCACCGCCACGGCGCCGCCCAGCCAGCAGGCGGCCACGCCCATGCCGCCCCAGGCGAACCCCGGGCGCTGGTAGTACCAGCCGGATCCGCCCAGCGGAACGGCCGGGACGCCATCGAAATGGACCGTGCCGCTGGGGATTTCCCGCAAGCCCCGGCTGGTCCACTCCGGGTCCCCGAAGCTCACGCCATCTGCGTGGAGGTCGACGGCGAACGCGGCACGGCCGCCACCCTCGACGTGCGCGGTCAGCACCGCGTGGTCCAGCTGCGCGGCCAGCGAACACCAGGGCTTGGAGCCGTGGAGCAGGAAACATCCGTCGGCCGCCCGGGCCTCTAGCCGGAGCCCGGGGGCCTCTGCCGCGAACACGCCCCAGGCGCCGTCAAAACGGATCCCGCCAAAGTCCGGACAGTCCCGGCCTTCCCCCGCGGCCAGTCCTGCCGCCTGCGCCAGGATCGCGGCGGCGTCCAGGTGCGGTTCAAGCACCCGTCCGGCGGCGACGTCGACTGCGGTCACCGAGGCCAGGATCTCCCAGAGGAAAGCGGTCCGGCCTTCCCCCGGCTTTGGCGCCGTCGCCGCCGCCGCTTTGGCCAGGTCCAGCAGCGCCGGAACGTCGCCGACGGCTGCCTGTGCCTCGGCCATCAGTGGGCTGATGGCGTCCAGGTCTCCGGCCCCAGAGCCGAACCTGACAGAGCCGATCCTGACAGGGCTGATCTTGGCAGGGCTGATCGTGACTGAGGGTGCGTGGTGGGTGGTGTTGGTCCCGTTCATTTCGGCTGCCTGTATTCCTTCGGACTGGACGCTTCGGACTGGACGCTTCGGGCTGGACAGTTCGGGCTGGACAGTTCGGGCTGCGGGCGGGCTGCAGGGCCGGAGTCCGGCGCGTCGCCGGCGGGCCCCGACGCCGCTGCCAAGCAATCTAAGCATACTTAGCACTTGTTGCGGACCGGCCGAGACTACCCCACCGCTGCCTCGCGAACACCCTCCCGCGCCTACCGGACGATCGCGAGGGCGAAGCCGTCCCACCCCTTCGAACCCACGGTCTGCATGACCGTGCCGTCCAGCCGCGGGTCGTCGCCAAGCATCTGGAGCGCACTGATGATTCCCGGTGCGTTCACCGTGTCCATCGACGCATCCAGCACGGCACCCTCCCACACGACGTTGTCCACCACGATCGTGGTCCCGGGCCTGCCAAGCCGGATGGCCCAGTCCAGATAGTGCGGGTTGTTTTCCTTGTCAGCGTCGATGAACACGAAGTCGAACGGCGGTCCCGCCTCGCTTTCCAGCTCGCGGAGGGTGTCCAGCGCTGGGCCGACCCGGATGTCCACCTTGTGGCCCAGGCCGGCGTCGTCCACGTTCGCGCGCGCAACGCGGGCATGCTTGGGGAGGTACTCGCAGGTGACCAGGCGGCCGTCGTCGGGCAGCCCCTGGGCCATCCAGATGGTACTGAAGCCGGCCAGCGTGCCGATTTCCAGAACGCGGCGGGCGCCGGAGAGCTGGACCAGCAGTTTCAGGAGTTTGCCCGCGTTGGGCGCCACTTCGATCGGCGGCATGCCCGCCTCAACGGCGGTGGTCACGGCGCGCTGGAGCGCACGGTCCGGACGGACCACGACGTCGGAGAGGAAGTTTTCGACTGCGACCCAGGCGGGTGTGGACTGGTGCTCGATCATGCCCCCAGTGTCCCAGCCGCCCCGGCCCGGCGGTAGCCTCCCGGCGGCGGGAACAAGTCCGAATCAAGTCCGAAAGCGGCCCGGCTTCCTGCCGGGCTAGGCGTGCACGGGTCTGCCGGGCTCCTGCCTGCCGGGCCCACTGGAGGCCCCTGTACTGGCCGGCTGCCTAACTGTCGAGGGCCTCTTCAAGCCGCTCCAGCTTCCCGGTCAGCTCGCCGCTGTAACCGGGCCTGATGTCGGCCTTGAGGACCAGCGAGACGCGGGATCCATATGCGCCCACGGCTTCTGTCGCCCGTTTGACGACGTCCATGACCTCGTCCCATTCCCCCTCGATCTCGGTGAACATGGAACTCGTCCGGTTGGGCAGGCCGGACTCCCGGACAATCCGGACGGCCGCCGCGACGGCGTCGTGGACCGAAGCGTCGCCGGGCGCCTGGCCGTTGGCGGGGTCACCGGAGGGTGCTACGGAGAATGCGACCAGCATGTAATGGTTCCCTTCACTCGGTCCGGACAGCGAGGCGGAAAATCGGGGGCTGTCCCGGATCAGTCTTTCACGGCATGCCGTCACCGGACCGCCCGGATTGCCGGTGGAAACCGTCACATAACGCACTACCGGGCGGTAACTGCTTCGCTCACCCCGTGCGTTGCTACCCTAGGCAAATGAACCGGGCAGTAGACCGCAGGCCGCTCCGCGCAGACGCCGCGCGCAACGTGGACAAAATCATCTCCGCGGCCCGGCAGTGCTTCCGCGAGCACGGCCCGGAAGTGCCGCTGCAGACCATCGCCAGCACCGCCGGAGTGGGGCCGGCCACCCTCTTCCGGAATTTCGCCGACAAAGAAGAACTGGTGCTCGCCGCCCTCAACCGGCAGCTCCGGCTCCAGGTGGATCCGGCCATCGATGAGGCCCTGGCCGATTCGGACGCCGCAGCCGGACTCTTTCGGGTCATCGATGCCACGATGCGCGTTGCCAGCGAGGAAGCCAACCTCCTGGGAGCTGTTGCAGGCCGGCGCGGTCTGCTGGCCGGGATCACCGGGGGCCTGATTGAGTCCATCGCCGTGTTGCTGGGCCGCGGGCAGGGCCAGGGCACCCTGCGCAGCGATATTTCCATGACGGATATGATCCGCCTGCTGGCCATGCTGATCGGCGCCGTGGACACGATGGAACCGGGCTCCGACGCATGGCGGCGACCCGTGGCGCTGGTCGAGGACGCCATCCGGACGGAGCGGCCGGACCGGGCACTGCCGCCGCAGGCCCCGCTGCCGGGCACGGCGTTCGATGCCGTTCTTGGCTAGCTAAGTAAGATCGAGCCCATGGGATGGGAAACCCTCGCCGGGGTCATTGGCGGCATTCTGGTGGTCTACGCGGTCCTGCTGTTGCTGCTGTGGGGCTACGCCCGACGGCACCCCGAGACCGTCACCATGCGGGATGCCTTGCGGCTGCTGCCGGACCTGCTTCGACTCATCCGCCGCCTGCTGGCCGACCGCACTGTGGCGCCGGGCGTCCGGGTCCGGCTGGCACTCCTGCTCGTCTATCTCGCCTCGCCGATCGACCTCGTCCCGGATTTCATTCCGGTAATCGGTTACGCGGACGACGTCGTGATCGTGGCACTGGTGCTGCGCTCGGTGGTCGCCCGCGCCGGAGCCGACGCCGTCCGGCGCCACTGGCCCGGCACTCCGGACGGCCTTGCCGTCATGCTGCGGCTCGCCGGACTCGGGACGCCGGCCTAGCCGCTGGAATACGATCGCCGGGGCGTCAGTTGCTGTATGTCATGAAAGCGATGACATACAGCAAGTACGGAAGTCCGGATGTCCTTAAACTGACCGAGCAGCCCCTGCCGAAAGTGGGGCCCGGAATGGTTCTGGTCAAGGTCAAGGCGGCGTCGGTGAACCCGGTCGACTGGAAGATCATGGCGGGCTACCTCGATTCGATGATGGACCTGCAGTTCCCGGCCATTCCAGGCTGGGATGTCGCGGGCGTTGTGGAGTCTGTAGGCATCGACGCCCCGCAGTTCAGGCCCGGCGATGAAGTCATCTCCTACGCCCGCAAGGACTTCGTCCATGGCGGCAGTTTTGCCGAGTACATTGCTTTGCCTGAGCGGCTCCTGGCCCGGAAGCCGGAGACGCTGGACTGGGACCAGTCCGCCGGGCTTCCGCTCGCCGGGCTCACCGCGTACCAGGTCCTGACCCGGCTGGACGTAAAGGCGGCGGACACGCTCCTGATCCACGGCGGGGCCGGCGGTGTGGGCTCGCTGGGAATCCAGATCGCGGTGGCGCTCGGCGCCAGGGTGATCGCCACCGCCTCCGAAAAGAACCATGCCTTCCTTCGCGCCCTTGGCGCGGAACCGGTCAGCTACGGGGAGGGCCTCGCGGAACGTGTCCGGGCGCTGGCACCAGGCGGCGCCGACGTCGTCGCGGACTTCGTGGGCGACAACCTGGACACCACTCTGGCGGTCCTTGCCGAGGGAGGACGGCATGCCTCCATCGCTGACAGCGCGGTGGAGCAGCACGGCGGCACCTGGATGTGGGTGAACCCCATCGGGGCCGACCTTCAGCGTTTGGCGCGGCTCGTGGACGAACGCCGGCTCAAGGTCGAGGTGGCCCGCACGTTTCCGCTCGCGGAGGCCGCCGAGGCGTTCAGGCTGAACATGGAGGGCCACACCAGGGGCAAGATCATTGTGAAGGTCGACGACGCCGGCTGACCGGTATGGGGGCACGGCACCTGCCGGGAGCGTCAGGTCCCGGGGCCGAAGTCGGCGGCGACGGGCCCCGGTTCGAACCTGCGCAGGATCTCCTCGGCCACGAGCCGGACCTTGACGTTGCGGTTGTTCGAGACCTTGCTGAGCAGGGTGAAGGCCTCAGCCTGTGAGCACCGGCTCTGGGCCATGAGAATCCCTGACGCAAGGTTGATGATGGTCCGGGATTTCATGGCCTGGAGCAGATCCCGGTTCAGGTCCTGGACCGATCCCAGGCGCACGGCCAGGCGCATGGACTTCCCGGCCGTGGCGGCAAACGCCTCGCAGCTCGCGGCCGCCCCGCCGTCGAATGCATGCGGGTCGGCCGCCAGGTAGGTCAGGGCGGCCGCCGCCCCATCGTCCAGGGCCACCGGGACGCTAAGCGCGCTCCGGATGCCCCACCTGGCGGCGGTGCGCCGGTAGCGGTCCAGCCGCGGCTCGGTGGGGTCCCCGGTGAGGCGGCCGTCCAGCAGGGCGGTCCGCCCGGTCTCCAGCGCGTCCAGGGCGGGCCCGGCCGTCCGGTCCTGCAGCTGCTCCAGCGCCAGCGCAGCAGGGTCACTGCCGGCTGTCACGGCAGGCTTCGAGGCACGGATGAGGCGAACGGAACTCAGCACCCGGCAGCCTGCCGCGGACGCACCAAACTCGGCTATTGCGCCGGACATTTCCTGCAGAAACTCGTCGAGGCTGGCATTTTCAAGCACCAGATCCTGCAGGTGCTCCGACAGCCTGGCGCCCGACATCAGTCCTCAACCGGTTTTTCTTTGGCTTCCAGGAGGTGTTGCTGCAGCTTCTCTTCGGCTTCCCGACGGCGGCGGGCCATCTCGCGCAGTTCCCGGGTGGATTCAGCCCCGGCAGAAACAAACGGCTCGTGCGGCTTGGCATGAGGATGCTTGCGCGGCTCCTCAGCCCCCGGGTCGTCATGTTCACTCATGTTCGAATGCTCCCATGCGGCCCTTCCGGCAAGTAGGGACTAAAGACCGTTCCCGCCACACGCGGAACCGCGTAGGGAGGGACCGCGTAAAGAGGGACAGCGTAAAGAGGGACAGCGTAGAGAGGGACAGCGCGGGCCCGTCAGCCCCAGCCCAGCAGCCGCAGCCCGGCGGCCGCCGCCGCACCGGCGATCACCACCACGAGGAACGGCGCCCGGAACCACAGGGCGATCGCCGCCGCGGCCAATGCGCCAAGCCGGGCGTCCAGCGCGAGCGACTGGCCCGACGCCACCGCATTGACCACCGTCAGGGACGCCAGCAGCCCGATCGTCATGGTCCCGGCAATCCTGGACATCCGCGGGTTGCGGAGCAGGCTGGCCGGCACCAGGTATCCGAGCAGCTTCCAGGCGTAGGCGAGCAGGCAGGAGAGCAGCAGCCACATCCAGAGGTTCATGCGGGGTCTCCCGGGTACCCGCCATGCTGGTCGCGGTGATGATGCGCGTGATGCTCCGCGTAGGGGTCGACGTCCGGTTCGAGGCCCTCGTCGCTGCGGCCGTGGCTGAACCAGCCGATTCCGGCCGCCACGACGGCGGCGACGAGGATCGGCACTCCCGGCGGCGCGAACGGCACGGCCAGCACGGTGGCCAGGGCACAGACGGCCGCGATCGCCATGGGTTCCCTGCCCTTGAGCCGCGGCCACAGCAGGCCCAGGAAGGCTGCCACGGCTGCGCCGTCGAGTCCCCACTGCTTGGGATCCCCGAGGGCACCGCCCGCCAGCGCGCCGAGGGCCGTGAAAAGGTTCCAAAGGACGAACACCCCGATGCCGGCGGTCCAGAAGCCTCGTTTCTGCTCATCCGGGTCTGTCTGCCCCGTGCTGGTGGCGGTCGACTCGTCAATGGTCAGCTGGGCGGCGGCGAACTTGCGCCATCCGCGCGGCTGCAGCAGGGCGTTGATTTGCATACCGTAGATTCCGTTGCGCATGCCCAGCAGCGTCGCGGCGCTCATCGCGGCGACGCCGGACCCGCCTCCGGCCACCACGCCGATGAAGGCGAACTGCGATCCACCGCTGAACAGCAGCAGGCTCAAGGCCATGGTCTGCCAGAAATCGAGGCCAGACGTGACGGACAGGGCGCCGAAGGAGACGCCGTAGAGACCGGTGGCAATACTGATCGACACCCCGATCCGCACCGCCGGCGACTGCAGGATTCTCACGGGCGCCGGCTCCGCCGTGTCAGGGTCCAGGCCCACCCGATGAGGGGCGCCTGGAGCGGGAGGCGCAGGGTGTGCACCAGGCGCCGGCGCGGCGTGCCTTCCGGCCCGTACGCCGTGCGCAGGGCGTCAACGTGGCCGGCGAGGAACGCGGTGAACATTGCCGTGACGCAGCCGGCGGCGGCCGGCCGTGTGGCCGGGATCAGGAGCCCGACGGCGGCGGCCGCTTCCAGCAGGCCGCTCGCTGCCACCCATTCCTCCCGGGAGAGCACAGCCAGCGGGCCGTTGGGCTGCCTGCCGGAGTCGTCGCGGCACAGGATGTCGGGAACCACCGGGTGGAAGAATTCGGGCTCGCGGAAGTGCTTGGCGGCGCTGGCAAGCAGGAGCGCGCTCAGCGCCGCCGCGGACAGCGTCTGAAGGTCCCGGCCGGACCGGCGAAATGACATGCACCCACTCAATCACAGCGGCCGCGCCCGCCGTAATTCGCTCGGGAGCCGCGGCGCGGCCCGGTTCCAGCGCGGCTTGGATTCGGCAGGAACGACTCCGGCGGCCGGGCGGGACAGTTACCGGAGCGGCTGGCTGTCCGCCAGGAGCTGGGACAGGACCTGGGCCGGCCAGTTGGTGGTGATCTCGTGGATCCCGAGGTTCCTGCACCGCTCGACGTCCTCCGCGGCGTCGACCGTCCACACCCGGAACCGTCGCCCTGAACCAAGCCAGCGCTCAACCGTCCCGGGGTGCGCGCGGACGTAGCCGATGCCCGGACCGGCAATGCCCGCCTCGGCCGCGTCCAGGATCCGTTCGCCCTCGGCCTGGGCCGCCTTCATGACGTTGGCCAGGGCCCCGCCGGTCAGGGCACCCAGTCCCAGTTCCTCACGAATATCCGCCAGGTTGACGTCGTCGACGAGCTGGCAGACGGCCTCTGCCGGCACGGACTCGAGCAGGTGCTTCACGGCGTCGGGACTGAAGCTCATGAAGGAAACCCGGACGCTCTCCAGCATCGACGTCGCCGGATCCCAGCCCTCGCCCCTCAGGACCTCGAGGACACGGTCCTCGAGTCCGAGGTGGAACGGGCTCGGGTGTTTGAACTCAATCGCCAGGCCGATCCCGCGGCCGGCCGCGCGCAGGATGGCGAGCAGCTCCGGCAGGGTCAGGAACTGCTCGGACTTGGCGCCGTAGGCCTCCGGGACCCGCGCTCCCTTCCAGGAGGAGAAGTCCAGCAGCCGGAGCTCGTCCAGGGTCCGGTCCGCGACCTGACCGGTGCCGTCCGAGGTGCGGTCCAGGGTGGAATCGTGCAACAGCACCACGTGCTGGTCCCGGGTCAGGTGGACGTCGCACTCCACGCCGTCGGCGCCGTCGGCGATTGCCTGCAGGTACGCGGCCCGGGTGTGCTCGGCGAAGGCTCCGCTGGAGCCCCGGTGGGCATAGACCAGAGGACGGGCGGCGGCGGACACGTCAGTCGTCATGGTGCCACGTTAGCGGACTGCCGGCTCCGCGGCGGGACTAGGCTGGGCTCATGCAGGTGAACACTGAGCCAACTGCCCCGACCCGTGCCGCGGAACGTCCGGGCGGCGTTCCGGACGGTCCCGCCAGACGGCGCGCCGCGTCCAACGACGCCGAGAAGGCGGCGGCGCTGCGCCGGATGAAGCTCTTGGCGCTTTCGCTGCTGATCGTCATGGCCGTGATCTTCGTCGTCGCGTTCGCCCTGCAGAAGTACTATCCGTGGCTCGAATACGTCCGTGCCGCGGCCGAGGGCGGCATGGTGGGGGCCCTGGCCGACTGGTTCGCCGTCACGGCCCTGTTCAAATACCCCATGGGAATCAAGATCCCGCACACCGCCATCATCCCGCGCCGCAAGGACCAGATCGGAGCCTCGCTGGGCGAATTTGTGGAGACCAATTTCCTCTCCGAACAAGTGGTCCAGGAGAAGCTGGCGTCCGCGGACATTGCGCGCAAAGCCGGCGCCTGGCTGTCCAGCCCAGGCGGCCCGGACCGCGTGGCCAAGGAGGGCGCCGCGGTCATCCGCGGCGCGTTCAAGGTCCTCAACGACGACGACGTCCAGGCCGTCATCGAGGGCATGGTCCGCAAGCACCTGCTCACGCCGCCGTGGGGCCCGCCGGTGGGCCGGCTCGCCGAGCGGATCTTCGCCGACGGCCACCACCACGCCCTGGTGGACCTGCTCGTGGACCGCACCGTGGATTGGGTGCGGGACAACCAGGAGACAGTCAACAGGCTGGTCACCGACCGCTCGCCGACGTGGGTGCCGTCGTTCGTGGACGGACTCGTGGGCGACAAGGTGTACGTGGAAATCCTGAAGTTCACCCGCGCCGTGCAGTCCGATCCGCAGCACCAGGTCCGCCGGTCGATCGACAAGTACCTCAAGGACCTCGCGCAGGACCTGCAGCATGACCCGGTGATGATCGCCCGTGCCGAGGGCGTCAAGGCGCAAGTGCTCGGCGACCCCGAGGTCCGCGAGCTCGCCTCCCGCACCTGGGACACCATCAAGTCGGCCCTGCTCAACGCCGTCGATGATCCGCACAGCGAACTGACCGTCAAATTCAAGGCGGCCGTGCATGACTTCGGCACCCGGCTGCTGGTCGATCCGGAGCTCGCCGGCAAGGTGAACGCCTGGATCGGCGACGCGGCGGGCTACCTCGTGAAGACCTACCGCTCGGACATTGCCGGGGTCATCACGGACACCGTGGCCCGCTGGGATGCCGAGGAAACGTCCCAGAAGATCGAGCTGCAGGTGGGCCGGGACCTGCAGTTCATCCGGATCAACGGCACAGTGGTGGGTGCCCTGGCCGGACTCGCCATCTTCACTGTGGCGACCCTGCTGTTCGGCTAGCTGTTCTCCGGTCGCGGCTCCGGCTAGGCAGCGGCGACCTTTGCCTTGGTCCGGCCGTGCATGGCGAAGATCGTGAAGACCAGCGCCGCGAGCGCCGTGGCGACGAGCAGCAGCAGCCCGATCGCGTAGCTGTGCGCCGCGGCGTCATAGGTGGCGCCCATGATCAGCGGCGGGAAATAGCCCCCCAGGCCGCCGGCCGCGCTGACCACCCCGCTGATGCTGCCGACCTTGCCCTGCGGCGCGAGCACGCCCACCCAGGCGAACACCCCGCCCGTGCCCAGGCCCAGCGCCGCCGCCATGGCGACGAACGTCAGGCCGGCGGGGACATCGCCGTCGGGCTGCAGGTTCACCACCCAGGCGAGGACGGCGACGCCGGCGAGGGCGGCGATCACCACGGGCTTGGGACCGATCTTGTCAGCGAGCACGCCGCCCACCGGCCGCGCCAGCACGGCGGCGAGCGCAAACCCCGCGGTGCGGGCGCCGGCCGCGCTGGGATCAAAGCTATAGACATCCCGAAGGTACGTGGGCAGATACGTGGCGAAGGAAACGAAGCCACCGAAGAGGACTGCGTAGAGGAAGCACAGCTTCCACGTGACCGGGGTCTTCGCGGCGTCGATCAGCTTGGGCATCACGGGCGCGTTGCTGCGGGTCCAGCCCGGCGCCTCCTTCATTCGGAACCAGATGATGGCGGCCATGACCGCCAGAATCGCGGCGATCAGCAGGTGGGTGGGAACGTAGCCGATGGCGGCGACAAGCCGGGGGTTCAGGAAAGCGGCCAGGGCCGTTCCGCCCATGCCCGCGCCGAAGACGCCGGTGGCGAAACCCCGCCGGGCGGGCTCGTACCAGGCGCTGACGAAGGGGATCCCGACGGCGAAGACGGTTCCGGCGACCCCCAGCAGCACGCCGGCAGCCAGCACCAGGGCGAAGGAGTCGAGGCTGCCGCCGACGGCCACCAGCAGGATCGGGACGATGGAGGCCAGCAGGACAAAAGTGAACATGGCGCGGCCGCCGTACTTGTCCGTCAAGGCGCCGACGACGATCCGGCCCAGCGAGCCCACGAAGACGGGCATGGCCACGAGCACGCCGGTAGTGGCCGGATTGAGGTGCAGGTGCTGGGTGTAGAACGCGCTCAGCGTGGCGATGGAATTCCAGGCCCAGAAGCACACCACCGACGCCGAGGTGGCGAGCGTCAGGTTGAGCGCTCGGCCGGCGGGGGCGGCGACGGTCGGGGACACTGTTCCGGCCACGGTGGTCTCCTTTTCAGTTCGGCAACGCTTGGTTCGGCAACGCTCAGTTCGATGTCCAGTTCAGCAATGTCCAGTTCAGGAAGCTCACCGGTTCCTGGTGTCCCGGTCCCGGGTTCCGACGGCGGACCAGCCGCGCCGCGTGGCCACCGTGGAGCTCCGGGCGCCGACGGTGCCGGCGGTCCCTTTGGACCCGGCCCCGCCGGTGTCCCGGTCCCTGGAGCGGTAGACGATGTAGGGACGGAAGAGGTAGTGGAACGGCGCCGTGAAGGCGTGGACCAGCCGGGTGAAGGGCCAGATCACGAACAGCGCCATGCCCACGAGGGTGTGCAGGTGGAAGGAAAAAGGCGCCGCGGCCATGGCCGTGATGTCGGGCTGGAAGATGAACAGGGAGCGGAACCACGGGGCCACGGTCTCGCGGTAGTTGTGCCCGTGCTCGCCCTCGAAGACGCTGGCAAGCGTGGTCCAGAGCCCGAAGACGATCGCCGCCGTCAGCACCACGTACATGGTCTTGTCATTCCCTGTGGTGGCCATGAAGACGGGGCCGGTGGTCCGGCGGCGGTAGATCAGCAGGAGGATCCCGCCCAGCGTTCCCACACCGGCGATCCCGCCGACCAGCAGGGCGTTGAAGTGGTAGAACTCCTGGCTCATCCCGGCCGCCTGGGTCCACGCCATGGGAATGACCAGGCCGAAGAAGTGGCCGGCGATCACGGCGAGCAGGCCGAAATGGAACAGCGGGGACGCGATCCTCAGCAGTCTGGATTCGTAGAGCTGGGAGGACCGCGTGGTCCAGCCAAACTGGTCGTATTTGTACCGCCAGACCAGTCCGCCGACAAGGACCACCACCATGACGTAGGGCAGCACGCCCCAAAGCAAAATGTCTAGAGCGGAGATGTCGACGGCGGATCCGGGCTCGGCTTCCAGCATGGTCAGGCTCGATGCGAGCATGGTCAGGCCCCCTTCACGGGCAGCAGGCGCGGATCGTAGGGGTCCAGGCCTACGGCCTCAGTGGGTGGGCCGTAGCCGGCCATCCGCATGACGGCCTGCTCATCCGCCGGGGATTTCCCGGGCAGCGTGGCGCAGACGGCCTGCAGGATCCGGGCGTGCGGCAGCTCGTCCCGGAGCAGCCCGAAGCGCAGCATTTCCAGGCTCGCCCGGAAGCGCGTCAGGAGCCCGCGGCCGGCCGCGAGGTCCACCACGGCGGCGTATTCGAGGACCATCGGAAGGTAGTCCGGCAGTTCGCCGTGCGTGTCCACCAGAATGTCGCTTTGCCGGTAGGTTTTCTTGAAGTTGCCCAGGACCTCGCCGCGGCGCCGGGTGTCCCCGTCCGTCCAGTAGGACAGGTGCAGGGCGTGGCGCTTGCCGAGGTCGAACTCGCGCACGTACTGGGCCTGGCTCTCCATCGGCGGCGTGGATTCCAGCGCCTCGAGCACCTCCCGGAAGTCCTCGACGGCGCCGGGGAACTCGCCGAGGGCGGCGCGCATGAGCGGCACCCGGCCGATCAGGTCCTCGTCGGGGTAGGACAGGCACCAGGCCGCCGCGAGGTAGATGACCTGCTGGCGCCGGGTCACGGCTGCTCCCCCGGCCCGGGAGCAGGAGCGGGTGCGGCCGGCGTCCCGGGGAGGGCCGCCTTCTCCGGGAAAAGCCCCGGCGGTGCCCCCGTGCCGTCCCAGTTCAGCAGGTTCACCCGTCCCCGGAGAGTTGTTTCGCCGGGGGCCTCGCCGGAGGTCTGCCGGTCCCGGAGTGCGTTGAAGGTTTCCACTGCCACCGGGACGGGCCTGCCGCTGGCCTCGCCGAAGGGGGAGGAATCCTGCATCCCCGGGCCGCCGTCGAAGTCCAGCGAGCAGCCCATTTCCTCCAGGTCATGGGCCTGTTCCACGTGCGCTTTGGGGATGACGTAGCGCTCCTCGTACTTCGCGATCGCCATCAGCCGGTACATCTCGTACATGGTCTGCCCGTCCATGCCCACGGCTTCGGGGATGGAATCGTCGGGGTCGTTGCCCATGTTGATGCCGCGCATATAGGAGCGCATCGCCGCGAGTTTCTTCAGCACGGCGGTGACCCGGTCCGCGTCCCCGGCGGTGAAGAGCTCCGCGAGGTATTCAACCGGGATGCGCAGCGCGTCAATGGCGCCGAAGAGGCTGCCGGCGTCCTCGCCGTCGTGCCCCTGGTCCCGCAGCAGGTCCACCACGGGTGAGAGCGGCGGCACGTACCAGACCATCGGCATCGTCCGGTATTCGGGGTGCAGCGGCAGGGCGACCTTGTAGACCTTGGCCAGGGCGTACACCGGCGAGCGCCGGGCGGCGTCGATCCAGTCCTCCGGGATGCCCTGGGCCCGGGCCTCGGCCTGGACGGCGGGGTCGTTCGGGTCCAGCAGCACATCCATCTGGGCGTCGTAGAGTTCCTGGGGGTCGGTAACGGCGGCCGCCGCGGTGACGGCGTCGGCGTCGTACAGGAACAACCCCAGGTACCGCAGCCGGCCCACACAGGTTTCCGAGCAGACCGTCGGCAGCCCCACCTCCACCCGCGGGTAGCAGAAGGTGCACTTCTCGGCCTTCCCGGTCTTGTGGTTGAAGTAGATCTTCTTGTACGGGCAGCCCGTGACGCACTGCCGCCAGCCGCGGCACTTGTCCTGGTCCACCAGCACGATCCCGTCCTCCACCCGCTTGTAGATCGCACCGGAGGGGCAGGAGGCCATGCAGGACGGGTTCAGGCAGTGCTCGCAGATCCGCGGCAGGTAGAACATGAAGGTCTGCTCGTAGGCGAACTTGATCTTGTCCTCGGAGTCCCGCCGGACCTTCTCCACGATCGGGTCCAGGTGGCCGTTCTCGGCGGAGCCGCCCAGGTCATCATCCCAGTTCGCCGACCAGGTGATCTTGGTGTCCTCGCCGGTGATTAGGGACTTGGGCCGGGCCACGGGGAAATCATCGCCCAGCGGCGCATCCACGAGCGTCTTGTAGTCATAGGTCCACGGCTCGTAGTAGTCCTTGAGCTCGGGCTGGACCGGGCTGGCGAAGATCCCGAAGAGCTTCTTGACCCGGCCGCCGGCCTTGAGGACCAGCTTGCCGCGCTTGTTCAGCACCCAGCCGCCCCGCCATTTGTCCTGGTCCTCGTAGCGGCGCGGGTACCCCTGCCCGGGGCGGGTTTCGACATTGTTGAACCAGACATATTCGGTGCCCGCACGGTTGGTCCAGGCCTGTTTGCAGGTCACGGAACAGGTGTGGCAGCCGATGCATTTGTCCAGGTTCATGACCATGCCCATTTGAGCCATAACACGCATCAGTACTGCACCTCCTGGGAACGACGGCGGACGGTGGCAACCATGTCGCGCTGGTTTCCGGTGGGGCCAAGGTAGTTGAACGCGTAGGCCAGCTGGGCGTAGCCGCCGATCAGGTGCGAGGGTTTGACCAGCAGGCGGGTGACGGAGTTGTGGATGCCGCCGCGCCGGCCTGTCGCCTCCGACTTCGGCACGTCGATGGTGCGTTCCTGCGCGTGGTGGACGTAGACCACGCCGGCCGGCATCCGGTGGCTGACGATCGCCCGGGCCACCAGGACGCCGTTGGTGTTCAGGCATTCCACCCAGTCGTTGTCCCTGACCTTGATGGCGTCGGCGTCAGCGGGGCTCATCCAGACCGTCGGACCGCCGCGGGACAGCGAGAGCATCAGCAGGTTGTCCTGGTACTCGGAGTGGATGGACCATTTGGAGTGCGGCGTCAGGTAGCGGACCACCACCTCCAGCTGCCCGTCCCCGCCGAGTTTGGGTTCGCCGAAGAGCCGGTGCATGTCCAGCGGCGGCCGGTAGATCGGCAGCGGCTCGCCGATGTCGATCATCCAGTCGTGGTCAAGGAAGAAATGCATCCGCCCGGTCAGGGTGTGCCACGGCTTGAGCCGCTCCACGTTGATGGTGAAGGGGGCGTAGCGCCGGCCTCCCGTTTCGGAGCCGGACCACTCCGGCGAGGTGATGACCGGTACCGGCCCGGCCTGGGTCTGGGCGAAGGTAATGAATTTTTCCTCGGAGCCCTCGGAGAGGTCCGCCAGCTTCCGGCCGGTGCGGACTTCCAGGTCCTTGAAGCCCTGGACGGACAGCGCGCCGTTGGTGGTGCCGGAGAACGCCAGGATGGCCTCGGCCATTTTCGCGTCGGTATCGATCGCGGGTCGGCCGTCCGCGGCGCCGCCGAGCATCACGCCGTTGGAACGGCTGAGCCGGTCCAGCGGGCCGGCGAGTTTATAGGTGACGTTCTTGACCGTGAAGCCCAGCTTGTCGGCCAGCGGCCCGACGGCGGCCAGCTTGTCCGCGATGGCCGTGTAGTCCCGCTCCACCACGGAAAAGATGGGCATGTTCTGTCCCGGCACCGCGGGGATGGACGTGTCCCGCCAGTCACGCACGATCCCGCCGGGCTGGGCGAGCTGGCCGGGGGTGTCGTGCTGCAGCGGGACGCTGACCAGGTCGCGGCGGACGCCCAGGTGCGTTTTCGCCTGCCGGGAGAACTCCTGGGCCAGCAGGTGGAACATGTCGAAGTCGGTTTTGGTCTCCCACGGCGGGTCGATCGCGGGGCTGAAGGCGTGCACAAACGGGTGCATGTCGGTGGAGGACAGGTCGTGCTTCTCGTACCAGGTGGCGGCCGGGAACACGACGTCGGAGAGCAGGGTGGTGGAGGTCATCCGGAAGTCGGCGGAGACCAGCAGGTCCAGTTTTCCTTCCGGCGCCTGCTCGTGCCATTTCACGTCCCGGGGCTTGAGGCCCTCGGCGTGGTCCGGGCCCAGGACATTGTTGTGGGTGCCCAGCAGGTTCCGCAGGAAGTACTCGTTGCCCTTGGCCGAGGAGCCGAACAGGTTGGAGCGCCACAGCACGAGGGTCCGCGGCCAGTTTTCCGGGGCGTCCACATCCTCGATGGCGGGGTTCAGGGTGCGGTTCTTGAGCGCGTCCGCGATGTAGCTGGGGGTGTCTTCCGCGGTTCCGGCGGCGACGGCGGCCTCCGCCTCGTCGGCGAGGTCCAGCGGGTTGCGGTCGAACTGCGGGTAGAACGGCATCCAGCCGAGCCGGGCCGACTGGGCCAGCGCGTCCGCGGTGTGCATGCCGTCCAGGGCCCCGGTGGACAGCGGCGACTTGAGCGCGTCCGCGGAGTAGCCGTCCTGCCGCCACTGGTCCGTGTGCATGTACCAGTAGCCCGTGCCGATCATGGTCCGCGGCGGGCGGGCCCAGTCCAGGGCGTTGGCCAGCGACACCCAGCCGGTGGCCGGCCGGGTCTTTTCCTGCCCCACGTAGTGCGCCCAGCCGCCGCCGTTGCGGCCCATGCAGCCGGTCAGCATCACGAGTGCCAGGACCGCCCGGTAGGTGGTGTCGCCGTGGAACCACTGGCAGATCCCGGCGCCCATGATGATCATGGAACGGCCCTTGGACTCCTCGGCGTTCCGGGCGAACTCCCGCGCCACCCGGATGCATGCCTGCGCGGGAACAGAGGTGATCTCCTCCTGCCAGGCGGGGGTGTAGGGCGTCGCGGCGTCTTCGTAGCCCACGGACCATTCCCCCGGGAGCCCTTCGCGGCCCACACCGTACTGGGCCAGCATGAGGTCGAACACGGTGGTGACCAGCTGGCCCTCCACCTCGATGACGGGCACCCCGCGCCGGAGCACGCTGCCGGTGCCGTCCGCCTGCTCGAAGCAGGGGAGCAGAATCTCGGCGCTGGCCGCGGAGACCTCGCGCAGCGACAGCGCAGGTTCGATCCCTTCGAGGTCCAGGTTCCATTTGCCCTCGCCGCTGCCCGAATAGCGGAACCCCATGGAGCCGTTGGGCACGGCCGGGCGCCCGGCCTTCTTGTCGAACAGCACGGTGCGGAACGCCGCGTCCTCAGCCAGGGACTCGGCCGGGAGGTCTTTGGCGGTGAGGAACTTGGACGGGGTGAGGGAGCCGTCGTCGCGCCGTTCCAGCCGGACCAGGAACGGCAGGTCCGTGTATTGGCGGACGTAGTCGGAGAAGAACGGGACCTCGCGCTCGACGAAGAATTCCTTGAGCATGACGTGCCCCATCGCCATGGCCAGCGCGGCGTCCGTTCCGGCCTGGGCGGGGAGCCACTCGTCGGCGAACTTCGTGTTGTCCGCGTAGTCCGGACTGACGGTGACCACCTTGGTGCCGCGGTACCGCACCTCGGCCATCCAGTGCGCATCCGGGGTCCGGGTGACGGGGACGTTGGAACCCCACATCATCAGGTAGCTGGCGTCCCACCAGTCGCCGGATTCCGGGACGTCGGTCTGGTCCCCGAAGACCTGCGGGCTGGCCACGGGCAGGTCCGCGTACCAGTCGTAGAAGGACGTCATCACCCCGCCGATCAGCTGGATGAAGCGGGTCCCGACCGCGTGCGAGACCATGGACATCGCGGGGATCGGCGAGAAGCCGGCGCAGCGGTCCGGGCCGTAGGCCTTGATGGTGTTCACGTGGGCGGCGGCCGCGATCTCGGTCGCTTCCTGCCAGGACACCCGCACCAGGCCGCCCTTGCCGCGGGCCTGCTGGTAGCGGCGGCGCCGTTCCGGGTCCCCCACGACGTCGGCGAAGGCCAGCACCGGGTCCCCAAGCCGGGCCTTGGCCTCGCGGTACATCTCAACCAGGACTCCGCGCGCATACGGGAAGCGCACCCGGGTGGGTGAATAGGTGTACCAGGAGAACGCCGCCCCGCGCGGGCAGCCCCGCGGTTCGTATTCCGGGCTGTCCGGGCCCACCGAGGGGTAGTCGGTCTGCTGGGATTCCCAGGTGATGATGCCGTCCTTGACGTACACCTTCCAGGAGCAGGAACCGGTGCAGTTCACCCCGTGTGTGGACCGGACCACCTTGTCGTGGCTCCAGCGGTCCCGGTAGAAGATGTCGCCCTTGCGGCCGCCCTCCCGGAACACCGCCCTGCCGTCGTCGGTTTGGTCCCATTTCGTGAAGAATCGGCCCAGCTTCAACATTGCATCCGAGGCGGGTCCGTCCAACCCCGCGGCGCCTCCGGCAGTCATGCCCTCAAGCTATGGGGCACTTTCCGGGCCGGATAGGGCCTTAGGACACTGGGCGAACCCGGCAAGGGAGTGCCCGGCCGGGGCTCGGTTTTCAGGCCCGGGGCTTGGGGCTCAGGGCTCAGGGCTCAGGGCTCAGGGCTCAGGGCTCAGCTCAGCCCAGCTCAGCTCAGGCGAAACTTTCCAGCTCGACGCCGGCGGCCTCCAGGGCCGCACGGATCGCGGTGGCCGTGGCAATGGACCCGGGTGTGTCCCCGTGGAGGCACAGCGAGTGCGGCTCGATCCGGAGCACAGTGCCGTCGACCGCCTCAACCTCGCCCTTCGTGGCAAGCCGCACCGCGCGCTCGGCGATCTGACCGGCGTCGTGCAGCACGGCACCGTCCTGCGAGCGCGGCACGAGGGTGCCGTCCGGGAGATAGGCGCGGTCGGCGAAGGCTTCGGCGAAGACAGGATGCCCGGCTTCCTGGGCGATCCCCAGCAGGGCTGAGCCGGGGAAACCCAGCACGGGAAGCCCCGGGTCGTAGGCCTGGATGGCGGCGACCACGGCGGAGGCCTGCTCGGCGTCGCGCACGGTGCGGTCGTAGAGCGCCCCGTGCAACTTGACGTAATCCACCGAGGCACCCACGGCATGGGCGACGCCGTCGAGCGCGCCAAGCTGGTAGAGCACGGCGCCGAAGAGATCATCGAAGGTCATGTCCAGCGCGCGGAGGCCGAACCCGGCGAGGTCCGGGTAGCCGAGGTGGGCGCCGACCCTGACGTCGAGTTCGTACGCCGCCCGGCAGGTGTCCAGCATGGTCACGGGGTCGCCGGCGTGCAGCCCGCAGGCCACGCTCGCGCTCGTGACGAGCGGGAACATGGCGGCGTCGTCGCCCAAGGTCCACGTCCCGAAGGACTCCCCCAAATCAGCGTTCAGATCCAAAACGTGCCGCCGTCCTTCGTTGATGTCTTGGAGCCGCCGCGGTCCGCGGGCGGCTCCAGGGAAAGGTCCGGTGCGGTGTCGTGGAGCGCGGCCGGGCCGGTGGTGTCCGCGAGGGCCTGAAGCTCTCCCGGAATCGTGTCCGGGATGGGCCCGAATGCTTCCTTGGCGTTCGCCACGACCGCGCGGGCCATCAGCCGGTTGCCGACGCCGCCAACGACGGCGCCGATGCCGAACGGCAGGGCACGGCCCAACCAGGCCGTGCCCTGCTTTTTCAGCAGGGTCCGGAGGAACATCGTCTGGATCTTGGCGCGCACCGCGCCGAAGCCGGCAAGGGGGACGCGGCGGGTGAAGGCCGCGGTCCAGGCCTGGGACGGCCCCTTGCCGCGGCCCAGGGCCTGCCCGCTCAGCGAGCTCAGCAGCTCAGTGCCTTCCTCGCCCAGCATGATCGCCATGACCAGCGTGCTGGCCCGGTCCGGATCCACCATCCGCACGCCGTGCAGTTCCGCCAGCGAGGTGGAGAACAGTGCCGTGGCTTCGAGGAACCCGACCGCCGCGGCCGCCGAAAGGCCCAGCGCCGCCGCGGTTCCGACGCCCGGAATCACAGCCGCCCCGCCCACCAGCGCCCCGCCGCCGGTGACGGCCAGCAGGTAGTCGCGTTCCAGGATGGCGGCCAGCTGCGCAGCCGAGGCGTCCGGGTGCCTGCGCTGGAGCCTGCGGATGTTGGCCAGAACCAGCGGCCGCTGGACTTCAACGGCCTTCAGGAGCACGTTGTGGAGGCCGGGCCGGGGCTGGCCGGCGGCGTCGAACATCGCGCCGTGAGCTGTTTGCTGGGCAATCTTCATTGCCGGGTTGCTGCGCTTGGCCATGATCGCCTCTCCTCGGAACCGAAAAACTAAGTTCACTTAACACTAGGGCACGGCCCGGGCAGACTCAGCCCCCGCCCCGGCCGCGCCCCTCGTGGACCACGCCACCGGACCGGCCATAAGACCGGCCGCTACGCCGGCCACTAGACTGGGCGCATGCCCGCCCCGCGAGCCCTCCGCCCCTTCGCGCACCGGGAATACCGCGTGCTGATCACTGCGCTGGCCGTCTCCATTTTCGGTTCCGGAATGTGGGCCGTTGCGATGGTCTACGAGGTGATTCACCTCGGCGGCGGTCCGCTGGAACTCTCCCTCGTCGCGGCGGCGGGCAGCGTGGGGCTCGTGGCGTTTCTGCTGGCCGGCGGCATTGCCGCCGACCGCCTGCCCCAGCGGCTCCTGATCATCGCGGTCGAGGGCGCCAACCTCGCCGTCATTGCCACCGTCAGCGGACTGGCCATGGCGGGCTGGCTGCAGCTCTGGCACCTGGCGCTCGGGGCCTTCGTGCTCGGCGTCGGGGCTGCGTTCTTCTTCCCCGCCTACTCCGCCATCCTGCCGCGAATCCTGCCACCCGAGGACCTGCTGGCGGCCAACGGCCTCGAAGGGACCATGCGGCCGATGCTCCAGCAGGCCGCCGGACCGGCCGTTGCAGGCATCCTGGTGGCGGCGCTGTCCCCCTCGCATGCCGTCACCGGCGTTGCGGTGTGCCATTTGGTGGCCTTTTCCATCCTGAATTTCCTTCGCCCCCAGCCCGGTCCCGGGGCGCCGGACACGCCGGACGTTGCGGCCGGCGTCGTCGGCGGGGGCGGCGGGGGCGGTGACGACGGCCCCGGCGGGGCGCGGGCCAAGACGACCCTGCGCCACGACCTCCGCGAGGGCGTCAGATACACCGTCCGCACTCCCTGGCTGCTGTGGACCCTGCTGTGGGCCTGCATTTCCGTGTTGTTCCTGATCGGGCCCATCGAGGTCCTGGTCCCGTTCGTGGTCCGGGACCAGCTTGGCGGGGACGCGCGCATGTTCGGCTTCCTGCTCGCGATCATGGGCGTCGGCGGGGCCGCGGCTTCGCTGGCCACGGCCTCTTTTCCGCTCCCGCGACGTTATCTCACCGTCATGATGGTGTCCTGGGGTGCGGGCAGCCTGCCGATCGCCGCCGTCGGCATCATGGACAGTTTCTGGGCCGTGGCAGCGGCCCTGTTCGTCTTCGGCGCCACCGGCGGGGTGGGCATGGTGATCTGGGGGACCCTGCTGCAGCGCCGGGTGCCGCCGCATCTGCTGGGCCGCGTCTCGAGCCTGGATTTCTTCGTGTCGCTGGCCCTCATGCCGGTCTCCATGGCTCTCGCCGGACCGGCGGCCGAGGTGGTGCCGCTGTGGCTGATCTTCCTCGTGGCCGGGACCGTGTGCCCGGTGATGGCCGTCGTCGCGCTGGCGGCGGCCAGGATGCCGGCCGACGAGCTGGCCCATCCCCTTTCCGGCGCGGAAGTCGAGCCCGTTTCCGGCGCCACCAAGCAACGCGGGGTCACTTAGCGCCCATCCCAGGGGGATTTATGGGCGCTAAGTGACCCCGCGTTGCTTTGGCGGTGGCTCAGACGCCGGCGCGCACCACCGGGATGGACGCCGTCGGGAGGCCGCTGGGGAAGATGGTCGGCTCGGGTGCCGCAACCGGGGCCAGCGGGACCCGGACGGTGTCGCCGGCAACGGTGAGCAGTTCCCCGCGCACGTCGATCTCCAGCGGTTCGCCGTCGCGGACGGTGAGGCTGATCGAGTCCTGTACCAGCCCGATGTGCAGGAGCCGGCCCTGGATCTTCAGGTGGAACTCGAGGCCGTCCCATTCGGCGGGCAGCCGCGGGTCGAAGTACGGCACCGCGCCCTGGTCCCGGAGTCCGGCGAAGCCGCTGACCAGCGAGCTCCACACGCCGCCGGTGGAGGCGATGTGGACGCCGTCGATCGTGTTGCCGTGGGTGTCGTCGAGGTCGATGAACAGGGCGTGGGTGAAGTGGTCCAGCGCGGCCTGGCCGTAGCCGACCTCGGCCGCCATGATGCCCTGGACGCAGGCGGAGAGGGTGGAGTCGCCGGTGGTGATGGGGTCATAGAAATCGAAGGCGCGGCGCTTTTCCTCGGCCGTGAAGTCCTGCCACTGCAGGAACATCGCCAGCACAGTGTCTGCCTGTTTCAGGACCTGGTGCCGGTAGATCACCAGCGGGTGGAAGTGCAGCAGGAGCGGGTACTTGGACCGGGGCGTGGTCCAGTCCCAGGGCTCCAGGGTCATGAAGTCGTTGTCCTGCGAGTGGACCTGAAGGTCCTCGTCGTAGGGCAGCTGCATCCGGTTGGCGGCCTGTTCCCAGAGCTGGCGTTCGGCATCGCCGATCTCGGCGTGGTCCAGGGCGGCGGCGGCGCGGAGGTTAAAGCGGGCCATGACGTTGGTGTAGAGGTTGTCGTTGACCACCGCGGTGTACTCATCCGGGCCGGTGACGCCGTGGATGTGGAACAGCCCGTCCTTGCCGAAGAAGCCCAGGGACACCCACATCCGCGCGGTTTCGATCAGCAGTTCGGCGCCGAGGGTATCCCGGAATGTCTGGTCCCCGCTGGCCCAGATGTACCTGTTGGTCGCGAAGGCGATCGCGGCGGCGATGTGGAACTGCGCGGTGCCGGCCGCGTAGTAGGCGCTGGCCTCGAGGCCGTTGATGGTCCGCCACGGGAACAGGGCGCCGTCGACACTGAGCTCCTTGGCGCGGATCTTCGCCTCGGGCAGGAGGTCGTGGCGGAATTCCAGGACCTGGCGGGCGTTGCCCGGGTTGGTGTAGGTCAGGTACGGTAGCAGGTACACCTCCTGGTCCCAGAAGTAGTGGCCGTCGTAGCCGGAGCCGGAGACGCCCTTGGCCGGGATGCCGGCCACATCCGCGCAGGCCGTCGCCTGGGCAAGCTGGAAGAGGTTCCAGCGGACGCCCTGCTGGAGCTCGGTCTGGCCCGCCACTACGATGTCGCTCGTTGTCCAGTACGCCCGGTAGTGGGCCTCGCTCTGGGCGAAGATCTCACCGACCGGCTTGAGGCCGGCTTCGGCGACGTCCGCGAGGTCCTCGGCGGCCTGGCCCACGGCGTAGCTGACGCTCTTCTCCAGCACGAACGGTTCCTCCGCGCTGACGGCGAGCACGTAGCGGACGCTGCTGTCGTCCTGGTCAACCAGGGTGTCGAACGGCTGCACCCCTGCCGAGGTCCAGTGATCCACCGCCATCCCGAGCCGCTGCTTGGATTCCGAGGCCTCCCAGGACAGACGCAGGGAGCCGTCGCCGCCGTCGAGCCGCAGGGGCAGCAGCACGCGCCCGGCGTGGCGGCCGGCGCGGCGCGGATCATGGGCGGAGTGGTCCTCCACCGGCTGGTCCTGGCGGTTGATGACCGAGGACGTCACGTCCGCCGAGATGTCACGGTCGGCCGCCACCTCGAGGCTGATGCCCAGCGCGCCGCGCGATTCATAGCCCACGGCACGGCGCTCGGTGGTGGTCACCGTCGCCCCGGAGCGGCACTGCCAGGTGATCCGGCACTCGTAAACGCCGGTGACGAAGTCCACGCTGCGGCGGTAATCCAGCACCGTGGACTCCTCCAGGCTCAGCTGCTCGCCGTCGATGATCACGGTGAAGTTGTTCGCATCCGGGACATAGAGGATCCGCTGCCCGGTCCGGGCGAAGCCGTAGGCGTTCTCCGCATGCTTGATGTCCCAGGTCTCATGGAAGCCGTTGATGAAGCTGCCGGGAAGTTCGGCATCGGCGGCCGCCCAGTGCGCGCCGCGGATCCCCAGGTGCCCGTTGCCGAGGCTGAACAGGGTCTCCAGGGTGCCAGCGTTGCCGGGGAGATGGACGGTCTCGACCAGCTGCCAGGGATCGTTGGGGAACCGGGCGCGGTCCGAGGTGATGAGAGCCATGGTTTAGGGGTTCCTTCGGCGGGTGAGTGATGCGGGTGTGCGGTGCTGGTCAGCGGTGGGGGCGCGGGTGGCGGGCCGCGGCCGGGTCTGGCGCGGGACGCGGCGCCGGTGCCGGCGCCGGTGCCGGCGCTTGGTGCGGCCGCCCGGCTAGAGCAGTTCGGCGAGGTCGTTGACCACTACCGTGGCGCCGGCGTCGAGCAGGGTCTGCCGGCCTGCTCCGCGGTCGACGCCGATCACGGACAGGAAGTTCCCGGCGCTGCCGGCCTGCACGCCGGAAACGGCGTCCTCCACCACGACGCACTCCTGGCTCGGCACGCCGAGGAGGCGCGCGGCATATTCATACGTGGCCGGGCTGGGCTTGCCGGGCAGCCCCTCGGTCACGGCGACGACGCCGTCGACCACCACCGGGAAGTAGTCGGACATCCCGGCGGCCTTGAGTACGGCCGGGGCGTTGCGGGAGGAGGAGACGACGGCGAGCTTGAGTCCGCGGGCCAGCGCGGCGTCGACAAACCGGACGGACCCCTCATACGGCTCGACGCCACCGGCCTCGACGATGTCGTTGAAGACCTTGTTCTTGCGGTTGCCGAGCCCGTGGACGGTATCGTGCGCGGGGTCGTCGTCGGCCGGCCCCTCGGGCAGCGCAATCCCGCGGGACGCCAGGAAGTCCCGGACGCCGTCGAAGCGCGGCTTGCCGTCGATGTGGTCGAAGTAGTCGCTTTCACGGTACGGCGCAGCCTCCGGGACAGAGGCCAGGAAACCGTCGAAGAGCTGCTTCCAGGCGTGCTCGTGCACCACCGCGGTGGGGGTCAGGACGCCGTCGAGGTCAAAAAGGATGGCGGAGGCTCCGGAGAGCGCACCGGCGAGGCCGGAAGTATCGGGAACTGCGGTCATGGGTCAAGGTCCTTTCAGACGATGGGCAGGCAAGACGGTCTTGTTCAAAACTTTTCGTTGTGTCGCAGCCGGTTCTGGGCGGCCGGCTTAGGCGGCCGGGCCGGGCCTGCGGTTCAGGGCGCTGTTACGGTGCGACGGCGGCTGCGGCCGCTGCTGCTGTGGTCTTGTGCGGCTGGCGCCGCTTCGGCGGCGGGAGCCAGCCGTTCAGCAGCGCACCGCGGTCAGCAGTGCAACGCGCTCCGGCGCTCCACCAGTTTGGTTTCCAGCAGATGGTTCGACGGCGGACCGGCAAGCGGCGGATTGGGAAAGCCCGAGCGATGGAGTCTTTCAATCAGCAGGTTGGCCGCGAAGGCGCCTTGGTCAGCCACTGGCTGGGCCATGGTGGTCAGGCCCAGGAACCAACTCATCTGATGATCGTCTATTCCTATGATGGACACGTTTTCCGGCGCTGACAAACCGAACTCCCGCAATGCCATGAGCGCGCCGAAGGCTGTTTCGTCGCAGCCGGCGAAGATCGCGGACGGCATCCTGCGGTTTTCGATGAGCTTCGCCATGGCCTGCCTGCCGCCTTCGATGCTGGAGCCGGCGTCGATCACGAGGTCCGGATCGGCCGTGAGTCCGTACCCGGCCAGGGCCCGTTCGAAACCCCGCCGGCGTTCGCTGGCGGTCACGAGCGAGGGCGCACCTGTTTCGCTGCCGGCGAGAATGGCCAGGTTCCGGTGGCCGAGCCCCAGCAGATGGTTCGTGGCGGCGTGTGCTGCTTCCTCGTTGTCGATGCCTACGTTGTCCCACGGGACGCCGTGCATTCCGACGCTGGCCACGGCCAGGCCCGACCCGGCCAGTGCAGCCATTTCGGCCTCCCCGAGGGCGATGTTGAGCAGCAGCACACCGTCCACCCGCTGCGCCAGGCCAGCGAGGTCGCCGAAGACCTTCTGCTGCACGCTGGGCCGGTTCCGGAGGCTGATCAGAACGGTGTCATAGCCGCTGTCGGCAAAGACTTCCTCGGCCGCTTCCACCGCCCGGGCAAAGAACCACGCCGTGGCGGTCGGGGCGATGATGGCCACGGAACCGGTGCTCCCGCCGGCCAGCCGGGATGCCGCGGACGAGGCCTTGTAGCCGAGCTCGGCCGCCGCGTCACTCACTCTCGCCATGGCATGTTCGGAGATATTGGGCAGGTGCCGGAGCGCGCGGGAGACGGTGCAGATGGAGAGCCCTGAGAGCTCCGCGACGTCTTGGATGGTCACGCGCGAGTTCTTGGCCTGCGGCACGGGCTCAGCCCTTTCTTCCCCCTGAAGTAGTGGGCCCGGTGTTCATGGCCGAGGTCGATTGTAAACGCTTACAAATTTGGCATGCAAGTGGATGATCAGAGGTCGGACGAGCGGCTCGTCGGCACCGGCCAGCGCCCGGTCAGCGCCGGTCAGCGCAGGACGTAGTGGCGCAGGAACGCGCTGACGTCCACGAGCTCGGCCTTCGAAATCGAATGGCCCATGCCGGGGTAGGTCCGGGCCGTGAGCGCGGTGTTGCGGTGCAGCCACTCCGCGGTGTGTTCGGCGGCGGCGTCGTTGATGACGGCGTCGCCCTTGTCCCGCCCCCAAAAAAACGGCGGCCGGGAGGTGAAGGATTCGCTCATGGCCAGGAGTTCGTTGTCCAGGACGAAGCCGGAGAGCCCGACGACGGCGCGGAACTGGGCCGGCCGGAGCCGCAGAAGCGTGCTGGCCATGGCCATCCCCTGCGAAAATCCGAGCAGGCTGACGCTGCTGTGCCGGTCCTTGACCGACTCAATCCAGCCGAAGACCGCGTTGGTGGAGGTGATGACGTCGGCAAAATCATGGGTGAGGAAATAGTCCAGCAGGAACCATCCGTAGTGGTCGCCGATCTCCTTGGGTCCGCGCAGTGCGGCGCAGCTGAACTCCGGCGGCAGGGATCCGAACAACTTGGACATTCGGGATTCATCCGTGCCGTAGCCGTGCAGCATCACCAGCAGCGGCGTGCCGGCGCGTTCGTGTTCGGGCTTTGACCAGACGACCGTCTCCATGGGCCCAGCCTATCCAGAGCCGCCCCGTGCCCGCCCCTGGCACCTGGCCCCGCGCCGGTTTCCGCTACCGACCCGGACTTCCGCGCCCCGGATCCGCCGTGCGGCCGTCCTGCAGGTGCGCAGCCGTCCGGAACCGGTGCGGAAATTTCCCGGCGGGGCGGAGTCCGTTTCATTGAATCAGCCGGGGCGGGGTTGTAGCGTGACGCTGGACAGCATGCTTAGCATCACCGATCCGTCCCGCGGGACACCAAGGAGCACGTTATGAGAATAGGTTCCGCAATCTTCCTCATCGCCATCGGCGCCATCCTGGCCTGGGCCGTAGCTCCGGGGCTGATCCCCAATGTAAACCAGGCCATGATCGGCTACATTCTCATGGTGGTGGGCGTTATTGGCCTCATCGCCTCGCTCGTCCTCGCCTCCCCCGGGCGCGGCCGCACCCGCCGGGTCAGCGAGAGCCGCACGGTGGTTGACCCCAATACCGGCGAGACCATCACCCGCAATGAGAGCCGTGACGCGGGCATCTGAGCCATGACCGCGCACCTGCACGGCGCGGAACTCAACGACCCGGAAGCCGGGCCGGACCTTGAGGTCTGGCCCGGCTTCTGCCATGTGAGCCGCACGCTCGCCCGGCCGCTGGACATGTCCTACGGCCCCAGGCCCAAGCAACGGGCATGTCCCCTGCACGCAGCCCCACCACTGAACATGCCCCACCCAAGCACAGGACATGCCCAGTCCGCGGGACGAGCAATGGACACAACACCAATCCGCCCACCCCCCAGCCCCACCACTGGACATGTCCTACGGCCCCAGGCCCAAGCAACGGGTATGTCGCCTACACGCAGCCGCACCACTGGACATGTCCCACGGCCCCAGGTCCGGCCGCTGGACATGCCCAGCCCAAGCACAGGACATGCCCAGTCCGCGGGACGAGCAATGGACACAACACCAATCCGCCCACTCCTCAGCCCCACCGCAGGACATGCCCCTCGGCGCCAGGGCCCGCTTCTGCGTTCATGTTGTTTTTCATTGACAAACCAACAAGAACAAAGATAAAGTCAAACAATTCCACTTCATGTGATGGGAGTCACGGAAGCGGCCGGGGGTGAATCCGCACGACAATCTCCCCCGCAGCACGAGGACAAACGCCAGCACAGACGCAGTACGCAATGGAGGGTAAGTGTTCGCCGAAGAACGCCAGCAGCTGATCGTGGGGCTCATCTACGCCAGCGGCCGGGCCAGCGTCACGGACCTGGCCGAGCGCTTCAGCATCACGACCGAAACCATTCGCCGGGACCTCGCCGCCCTGGAAGCCGCCGGCAGCGTCCGCCGGGTGCATGGCGGCGCCGTCTCCCCGGACCGCTTTAGCACCACCGAAGAAAGCATCCTGGAGCGGACCGTCCAGCGAAAGTCCGAAAAGACCCGCATCGCCGAGGCCGCCCTGGCCCTCATCCCGGACGGCCTCACCGGCAGCATCCTGATCGACGCCGGCTCCACCACCGAGGCCCTGGCCGAGCTCCTGTCTGCCCGCGCTGCCGGAGCCGCCGCGTCGGGCGGCCTGCCGGCATCCGGGTCCGACGCCGAACTCGTCGTCATCACCCATTCCCTCCCCATCGCGTCCAGGTTGTCCGGCGAGCCCGGCATCGCCCTGCACCTGCTCGGCGGCAAAGTCCGCGGGCTGACCCAGGCCGCGGTTGGCCAGTCCACGGTGGAGGCAGCCCGCCGGATCCGTCCGGACATCGCCTTCATCGGCACCAATGGCATCCATGCAGCCTTCGGGCTGAGCACACCCGATCCTGAAGAAGCCGCCGTCAAGGCGGCCTTCGTCCAATCAGCGCGCCGCATTGTGGTGCTGGCTGATTCCTCCAAGCTGGACGCGGAGACGCTGGTCCAGTTCGCCTCGTTGAAAGATCTGGACACCTTGATCACAGACACGCAACCCAGCCGGGAACTCGCCAGCGCCCTTGCGGAAGCCGGAGTGGAGGTGGTGGTCGCGTGATTGTCACCCTCACCGCCAACCCCAGCCTGGACCGCACCGTGGCGCTGCCCGGCCCCCTCCTCCGCGGGGAAGTTCAGCGCGCCGTCTCCGTCCGCCAGGAATCCGGGGGCAAGGGAGTCAATGTCTCCCGTGCCCTCGTGGCCTCGGGGCTCAAGACCATCGCCGTCCTCCCCGGCGCCGAGGCCGACCCCGTCCTCGCAGGACTTCGGGACACAGACGTTCCCTTCGCGGCGCTCCCGATCGGCGAGCCGCTGCGCAGCAACGTGGCCCTCACCGAGCCGGGCGGCGTCACCACCAAGATCAACGAACCCGGACCGGTACTCAGCGAGGAGCAGCAGGAGGCCCTGATCGGCCTGCTGCTGGACAACGCCCGCGGTGCCGCCTGGGTTGTCCTGGCCGGCTCGCTCCCACCCGGGGTTCCGGCCGACTTCTACGCGACCGTCACCCGGCGGCTGCGTTCCCTGTTTGATGGCGAGGCCGCACCACGGGTCGCCGTCGACTCCTCCGGCGAACCTCTCGCCGCAGCGGTCTCCGGCCATACCTCGGGCAAGCCGGACCTCTTGAAACCCAACGCCGAGGAACTGGTGGAACTGGCTGCCGCAGCCGGCTTCGCCACCAACAAATCCGCCGAGGAGCTTGAAGCGGACCCGGAGGCTGCAGCAGCGGCCGCCTCCGCCGTCGTGCGCTCCGGAGTGGGTGCTGTACTGGCAACCCTCGGCTCCAAGGGTGCCGTTCTTGTAACGGCCGACGGCGCGTGGCTGGCCACGCATCCGCCGGTCACCGCGGTCAGCACTGTCGGCGCCGGCGATTCGTCGCTGGCCGGATACCTGCTCGCTTCCAGCCAGGGCGCCGCCCCGGTTGATTGCCTCCGTCAGGCGGTGGCCCATGGTGCCGCCGCCGCTTCCCTGCCTGGCTCCACTGTCCCGGCAGTCAACCAAACCACCCCTGATGCCGTAACCATCACGGCCCTCCGGAAGGATTGACAGTGACTCAGCTCATTACCACCGAACTGGTCGAGCTCGACCAGAATCTGGGCAACACGCCCGAGGACGTGATCCGGCACTTGGCAGGCAGAGTTGCAGCCAACGGACGGGCCACCGAGGTCGAGGGCTTGTTCGCCGACGCCTTCGCCCGGGAGTCCAAGACCGCCACGGGTGTCCCCGGCGGCATCGCGATCCCGCACTGCCGCTCGACGGCGGTCACCGAGCCTACCCTGGCAATGGCGCGGCTGTCCCAGCCGGTCGATTTTGGCGCCAAGGACGGCCCCGCGGACCTGATCTTCTTCATTGCCGCTCCTGAGGGCGCGGACCAGGAGCACCTGAAGCTGCTCTCGAAGCTGGCGCGGTCCCTGATCAAGAAGGACTTCACGGCCAGCCTGCGCGCCGCGAAGTCCCAGGCGGAGATTGTGGAGCTCGTCGAAGCCGCACTGGCGGACAAGCCCGCCACCCACGCCGCTGAAGCACCGGTTGCTGCAGTACCGGCCGCCGCCGCCGCTGGTGCCGCTGCAGGCACCGCCGCGGGTGCAGCGGGTGCCGCTGGCGAAGGCGCAGCGAAGGCCAAGGGCCCCAAGCGACTCGTCGCCGTGACAGCCTGCCCCACCGGCATCGCCCACACCTACATGGCCGCCGACTCGCTCGTCGCCGCGGCCAAGGAAGTCGGCGTGGACCTGCAGGTCGAAACCCAGGGGTCTTCCGGCGCCAAGGCCCTTGACCCCGCCGTGATCGCCGCCGCCGACGCCGTAATCTTCGCCGTGGACGTGGACGTGCGCGGCAAAGAGCGCTTCGCCGGCAAACCGGTGATCAATGCGCCGGTCAAGCGCGGTATCGACGAACCGGACAAGATGGTTGCGGAAGCACTCGCGGCCGCGGACAACCCGCACGCCCGCCGCGTCCCGCACTTCGCTGAGGACCAGGCCGAACACGACGCCGAGGAGAAGGGCGAGCACATCGGCACCAAGCTGAAGAAGGCACTGCTCACCGGTGTCAGCTACATGATCCCGTTCGTCGCCGGCGGCGGTCTGCTGATCGCCCTCGGCTTCCTGATGGGCGGCTACGACATTACTGCCTTCGCGGACAAGATCCTTGCGGAGAACAGCCTGTTCAACCTGCCCACGGTGTACCCGGAACTGGCCTGGGGCCCGCTGGGCGCCTTCCTGGGTGCCGTGTTCTTCAAGATCGGTGCCCTGTCCCTCGGCTTCCTCGTGCCCGCCCTGGCCGGCTACATCGCCTACGCTATCGCTGACCGGCCGGGCATCGCCCCGGGTTTCGTGTCCGGCGCCGTTGCCGTCTTTATGGGTGCAGGGTTCCTTGGCGGCATCGTCGGCGGCCTGCTCGCCGGCTACGTGGCACATTCGATTGGCAAGCTCCAGGTGCCCCGCTGGCTGCGCGGCCTGATGCCGGTGGTCATTATCCCGCTCGTGGCGTCCATCGTTGCTTCCGGCCTGCTCTTCGCGTTCCTGGGCCGGTACGTCGCGGCGGTCACCGTCGGGCTCAACAACTGGCTGTCCAGCCTCACCGGTGCCAGCGCCATCGCCTTGGGCATTGTCCTTGGCCTGATGATGTGCTTCGACCTCGGCGGACCCGTCAACAAGGTTGCCTACTCGTTCGCCGTCGCCGGTCTGGGAGCAGCTTCCCTCACCAACCAGGCGCCGTACCAGATCATGGCGGCCGTGATGGCCTCCGGCATGGTCCCGCCGCTGGCCATGGCGCTGGCCGCGACCGTACTGAACAGGCGGCTTTTCAGCCTGGCTGAAATTGAAAACGGCAAGGCCGCGTGGCTGCTGGGTGCCTCCTTCATCTCTGAAGGCGCCATTCCGTTCGCCGCAGCGGACCCGCTGCGGGTCATTCCCGCCAGCATGCTCGGCGGTGCCGTGACCGGTGCAATATCGATGGCGGCAGGCGTGGGGTCCAAGGCCCCGCACGGCGGAATCTTCGTCTTCTTTGCGATCGACAACTTCCTGATGTTCGTCGTCGCGATCGCGGCCGGCACGGTCGTCAGTGCGTTCGCCGTGATCGGCCTCAAGCGCTGGGCAGTGAAGAAGCCGGTTGGTACGGTGGAATCGGTTCCCGTAGCCGCCTGAGCCAGTCGTCGCCGACAGTTCCGGACGATTTTTCCAAGCAGATATTCACAGCTGATATCCACAAGCTGACTTCAAGGAGCAGAAATGACCGAACGTAACGCCACCATTGCCAGCCGCGTTGGGCTGCACGCCCGTCCGGCCGCCATCTTCGCCGAGGCTGCGGGCGAGTTCGACAGCCTCGAGATCACGATTGCCCGCCTGGGCGAGCCGGAGGACGAGGCCATGGACGCCGCCAGCATCCTGTCGCTGATGAGCCTGGGCGCCTCGCACGGCGAGGTTGTGGTGTTGCGTGCCGAGGGTGAAGGCGCCGACGCCGCCCTGGAACGTCTCGTGCAGATCCTCGAGACGGATCACGACGCCGAATAGCCTCGCCCTCCGGCGCCCGCGCACGGAGACCCTGTAGTAACCCGGCAGTACAAGAAGGCCCGGCCGCCCCCGACGAGGGGCCGGCCGGGCCTTCGCGTTGCCGGTCGGCGCCTGGTTCCGAAGCAACGCGGGGTCACTTACGGCCCATTCCACCGGGGAACTTGGGCGCTAAGTGACCCCGCGTTGCTCTGGCGGCGGACCGTCAGGGCAACTCTTGTCAGTGAACTTGGTAAATGCTTGTCACCGCACGGCGGCGCCGCTAGTTTGGAATCCGCGGCGGCACCGTCCGCCGGCCACCGCCGGACTGGTTCCCGGCCGAAGGAGATGAGCGGAAAGCCATGCCAACGAAGAAGGGCGAGCCCGGCTCAGAGAGCCCCAGCATCAAGGACCCCGAACTCTACGAGAAGCTGCTTGAGGACGGCGCATCGAAGCAAAAAGCCGCGCGGGTCTCCAATGCCGCCGCCAAACGCGGCCGCTCCGCCGTGGGCCGCAAAGGCGGCAAGGCGGGAGACTACGAGGACTGGACCGTTCCGCAGCTCAAGGAGCGCGCCAAGGAGATCGGCCTCAAGGGATACTCGGCGAAGAAAAAGAGCGAGCTTATCTCCGCCCTGCGGAACTCCTGACGCCGATGGCCGCGGCGTCCCGGCCCACGGCCTCAGGCACCCTTGCGCGCTCGTGCCGCCGGGGCTTTGGCGGCAGCCGTCTTGGGGGCCGCACCCTTCGCAGCTGCACTCTTGCCGGCCCCGGCGTCGCTGTCACCGGCCTTGTCCGCGGCAGTTTTGGAGGCGGCTGTCCTGGAGGCAGGAGTCCTGCGGACGGCCGGCTTGGACGCGGGCTTGGATCCGGAAGCCGTGGAGGCGGATCTGGCCGGCGCCCCGGAGGAAGCCGCGGCCTTCGTCCCGCCGCCCGCCGCCTTCTTGGGGGCGTCCCCGGCCCCGGCGGACTCTGCCGTTCCGCCCGCGGACGCCCCGCCGCCGCGCTTCTTCTCGAGGCTCCGCTTGAGTGCCTCCATCAGGTCAATCACTTCGCCGGTGCCGGCTTCGGCCGCGACGGCGCCAAACGTCTCCTCGGTGTCGAGGGATTCCCCCTTCTCCAGCTTCGCGTCGATGAGCTGGCGCAGCTGGAGCTGGTAGTCGTCCGTGAACTGTTCGGGCTCAAAATCGGCGGCCATCGAATCCACCAGGGCGGCGGACATTTCACGTTCCTGGGCGGAGATGCGGATCGAGGTTTCGAGCGCCGGGAAGCTGGCCTCGCGCACTTCGTCGGCCCACAGAAGCGACTGCAGCATCAGGATGTCGCCGCGGATCCGCAGCGCACCCAGCCGGGTCTTCTCGCGCAGGGCGAACTGGACAATCGCCACCCGGTCGGTGTCCTCGAGGGCACGCCGCAACAGCACATAGGCCTTCGGCGACTTGGAGTCAGGTTCCAGGTAATAGCTCTTCTCGAACATGATGGGATCGAGCTGGTCCGCCGGGACGAACTGCACGACGTCGATCTCGTGGCTGTTCTCCGCGGGGATGGATTTCAGTTCCTCCCGGGTCAGCATCACCGTGCGGCCGTCGTCCTCGTAGGCCTTGTCGATGTCCTCATAGTCGATGATCTTGCTGCAGACCTCGCAGCGGCGCTGGTAGCGGATCCGTCCGCCGTCGGCGTTGTGGACCTGATGCAGGCTGATGTCGTGGTCCTCGGTCGCGCTGTAGACCTTGACCGGCACGTTGACCAGCCCGAATGCGATCGCGCCCTTCCAGATGGCTCTCATGGGACAAGTGAACACCAGAGCGGTTCGGAGGTGAAGACCGTTGACTGAGCGAAACACCGGGCCGGACGCCCGGCGGGATGCTGAGCCGGACACCCGGCGGGTCCCCCAGCGGGACAATACAGGCCCGGCAAACGGCAGGCAGCGGGTCCGGGTGGGCGGCCGCGAGCTGGTTGTGACCAACCTGGACAAGGTCATGTACCCGGAGACCGGCACCACCAAGGCCGACGTCCTTGCCTACTACGCCGCGGTCGCACCGGTGCTGATCCCGGCAGTCCGGAACCGGCCCGCCACGCGGAAGCGCTGGGTCCACGGCGTGGGAACCTCGGAGGAGCCGGGGCAGGTGTTCTTCCAAAAGAATCTGGACGAATCGGCGCCCGGCTGGATTTCCCGGGCAGCCATCAAACACAAAGAGCGCACCAACCAATACCCGCTGGTCAATGACGCCGCCACCCTCGCCTGGCTCGCCCAGATCGCGGCCCTGGAAATCCATGTGCCTCAGTGGCGGGTGGATTCGCACGGCAATGCCCTGCCACCGGACCGGATGGTACTGGATCTGGACCCCGGCGACGGAGCCGGACTGGCGGAATGCGCGGAAGTCGCGGGGCTGGCCCGCAGCATCCTGCAGGACGTGGGCCTGGACGCCGTCCCCGTGACGTCCGGGAGCAAGGGCATCCACCTCTACGCGGCGCTGGACGGGACCCGGAGCTCGGAGCAGATCTCCGACTTCGCCCACGAACTGGCACGGGCCCTGGAGGCGGACCACCCGGACCTCGTGGTCAGCGACATGAAGAAGGCCCTGCGCAGCGGCAAGGTCCTGGTCGACTGGAGCCAGAACAGCGCCGCGAAGACCACGATCGCGCCGTACTCGCTGCGCGGCCGGCTGCGGCCCACCGTTGCGGCGCCCCGGACGTGGCGAGAGCTTAACTCCCCCTCCCTGCGCCAGCTGGACTACCACGAGGTCATGAAGCGCGTGCAGTCCGGCAAGGACCCGTTTGCGGCGATCTCCGGAGGCCGCAGCGCCGGTGGCGGGAGCGCGCCCGGCCACCCGGGCGACACCGCAGCCAACACACCGCCGTCCGGCAGCACGGACGACAGCCCGACGCCGGGCAGAGGTTCAGCAGCCGGAACGGGTTCAGCCGCGGCCACGACGGGCGGCGGGGGCGCCGACGATCCCCGGCTGGAGTCCTACCGCGCCAAGCGGGATGCGGCCGCCACCCCGGAGCCGTTCACGGCGGAGTCCCGCCGCAGCAGGGACACCGCCCCGGGCACCGGCGGTGGCACGGGCACGGACGCCGGAGTGCTCCGAGAGTCCTTTGTCATCCAGGAACACCACGCCAGCCGGCTGCACTACGACTTCCGGCTCGAACGCGACGGCGTGCTCGTGTCCTGGGCATTGCCCAGGGGCGTTCCTACCAGCAAGGCCAAGAACCACCTCGCGGTCCAGACCGAGGACCACCCGCTGGACTACGCCGACTTCGAGGGAGTTATACCCAAGGGCCAGTACGGCGCCGGGACGGTCAGCATCTGGGACCACGGCTACTACGAATGCGAAAAGTGGATCGCCGGCAAGGAGGTCATCGCCACGCTGACAGGCACGGCGGACGGCGGCCTGGGCGGCACGCGCAGGTTCGCCCTCATTCACACCGGCCAGGCCGATGACCAGTGGCTCATCCATCTCATGGACCCGGCGGGCGCGCACAAAGGGCACCGGGGTGCGGGTCAAGAGCCCGGCACACGGCCGGAAGCAGAGCCCGACGCAGAGCACACCGCGCATCACGACACCGGGCCGGCGGCGGCACCCGGGTCACCGGGGTCACCCGCGGCAATGGCGGGACCGGAGAAGGAGAAGGAGACGGGAGCGGAGCCGGCCCCGTCCCCCGGCCCGGCTCCGGATGCCACGGGTTTCAGCCCGATGCTGGCCAGCGCCGGGACCGCTGCCGACCTCGCGGACAAGGACTGGCAGCTGGAACTCAAATGGGACGGCGTCCGGGCGCTGATCGTCGGCGACACCACGCAAGTCCGGCTCATCAGCCGTAACGGCAACGACATGTCCGCGAGCTACCCGGAACTGACGGACCGGTCCTGCTGGCCGGAGCAGGGCTTCGTCGCCGACGGCGAGATCATCGCCTTCGGCCGCACTGGCAGGCCCGACTTTGGCCGGCTGCAGGGGCGCATGAAACTCACGAAGGCCGCCGAAGTCGCGAAGGCGCAGGAGTCGACGCCGGTGCGGCTGATGCTGTTCGATCTGCTCTTCGACGCCGGCGAGGACCTGCGGCGCCTGCCGCTCAGCGAGCGCCGGCGGCGGCTCGAGCGCTTCTTCCGCCCGTCAGGCGGCCCCGTGGACCTCTCCGGCGTGATCGGCGGCGACGCCGCACGCCACCTCGACATCGCGCACATCCTGGAAAGCGCCGCGGAGGTAGGTCTGGAGGGTGTCATGGCCAAGCGCACGGACGGCCGCTACGTCGGCCAGCGCAGCCGGTCCTGGCTCAAGCTCAAGGTGGAGCGGACGCAGGAGGTGGTGGTCGGCGGCTGGCGGCCCGGGAAGGGCGAGCGCCGGGAATCCGTGGGTTCGCTGCTGCTGGGAATCCCGGACGGCCCGAAGCTACGGTACGTGGGCCGGGTGGGCAGCGGCTTCAGCGCCCGTGAACTTAAGGAACTCAGGCAACAACTGGACGCGCTGCCGCGGAAGACTTCCCCGTTCCAGGACGTGCCGGAAGCCGATGCCGCCGACGCCCACTGGGTGAGCGCGAAACTCGTCGGCGAGGTCACCTTCGGAGATTGGACCGGCAGCGGGAAACTCAGGCACCCGGTGTGGCGCGGCTGGCGCCTGGACAAGACGCCAGCCGAGGTTGTGGTCGAACCTGTTGCCGGTCCCTAGCTACAGCAGCAGGCCCTAGTCGTGGTGGGGCATCTGCGGACGGCTCTGCCGGTGGATTGCCGCGGTGGCCACCTGCTGGCCCTGCCGCCCGCGGGCGGTATCGCGGTCCTTGGGATGACGGTGCTTGCCGCTGCCGTCCGGCCATTGCTGGCCTTCCGCCGCCGGGGGAACGTGCGGCTGGGACTCCGGCCCGGGGGCCTCGGCCATGGACTGGGCCAGATGACTCGCGACCTCGGGCTGGATTTCTTCCCCGAACTGATGATCCGCCATTGATCTTCCTTTCCGCTGTAAACAACCGCTGTGAAATGAAGTGTCCATCAATCGTAGGACTGCAGGGATGAGATGTCTGTAGTAGCCTCCGGCGGACTTCCCTGGGGCCCGGATCCCGGCCAAAATCAGGCGTCTTTGAGCGCCGGTGCGGAAAATTTTGGTCGCGGCGCCGCGGACAACGCCCGTTCCCTGTAACCGCGCGGCGAGACGGGGCAAAAGAATTTGGCGTATTGCCCCCAAATGTTCTCCGAAGTGCCGGATCATACGGCACCGAACTCGGAAACTCCAGAGAAATCCCGTAAAATTGAAAGCCTGCCCAGAGCGGGGCAGCTACAAGTCGCAAGCAAATGACCTCCATAGGAGTGGCCCAAATGCCCACAGACCGAAGCATGACCGACTCTTCAGCAGGCGTTATAGACGCCAGCGGAACCAACCAAAGCGCACCCAAGGGTGTGAAGAAGCCAAAGCTACGCCGACGTCGACTCCGTGAGTCCGACGTGAACGTGGTCGACCAGCCGATGCTCAAGAAGGCGCTGGGCGGCACCATCGTGGGTAACACCATGGAATGGTACGACGTCGGCGTGTTCGGCTACCTGATCACCACCATGGGACCGGTATTCCTGCCGGAGGCGGATAAGTCCGTCCAGACCCTGTTCCTGCTGGGAACCTTCGCCGCCACCTTCATCGCCCGCCCCCTCGGCGGAGTGGTGTTCGGCTGGTTCGGCGACAAGATCGGCCGCCAGAAGGTTCTCGCCGCAACTCTGATGATCATGGCTGCCAGCACCTTCGCCGTCGGCCTCCTGCCCGGTTACGCCCAGATCGGCATCTGGGCCGCGGTCCTGCTGGTCCTGTTCAAGGTCATCCAGGGCTTCTCCACCGGCGGCGAGTACGCCGGCGCCACGACCTTCGTGAGCGAGTACGCCCCGGACAAACGCCGCGGCTTCTTCGCCAGCTTCCTGGACATGGGTAGCTACCTCGGCTTCGCTGCCGGCGCCGCCCTCGTGTCCGTGCTGCAGCTGACCCTCGGCCAGGACACCATGGAGCAGTGGGGCTGGAGGATTCCGTTCCTCGTGGCCGGTCCGCTGGGCCTGATCGCTGTTTACTTCCGGAGCAAGATCGAGGAATCCCCGCAGTTCCAGGCCACCCTGGACGCCCAGGAGAACCTCGCCAAGGACGCAACCGCCGCTGACACGGCCGCCTCCAAGGGCCCGGTGGGCATTGTGAAGGCCTACTGGCGCTCCATCATCGTCGCCATGATCCTGGTAGCTGCAGCCAACACCGCCGGCTACGCCCTGACGTCGTACATGCCTACCTACCTCACCGAGTCCAAGGGCTACGACGAGGTGCACGGCACCCTGCTGACCATCCCGGTGCTTGTCATCATGAGCCTTTGCATCCCGCTGACCGGCAAGCTCTCCGACCGGATCGGCCGCCGTCCGGTGCTGTGGATCGGCGCCCTGAGCACGGTCGTCCTGGCCGCCCCGGCATTCCTGCTGATCGGCGTCGGCGAGATCTGGTCCACGCTGCTGGGCCTCGGCCTGATCGCCTTCCCGGTGACGTTCTACGTGGCCAACCTGGCGTCTGCCCTGCCGGCGCAGTTCCCGACGTCCAGCCGCTACGGCGCCATGGGCATCGCGTACAACTTCTCGGTTGCCATCTTCGGCGGCACCACCCCGTTCATCGTCGCGGCCCTCATCTCGGCCACCGGCAATGACATGATGCCGGCCTACTACCTGATGGCCACCTCGGCGATCGGCGCCGTGGCGATCTACTTCCTCAAGGAATCGGCCCAGATGCCGCTGCCGGGCTCCATGCCCAGCGTGGACACCCAGGCCGAGGCCCGCGAACTGGTCGCGACGCAGGACGAGAACCCGCTGATCGACCTCGAGCACATGGACATGCCGATGGTCGCACCGGCCGCGGACTCCGCCGCAGGGCGCGGCGAAGCTGAGAAAGTCCCGGCCACAGCCTGAGCCTGCCCGTCCTGAGCCGGCCTGACCCGGCAGCGGCAGTCCAGACCCCGTAGTCACAGCCCCGCCCTATGAGGCCTGTTCCGTATGCTTACCCGTTGGGGGAAGCATACGGAACGGGCCTTAGGCGTGTCCGGACCGCTATCAGCCCCCGGAGGGATCCCATGAACCCCGGGAACCCAGAGAAGACCAAGAAACCCGGGAGGAAGTTGTGAAGTCCGTACTGGCCCACGCCCGTTCGCTGCACAGCCTGGCCCCGGCCAACAAGGACCACGTGTCGGCGTGGCGGGTGGCGATCAGCGTGGCGGTGCCGACTCTGGTGCTGCTGGCCGCCGGGCGCCCCGAGCTGATCGGCTACGCCGTTTTCGGTGCCCTGACCGGCATGTACGGCCGCACCGAGCCGCATCAGCTGCGGCTCCGCCATCAGGGCCAGGCAGCTGTCCTCCTGCTCACGGGCGTAGGAGTGGGCGTGTTCCTCTCGATCCAGCACGCCCATTCATGGGCGCTGGTGATCACGGAGGCCGTGTTTGCCGGCGCGGGGTCGCTGTTCACGGACAGGACGGCCCTGAAACCCGCCGGGCCCTTCTTCGGGATCCTGGCCCTGGGCGCGTGCGCGTCTGTTCCCGCCGCCGTCCCCTGGCATGCCGCCGTCCTGATCGCCGCAGGGTCGGCCGCGTTCTCGATCATGGTGGGCTTCGGCGGCTGGTTCGTGGCCCGCTCCTGGCGGCACGGGTGGCAGCGCGGCTGGCGGCGGGACGTCACGGCGCTACGCGGGGCAAGCCGACGGGCGGCGTGGCTTCATGCCGCCCGGTACATGACCGCCGTCGGGGCTGCCGGGACCATTGGGGTCCTCAGCGGCAGTGGCCACCCGCATTGGGCCATGGCCGCGGCGGCGGTGCCGCTTGCCGGGGCCGACCTGCCCAGCAGCGTCTACCGCGGCATCCACCGCATCGTCGGCACGCTCCTGGGACTCGTGGTGGTCACGGCCATCCTGTTCCCGTGGCCCGGGTCACCGGTGCTGGCCTTCCCCGGCCATGAGGCCGCCGTCCTGGCTTGCCTGGTGATCGTCCTGCAGTTCAGCACGGAACTGTTCATGACCCGGCATTATGGCCTCGCGATGGTCTCCTTCACCCCGGTCATCCTGCTGGTCGGACAGCTTGCGGCGCCGGCCGATCCCCGCGTCCTGGTCACCGAACGGGCCGTCGAGACACTGGTGGGGGCCGCCGTCGGCATCCTGGTGGTGGTGCTGATCCGGCGCCGGAGCCCGCACATGCCCTAAGGGCGCCGGTCCCGAAAGTACCCGGCGCGGCTACTTGGCGCGCCGCGGCGGCCCGGCGACGAACCGTGCCGGCAGCACCCGTGTAACCGAGGTCAGGACTTTGTAGCGCCGGCTGGGGATCGAGACGGCCTTGCCCTTGGCGTTGTCCGCCAGGGACTCGCTGACCACCTGCCGGGCCTCGAGCCACATCCAGCGCGGCGCCACCGTCTTGTCCATCCCCATCCGGTCGTGGAACTCGGTGTGCGTGAAACCGGGGCACACGGCGGTGACCCTGACCCCGCGAGCCGCATACGCCATGTTGGCCCAGCGCGAGAAACTCAGCAGCCAGGCCTTCGCGGCCGAGTACGTTCCACGCGGCAGGAAGGCCGCCACGCTCGCGACGTTGATGATCCTGCCGGACCGCCGCGCGAGCATGCCCTGCAGCGCTGCGTGGGTGAGCTCCATGGCGGTTTCGACATGAAGTTTCAGGTGTCTCTTCTCCTCGGCGATGTCGTTGTCCTCGAAGGACCGCAGCAAGCCGATTCCCGCGTTGTTGACCAGGATCTCCACCGGCCGGGCCGGATCGGTGAGACGCGCGACGACGGCCGCAACCCCGGCGTCGTCAGTAAGGTCCGCGGCGATCGTCTCCGTCGCGGCCCCGTACCGGTTCTCCAACTCCGCCGCCGTGGCCGCGAGGCGGCCGGCGTCGCGGGCCACGAGCACCATGCTGTGGCCCTCTTCGGCAAGCTGGCGGGCGAACTCGGCGCCCAGTCCCGCCGTTGCACCCGTAACGAGAGCGGTGGTGCCCGGCGTGGAGGCTGTGTGTGCGTTCATAGCGACAGCCTAACCGTGCGGCGGCTCAGGCCAAGGCCGTGTCCGGTTCCAATTCGTCCCCCGCCGGGCCGTCCCCGTCTGTCAGGTGGCGGTTCTGAATTTCTTCGGCGGCGAGCTCGTACCAGGTGTGTGCGCCAAACGAAGGGCTGTTGGTGTCCAAGTGGCGGTACAGTGCGTCCGCGAGCTGGCACAGCGCGGTGTCGGACAGGGCCCGGACCGTGGCCGCAGGATCGAGCGTGCCCTCGAAATACTCCGAAAGCGCCAGCAGGTTCATGGCGCCAAGGTCATTGTCGCTCCCTGCCTCAGCGGCCAGCGGGGTGTTGGCCTCCCCCAGCCCGGTATCCAGGCCGGTATCCAGGCCTGAGTCGAGCCCGGCGAGGACTTCGGCGTCGGCACCGACGTGCAGGAGGCAGATGGGCAGCTCGGCCGGCTCATCGAGCGTGAGGCGAAACGGCACGGGCGCCTTGGAATCCCCGGCGTCGGGGGCCGGCAAGGGTCCGGCGTCGGCGAGCCGGCGAAGTCCAAGCAGCACTTCCGGGTCCAGGTGGGAGGTGCCGTGGAGGTCGATGACTACCTCGGCGCCCGCCCCGAGGCGGCCGGCGCGGCGCACGATATGCATGAGGGCGGCCGCATCAGACGGGGTGACGCAGCCGGAAATTTCGAGAGTGACCTGCACGGGATCGAGGTCCACACGGACAAGCACACGCAGTTTATGGTTCAAGGGGTTCTCCAAACGGACCTGTCCAAGAGCCAGCTGCATAACTCTGCTCAAACCTTACGAGGTTGTTGTCCGGCTCACAAGCCGGCCGGACGCGACCCCGGCCGTTCCGGCCCGCCCCCCTAGCTGGGCTCAGGCTCCCTCCGGCACGCGTTCCGGCCAGTCCACATATTGGTGGTACGTCTCGTGTCTGCGCAGGTAGCGGTACATGAAGGGGCAGTCCGGAATGATCCGCTTGCCGGAGGCAACCACGTCATCGAGCGCGAAGTGCGCCAGCACCTTGGCGAGCCCCTGGCCCTGGAACTGCTCCGCCGTGTCGGTGTGGATGAAGTCGATATGGCCCGGTCGGTCGATGAAGCGCACCTGGACGGCGAGCTTGCCGCCGACATGTAGTTCATAGCGGTGCAGCTCGTCGTTCCTTGTCGTGGCAACGTCAGGGCTGAAGGTGTCTTCCGTGGCTGCCGAGTTCTCCGTCATGGTTCGACATTGGCACTTAATGGCGGACGTGGCAATGGCGGTTCTGATCCACCGGGCCGGTCAGCCGATGCCGTCAGCCGGACCGGAATCCGCCCCAGCAGCACCACCGCGAGCGCGAAGCATGCAGCACCCCCGCCCAGCAGCCCAAGTGTGAGTCCATGGAGTGCGGCGTCGACTGCCGGGACAAAGACGGCGACGGCGGCGAGCAGCACGGCGGCCGCCGGCCGGTTCGGCGCGGTGCCCGGCGCCGTCGGACGCTCCTCGAGCCTGCCGAACAGCGCAAGGACCGGCAGCAACAGCGCGATAACGCCCAGCAGTACCAGCGGCCGCCCCCACCACCAGGCCGCGCTACCGCCGGCCGGCTGCGGAAAGTCTGTCAGCAGCAGCAGTCCGGACATCGCCGCCAGCAGGGGCAGGTGCCATAAATAGACAGTCATGGACCGGCGTCCGGCCACGCCCACCACCCGGCGCACCCACGCCAAGGACGCGATCCGTTCCAGCAGCGGCCGGAAGAGCTGGAAGGCGGCGGCCTGCGAGATGCCAAGGAGCAGCAGCGTCACGTTGGGCGGGTTGAGGTTTACCAGCATGTTTCCGGGGTACAGCCCCAGCAGCACAAGCAGCCCCAGCAGGAGGTTGCTGGCGACGATGACGCCAAACAGAGCCGGCCGGCCCGGCCGCAGCGGCCGGCCGTCAGCGACGAAGAATCCGAGCTGCTGCACGGCGCACCAGACGAACACCATGTTGAGGTAGGCCAGCGTCGGCAGCATCCCCCGCATGCAATCGACCGCCACGGCCAGGGACGTGAGCCCGGCGAGGGTCAGCCACGGCGCGCGGGCGTGCAGGGCCGCCAGCCAGGGAAGATTCAGCTGCGCGGCGAGGTACGCGGCGAGGAACCACAGGGGCATGCCCGCTCCGCTGGTGAGCAACTGGATGACCTGCGGGTCAACCCCCGCGAGCAGCGCCAGGGACAGGCCGGTGAACATGACCGCCAGCAGGACGGCCGCGGGACGGATCAGGCGCAGCAGCCGGCCCTGCATGAAGTCGAAGGCGTTGCCGCCCCTGGCGCGCAGCCGCCGCCAGGACTGCAGGCCGGTAATCCCGCCAGCCACGAAGAACAGCGGCATGATCTGGAGGACCCACACGACAGGCTCAAACCATCGCTGGTTGCCCAGCGTGTTTTCGGTCGTCACGGTGCCGTCGGGGTTCAGGACGGGGCTGACCATCATGGTGTGGCCGACCACCACCAGTACCAGGCAGAAGAACCGGGCAAGGTCGATCACCGGGTCGCGGTCCGGCACCCTGATGATCGTGCCGGCCGCCCGCTGCTGTGAAACCATAGCGCCCCCTAGGAAGCCCGGCCGTGTTGCCTCCATTGTCTGTCTTGGGGCGCGTCACGGCCAGAGGACGAAGCCCCTGCCCGGCGCCTCCCGTCCCGGCTCTCGCCGGGAGGGGAGGCGCCGTCCCGTGCTGTCAGCGGGACAGCGTGGCCAGGGCGCCGGCCGCGAACGTCCTGGCGGAAGTGTCCCAGTGGCCCAACAGGGCCTGGAGGTTCTCGCCGTCGGCGCGGTGGGCGGCGGTCTGTTCCTCGAGGACCGCAAGGACGCCGGTGCGCAGCTCGGTATTGAAATTGACCTTGCCCACATTCATGGCCGCGGCCTTGACCAGTTCCTCCGCCGGGATGCCCGAGGCACCGTGCAGGACCAGCGGGATCCGGGTCCGCACGGCGATGTCCTGCAGGACGTCCCAGCGTAGCCGGGGCTCCCCCTTGTACTTTCCATGGACATTGCCCACGGCCACGGCGAGCAGCTGCGCGCCGGTGCGGGCCACGAAGTCCTCCACTTGGGCGGAGTCGGTGAGGCCTGCCGGTTCGTCGGCCGCTGCGCTGCCTTCGCTGTTCGCGGCGTCGGTCCCGAAGGCCCGGTCCTCGTCGCCGGCAAGCCCGCCGAGTTCGGCTTCAATCACGACGTCGGCCCTGCCCTGCGCTTCGAGGGCGGCCCGGACACTCCGGACCAGCGCGATGTTGTCCTCGTAAGGCAGCGAGGACCCGTCGACCAGCACCGAGTCGGCCCCGGCGCCGACGGCGTCGGCGATCACCTGCGGGTCGGTGGCGTGGTCCAGCTGCACGGCAACCGGAACGCCGGCGGCGTCGGCGAGCCCGCGGAGGGCGGTGATCAGCCGCAGACCGTTCGGCGTGGCCGCGGTCTTCGGCGCGACGAGCAGGATGGCGCCCCGCCCGGTCTCCTCGGCCGCGCCCACAACGGCGAGTGCGGTCGTGAAGTCGTAGCAGGTGAACGCCGGTACGGCTGAGCCCTGCTGCAGGGCGGCGCCGACCAGCGCGTCGAGTTGGGTACGCATCAGGCGCTCAGGCCTCCCACCAGGATCCAGGCCACGAACGTGAGGGCGAAGCCCGCCAGGCCCAGCACGGTGGTGAGCACGGTCCAGGTCCTGAGGCCGTCGGCGACGGTCAGGCCGTAGTACCGCACGACCACCCAGAACCCGGCGTCAGTCACGTGGGACAGGCCGAGGGCGCCGAAGCCGATGGCGATCACGATCACGGCAATCTGCGCCGGCGTGTAGCCGCCGCCGGCAACGGCGGAGGAGAGCAGGCCGGCCGTGGTGACGATCGCGACGGTGGCCGAGCCCTGGGCGGCACGCAGGGCCAGCGAGATGATGAAGCCAAGGAGCAGCAGCGGCACGCCGAGGGTGTCGAGGGATTCGGAGAGTGCCTTGCCGATTCCGCTGACCTGCAGGACGCTGCCGAACACGCCGCCGGCCGCAACAACCATGAGGATGGAGGCGATCGGGGGCAGGGCGCCTTCGAAGATTTCGCCGGTTTCCGTCAGCGACCACTGACGGCGGACGGCGAGGAGGAAGAAGCAGAGCGCGACAGCCACGAGGAGGGCGAAGACGGGGTTGCCGACGAAGGCGGCGACGCCGTACCAGAAGTTGTTCTTGTCGATCACGAGGGTGCCGACAGTGCCCAGGAGGATCAGCGCGATCGGGGTGGCGATGAGGAAGATGATCAGTCCGGGGCGGGGCGGGGCAATCGCTTTGCTGCCCGGGCCCTCGTGGCCGACACGGACCATGGTGGCGGAGCCGAACTCGTCCACCTGGGCCTTGACGGTGGGCAGCAGATCGTAGTCCTTGCGGTTCATGATGGAGGCGACCCAGTAGGACAGGAAGCCGAGCGGCACGCAGATCACCAGGGAGATCAGGGCAATCAGTCCGATGTCGGCGCCGAGCACGCCGGCGCCGGCCACAATGCCCGGGTGCGGCGGCACGGCGACGTGGATGGCGAGCATGATGCCGGCCATGGGCAGGCCGAACTTCACCGGGTGGACGTTGGCGATCTTGGAGAAGGCGTAGACGATCGGCACCAGCACGATGATGCCGACCTCGAAGAACACCGGAATCGCGACCAGGAAGCCCACGGCGGTGAGCGCCACGGCCACCCGCTTGGCGCCGAGCTTGGCGGTGAAGTGGTCGGCCAGGGACTGCACGCCGCCGGAGACCTCGATCATGCGCCCCAGGATGGCTCCGAGGGCGATCAGGAGGGCCACCTTGCCCATGGTGCTTCCCACCCCGTTGGCCACCACGGTGAAGACGTCTTTGAGCGGGATCTGCGCGGCGACGGCCACCAGGATGCTGACCGTCAGCAGGGCCACAAAGGCCTGGATCTTGAAGCGGATGATCATGATCAGCAGCAGGGCGACGCCGGCCACGGCGATGGTCAGCAGCAGCGGAGTTCCCAGCTCCACGGCCGGCTTGATGACGGGCGCGTCGGCCGCGCGCACCATCAGGGAATTGAGCAGGGGGGTCATGAGGGGTTGTCTCCTTTGACAGGAATATTGTCCGGCGATTCGACCGCGAGGTAAAAGTGGCGGAACAGTGGCGGGAGGGGTCCGACGACGGCGGAGGGGGGACCGCCGTCGTCGGGGATGGGGTGGCTGGTTAGGCGGTGCGCTTTGTGGGCGCGAGGACCTTGATGACGGCGGAGTCGTCGGCGGCGGCAAGGCCCTGGGCCTGGCCCAGGAGGTAGAGCTGCTCCGCGGCGGCGGCCACGGGGGCGGCGAGGCCGGCGGCGCGGGTGGCCTTGCCGACGATTCCCATGTCCTTGACGAAGATGTCCAGGCGGCTGAGGACTTCGGCGCCGTTCTCGGTGTAGGCCTCCAGGATGCGCGGGCCGCGGTTGGAGAGCATGAAGGAGCCCGCCGCGCCGGCTTCGAGGGCGGCGAGGGTCTTGGCCTGGTCCAGGCCAAGGGCGTCGGCCAGCGCCATTGCCTCGGCGGCGGCGGCGATGTGGATGCCGCAGAGCAGCTGGTTGACAGTCTTGAGGGCCTGGCCGTCGCCGGGCTTGTCGCCCACCACGGTAAGGGTGGAGGCGAGCAGTTCAAGGGCCGGGCGGGCCTTCTCCTGGGCCTCGGGCGATGCGCCCACCACGATCAGCAGGTCGCCTTCGCCGGCACGCTTGGGACCGCCGGAAAGCGGGGCATCAACCAGCTCGACGCCGTATTCGGCCAGGCGGTCCACCGTGGCCGGGATGGCCTCGGTGCCCACGGTGCTGCCCAGAATCACGACGGCGCCCGGCTTCAGCACGGAGGCCACGCCGTTCTCGCCGAAGAGGACATCGTTGAGCTGCTCACCGTTACGCACTGCCAGCAGCAGGGCGTCGGCGCCTTCCGAAGCCTTCCGTGCTGAGGCGAACGTGCGGATGCCGGCCTCTTCGGCCAGCTTCAGGCGAGGCTCGGCGATGTCGAAGCCGTGGACCGTGAGCTGGCTTGCCAGGCGCGTGGCCATGGGCAGGCCCATTGCGCCGAGGCCCAGGACGGTGATGGTGTAGTTGCTGGTCATGGTGTTCTCCATCGAATGACGTGTTGTGGCGTGCGGTGTTGAGTGGGTGGCCCCACGCCTGCCGGGTTCCCTGGCCGTGGGGCCTCACCGGCGAGGGACCCTGCCTGAGCTTGCGAAGGCTGGGAGCCGGTGGGGACTTGCGAGGTCAGGGGGCAGGTGGGGACTAGAAAGTGCTGCTGAGTTTGCGGGTGACATCGGCGAGGGACTGGTCGTCGCCCACGTTGCCGGCGAAGACGATGTACGGGATGCCCTTGGCCGGGCCGTCCACCGGCTCCCACAGGCTGACGATGCCCGGCAGCATGGGCCCGCGGACGATCGCGTGCCGGATTTCCAGGCCGTGCGCGGCCACGTCCGAGGACGTGATGCCGCCCTTGGCGATCACGAAGCGGGGCGGGAAGGTCTTGAGCGTGCGGTTCACCACGGCGACGACGGCGGCGGAGACGGTGCGGGCGATCCGCAGGCTTTCGGCGGCGTCATCGGTCCTGATCAAGAGGCGGCTGGTGTGCACAATGACGTCGCCTTCGTGAAGGGCCGCGACCACCGTGCCGACGGTTTCGTCCAGGTACTCCCCGGCGTTGTCGCCGAGCAGTTTCTCGACGTCGATCTCCACAATCCGTGCCGCGCTGTGCTGCTCGGTGAGCGCGTTGAGCTGGCGGGTGGTGACGCCGACATGCGAGCCGACGACGATCAGGCCGCCGGCCTCCGAGGGAGTGTTGCCTTCGTAGGCTTCTTCCGAGGTCAGCGCCGTGCGGACTTCCTGGCCGATGCGGCCGCGAACGAATGGCGGACCGACGCGGTAGAGCAGTTTCTTGCCGCGGCTTTCCGCTTCCTCCAAGCCCAGGGCCAGGGCACGGAAGTCATTCTCGGTGACGATGTCGGCCACGATCGGAGTGGAGTCGGTGGCGGATTCGATGGCATCCGCGATGGCCTTGGCGGAGATGGCAGGGTCCCCCGCGGCTGCACCGGCGCGGATGATGTTGAGGTCCAGGACGATCACGGAGTCAGCGGCGAAACGGCCTTGGGACTTTTCTTCCACGTACTTGGCCATCTCCGAGTTGGCGAAGCCGAAGCTGGCGTCCCGTGCGAATTCCGTCTCGGCCACGGGAGTGAGGGTGCCGGCGTCGGCTCCGGTGCCGCGCATGTAGTGCACACCGCCGATGGTGACGCGACCGGCGTCGGGGAATGCGGGAACGATCACGACGCCGTCCGTCGCCTCGCCATTGACGGCCGTGACGGTGGCCGCAATGACGTCCGGTTCCAGCGGGTAGTGGCCGCGCAGGGTCGAATCACTGCGGCTGACGAAGCTGAGCCGCAGGGCTCCCTCATCCGTTCCGGCGGTCGCTGCTGCAGCCGCGAGGGCGTTCCGGACGATTTCCTCGTTGCGGTAGGCCGCCTCGGCGGGGTCAAGGCTGCGGGTGTTGGTCAGCACGTAGACGGCGCGCTGGCGCTGGCCGTCGACCTCGTAGGCGAAGGCCCAGGCGAAGTCGGCCACTTCCCAGCGGGTGAGGACCGGGAGGTTCGCCACGGACTGGGTGCCGGTGGGGTCGTCGTCGAGGACTACCAGGACACGCGGGGATGCCTCGGACGAGGCCGCCACGCTGTCTGCCACTAACCGGGCGGGGATCTGTACTTCCGCGGGGAAGGCGGCCAGCACGTCTGCTTCGAGGGGCACTATGCACTCCATTGTGTGGGGATCAATCGGTGGAAGCCTGCGGCTCGGCGGGAGCCGCAGGAAGGGCTATATGTAAGATGTCAGACATCTTATATCTGGATGCTAGTGTGGCATATGGCACAACGACGCGCAAGTAGACTTGGCCATCAGGGAACAGCCATGAGACAAAACATCAGGCAGAGCCTCAGGCAAAGACCTTAGGCAAGGCTTCAGGCAAAGCAGAGTCGCTGGACGGGGAGAATTGGCTAGGAAATCGCTGGTCGGCGTAGTGGCCGACGAATTGCTGGACCGGATCATCGCCGGCGAGTTTCCGCCCGGCACGAGCGTTCCCGGCGAACTGGAGCTCAGCTCCCGGCATGAGGTCAGCCGCATGACCGTGCGCGAGGCCATGAAGACCCTTGAAGCCCAGCGGATTCTCAGCGTGGAACGGGGCCGCGGCACGTTTGTGAACCCGGTGAACCGCTGGGGCTCCCTGGACGCTGTGCTGCGGGCGGCGTCGGAAGGCGAGAATGACGCCTCTGCCGCCATTCAGCTCATTGAATTGCGCCGGATGCTGGAGACGGGCGCCTGCGAACTGGCCGCCGGGCGGATGGCGGATTCCGACATCGACGCTCTCCGCACTCACGTCGCAAAGATGCGGATCGCACACGAAGGAAACGATCTGACGGCTTTTGTCGAGGCGGACCTCGCCTTCCATGACCTCATCCTGCAGGCCTCCGAAAACGTCTTCGTCGCAGTGTTGTTCGAGCCGCTGCACCGCGTCCTGGAAAAGCGGCGGACGGAAACGTCCAAGGTGCCGGACATCCAGGAACATGCCATCGGACACCACCAGAACATCGTGGATGCCCTGGCATCACGGGATCCGCACCGTGCCCGCGACGCCATGGACGCGCACATGCAGCAGACCCTTGACGACTTGAAGACCTACGTCCTGGCCGAAGGGCCGGCCTGACCCGTCAGACGGCACAGATCAGGCCGCGCAGATCAGGCCAGCGAAAGGAAGAGCTTCTCCAGTTCAGCCCGGTCCAGGCTGGGGTCTTCCTGCTGCATGCACTGCTGCAGGCCCGTGGCGATGATGGAGAATCCCGCCTTGTCCAGGGCGCTCGAAACGGCGGCCAGCTGCGTCACGACACTCTTGCAGTCACGGCCCTCCTCGATCATCCGGGTCACCGCCGCGAGCTGCCCCTGGGCGCGGCGAAGCCGGTTGATGACAGGCTTCATGTCGGTGGGATCGAGTTCCATGGGTTCCTCCGGGATCGATGCGTCAGACTTAATATTATACCCCCCTGAGTATTCGAGCTGTCCCCGGCCGCGAGACGGGTCGGTACGGTTCGGCAAGCCCCGCAGCCCCCCGTGCGTCCGCCGGATGCCCGCTAGGGGCATAAGTACCTAGCGCGGCATGGATTATCGGCGTAATGCTGGTGATGTGAACGCCGCCAGGTTCCTTGAGCCGGGCGCCGGCCATACCGGCGCCAACATCCCCGCCGCGGGGCCGTGGCACCCGGGGGATCAGCATTCCGCGCGGGGGCGCCCTGCGGCCCGGCGGTCACAGCCTTGGAGCCGGTACGTCGCCATCGGGGATTCGTTCACGGCAGGCGTCGGCGACCCGGAACCGCTGAGTCCCGGCGGCATGCGGGGGTGGGCGGACCGCATTGCGGAAGAACTCGGCGGGGGCCGCGGCGAGTTCAGCTACGCCAACCTCGCCATCAGCGGCATGGTCATGCGCGACATCCTGGACCAGCAACTTGGGCCCGCCCTGAACCTGAAGCCGGACCTCGTCACACTCTCGGCCGGCGGCAACGATCTCGTGTTCCATCGCGGCGATCCGGACCGGCTGGCAGCCGCCCTCGATGACGCCGTGGCGGCACTCTCGGCCACCGGGGCGACGGTCGTCCTGTTCACCGGGCCGGACTGGGGCGAGACCCCCGTGTTTGGGCACATCCGGGGCAAGGTCGCGGTTTTCAATGAAAACATCCGCGTCATCGCCGCCCGGCACGACGGCGTCATCGCTGATTTGTGGGCACTGCGGCAGTTGAGCGATCCGCGGATGTGGGATCCGGACCGCCTGCACTTTTCGCCGCTGGGGCACCACACCATTGCCGCCATGGTCCTGGACACGCTCAGCGTGCCGCACCGCCTGCGGCCCCTGGAACCCAAGCCAATGCCGCCGGGCAGCTGGCGGGAAACCCGGGCCGGCGATCTGGCGTGGGTCGCGCATTACATGCTGCCGTGGATGGTGAGTCGGATCAGGCCGCGGGCCGACGCCTTTCCGCGGGAGGCCAAGCGCCCGCTGCCGGGGCCGCCGCCAGGGTTTGCCGGCCCCGGGCCCACGCCCCTAGTCCGGCCGGGTTCAGTCGGCTAGTCTGCAGGAACGGCCCGCAGCCGGGCATCGATGGCGATCATGAGGAGCGAAGTTGCCTAATCACACCTACAGCATTTCTGAAATTGTCGGAACCTCGAACGAGGGCGTCGATGCGGCCGTCCGGAACGGCATTGCGGAGGCCGCCAAGACCCTGCGGAACCTCGACTGGTTCGAAGTCAAGGAAATCCGCGGCCACCTTGAAAACGGGCAGGTCGCCGACTGGCAAGTCACCATCAAGCTCGGGTTCCGCCTGGAGCGCTAACGCCAGCCTCCGGAGCGGGGGCGGCACGCGCCGGCCCGGCGTCGGAGAAAACCGCAACGCGTCAGGACGGAGGAGGTCAGGACGGAGAGGAGCGCGTCATGCGCTACACGCATTTGGGCCGCTCCGGCCTGACAATCTCACGCCTGTGCCTCGGCACCATGAACTTCGGCCAGCAGACCGAGGAGGCTCAGGCCTTCGCCATCCTCGACACGGCGCAGGCTGCCGGCATCAATTTCATTGATACCGCCAATGTGTACGGCGGTTCGAGCCACCGCGGCTGGACGGAGGAAATCCTCGGCCGCTGGTTCGCCCAGGGTGGCGAGCGCCGTGAGCGCACGGTGCTCGCCACCAAACTGTTCGGCACCATGACGGACAGGCCCAACGAGTCGAAGCTCTCGGCGCTGCATATCCGCCGGGCGCTCGATGCCAGCCTGAAACGGCTGCAGACGGACTACATCGATCTCTACCAGTTCCATCACGTAGACCGGAACACGCCCTGGGAGGAGATCTGGCAGGCCGTCGAAGTCGCCGTCCAGCAAGGCAAGATCCTCTATTCCGGCAGCAGCAACTTCGCCGGCTGGCACATCGCGCGCGCCCAGGAAACGGCAGCCCGCCGCAACTACAACGGGCTGGTCAGCGAACAGTCGATCTACAACCTGCTGACCCGGGACCTGGAACTGGAAGTGATCCCTGCCGCCCAGCAGTACGGCCTGGGGATCCTTCCGTGGTCGCCGCTGCACGGCGGACTGCTGGGCGGGGTGCTGAAGCAGGAGCACGACGGCGTCCGGCGCACCACCGGGCGCGCCCTCGAGGCACTCAAATCGCACCAGAAACAGATCCGCCGATACGAGGACTTCGCCGAGGAACTGGGGCAGGAACCCGCGCACGTGGCGCTGGCGTGGCTGCTCCACCAGCCGGCCGTCTCCGCCCCGGTCATTGGTCCGCGGACCCTTGAGCAGCTCCAGGGAGCGATCGGCGCCCACAAACTGAAACTCGACGCCGGCGCCCTCAAGCGCCTTGACGAGATCTTCCCGGGCCACCGCACCGCCCCGGAAGACTACGCGTGGTGACCCAGGCCCGCGTGGGGCGAGCCCCCTGCGGCTGACCAATAACAATTGAACAACGTTCGCACGCGGCGCGAATTCGGTGGGAACTGTCCGGAGAAATCCGACTGTTTTAGCCGCTTTCCGCCGAAGCCCGCAGAGGGCCGGGTGGCCCTTTGATACTAAGCATGATTAGTATTAGGGCAGAAGGATGAAGCGCACCTGGCGATCCGGGTGCCTCCTCAATGAAAGAAGAAGGAACGATAAAATGGGTTTTTTCGCATTTCTGATTCTGGGCCTCATCGCCGGAGCAATCGCTAAGGCAATCCTCCCGGGCCGTCAGGGCGGTGGCCTCCTGATCACTCTGGTCCTGGGTGTCGTCGGCGCCCTGCTGGGCGGATTCATCGGCGGTGCACTGTTCGGTGTGGGCATCAACGAGTTCTTCTCGCTGTCGACCTGGCTTCTGGCCATCGGCGGTGCGATCATCGTCCTGCTTGTTTACGGCATGATCGCCAAGCGTTCGGCCCGCTAAAGCGGAGCTGACCGGAAACCGGTCCCGGGTATTTCCCGGGGCCGGTTTTTTCGCATAATTTAGACCGGCAGCGGTGCCACCACGGCCGCGAATTCCGTCCCCGGCCGCGGTCGGGCGAGTCCGCTTCGGCATCGTCTTTTCAGGCACGTCTTTTCAGCACGTCTTTTCAGGCACGTCTTCAAGGAACAGGAGCACACCATGAAGGGCAAACTTCTTTTCGGCGCCGGACTGGCCGCAGGCTACGTCCTGGGCTCACGGTCTGGCCGCGAAGCCTACGAAAAGCTCAAGTCCCGGACCGCCGGCTTCTGGCACAGCCAGCCGGTCCAGGACAAGCTCACCGCGGCCGCCGATGCGGTCAAGGACAAGGCCCCGGAGGTCTCCGAACAGCTCGGCGAGGCCGCCCGCCGCGCGGGCACGGTCATTGGCTCTGCCGTCCACCGCGATGGCGGTCGGGATAACCAGACCGGGAACAGAGCCGGGAACAAGACCGGGGGTGACGCCGCGGGCGCCTCCGGCGGAATCTCATCAAAGACGTCCATCCCGGTGGTCCCCGATGTCTCCTCCGACCCGGCACTCACCGACCAGGACGGACAGGACTGGTCGGACGAAGGCGGCGCCACCCCCGCCGGCCCCGCCACCAGTGTCGAGGCGGACAAGCGGCCCTGATCCGCCTGCAGGACCGCTGCAGCGTCATGGGTTAGGAAAAATGTAAGGGGCGGCCGTAGGAGCTCTCAGCCGGAAGGCGGGAGTTCGCCGGCCACCACCGTAGCGCCCAGTTCCTCGGAGCGCAGTACGCGGGCCGCCAGTCCGTGCCGGCGAAAAATACGGGCTGTCCGGGCGGCCTGCCGGCGGCTGGTCTCAATCAGCACGTGGCCGCCCGGCGCCAGCCATTGCCGCGCCTCCGCGGCGACCCGGCGCTGCACCTCCAGCCCGTCGGCACCGCCGTCGAGGCAGGCGCGCGGCTCATGCAGGCGCGCCTCTTGCGGCATGGTTTCGATGTCCGCCGACGGAACGTAGGGGGCATTTACGGCCAGCACCCGGACCCGGCCCCGGAGTTCCGCCGGGAGCGGAGTGTAGAGATCTCCTTCGTGGACCTCGCCGCGCAGCGGCAGGACGTTGGTGCGCGCACACGCCGCGGCTGCGGGATCTATGTCGGCGCAGTGGAGCTCGACAGGGCCGGCGAGCGCGGCCACCGCGGCGCCAACGGCACCGGACCCGCAGCAGAGATCGATCACGACCGGGGACCGGCGCCCCGGGCCGGCCGATTCCAGCCGCCCCGCATGCAGGCGCCATGCATTCAGGCGGGCCGCTGCCTGCCGGACGAGGAACTCCGTCCGGCGCCGCGGCACGAACACGCCGGCGTCGACGGCGATGCGGAGTCCGCAGAATTCCGCCCAGCCCAGAATGTGTTCAAGGGGCAGGCCGGCGACCCTTCGGCTGACCATCGCTTCGAGCGCCTCAGGCGTCGGGGCGGCGGCGATGAGCAGGCGGGCTTCGTCTTCGGCGAACACGCACCCGGCGGCCCGGAGCCGGACTGTGAGGGTTTCGTGCGGGAACTGCTGAGGGATTACTGGCATGGGAGCGCCTTTCGGTCTGGGGTCAGACGCCCTCACAGGGATCTAGCAGCGGCCGGCAGGCCGGCAGCGCCGGGAGGGCACCCGGTCTGGACTTGCGTGAATCGGACCCACCTCCCTCTGCCGCAATTGCTCGGATTCCCCATGCTACCGAAGGCTGAACGCCGCGCTGTGGTCGGACGCGCTGTGGTCAACCGAACTGTGGCCGGCCATGGGGCGGCGGTCCGGCCGGATGTTGTTAGGACGCTGCGCTACGGCGGTAGCCACGTCTTTCCGGTCCCCGGCTGGCAGGATGTCACCATGGAGTCTTTGCCCAACGACGAACCGGCCCTGCTCGAGCTCATCGCCACCGTCCTCAAACTCGGGGCCGGGGACGAGGTCCTCTGGGCGACGGACCTGAACCACGGCGGACCGGCGCTGCTGATCGCCCTGCTCGTCGCCCACGGACCGTGCACCACGCCTCCAAGCTCTACCGCGGAGACGGCAAAACGGACGCGAAAGACGCCGCCGTCATCGCCGACCAGGCCCGGATGCGCAAAGACCTCCAGCCCCTGCGCGCAGGGGACGAGATCAGCACCGTACTGCGGATCCTCACCGCCCGCCGGGCCGACAAATCCGCCGACCGGGTCCGGGCGATCAACCGCCTGCAGGCCCAACTGCTCGAATACTTCCCCGCGCTGGAGCGGGCCTTTGACTACAGCCGCTCCAAAGCCGCACTGTTGCTGCTGACCAAACACCGCATCCCGGACGGGATACGCCGCACCGGGCAGGCCAGGCTGCACGCCTGGCTGAAGAAACACGGCGCCCGCTCCTCGGCGGCCGTCGCTACTGCCGCCGTGGAGGCGGCGAAATCCCAGCACACCACCGTCCCGGCCCAGCACCTCGGGGAGGGATCGTCGCCGCCCTCGCCCGGGAAATCCTTGCCCTGAACGAGGAACTCGCCGCACTCGATGCGCTGATCAGCGAGAAGGTCACCGAGCACCGGCACACCGACGTGTTGTTGAGCATGCCAGGGTTCGGCCCCGTCCTCGCCGCCGAATTCCTTGGCGCCACCGGCGGGGACCTCACAGTCTTCGAGTCCGCGGACCGGTTCGCCGGCGTCGCCGGACTCGCCCCCGCCCCCAGGGACTCCGGGAGGATCACGAGTAACCACCACCGCCCCCGCCGCTACGACAGGCGGCTGCTGCGGGTCTTCTACCTCGCCGAGCTCTCGGCCCTGAAAAGCTGCCCCGCCTCCCGGACCTACTACGACCGAAAACACGCCGAAGGCAAGACCCACCTCCAGGCCATGCTCTCCCTGGCCCGGCGCCGGCTCAACGTCCTCCGGGCCATGCTCCGCGACGGCACCACCTACACCCCGGTCCCGGTCTCGACAGCCCGGCTGGCAGCCTGACAAGCGGCTACAGGCCGGTGAATGTGATCATTCGAATCCGCGAAATTAGGTTGCGGGATACCGTTTCCGGGGGCGGTCTTACGGTGGGGGTGAACTAATGTCCTGGGGTGGCTCCGCCGCGGTTGAGGGCGGGCGGGCTGCGAAGAGGCTGATCAGTCCGTCGACTTCCCTGGTTGCTGTGGCGGGGTGCCGGAAGTGCTGGTGGGGTTCTATGACGTAGCGGGTTCGTCGTCCGTCCCGGCTGCGGTGCAGGTATCCGCCGGCTTCGAGATCCTTGAGGATTTGCAGGGTCGATCGTGGTGTGATCCCGACCTTCTCAGCGATGTCTTTCACGCGGGCGTCTGGGTCTGTTGCCACCGCCAGAAGGACGTGGCCGTGGTTCGTGAGAAAGGTCCATGTTGGGCGCGAAGGTGTTGGCGGCGCTGCAGGAAGCGGTGGGTGCCGGCCACTTTCCGGACCCGGCGGCGGGATTGTCATGGTTTCTCCTCGCTGGCGTCTGCGATGGCGCCCGCATGCCTGTCGGGACGCAGGCGCTGCGTCTTCGTGATGATCGTTCCACCATCTTGCCTGATTGGAGTTACGAGGATGAAAGCGCGGATTCGCCGTGCGGCGGCCTTGATGCTTTTCAGCGAGACGCCACCGGTGGTCCCTGCTTGTGTGAAAAGACAGGGAACCGCCCGGACTTGGAAATCGCTGGCGGTACTTTCGAGCACCGCCCGGACCCGGGCAGCGATCGCCTCTGCGTCTGCAGTCTGCCGTATGGCTGCGAGCCGGTGGGTGAGGGGGCTGAGGCTGAATCCGGTCCGTTCCACGGGCACCAGGAGTATCAGGGGCCTGCCCTCCATTCTGGCCAGCGCCGCTGCGCGCCGCGCAGTCTCAGGGGCCCCTGCCCCGTCAAGTATCAGTGCCGCCACCGGGCGGACCGGTTCATCTTTCATGCGCGTCACCCTTTGCGGGTGAGTGCGGGGCCGCGTCTGATTTCCCGGCGTCGCCCTGTTGGGGTGGTGAGGGGGCTTTCGTGCCACGGCGTGTGCCCCATAGTGGTTCCAGGGTGGCGATCTCCTCGGGCGAGGCGGTTCCGAAGGGGGAGTGCGCCGGCCCCTCGGGAGCTTTGCGTTCCTGGCCGCGGGTGACCCAGAGACTGACGCCGATGGACACGGCGAGGATAGTGGCGATGACGGCCAGGGACAGCGGGGTGGGGATGTAGTAGACGTCGATTTTGAGGAGCATTTTGATGCCGACCCAGATCATGACGAGCGCGAGTCCGATCTTGAGGTAGATGAAGCGGTGGATCAGGTCAGCGAGCAGGAAGTACATGGCCCGCAGGCCCAGGATGGCGAAGGCGTTGGCGGTGAAGACCAGGAAGACTTCGTCGGTGACGGCGAAGATCGCGGGGATGGAGTCCACGGCGAAGATGATGTCCGTGACCTCGATGAGGACCAGCACCGCGAGCAGCGGGGTGGCCAGCAAGATGCCGTTTTTGCGGATCAGGAACCGCTGGCCGTGGAAGTCGTCAGTCATGGGCACGCGCCGGCGGAAGAGTCTCAGCGCCCGGGACTTTTCCGGGTCGAGATGGTCGTTGCGGTGGCGGATCATCCGGTAGCCGGTGATGAGCAGGAACGCCGCGAAGATGTACAGCACCCACCCGGCACTGGCAATGATCGCGGAGCCCGCCGCGATAAAGACGCCCCGGAAGATCAGGGCGCCCAGGACCCCGAAGAACAGGACCCGGTGCTGGTATTCGCGGGGGACGGCAAAGTACGTGAAGATGATCGCCCAGATAAACACGTTGTCCACTGCGAGGGACTTCTCGATCAGGTATCCGGCGAAGTACTGCTGGCCAAACTCCGCACCATAGACCTGCCATATCAGGACGCCGAAGCCAACACCGAAGGCGACCCAGACGGCGGACCAGAGCGCGGCTTCCCGGACACGGATGACGTGCGCTTTGCGGTGCGCGAACAGGTCCACGGCAAGCATCAGGACAATAAAGGCAAGAACGGCCAGCCAGACCCAAAAAGGAACATTCATCAGGGAGTACCCGCTTCCAGTCAGTTCAAACCAACTGGAGGTCTTTCCCGGTCCCGAGGGACCTGCCCCGCCGGACCGCTCAGGGTCGGCCGTACTGACGACGGGACATTCGGGGGATACTCCCCTCCACACAATTAGTGAAGCATACTTCATCTATTGCGGCAATGGGTCGTCGCTGGCCTTGCTAGCCCCGACGCCCCAGGGATTACTGCAGACTTACCGGCCAAGACAGAGGGGCGTGCTCGCAGGGCTCGCACCCGTTGGGGCGTCCGCTGGCGCGGCCGGCTGTTGGGTCCAGTGCTGTCCGTCGCAGGGCTCCGGCCTGCCCTGGTCCTGTCTTGTCTATGACGTCTTTTGGGTGCTGTCCTTATGGTGTTGACGGGTGCAGTTCCACGGCCGTTGTAGGGTCGTGGCTACCCGGGGGAGGCGGGTATGGCTTTGTTGCTGTGGCCGGACGACTCACGTCGTGACGGCTCCGGAGGATTGGCCGCCCGCCGCCCCGCGATGACCCGACCGCTGATTGAGAGACGCGACATGATCGCCGGATAAGGACACGACGGCGCGGTTATCTGCTGGGCCCTTCCCATCCAACGAACTGGAGGCTGTTCTTGGTGCACCTATGGGCCGGCATTGACGCCGGCAAAGCCCATCATCACTGCGTCGTGATCGACGCGGACGGAAACCGGCTCCTCTCACAGAAAATCCCCAACGATGAACCGGCCCTGCTCCAGCTTTTGGCCGGCGTCCTCGAGTTAGCCGGCGGGGACCCGGTAGTGTGGGCTACGGACCTGAACCACGTGGGACCGGGACTGCTGATCGCGATGCTCGTCGCCCACGGCCAGACCCTCCTTTATATTCCCGGCCGGACCGTGCACCACGCCTCCAACCTCTACCGCGGCGACGGCAAAACGGATGCCAAAGACGCGTTCGTGATCGCCGACCAGGCCAGGATGCGCCGTGACCTGCAGCCGCTGCGGGCTGCGGCTCCTGACCGCACGCCGGGCCGACAAATCCGCGGACCGGGTCCGGGCGATCAACCGGCTGCAGGCCCAACTGCTCGAATTCCTTGGCGCCACCGGCGGGGACCTCACAGTCTTCGAGTCCGCGGACCGGTTCGCCGGCGTCGCCGGACTCGCCCCCGCCCCCAGGGACTCCGGCAGGATCACGAGTAACCACCACCCCCCGCCGCTACGACAGGCGGCTGCTGCGGGTCTTCTACCTCGCCGGGCTCTCGGCCCTGAAAAGCTGCCCCGCCTCCCGGACCTACTACGACCGAAAACGCACCCAAGGAAAAACCCACCTCCAGGCCATGCTCTCCCTGGCCCGGCGCCGGCTCAACGTCCTCTGGGCCATGCTCCGCGACGGCACCACCTACACCCCAGTCCCCGCACGGATGCCGCCTGTGGCTGCCTGACCACGCCGGCTGAAGCTCGGAATCGGGTTTGAACCCCGACACGTCACGGGCAGGTCATCGATATGAACGGCCAGGCGGTCCCCACCACCCCGATGATGTGAGGGCGGGGCCGGTTCTGCGCGGACCTGCTCGCCCGCGACGTCCTTTACCCGCTCGCAAGGAGCGTGAGCAGCGCGGAGGGTTGCTGGATGATCTGTTCCGAGGGCATGGTCGAAGGTTGCACTCGGGTTCCCCAAGATCGGCGCAAACGCGCGCAGGCAGCGTCCATCAGCGCACCGGGAAGCCCGCCGATTTCGGCTGGGTGTCAGCCGAAACGCTCACGTGGTGGTTTTTCGGAGTGAACGAAGGAGTGAGCGATACACCTTCTCGTATTCCTCGTGCTGCACCAATTCGCCTTCGTCGGAACGGATCTTAGGAACACAGCCGACCCGTGTGGGTTCCTCTCGTTCCCTGAACTGGTGCCGGTACTGGATGTTGATCAGGCCGCTGAGCGAGAGTACGCCGGCCGCACGGCTGTCGACGTACTCCGACTCAAGTGGCTCGACCAGTTCCGGTGTAAGCGACGGGCTCCACAAGAAGTAGTACCACTGGCCATCGGTGGCTCTTCTCTCATCCAACTGTCCTGCTTCAACGACCCGAACCGCCTCGACGTAATGTTTGCCTTCCTTCAGCTTGGTAACGCCCAGTAGACGGTAGGGCGCCCACTCTTGCGGCAATGCCCCAATCGCGCGCTCCATTGAGTCCGCGGTAAGGCCTTCGACCTCGGCCGTGAGGCCCCGACCATCGCGATGCCACTTTCAGGGGAAGCCAGCGATCCACTTGTCATGGTTCGTACCTGAGGAAGAAGACGTGGTTGAAGTCTCCCGTCGATCGAAGGTCGTCCATCGCACGACGTTCGCGGGCGACCGGTATTCCACCCTTGGTCGTACGCCCCACTTGGACTGCAATCTGCTGATCGCCACGACTCATCACGAGATCAGGATAGCGAGACCCGTGTTTGGCTTCAGGGAGCGAACCACCGGAAACGATAGCCCAGGCTTCGCCACACAGGGTGAAGTTCTCTGCTTCGGGACTGGCGACCCAGACGGCTGCTGGGAACGCCACCGCAGCATGGGATCCGAGTTTAGCCGGTCCGTGCTTGCCACACGATCGCTCGGGCGCGACCGAGATACTCCTCTGGGGTCATCACGGATTCCTCGGCATAGTGGTGGGATACCCGGTCCAGATCTGGTTGTTCCGGGTGAGTACCTCGATCTCGACGCGTCACGAGTTCCGTTGACGAAGAAGTCGCCCGGCCGGTTTCCGGGCCGCCAGATGAGGGATGGATCAGTCGCGACGTCCGAGATCTCGTGCATAATCTTGTCATCAGACCAGCCGGCCGGGAACTAGGACTTGCCCGGGAACCCCGTTCCAGGTCGATGCCCTCCCCCAAAGGACCCATTCGGCCTTACCTCGCCATTGAGGATGTGACTTCGACGGCTTGCTGATGCAAGGTCTACGAACTCTTCAACGGTTTTTGAGGCTCTCCCGGCACCTCCCAGGGCCTTGATGCCGGTGGCGGCGCCCTTGATATGCACAAAGTCCGTCTACCCTCGGTGATGCGGGAAAGGCGGGGCCAGAGCCAGCCACGAGCCAAAGGGTATGTGCGACGACGAGCCGAATGAGCGCCCTTCAATCTGGCAAACCCTGGCCTCGGCGGTCTCGGACCAACTTCACGAAGTAGGCCCGGATTCTCTGCATCATGACACCGAGAACACTTCAAGCGTCTTCGGCCACACGACCACATAGCGATCTCCATCGGCCGGTCTGTAGGCCGCGCGTACGCCGGCCCATCTTGAATCAGGGCTCAGCAATTTCACCGCGTCCTGAAACGCTTCGAGTGGTCGGTCGGTGTGGACGAAAATGTTCATCTCGCCGGCGCCGAAGTCATGGCCGTCTACGAAGCCGTGGGCATCCGGGAGGTCTGCCTCGAGCCGATCCTCCATGGCGATGAGCGCGTCGAAGTCGGAATCCGAGGTAGCGGGCCACTGCAAAACGAGGATGTATTTCACTGCTGCCTACGAAGGGTATGGGGGTAGATGGAGACCTTTACCAATCTGCAGGACCCGCCGGCCCCACCACGACAGCGAGGAAGACCGCCAGCCACAGTTGTATCGCTGGCAACGGACGGGCTTGTCCGGCCGGCCCAATCGGCGGCGCAACAGCAGGGCGGAAAACGAAAGACAGAAGCGAACGCCGGACAGACTTCATCATCCTCGAGCTTTCTACGAAGCAGATACAAGCGATCCGGTTTCACGAAAGCTCGATCCCCCAAACGAGTAGTGCACACGACACTAAAACCCCCTCGTCCGCGCTGATCAAGAATCCTGGTCGATTGGCAGGGAAAACTGGATTGAGGCTGCGCCGCCCGACACCTCCACTTGTGTCTCAGATCTTCGGCGCCTGAAGTCGGGTCGCGAGGGTTAAAGCATCCGGCCCATAGCCACACACCCAGGAATCCCTTGACAACATCATTGAGACTCCTACGGACTCGACGCCGAGGGCACGATCCTGGACCGGGCCGCCGCCGCCCCGTCCCGCGACCCCTACGGCGGTTCGTCCGCCAGTGATGCCTCCACCAGTGATAGTTCCCCCGGTGGCGCTTCCGCAGGCCGAGAGCGGCCCAGCCGCGCCCATGCCGCGCTCATGCTTGCCGACGGCCGCGTGATGACCACCGACCTCGGTCACGACCTCCTGCGGATCTGGAATGTCCGCTCCGGACCGGTTCCGGGGCTGGTCCTGGATCACGAGGTGGTCCTGCCGGAGGGCAGCGGCCCCCGGCACCTGGTCCAGCACCCGGGCGGGCACGTCTTTGTCGTGACCGAATATTCAATCGAGGTGGCCGTGTCTCTGATGTCGCCGGCCTCCGGGGACTTCCGGCTTGGCTCCATCGGGCCGGCCACCGCCGGCGGCGCGCTGCCGGATGATTCAGCGGCGGAGATCGCGCTGGCGGCCGACGGCAGGCACGCCTATGCGGGCGTGCGCGGCTCGAACCGGGTCAGCGTGCTGGAGGTGGAGGACGGCGGCGCGTCGCTCCGCCCGGTGGCCGAGCCAGCCCAGCGGCGGCGACTGGCCCCGGCATCACTTGGTCCGGGACGGCTGGCTGCACGTCGCCCATGAACGGACCGGCGACGTCGTGTCGTTCCCGCTGGATCCGGAATCAGGGCTGCCGGCAGCCCTGCGGGCCGGCTCACGGTAGCGTCCCCAACCGCGCTGGTGCCGGCGCGTGCCGGGCTCACACCACAGAGTTGAGGGGCTGACGTCCTCGCACCGGAGGCGTCATCTTCAGGCCACCGAGGAATAGCCCGGCAGCCACGTCCCGCAGCGGCAGGGCAGGGCGGGGCAGCATCGCCGCAGCCGTCGCGGCGGCCTCTGCTGCCGTCGGCCGGTCGGCGGCGTCCATCGCCGTCATGGCCCCCAGCAACGACACCCAGCGGGGGCCCACCCCCTTTGGAATCACCGGCCCCCTCAGGGTCCGCGCCACCAGCGACTCGACCTGCGTTCCCGGAAAAGCCCTGGTTGCGGTCAGGCATTCCAGCAGAACCAGGCCCAAAGCATAGACATCCGTGGCAGGATCCGCCGGTCCCCCGCTGGCCTGCTGTGGACTCATGTAATGCACCGTACCCGTCGACGTTCCCGGCTCGAGCACCGTCCCTGCGGGGGCGGCAATACCGAAATCCGCAATCCGCACCGGGGACCTGCGCAGCGAGCTGAGCAGGATGTTGGCGGGCTTGATGTCCTGATGGACGATGCCGCTCGCGTGCACGTGGCCGAGGCCGGACAAAGCGGCCGCGGCCCAGCCGGCGACCTCGTCCGGGTCTCGGGGCCCGGCATGGATCCGCTCTGCCAGGTTCCCGCCGAAGGCAAATTCCTCCACGAGGAAGGGACGGCCCGCCCACGGGTGTCCGTCCGGGACACGGCCCGCCCCGAGGAACGAAACCACCGCCGGGTTGTCCAGTCTGGACAGTATCCGCGCTTCGTCGCGGATCCTGCTCGCGTGCCGGTCATCGGGCCCCTCGGCCACCTTGACGGCCACGGGGCGGTTGTCTGCGAGATCGGTGCCGCGGTACACGGTGGCGGTGGCGCCCCGGCCCAGGAGTTCGTGGATCAGGAAGGAGCCCTGCCCGCCAGCGGGCCGGCATGCCTGCAGAACACTGCCGGCCAAACCCGGCCGGGCCGTCGCGGGGGCGGTCAACGGCTGTACCAGTAGGCCGATGCCGGTCCGGCGCCCTGCTCGATGTCGTCCAGCTGGAACCCGCAGCGGCAGCGCCACAGGGCAGGGAGAGCCAAGGATCGATCAGCGGACCCGAACGAGTAGGAGGACATCGCCGCCGGCTCCGGGGAACGCCATTCCATGGGGGTGCCGCAGTGCTGCGGGGCCGGACCGGCAGAGGCCCGGGGCCGGACCATGTCCGGGAGGGGACTGCCGCCGGCGCCCCCGGGAAGGGTTGCGGATTCAGTCACGACGCCTACTCTCGTTTGTTAGCTGGAAACAAGTAGTAAGCATACATATAACTAGATGAACTAACTAGTTAAGCGAGTTAGTTATTTTGGCCGGGTGAGCGCAGGACCTAATGCCGCTCCTCGCTGATGGCCGCACTCATCCGGCGCAGGAACGTGATGACCACGCGGGCCTCGTCGGCGCTCATGGACTCGGCCACCTCCATCATCCGCCGGTGCATGTGGCCGAGGGTGGCGCGGACCTCGGAATCCGTCGCGACCGTCGGCACGATCACAAGCGCGCGCCGGTCGGTCGGATGCGGCTCGCGCCGGACATGCCCGCTGGCCACGAGCCGGTCGATGAGCGAGGTGGTGGAAGCGGTAGTGATCCCCAGGACGCGGCTGAGATCCTTGGGCCCTACCCGTTCACCGAGTGATTTGGCCCGCAACAAGTAACGCAAGGCCAGCAGGTCGGTCTCGCCCATCCCCATCGAGTCGCGGGTGGATCTCCTTGTCGCCACTTCCGAGGTCCGGTAGTCGCGGAGGGCCTGCAGGATGGCCGCAGGCGGATCCAGCCGATCATCGGGGCCGTACCAATACCCGGAGGCCGGGGCGCCATGGGAGTCCATCCGCCAAGCCTAGCGGAACTGATAAGTAGCCTGTCGTACTATCCGGGCAGGCTGCAGTCCGGCGCACGGGAGGGTTCCTCGGAACCCCGCAGAAGCAGCGGCGCCCGCGTCGAAGGCCGGTCCGGACAACGCCGCCCGCCGATGCGGGGCGCCTTTGGCCGCGCTTCCCGCCCTTGGGTCCGGCAGCTCAGGGTCCGGCAGCTCAGGGTCAGGTAGCCCGGGGGCCGGCGGTACGGCCGCCGGCACCCCGCTCATTTACACGCGTTCTTCTCCTACTAACCCCCAGCTCCGGGCGATCCAGGGCAAAAAAATCCCCGGCTTCCTGTTGCCAGGAAGCCGGGGATTTCCACTCTTCGCTAAAAGAGTGGGCCCTGTGGGGATCGAACCCACGACCCACGGATTAAAAGTCCGATGCTCTACCAACTGAGCTAAAGGCCCCAGCTGAAAGATTCCGCAGCCGCGGACAAATCCGTGGCTGCGGCGTGTTTCAGCCCAGTCCATTTCTGGACGATTAATACTGTACCCCAGACCGGGGCCGGGTTTTTCACGTTGCCCGGGACCGGCGTCTGTCCTTCCCTGCAGCAGCGCCAGCCGATCCTCGATTCCCCGGCAGCACTGGAGTAGCGTGGTGGCATGAGCGAGCAAGCAGGATCAAGCGCCCCCGGACCGCGGCACCACAAACCGAAACCCTTCGCGCCGATCGATTTCGAGCCGTTTGCCGGCGGGGCCGATCCCGCGCGCATCTCGGAAGCGGCCCATCTGGCCGCCCAGGCGCTGGTCCGACGCGGCCGTGACAGCGACGACCCCAAAGTCACCCGGCGGCTCGTGAAGCTCGCCGACGAGCAGGGCCTTGAGGCCATCGCCGAAATGTGGGCCGAAAGCCCTGCCCGGTCCCTCCCCGGCGCCCTTTGGCGCCTGTATGCCCTGCGGGCCGCCACCATCCAGGATCCCGAGCGGATCTCCGTGTATTTCAAGGCCGGCAAAGACAAGGCACAGGTTTCGCACGTCGTGGCCGGCGCCGCCGAACCGCCGGGCGCGGACGAGATGAAATCAATGGCGGACGCCATCCTCTCCGGGGCGTTCGACGGCGACTTTGACGTCGCGCTTGAACGATCCGCCGCGTTCTGCCGGGTGGTGGCCTTGGGCCAGGCAACCCTTGCCGACGGCGCGGAGCACAGCAACGAGAACCATGCCAGCAAGCTGACCCGCAACTCCCATCTTCTGGTCAAGACGGCGGAAGATCTTGAGCACGCCGCCAATGCGTGGCGGCTGGGCGAGCTGGACTAGCGGGCCACCCGGCATCCGCCCGGGCAACCAGGCAGTCCGCGGCGCAGCCGCGGGCCACCGGCCGGCACCGCCCGCGGGCACGCACGGCGGGGGCGGACTGTCAATGTTGACTTGAATGAACCTACGTAGAAAACTAAAAGCGGTGCCGAACCGCGAAACCCCCGGGCTTCAACATTTAGCCGCCTAGAGCGGCCTACCGCCGAGAGGCGTATCCGGTTCGGCACCATTTTCATGCCCTTTTGGGCCGTGCCTTGCCCGAGCACTGCCCTGCGTTCTGCCTGCGTTCTGGCCCGCGTTCGTAGCAGCGTTCTGGCCTGCGCCGTTATATCCGCGTCCGTCCCGTTCCGGCCCGGAGCTAACGGTAAAGTGATGCGTATGCGCTGGTCTCCGTCAAGTCACACGGCCGCCGTACTCAACCCGCGAAACTCTCCCCGGAAGACCGGTGACACCCTGTGAAGCTGCGCCTGTTCCCGCAGGAATCCGCCGGACTGAACCTGCTCTCCCAAATGGCGCGCCAGATCGTGCTGGCAACCGGAACGCTCTCGGAGATTCTCGGCGCCCCGGCCAGTGAGCATGCCCGGCTCGTGGAGGACATGCACAACCATGAGGCCAAATCGGCGGAGCTGCACTTTGCGCTCCTGACCCACATGCGGACCAGTTTCGTGAACGTGCTGCCCCGCGAGGACATGTACGCGCTGTCCCGGTACCTCAACGAGGCCATCGAGAAGCTCGATGCCGCCGCCGAGCTCGTGTCCCTGTACAAGCTGGAACGGCTGCCCAAACGCGCCGCGGACCAGCTGGAAATCATCAGCCGGCAGGCCGAACTCACGGTCGAGGCCATGCGGCAACTGGACAATCTGGACGACCTCGAGGACTACTGGATCGAAATCCTGCGTCTGGCAAAACGTGCCGAGCGCACGCACCGGGTCTGGGTCGCAGACATGCTGCGCGAGATGAAGTCAGCACAGTACGCGCGCAACCGCGACATCGCGAACCAACTCGTGGACGTCACGAAGGACATGCGCCGGGTCGCCACCCAGGTAGGCAGCATCATCGTCAAGGAATCCTGACGTGGTGATCTTCTTCTTTGCCCTGGTGCTCCTCTGCGCCGGGGCTTTCGCCTTCCTCAACGGCTTCAGGGACGCGTCCTCGTCGGTTGCCCTGGCCGTGCGCACCCGGGCACTGACCCCCACGGTGGCAGTGCTGCTGGCCAGCCTGTTCAACTTCATCGGCGCCGGGCTGAGCGCTGCCCTGGCGCTGGCCGTCAGCCAGGCGTGGCTGTCGCTGCCGCCGGGCACGAACGGCCTCACGATCCTGTTGGCCGGCCTGCTCAGTGCCATCCTTTGGGGCCTCTACATGTGGTGGCGGGGAATCCCGGCCTCTTCCACGCATGCCCTGGTCGGCGGCCTTGCCGGGGCTGGGGTCGCGAGCGTCGCCGTCGGGGGCCATCCGGTGACCGGCGTTGACGTTTCCCTCCTGTACCAGGTGGGCCTCCCGCTGCTGGTCTCACCGGTGATCGCCTACATCGGGGCGTACCTGCTGGTCTGGCCGGCCAGCTGGGCCGCCCGCTACACGCCGCCCAACGTCGTCAACACCCGCTCCCGGCGGGCCCAGGCCATTGCTGCCGGCGCCGTTGCCTTCGGCCACGGGCTGCAGGACGGCCAGCGCACCAGCGCGGTGGTAATCCTTGCGCTGCTGGCGGCCGGGCTCTCCGACGGCGGTTCCGTCCCTGCGTGGGTGGCGCTGCTGACGGCCGTTATGTTGGCGGCCGGGACCCTGGCAGGGGGCTGGCGGATTTCCTATACCATCGGCTACCGCCTGACCCGGATCGACCCCCTGCGCGGATTTGTGGCGCAGATGTACAGCTCGGTGATCCTGCTCGTGGGCGCGATCGGGCTGCACTGGCCCATCTCGACAACCCACACGGTGACCTCGGCGGCCCTGGGTGCCGGCGCCCACCAGAGCTTCCCGGGCACCAACCACCGGCTGGTGATCCGCATCCTGGCGTTCTGGGTCCTGACCCCGGTTGCCACTGGCGCCGCAGCGTTCGTCCTGCAGTTAGCGCTGTCGCCGCTCGCCAGAATGTAGGAGCGTTTCAGCCTTATCCGAAGCGGCCGGAGACGTAATCCTCGGTAGCTTTCTCGGTCGGGTTGCTGAAGATGGTCGCGGTGTCGCCGAACTCGATCAGCTTGCCCGGCTTGCCGGTACCGGCAATGTTGAAGAAGGCCGTCTTGTCCGAGACACGGGCCGCCTGCTGCATGTTGTGGGTCACGATCACCACGGTGTACTGGTCCTTGAGCTCATTGATGAGGTCCTCAATGGCCAGGGTGGAGATGGGATCCAAGGCGGAGCAAGGCTCGTCCATGAGGATCACCTGGGGCTCCACGGCGATGGCGCGGGCGATGCACAGGCGCTGCTGCTGCCCGCCGGACAGGCCCGAGCCGGGCTTGGCGAGGCGGTCCTTGACCTCGTTCCACAGGTTGGCGCCCTGCAGGGAACGCTCCACCAGGACATCGGCCTCGCCCTTGGAGATCTTCTTGTTGTTCAGCTTCACGCCGGCCAGCACGTTGTCCCGGATGGACATGGTGGGGAACGGGTTGGGGCGCTGGAACACCATGCCGATCTGGGAGCGGACCGTGACCGGGTCGACGCCGGGGCCGTACAGGTTGTCGCCGTCCAGCAGCACTTCACCTTCGACTCTCGCACCGGGAATGACCTCGTGCATGCGGTTCAGGGTGCGCAGGAAAGTGGACTTTCCGCAGCCCGAGGGGCCGATGAAGGCTGTGACTGACTTGGCGTCGATGTTGATGTTAACGCCTTCGACGGCCAGGAATTTGCTGTAGTAGACGTTCAGGTCCTTGACGTCGATGCGCTTAGACATGGTGTTCCTTCACTTGCTGGAGGTATGAACGGCGGGCGCGGCGGCGGCCTAGCGGCCGGCCTTGGGGGCGAACATGCGGGCAACCAGGCGGGCCAGGAGGTTCAGGAGCATCACCAGGATGATTAGCACCAGGGCCGCGCCCCAGGCCCGCTGGGAGGACGGGTCCGGGTTGGATGGCGAAGTGGGGTTCAGGATCTGGGTGTAGATGAACGTGGGCAGCGAGGCCATCCAGCCGCTGAACACGTTGGTGTTGATGGTGGTCGCGAACCCGGCGGTGACCAGGATCGGCGCCGTCTCGCCGATCACGCGGGCGATCGCCAGGGTGATGCCGGACGCGATGCCGGAGATCGCCGTCGGAAGGACGACTTTGAGGATGGTGCGCCACTTGCGGACGCCGAGGGCGTAGGCGGCCTCCCGGAGTTCGTTGGGCACGATTTTGAGCATTTCCTCGCTGGAGCGGACCACCACGGGGATCATCAGCACGGACAGCGCGACGGCGGCAACGGCGCCGGTCTTGGTGCCCGGCCCGACAATCGCAAAGAAGGCGGCCGCGGCGAACAGGCCCGCGACGATCGAGGGGATGCCGGTCATGACGTCCACGAAGAAGGTGATGGCGCGGGCCAGGGCGCGGTCCTCGCCGTATTCCACGAGGTAAATCGCCGTCATCAGACCCACCGGGACCGAGATGAGGGTTGCCAGCACCGTGATCAGCAGCGTGCCCATGATCGCGTGGTAGATCCCGCCCAGCAAGGGGGCGCCTTCCTCGACCGTCTTGTTGTCGAAGGCGCCGGTGACGCCGTTCATGGAGGTGGTGAGGAAGCCGGGGTCCAGCAGCCCGGGGAGCCCGTTCACCAGCACGGTCCAAATCACCGACACCAGGGGCAGCAGCGCGATCAGGAAGGATCCCACGACGAGGCACGTCGCCAACTTGTCCTTGGCCTTCCTGGAGCCTTCAACGACGAGGCTCCAGCCGACCAGCCCGGCGGCGAAGAGAATGGCGGAAACGAGTCCCCAGCCGAAGGCATTGAAGCCGATCAGCGCCAGGATCGCGGCTCCGAGGACCACCGCAACGGCGAGGACGATGTAGGGAGCGGCCTTGGGCAACTGGCCCTTGGTGAGGGCCGATCGCTTCCGGACCGGGGTCAGGGTGGAGGTCATTTAGTTGGCTCCCGAGAATTCTTTGTGCCGGGTGATGATCCAGCGGGCGATCATGTTAACGCACAGGGTGATGACGAACAGCACCAGGCCGGCGGCAATCAAGGTGCTGACCTTCAGGCCGCTGGCCTCGGGGAAGTTCAGGGCGATTTCGGCGGCGATGGTCTGGTTGCCGGACTGGATGAGGCTGGCGGTCAAGGCGCCGGAGGAAAGGACCAGCGCAACGGCCATGGTCTCGCCGAGCGCGCGGCCCAGGCCCAGCATCACGGCGCTGACGATTCCGGGACGGCCAAACGGCAGCACGGCCGTCCGGATCATTTCCCAGCGGGTGGCACCGAGCGCCAGCGCGGCCTCTTCGTGCAGCTTGGGGGTCTGCAGGAAAATCTCGCGGCTCAGGGAGGTGATGATCGGCAGCACCATGACGGCCAGCACGATCCCGGCCGTGAGGATGGTCTTGCCGGTGGCCGACGCCGGGCCCTGGAAGATCGGCAGCCAGCCCATGTTTTTGGCCAGCCAGTCGTAGGCCGGGGAGATTTCCTTGGCGAGGAACGCGACCCCCCAGGCGCCATAGACCACGGAGGGAATGGCGGCGAGCAGGTCGACTACGTAGCCGAGGCCCGAGGCGAGCTTTCGCGGCGCGTAGTGCGAGATGAACAGCGCAACGCCGATAGCGAGCGGGGTGGCAATCACCAAGGCGATCACGGCGGCAATGAGCGTGCCGATGACGAGCGGCCAGATGTAGGCGAAGAATCCTTCGCCGCCCTGGATCTTCTCCGGCGCGGCCGTGAGTGCCGGGAGGGACTGGACGATGAGGAACAGCGCCACACCGAAGAGCACGGCAAGGATCAGGCACCCTGCGGCCAGGGTGGCTGCAGAGAAGACTTTGTCTCCGGCGCGGCCTGCGTCCCGGGACGAGGTCAGGGAGGTGGTGGTCACTTCACGGTCCTTCGGTTTGGGTGGGGATTCGAACACCGGCTGCGGACGCCTCCGCGGCCCGCGTCCGGCAAGTCTTGATGCTTGGAACAAACGCGTCGGTTCCCTGCTCCGTGGCGGCCCCCGGTGGGGGCCGTTTCGGAACAGGGAACCTTCGTCAGGCTGGTGTTTCCACTATGCCTCGTGGCGCAGCGTATCCCTAGGCCTTGCCCTTGACGGCCTCGAGGGCGGTCTTTACCTTGGCCTGGAGAGCCGCGGACAGCGGCGCCGACTTAGCGGCATCGGCGGCGGCCTTCTGGCCGGCGTCGGACGCTGCGTAGCTGACAAAGGCCTTGACCAGGTCAGCGGTGGCCTGCGTGTCATAGCTGGTGCAGACGATGTGGTAGGACACCAGGACGATCGGGTAGGCGCCCGCAACCGTGGTGGTGCGGTCCAGCTTGATGGCGAGGTCGTTGGCGTTGCGGCCCTCGACCGGCTTGCCGGCGTCGACAGCCTTGGAAGCGGCCTCAGCTGAGATCTTCGTGAAGGAGTCGCCAACCTTGATCTGGGCGGTGCCGAGCTTGCCGCTCACGGCGGAGTCATCGGCGTAGGTCACGGCGCCGGGGGTGTCGGTGACGGTCTTGACGACGCCGGAGGTGCCCTTGGCGTTCTCGCCCTTCAGGCTCGCGGGCCAGACGCCGGCTGCCTTGTCGGTCCAGACCTCGGGCGCGACCGCGGACAGGTAGTCGGTGAAGTTCGTGGTGGTGCCGGAGTCATCCGAGCGGTTCACCGGGGTGACCTTGAGGTCCGGCAGCTGGACGCCCGGGTTCAGGGCCGCGATGGCGGGGTCGTTCCAGTTCGCGACCTGGCCGCGGAAGATCTTGGCAACGGTCGGAGCGTCGAGCTTGAGGTCCGTGATGCCGGGCACGTTGAAAGCCACGGCGATCGGGGAAATATAGACCGGGATGTCGAGGGCGCCGTCGGGACCGCACTTGTCCTTGGAGCTGGCGAGCTCTTCATCCTTGAGGTAGGCGTCGGAGCCGGCGAACTGAGCCGAGCCGTCGAGGATCGCCTTGCGTCCGGCGCCCGAACCGTCCGGGGAGTACTGCACAGTGGCACCCTGGTTCGCGGAAGCGAAGTTGGTCTTCCAGGCATCCATGGCTGCGCCCTGGGCGGAAGAACCGATGCCGGTCAGGGTGCCGGTGACCTTGGGACCCGAGGCGGACGGCGCGGCGGAAGTGGCCGTGTTGGTTGCGTTGTCCGAACCGCAAGCGGTCAGCGCGAGTGCGCCGGCGGCGATAACTGCGATAGCCGCGTTGCGGCCGAAGCGGAGTGCCTTCACTTAGATGTACCCCTTTCAGGGCTGTGCGTGCCGGGCCGGAGAAGGCCAGCAGGGATGCGTACGGTTTGTACCTTTACTGAAGGTAGGTGGCCCAAGTGAAGAGAATTGCGGTCCAAGGTGAACGGCCGGTTAACGACGCCGGACTATTGGCTTACATCTGCCGGGTGGCCATTGTGTTCTGTGCGTCACAGTCGTATCGGCGCAGCGTGCGATGGACGGCCCCGGGCGCAGGCGCGTGATGAAGGTCCCGCCGTTCCGGCCACGCTGCGTCCTGCCGTGAACGGCCGGGCCCGGGGCTGCAAATAGACTGGAGGACATGGCCTCCGCGACTGGACTTTCCGCAAGCGCACGATTCCTGCGCGGCCGCGTGCGCACCGGGTTTGTCCGGAGCCGGAACTCCCTGGTCCCGGCCGTCCAGATGACGGCTTGCGCCGTGAGCGCCTACGCGTTCGCCGAATATGTCCTGGGGCATTCCGGGCCGTTGTTTGCCGCCACGTCCTCGCTGATTGCCCTCGGCTTTTCCCGCGACCCCAGGTTGCGGCGCGTCATCGAGGTGGGCCTGGGCTGCACGATCGGAATCGTGGTCGGGGACCTCCTGCTGCACTGGCTGGGCTCCGGGATCTGGCAGGCCGCCGTCGTTCTCTTGTTTTCCATCCTGCTGGCCCGGTTCCTGGACAGCGGGACCATCTTCACCACCCAGCTGGGCCTGCAATCGGTGCTCGTGGTGCTCCTGCCCGCGCCGGCCGGCGGGCCGTTCACGCGCAGCATCGACGCCGTGGTGGGCGGGGTGTTCGCGCTCCTGGTGACCATCCTGGTGCCCAAGGACCCCCGCCGCGAACCCCGCAACGACGTCAAGAAGCTCCTCCACGAGCTCGCCGAAGTGCTGCGGGAATGCGCCTCGGCGCTGAGCTACAGCGATTCCACCCAGGCATGGCATGCGCTCATCCGCGGGCGGAACTGCCAGCCCCTCGTCGACGCCATGCGCCAGTCCCTGCGTTCCTCCGGCGAGGTGGCCACCCTGGCCCCCGCCTACCGGCGCCACCGGGATGAGCTGGACCAGATGGAGCAGTCGCTGGACTATATCGACCTCGCGCTGCGTAACAGCCGGGTCTTCGCCCGCCGCCTGACCAGCGCCATCAACCATGCAGCGCTCTCGGACGAGGCCACCCAGAACATCGCCGAGGTCCTGCAGGAGACCGCCGCGGCCGTCGACGAGCTCTCGCTGGGCCTGGCGGAGGTGCACGACGGCGCGCGCCGCGCCCACCTGCGGACCGCCCGTTCCGAGCTGCGGGAGATCGCCGGCCGCCTGCATCCCCGGATGCTCGACGTCCACCGGCTTGAGGGCGAAACGGTGGTCATGCTGTTCCGCCCGCTGATGGTGGACCTGCTCGAGGCCGCCGGCGTGGACTCCGGGGAAGCCCGGGACATCCTTCCCCCTCTCTAGGCGCCGGCCATCCCGGTCCCGCTCTGGTGGACGTGTTTGTCGGTGCCCCCAGATAGTGTGGACCAATGGCTACGAAGACTTCCCGGGGGCCGAAGGCACCCGGCTATAAATGCGCGGAATGCGGCTGGACGACGGCCAAGTGGGTGGGCCGCTGCGGCGAGTGCCAGGCCTGGGGCAGTGTTGAGGAGACCGGCAACGCCGTAGCGCGGACGACGGCGGCCACCATGGTCCTCGAACCGGCCCGCCGGATCGCCGAGATCGATGCCACCACGGCGGCGTTCCTGCCCACCGGCGTGGACGAACTCGACCGCGTGCTCGGCGGCGGCCTGGTGCCCGGCGCCGTGATCCTCCTCGCCGGCGAGCCCGGGGTGGGCAAGTCCACGCTGCTGCTGGACGTCGCGGCCAAATTCGCCCGCACCGCGCAGGATGTCCTGTACATCACCGGCGAGGAATCCGCCGCCCAGGTCAAGCTCCGCGCGGACCGGATCGATGCCGTGGCCGAATCCCTGTACCTCTCGGCCGAAACGGACCTCGGGCAGGCGCTGGGGCAGGTCGAGAAGCTTGAACCGCGGCTGCTAATCGTGGACTCCGTCCAGACCCTGAGCAGCGCCGACGTCGAAGGCAGCGCCGGCGGGGTGTCCCAGGTGCGCGAGGTTGCGGCCTCCCTGATCGCCGCGGCCAAGCGCCGCAACATGACCACGCTGCTGGTGGGGCACGTGACCAAGGACGGCTCGATCGCCGGGCCCCGCCTGCTGGAACACCTCGTGGATGTCGTCTGCCAGTTCGAGGGCGAACGGCACTCGAGGCTTCGGCTGCTGCGCGCCGTCAAGAACCGCTACGGACCCACCGACGACGTCGGCTGCTTCGACTTGAATGAGGACGGCATCACCGGCCTCGCCGATCCCAGCGGGCTGTTCGTCTCCCGGACCAAGGAGCCGGTCTCCGGAACCTGCATCACAGTCACATTGGAGGGCCGCCGGCCGCTGCTTGCCGAGGTCCAGGCGCTGCTCGCCGAGAGCGCCAGCTCGCAGCCCCGCCGGGCCACGAGCGGGCTGGACAGTTCGCGGGTGGCGATGCTGCTGGCTGTCCTGCAGCAGCGCGCCGGCACCCTGCTGAACAAGGACGACTCCTATGTGGCAACGGTCGGCGGGGTCAAGCTCAGCGAACCGGCCACGGACCTGGCTGTGGCCCTGGCCGTTGCTTCCGCGAAGGCGAGGAAACCGCTCCCGGAGCGGCTGATCGCCTTCGGCGAGGTGGGCCTGGCGGGTGAAGTCCGTCCGGTGCCCGGCATCAACCAGCGCATCCAGGAGGCGCACCGGCTCGGCTTCACCCACGCCGTGGTCCCGGCCAGCGCCAACGGGCACGGCCCGGTTCCGGCAGGCTTCTCCGTCCGGGAGGTCGGCCACCTGACTGAGGCATTAGGGCTGCTCATCAGCTGAGCCGCCAGGCCGTTGCCAAACTTGGCCCCGCCGGGGGCACACATGCGGCAGGCAGAGAGGCGACTTAGGACCCTACCCCGGCCGTCGCGGCGGACGCACGATGGGATGGTGGCCGCGGGGATGCGGGCGACGGATCTCACCGGCCCTGCGACCGACGCGACCCGGCCGAGCCGGCCGGCCCGCATCGGCCACGGCGTCCACGGCGGCCACGGCGGCCACGGCGAAGGGGTGCGACATGATGTGGGGTTACGGCTACGAGTTCGGCTGGATGTGGCTCTGGGGCGTGTTCCTGCTGGCCGGGATTGTGGTTCTGGTCATCCTGGCGATCCGGCTCCTGACCGGCGGCATCAGCCATGACGGCCCGGGCCGCGGCCATCTGCCCGGCCCGGGGCCTCAGGGGCAGTATCCGCCGCCCGGGCAGGGCACTCCTGCCGGCTCTTTCCCTCCTCCCCCGCCGTCTTCGCCGAATGCTCCGCCGATTTCTCCTCCCGGACGGTCCCAGGCCCGCATGATCCTTGACGAACGCTTTGCGCGGGGCGAGCTCACCGTCGAGCAGTACCGGGAGAATCTGAAGGTGCTCGGCGAGGAGCCCTAGTGCAGCCCCTTAGCCGCCGCAACGCGCTCCTTCTTGGCGGCCTTGGCGTGGCCGGAACCGCGGTGGGCGCCGCGGGGCTCGCCTGGACGCTGACGTCCCGCACCCCGCCCGTCACGGGGGCCGCACTGACTCACCCGGCCGAGCTGCGCAGCGCCGGCGGCACCCTGGCGCTCGAGTTGGAGGCGGCCCGGGGCCCGATGCAACTCGCCGGCCGGCCGGCTACGGCTCTGGGCTACAACGGAGGCAGTCCCGGCCCCACGCTGCGCCTGCGCGCCGGCGACGTTCTCCGCATCCGGCTGCGGAACCGCCTGGCCGAACCCACCAACCTCCATGTGCACGGGCTCCACGTGTCACCGCAGGGAAACGGTGACAACGTGTTTGTCGCGGTGGAGCCCGGCGCCAGCTTTGACTACGAATACCGGCTGCCGGCGGACCACCCGCCCGGCGTCTACTGGTACCACCCCCACCATCACGGGATGGTCGCGGACCAGATCTTCGGCGGCCTCTTCGGCGCCATCGTGGTCGAGGATGCCGACCCCCTTCCGGCCGCCATGGATCGCGTACTGGTGGTGTCCGACACGGACCTGGACCCCGCCGGAAACGTCCGGGGCGTTCCGCCGGCGGAGCGCATGGCCGGCCGGGAAGGCGGCCTGGTACTCGTCAACGGCCAAAGCAACCCCCTGATCAGCGCCCTTCCCGGCCAGCGGGAAAGGTGGCGGATGGTCAACGCCTGCGTGGCCCGCTACCTCCGGCTGCAATTGGACGGGCAGAGCACGCAGCTGCTCGCGATCGACTCCGGGCGCTTCCAGTCCCCGGCACCTGTGCACGAGGTGCTCCTGGCCCCGGGGAACCGGGCAGACCTCCTGGTAACCACGGTAGCGGGCGAGTCAGTTCTCCGGGCCGCCTACTATGACCGCGGCAGCATGCCCGGGATGATGGGCCGGGGTCCCGCCGGCGGGGACACGACGGGCCCTCGCCGGGGCGTCGCCCTGGCGACCCTCCAGGTTTCGGGTGAACCCGCCGCCGGCCCGGCCGCGCTGCCATCCCTCCCGGCCCCTGCAGACCTGCGCCGGGTCACCGTCGCCGCGCGCCGGCAGTTTCTGCTGGCGGCCGGCATGAGCCCGGGCGCGATGGGCGGAGCCGGCGCCGGGATGATGGCTTTCACCATCAACGGGCGGGAATTCGACGCGGCCAGGACCGACACCACAGTGGCGGCCGGCAGTGTGGAGGAGTGGACTGTGATCAATACCAGTCCCATGGACCACCCGTTCCACCTGCACGTCTGGCCCATGCAGCTGGTCTCGGTCAATGGCGATAGCCCCGCTTTACCGGCTTGGCAGGACGTGGTCAATGTGCCGGCGAACGGACGGGTGACCGTCCGAGTCGCCTTCAAGGACTTCACCGGAAAGTCCGCTTACCACTGCCACATCCTGGACCACGAGGACCTTGGAATGATGGGCGTCCTCGAGGTCCGCTGAATCAAAAACCTCTTGTGCCGAATACCCCCTGGGGGTATCTTAGGGGTAGCCGTACACACATGATTGACCATCCTCCAGGAGCACACCATGGAACACCGGCACAGCAGCCCGGCCGTCGACCGGCACAACGGCCACCACAGCCCGCACGCGGCGCCGCACGGCAGCCATCCCGCGCACCCGGCCGCCCCCGCGGCCGCAGTTTCGGCGAGAGATGACCACATGGTGCACAGCCACGGCCAGCATGCCGGGCACAGCGTCGCAATGTTCAGGGACAGGTTCTGGCTGACGCTGGCGATGGCCGTGCCGGTGCTCCTCTTCAGCCCCATGTTCGCGGATCTCCTGGGCTACGAGCCTCCCGCCTTTCCCGGCTCCGCCTGGATTCCGCCCGTGTTCGGCACGGCGATCTACGTGTACGGCGGCCGGCCGTTTCTCACGGGCGGCCTCAACGAACTGAGGACCCGCAAACCGGGCATGATGCTGCTGATCGCCATGGCCATCAGCGTCGCATTCGTCGCCTCCTGGGTGACCAGCCTGGGCCTCGGCGGCTTCAACCTCGACTTCTGGTGGGAGCTGGCACTGCTGGTACCCATCATGCTGCTGGGCCACTGGATCGAGATGCGCGCCCTCGGCTCTGCCCAAGGCGCACTGGATGCCCTGGCGGCGCTGCTGCCCGACGAGGCGGAACGGGTCACGGACGCCGGCATGGAGACTGTCAGCGTCTCCGAGCTCCGCGCCGGAGACACGATCCTGGTCCGACCCGGCGGCCGGATGCCGGCCGACGGTACGGTGAGCGATGGCCACGCCGAATTCGACGAATCGATGATCACCGGTGAATCGAAGACCGTCCTGCGAACACCCGGCGACCCTGTGGTGGCCGGTACGATCGCCACGGACAACTCCGTGCGGGTGCGGGTGTCGGCCATCGGCGAGGACACCGCCCTGGCCGGCATCCAGCGCCTTGTGGCCGAGGCGCAGGCGTCTTCCTCCCGGGCCCAGGCCCTCGCCGACAGGGCCGCGGCGTTCCTCTTCTACTTCGCCGCCGGCACCGGCGTCCTAACTTTCATCTTCTGGACTCTGATGGGCAGCGTCACCGACGCCGTCACCCGCACGGTGACCGTCCTGGTGATCGCCTGCCCCCACGCGCTCGGGCTTGCCATCCCGCTCGTCATTGCCATCTCCACCGAGCGGGCGGCCCGGGCGGGCGTCCTGATCAAAAACCGGATGGCGCTGGAGCGCATGCGGACTATCGACGTCGTGCTGTTCGACAAGACCGGGACCCTGACCAGGGGTGAGCCGGAACTCAGGGCGGTCGCCGCGGCCGCCGGCACGAGCATGGCCACGGAGGCCGGGCAGGACTCCGGGCAGAATACTGTTCTGGGGCTTGCCGCCGCCGTGGAGGCGGACAGCGAACATCCGGTGGCCCGCTCGATCGTCGCCGCCGCCCGGGGCCGGGGGCTGGAGATCCCGACGGCGGAGGGGTTCACCTCGCTGACCGGCCGCGGCGTGCGCGCCACGATCGATGGCCGCACTGTCCAGGTCGGCGGCCCGGCACTGCTCCGCGAGCTCGGTTTGCAGGAGCCGCAGGCTCTGGCCGTCGCCACCGGCGCGTGGCTGGAACGCGGCGCCGCTGTGCTCCACGTCGTGGACAGCGGCACCGTAGTGGGCGCGGTCAGCCTCGAGGATGCCGTGCGGCCCGAGTCCCGCCAGGCCGTCAGCGCCCTCCAGGCACGCGGCATCAAGGTGGCCATGATCACCGGCGACGCCCGGCAGGTGGCCCGGGCAGTAGCGGAAGAGCTCAAGATCGACGAGGTCTTCGCCGAGGTCCTCCCCGCCGACAAGGACAAGAAGGTTGCCGAACTGCAGCGCCGCGGACTGAAAGTGGCCATGGTGGGCGACGGCGTCAACGATTCCCCCGCGCTGGCACGGGCGGAGGTGGGGATCGCGATTGGCGGCGGCACGGATGTGGCAGTGGAGTCAGCCGGCGTGGTCCTGGCCGGCAACGATCCCCGGGCCGTGCTGTCGATGCTCGATCTGTCCAAGGCCAGCTACCGGAAGATGTGGCAAAATCTCGTGTGGGCCACCGGGTACAACGTCATCTCGGTGCCGCTGGCGGCCGGCGTCCTCGCCTTCGCGGGGATCGTCCTCTCCCCCGCCGCGGGCGCCGTGATGATGTCGGCGTCGACCATTGTTGTTGCACTGAATGCCCAACTGCTCCGCAGGCTCAAGCTCAACCCGGCCGCGGTCAGCTGAGCGGCCGGAGGCTCCCATGCCGCGAACCAACCGCCACGACACGTCGTTCGGAAGTTCCTATGCCCGCGCGGGTCCTCGGATGGATGCCCGCGGCGCAACGGAGCACCGCCGGCGCCTCGTCGAAGCGGCATACGGCGTCGTCGTCGAAATCGGGGCGGGCTACGGGGCCACCTTCCCGCACTACCCTGCCGCGGTGACGGGAGTGCTGGCCCTCGAACCGGACCCCACGCTCCGGGGGCTGGCACTGGCCGCCGCGCGCACGGCGCCGGTGCCTGTCACCGTGGAAGAGGGAGTGGCGGAATCGGTGCCGACGGCGGACGCCTCGGTCGACGTCGTCGTCTCCAGCTTGGTGCTGTGCAGCGTGGCTGACCAGTCTGTCGCCCTGGCGGAAGTGCTCCGGGTCCTGCGGCCCGGCGGCTTGCTGCTGTTCTATGAACACGTCCGCTCGGCGCACCGCGTGTTCGCCGCCGCCGAAGATCTGGTCACGCCGCTGTGGAGCCGGATGGCGGGCGGGTGCCACCCGAACCGCGACACCGTCGCCATGATTGCCGGGGCAGGCCTCACCGTGCGGGCCATGGAGCGCTTCGGATTTTCGGTTCTCCCCGGCAACCCGCGGCTGGCCCACGTCCTGGGCGTGGCGAGCAAGTCCTGAGCCCGCGGCGCGGCGGAAAGGCGAAGGCGCGACGCAAAAGGGGCGCCTGCCGCGATGGCAGACGCCCCTCCTCGTGGTTGCGGCCGGGCGGACCCGGCCCGGAGGGCCTAGGCCTTCTTGGGCGGCAGGGCCAGCCTGAAGATCTTGGCCCACGTGGAGCCGACCTGCTTCAGCAGCGGACCCGTGGTGTACGGCAGTCCGTAGCGCTTGCAGATCTCCTGCACCTTCGGCGCCACCTCGGCGTAGCGGTTCGACGGCAGGTCCGGGAACAGGTGGTGTTCAATCTGGTGCGAGAGGTTGCCGGTCATGAGGTGCATGAACTTGGAGCCGGAGATGTTGGCCGAGCCGATCATCTGCCGCACGTACCAGTCGCCGCGGGTCTCGCCCTCCACCATTTCCTCGGTGAAAGTGTCAGTGCCTTCGGGGAAGTGGCCACAGAAGATCACCGCGTGCGCCCACACATTGCGGACGGCGTTGGCGGTCAGGGTGCCGTAGAGGGCCTGCTTGCCGGACCCGGTCAGCATGGCGACGGCGGGCGTGGCGGCGTAGTCCTTGGTGAACTGCTTCAGGGCCTTGCGGCCGAGGGCCTTCAGGTCCTTGGTGAGCGCTTCCTTGGACTTCCTGCCCTCCTTGTAGTCCACGAGTTCGAGGTCGTAGATCGCGATGCCCCACTCGAAGATCGGTGCCAGCAGCGCGTTGTAGAGCGGGTTGCCCAGGTTGAACGGCGTCCATTCCTGCTCCGGATCCATCCGCAGCAGGTTGTATCCGATGTCGTTGTCCTTGCCGACCACATTTGTCCAGCGGTGGTGGAGGTCGTTGTGGGTGTGCTGCCAGGAGCGCGCGGGGGTGACGAAGTCCCATTCCCACGTGGTGGAGTGGATGTCCGGGTCCCGCATCCAGTCCCACTGGCCGTGCAGGATGTTGTGCCCAAGTTCCATGTTTTCGAGGATCTTGGCGAAGCTCAGCAGCGTGGTGCCGGCGATCCAGGCGGGCTTCTTGCGGCCCATCAGGAGCAGTGCACGGCCCGAGAGCTCCAGGCCGCGCTGGATCTTGATCATCCGCCGGATGTAGGCGGCGTCGGACGCGCCGCGCTTGCCGAGGATGTCGTCGCGGATGGCGTCGAGTTCGCGTCCCAGCTCCGCAACCTGCTCGTCGGAGAGGTGCGCGGCCGCGGGCGGGCGCAACAGCGGGCTGCCGGTTTCGGCGAGGGCACCGGGCCGCCTCTTCGCGGCCGTGCCTGCCTTAGCGGCGGCGCCGTTGGCTGAACCGTCCGTTAGTCCGTCTGTTAGTCCGTCGGTTAATCCGTCTGCGACGGGGGTGTCGTCTCCGGACAGATCCGGCTTGTTGGAAACAATCGTCATGCGGTGATACTCCTCAGAGGTCGAGGTTAACGGGGCCGGCGGCTGCCGACACGCACGTCTGGATTAGTTGGCCCGGCTCGCCGTGCACCTCACCGGTGCGAAGGTCACGGACGTGGCCTGCGCGCAGCGGGATGAGGCAGCTGTGGCAGATCCCCATGCGGCAGCCGCTGGGCATCAGGACCCCGGCGTCCTCGCCGACATCGAGCAGCGGGGTGTCGCCGTCGGCCTCGACCTCGCGGTCGGAGGCCTCAAAGGTGACCAGTCCGCCGTCGTGCCCGGCCCCGGCGGCGAGGCTGGTGGTGAAGCGTTCGATGGTCAAGGTGCCGGGCTTGTCCGCCGCGGCCGGCGGGGCGTCCACGGCTTCGGCTTCCCACAGCGCCTCGGTGTCGTTGAGGAATTCTTCCGGGCCGCACGCGTAGGCGGCGCGCTCGCGCCAGTCCGGGCAAAGCCGGTCCAGGTCCGCGGCAGAGGTGAAGTCCAGCCGCCCGCGCTCTCCGGTGAACCAGTGCGTGACGCGGAAGTTGGGGAACTGGTCGGAGAGCTCGGCGAGTTCCTCACGGAAGATGGCGTCCGCGGCGGTGCGGGCGGTGTGGATGAGGACGACGTCGGAGTCGGGCCGGTGCGGCACGAGGGTGCGGATCATCGACATCACCGGGGTGATGCCGCTGCCCGCCGTGAGCATGAGCAGCGGCCGGGGGTGCTCAGGCAGGACGAAGTCGCCCTGCGGAGGCGCGAGGAACAGGACGTCGCCCGGCTTGGTGTCGCGCACGAGGGCCCCGGAGACGGCGCCCATGTCGGTAACCGTGATTGCCGGGTCCTGCCCGGCGGGGGCACTGAGCGAATAGGACCGCCAGTGGCGGACGCCGTCGAGCTCGACGCCGATGCGGGCCCACTGGCCGGCAAGATGCGCTTGCCAGCCGCGGCCGGGACGGAAGAAAATGGTGGCGGAATCGGCCGTTTCTGGAACCACCCGGGTGACCACGCCGCGCAGTTGGCGGGCGGAGAACACGGGATTGAACAGCGACAGAATGTCTTCTGGAGCTAGGGGGGTGGTCAGTAGAGATGCGGCGCGCGCCAGCTTACGGAGCCGGATCATTCATCAAGCTTATGTCAGTTTGCGCCATACTTCTTCACCCAAGGCATACGATCGACTCTAGAAAACTATCCCACCGCAACAACTCCCTGGATTGTCCATGACCACTACCCCCGCCCGGGAGCCCGCCGGCCCCGCCCCCGCCTACGACCCTCCCTGGCTCGCCCTGCCGCGGGAGGTCAGCGACATGCTGCGTCCCAGGATGCCCGGCATTGTCGAGGCCATCATCGATGCCGTCCCGCAACTCGTTCCGGCGTACGCCAGGCCGATTGAGGGCCGGTTCGGCCGGGGCCTGCGAAGGGGCGTGGCCGCGGCCCTGGACCGTTTCCTGCAACTGCCCGGGACCCGGCTGCCGGCGTTGTCCGAGGAAAGCCGGGAACTCGTGGCCGGGCTGGGCAGCGGCGAGTTCCGGCAGGGCCGGAGCATGGACGCCCTGCTGAGCGCCTACCGGATGGGCGCCCGCGTGACATTCCGGGAAATGTCCAAGGTCTCGGTGGAACACCATCTGGGCCAGGCCGTCGTGGTGGATCTCGGCGAATCGATCCTCGCGTACATCGACGAGCTATCGGCAGTCAGCGCCGAGGCCTACGCCTTTGAACAGTCCGAACGCGCGGGCGCGGTGGACCGCCGGCGCACAGAGCTGCTGGACCTGCTCCTGCTCGGCCAGGCCGACGAGGCGGCCCTGCGCCAGACGGCGGCGATGGCGGACTGGTCCCTGCCGCAGCGCATGGCGGTGGTGACGCTTCCGCTGGACCGGGCTGCCGGGCTGCGGCTGCGCCTTGGGCCCGGAGCCCTGGTGATAGAGCGAGAGACCGACGTCGTTGCCCTGGTCCCGGCGCGGAAGTCCAAGTCCGCCCGGGAGGACCTGGACCGCGCCCTGAAAGGGCGCGGCGCCTCCGTGGGACCGGCCGGCGGCTGGGAAAGGGTTCCGGATTCGCTGCGGCTCGCCGTGCTGGCTGCCGCTGCCCTGCCTCCGCGCGAAGGGCCGGACGATCCTCCGATCTGGGCCGACGAGCACCTGGCCCAGGTGATTCTCGGAGCGGAGCCCTCGGCCATCACCGAGCTCGCCAACCGCCGGCTTGCTCCGCTGGAAGGGCTCCGTCCCGCGCAGCGGGAGCGGCTCGCGGAAACCCTGCTCTCCTGGCTGCGGCACTGGGGCCAGCGGGCCCCGGTGGCCGCCGAGCTCGGGATCCACCCGCAGACCGTGGGTTACCGGGCCGCGCAGTTGCGCGAACTCTTCGGCGACGCCCTCGAGGACCCGACGGCGCGCTTCGAACTTGAACTGGCCCTGCACGCCGGCCGGCGGTGAGCCGGCGGGAAGCCAAGCGCTGAGCCGGACGGTAAGCCCGGCAATGAGCCGGCCGGGAGCCGCCGGAAGCCCGGCAGTGAGCCGGCCGGGAGCCGCCGCTTACCCGGCGAGCGCCCGCCGGCTGTGGAGCCGCAGCTCCAGGTCATGCATCACGAGGGCCGCCAGGTCCTCCAGCGCCGAGGTGTCCTCATCGCTGAACTCGCGGGGCTCGCGGTCCAGGATGCAGAAGGTGCCCAAGTTGTAGCCGTCCGGGGTGCGCAGCGGGACTCCGGCGTAGAACTGCAGGCCGAACTCGCCTGCCACGAGCGGGTTGGACAGCGTCCGAGGATCCTTGGTGGCGTCCCGGACTACCCAGGCATCGCCCTGCATGATGGCGGAGGCGCACAGCCCGGGGTCGCGACCGATCGCAGTGACGTCGGTGCCGTGATGGGCCTTGAACCAGATGCGGTCATGGTCCACAACGCTGACGATCGCCACGGGCACCGAGAACATGCGTGCGGCCAGCGCCGCGATACGGTCGAAAGCGCCGTCTGCCGGGGTGTCCAGGATCCCGTACCGCCCGACGGCCTGCATGCGCCCCTCTTCATCGGTCAGTAGCGGGGCCGCGTTGCGGCGGTGGCGTCCGGCACCGTTGATGACTTCCTGGCGCAGGGCCAGCGACACCTCGCGGGCCGGCGGGCGGGCCGCCGGCTCCCGGTCCAGCATGGAGGTCAGCAGGGCCACCCACAGGGGCGCGAGCTCTTCGGGGATGTCCGGGTCGTGGAGCAGCCGGGCCAGGGCTGACTGGACCGGCGCGCCGGGGTACGCCCTCCGCCCGGTGAGGCCTTCCAGCAGAACCAGCCCCAGCGAATAGACGTCGCTGGCGGGACCGGCCGGTTCGCCCGCGGCCTGTTCGGGGCTGAGGTAGGCCGGGGTGCCGGAGCTGTCGTCAGGGTCCCCGCGGTGGCCTTCGCGGAGGGTGATGGCCACGCCGAAGTCACTGAGTTTGGCCCGGGGGCGCCGGTCCTCAACGCTGTAGTCCACGAGCAGGATGTTCGCCGGTTTGACGTCCCGGTGGATGATGCCGTGGTGGTGGATGTGAGCCAGTCCGTCGGCCAGATCGTGTCCGATCAGCGCCATGTGGGCCGCCGAGAGCGGGCCCTCGGCGGAGCGGCGGCGAAGGTCAGGGCCCCGGACCAGTTCCATCACGAGGTAGTCGAGCCGGCGGTTCGGGTCGCTGAGGTCCGCGCCGGCATCGAAAAGCGTCACGAGGGCGTGGTGGGCCATGCCCGCGAGAATCCGCACTTCGTCGTTTTGCCGGCGCGGCCGCCCTGAGTCCGCTGCCTCGTCGTCCGCCGCTTTGTCGCCCGCCACATTCTTGTCCGCAGCGTTCTTGTCCGCCGCGATCTCATACACAGCACCGTCGCGGAAGAGTTTGATTGCCACGTCGCGCCCCAGGACCTCGTCCGTGGCACGGTACACACTCGATTGGCTGCCCCGGCCGATGAGTTCTTCGATCCGGTAGCGCCCGCTGAGCAGGAACCCGGGGTCAACAGTTGTCAAAGGTCTACGTGGTCCCTCTAATGGGGCCCGCCGCTGGAATCGGGCGGATCAGTCCAACGCCGGAAACTGACCGGCGCCCGCATTATTAGCAAGGTTACTTATGATAACGCGGAAACCGGGTTCGGCAAGACGCGAAGGGGCCCTGCCCGCCAGCCTTTCGCGCTATTTGGCGGGGTTGTGGGTGCCGATCGGGACCAGGGTGAGGTCAGGGTGGTTCTTTTCGATCCGGCGCAGTGCCCAGACATCGTTGAACAGGGCAAGGTATTCCCCGTCGGACCGCAGGAGGACTTCGGCGCCGGGCACATTGGCCAGCGCCGGCATGGCGTCCGCGGTCGAGATCCGGGCAATGGAATACGGCAGGCGCTCCAGCCGCATGGGCGCGCTGAAGTCGTGGGCCATGCGGTCTTCGACCACCTCGAACTGCATCGGGCCGACGGCGGCAAGAACGGGCGCCTGGTCTCCGCGGATGTCGGAGCGGAGCACCTGAATGACGCCCTCGTGCTCGAGCTGCTCGATGCCGCGGCGGAACTGCTTGAACCGGCTTGGGTCCTTCGAGCGCGCCACCTGGAAGTGCTCCGGGGCGAACAGCGGGATCGCGGGGAACTCCACGGGCCGGTCCAGGAAGAGGCTGTCCCCCACGCGGAGGGAGGAGGCGTTCACGAGGCCCACCACATCGCCCGGGAAGGCCTCGTCGATCACCTCGCGTTCGCGGCCGAAGACCTGCTGGGCGTACTTCGTGGCGAAGGATTTTCCGGTCCGCCCCTGGGTGACCACCATGCCGCGCTCGAACATGCCGGAACAGACGCGGATGAAGGCAACGTGGTCGCGGTGCGCCTTGTTCATGCCGGCCTGGACCTTGAAGACGAACCCGGCGAACGGGGCGTCAACTGGGCGGGGATCGCCGTCGACGTCGGGCCGCGGGGCAGCGGGCGGGGCGAAGTCGACGAGGGCGTCGAGGATTTCCTTCACACCGAAGTTGAGCGCGGCCGAGCTGAAGAGGATCGGCGTCGCCTTGCCGGCGTGGAAGGCCTCGACGTCGAACGCCAGGTTGGATTCGATGACCAGCCCGGCCTCGTCCACGGCGTTGGACCAGTCCTCGCCCTGGCTGTCCGCGGCCTCGTCCGGGGTGAAGTACTCCGTGAGGGCAATGTTGGCGCCGGCGTTGTTGCGCTTGAACTGCGCGAAGCGGTCATTGCGCAGGTCCCAGACGCCGCGGAAGTCGCCCGAGATCCCCACGGCCCAGGTCAGCGGCATCGGCTGCAGCCCGGTACGCTCGGTGATCTCGTCCATGAGGGCCAAGGCGTCCAGGCCCGGCCGGTCCCACTTGTTGATGACGGTGATGATAGGCAGGTTGCGCTGTTTGCAGACCTCGAAGAGCTTCATGGTCTGGGTTTCGAGGCCCTTGGCGGCGTCGACCAGCATGACGGCGCAGTCCACGGCCGCCAGCACACGATAGGTGTCCTCGGAGAAGTCCGCGTGGCCGGGGGTGTCCAGGAGGTTGATGACGGTGTCCCGGTAGGCGAACTGCAGCGCGGCGGAGCTGATGGAGATGCCGCGGTCCTTTTCCATCTGCATCCAGTCCGAGACCGTCTCCTTGCGGTTGGCCTTGCCGCTGGAGGCGCCGGCAGTGCCGATCACCTTCGCGTGAAGTGCGAGGGCCTCCGTCAGGGTGGATTTGCCGGCGTCGGGGTGCGAAATGACCGCGAAAGTCCGGCGCCGGGCCGCCTGCTTGTGAATCTCCTGGACTCGGGCGGGGCTGAGGACTTCTTGAGACACGATGCTACTTTCGCTGCGGCTGTGGACGGGTCACGGCGCGGAGAACCCGCGGTACACCCAAGGATCCAAGTTTATCGCAGGCCGCACACCCCGCAGAAGCGGCCGCCATGGACGCGGCCATGGCGCCGCGGGAAACACCTGCAGGCTTCCGTTGAAACAGCCCCAAAATGCCCTCCGGGACAGGAGCCTCGGAGGCCGTTCCGGAGGCTCCCCGCGGCACGTCGCAATGGACCACTTTAAGGCTTGCCTGTGCGGAAGTGGGCCTGCTTTACCCCTATCATGGGGAGAGCGGGGAACTGAGTACTTTTGATCCTGCCGGTGGACCCTGGAAACCGGCATACCTGCAGGCGCCTGCCTGCACCTTTGAAGGGAAATCTATGGCTCGGAGCCCCGAAGATTCGCTCAAGGCGACTCTGGCCAGAGTGGCACCGGGCACCGCCCTCCGCGACGGCCTGGAGCGGATTCTCCGCGGACGGACCGGCGCGCTGATTGTGCTGGGCATCGACAGGACCATCGAGTCCATCTGTTCGGGCGGATTCGAGATCGGCATCGATTTCTCCCCCACCCGGCTGCGGGAACTGGCCAAGATGGACGGGGCCATAGTCTGCGACAAGGATGCCAGCAACATCCTTCGCGCAGCCGTTCAGCTCGTCCCGGACTCGAGCATCGAAACGCAGGAATCGGGCACCCGGCACCGCACCGCAGAACGCGTGGCAATCCAGACGGGTGTTCCGGTGATTTCGGTGAGCCAGTCGATGCAGATCATTGCACTGTACGTAAACGGGCTGCGCCACGTTCTGGAGGGCTCGGAGAAGGTCCTCGCCCGCGCCAACCAGGCCCTGGCAACCCTGGAACGCTACCGCTCGCGCCTGGACCAGGTGACCAGCTCGCTGTCCGCCCTGGAAATCGAGGCCATGGTGACCGTCCGCGACGTCGCGGTCACGCTTCAGCGCCAGGAAATGGTGCGCAGGATCTCCGAGGAAATCTCCCAGTACGTCCTGGAACTGGGCGAGGACGGCCGCCTGCTATCGCTGCAGCTGGACGAGCTCACCGTGGGCCGCGGCCCGGGCAGCGACGTCATCATCCGCGACTACTCCGGCCCGAACGCAACCGCAGAGGACATCGACAATGCCGTCAAGGCCCTCGTCAGCCTGGGCCCAACCGAGCTGATCGACCTCGGCAAGATCGCCGGGATCGTCGGCTTCGCCGGCGGCGAAGCCAACCTCGACGCCGTCGTGCAGCCGCGCGGCTACCGCCTTCTCTCCGGCCTCAAGGCCGTGCCGAAGGCCGTCGCGGACCGCCTGGTGGACCACTTTGGCGGCCTGCAGTTCCTGATGGCGGCCACGATTGATGACCTCATGACCGTGGACGGAATCGGTGACCAGCGCGCCAGGACCGTGCGGGAGGGCCTGAGCCGCATGGCCGAGGCAAGCCTGCTCGACCGCTTCCTCTAAACCGCGTCCGCTGCCCCGCAGCTGCCGACCTGCACCTGACTCTTCGGTCCCTATCAGTCCAGCTGGAACACGGCCTTGGGGCTGGTCTTGTTCGCCAGCCGGGCGGTGAAGACATAGTAGGCGCCGCCCGCCCCGGGCTTGACGTCGACGGGCTCGCAGCCCTGCACCGTGCGGTTGCGCTGCCACGGGAAGTTCGCCGTTTCGCTCTTGCCCGGAGCAATGGTCTTCATCAGGTCCGCGCTCTCCGCCTGGCAATCCTTGGAAGAGAAGATCCGGTCCGAGCCGCTGGTGATCATGTACTCCATCTGCGACGTCCCCATGTTGACCTCGCACGGCACCTTGTTGTTATTGGTCACCTTGAGGCTCAGCAGCGGCTTCTCACCCGCAGCGTAGCGGTCCTTGTCGGTGGAGGCGGTGACGATCACCAGATTCTGTTCACAGCCGTCGCCCGACGTTGGTGTGGGGGTGGCCGAGGGGTCTCCGGACGGCGAGGAACTAGCCGAGGCGGAGACTGCCGGTTCGCTCGCTGGCGCCATGCCGGCCCCGGTCGGTTGGCTCCCGGAGGGCTGGCCGCCGCTTATGGCGCTTGAGACGGCGACGAAGCCGCCGAAGGCCACCGCGATGACAAGCAGCAGGACCACGCCCGCAAACAGCCGGCGACGGCGGTAGACCGGGCTGAGCGGGGGCCGTCCGGGTTTGCGCGCGGATTGCCTTCCGCCGGAACCCTTCGGCCGCGAACCGCCCGTTCCTGAAGTGCCTTGCCTGACCATTCTTCTAGCCTAGAGAACCGCGCGGGCTATGGCGCCCGACCACGCCGCGGTACCCGCAGCCGTCCGGATCTCTTCCCCGGATCTACTACGCTGAATGGATCGAAACTCTAGCCCAAACCCCAGCAAGATCCGCCGTGGCACAGCCCGAACGCCGTCCGACTGAACCGCGAACCACAGTGCTGCCGGACGGCAGCGCGGATCTCCCTGTCCTCCACGCCGCCCTGGCCGGCTGGTTCGCGTCCAACGCGAGGGACCTGCCGTGGCGGGCCGCGGAGTGCACACCCTGGGGCGTGCTGGTCAGCGAGGTCATGCTCCAGCAGACGCCGGTGGTCCGGGTCCTGCCGGTCTGGGAGGAGTGGCTGCGCCGCTGGCCGGAGCCGTCCGACCTTGCCGGCGAACCTGCCGGCGAGGCAGTCCGGTCCTGGGGACGGCTCGGGTATCCCCGGCGCGCACTGCGCCTGCATGCGGCCGCCGTCGTCATCCGGGACAGCCACGACGGGACGGTCCCTGGCGCCTACGCGAAACTCCTGGAGCTCCCCGGCGTGGGCAGCTACACGGCGGCAGCTGTTGCGGCTTTCGCCTTCGGGCGCCGCGAAACGGTGGTGGACACCAATATCCGCCGGGTCCACGCGCGCCTGCTTCTGGGCGCGGCCCTGCCTTCGCCGGCCCTGACCGCGGCCGAAATGCGGCTCGCGGCGTCGCTGCTCCCGGAGGAGCCCGGCGCCTCGGTGCGCTGGAATGCCTCCGTCATGGAACTCGGCGCGACGGTCTGCACGGCGCGTGCCCCCAAGTGCGGGCAGTGCCCGGTCCGCGAGTCCTGCGCCTGGCTTGCCGCCGGCGAGCCGCCGCCGACCTATACGCCCAAGGGGCAGGCCTGGCATGGCACGGACCGGCAGGTGCGCGGCGCCGTGATGGCCGTCCTCCGGGTAGCGGAGGACCCCGTGGCCCCGGAGCTGTTCCACCGGGCCCCGGCGGACCTGGGCTTCGAACCGGAGGGAATCGGGATTCCGCTCGCGGCCCTGCACCGGCTCAATGCGGCTCCCGAGCAGCTCGAACGTGCGCTGGCCGGCCTGCTCGGAGATGGCCTCGCCGAGCTGCACCGGGGCGGCTTCCGGCTCCCGGCCTGAGGATCTACGCTGGAGCATGCGCAAGCTGGCGGCTGTGGCCGCGCTGGCCCTCACCGCCGTGCTGGCAACCTCATGCCGGCCGGTGACCGCCTGCCCGGCGATCGCCCAGGCACCGGTTGTATCGTTGACCGTGGACCGCGCCTACGCCCCGTCCGTGAAGGCGGTTCATCTCAGGGCGTGCCAGGACGGGCGCTGCAAGGAAGCGGACCTGGAGCTCATGCCGGGTAGCACCGCCGTGGACCAGGGCTGTGAACCCGGCCCCTCCGGCGGCGACGGCGTCTGCTCGGCCACCTCCTCCCCCGACGGAACTCTTACCGGCATGCTGATGATGGAGCCGTTGACCGCCAGCCGCATCGACGTGACGGCCACCGTAACGGACGCCGCCGGGCACCGCCTGCCGCCCCGGACCGCGGCCTTCAAGCCCCGCGTGGCGCACCCGTTCGGCGAGCAGTGCGGAAGCTTCATCACGGCTGGCGTGGTGCTCGACGCGGGAGGCCTTCGGCAGGCACCCTAGCCCCGGCCGAACGGCCCTGCGCGACTCTAAGCGGCTCCATGCAGCTCTAAGCGGCTCGCGCGGCCGGCAGGGGCAGCCGGCAGGCCGCATGCGGGCCGGGAGCCCGCGGCCTACGGCTCTCCGAACCCCGAGCCGACCAGTCGCTCCAGGTAGCCCACCGCTTTGGCGGCATCCGGGCCGCTGGCCTCCACGTGCAGGACGGTTCCCTTGCCGGCGGCCAGCATCATGAGCTCCGTCATAGAGGCGCCATCTGCGCCATTAACGGTGACATCGGCGTCCATACCGGACAGCCCGCCGGCGATCTTGGCCGCCGGCCGGGCATGCATGCCGGCCTGGTTGACGAGCTCGAAGTCCCCCGTGGCGTCCGGCGGCTGCCGGTGCACGTGTTCGGCCTCCGCGGGGTGGACCGGGGGCCGGTAGACGGCCTCGGCTGCGTCCTTCACCGCAGCCGCGTCGGCCCCCGTCTGAGCGGCCACCGCGGCCGCCACGAGGCCCTCCACCAGGGGTGCGTCCGCGAGCAGCACGGATTCCGGATCCGCCGCGAACTCCGCCGCTGACTCGGCCGTCATCACGGCGGATCCGAGGTCCGTGAGCACCACGACACCGTCGCCGGCTGCCTGCTCCAGCGCGGCCATGACCTTCTCCAGGCTCGTGCCGATCCGGCCGTCGTCGGTACCGCCGGCGGGGAGGATGAGGACGTCGGGCGCCATCTGTGCGGCGAGTTCGGCGGCGCCGTCCGCGATCTTGGCACTGTGCGAGACGACGACGAGCCGGACTGTCATTCGGCTGCTCCGGCCGCGGCACGCAGGATCAGTGCGCTGGAGACCGCTCCGGGGTCGCGGTGGCCGATGCTGCGCTCCCCCAGGTAGCTGGCACGGCCCTTGCGGGCGAGCATCGGATCGGTGGACACAGCGCCGGCCTCGGCCGCCTCCGCAGCGGCAATCAGCACCTTCCGGACGTCGCCGTCGTCTGCCGCAGCAGCAGCGGCCGCCTCGATCGCGGGCGTCCACGCGTCCACCATGGTCTTATCGCCTGACTCGGCCTTGCCGCGGACGACGATGCCGTCGCGGGCCGCCTGGAGGGCGGTGGCCAGGGTGGCGGCGTCGACGTCGGAGGTGTTGCCCAGCGCTGTGGCTGCCCGCAGGAATGCCGTGCCGTACAGCGGGCCGGCCGCCCCGCCCACCTTGGACATCAGCGTCATGGCCGTGAGCTTCAGGGCAGCACCCGGGGTTTCCGGCGGCGCCTCGGCGAGTTTGTCCATGACGGCCTTGAAGCCGCGGTCCATGTTCTCGCCGTGGTCAGAGTCGCCGATGGGCCGGTCCAGCTCGATCAGTTCCACCCGGTGCTCCGCCATGGCCTGCGCTGAAAGGGTCAACCAGCGCACGGCCCAGCCGACGTCCAGCCCCACAGTCAGACGCCCCAGCGAAGGGCCGGAGTGTGCACGGGGGCGTCCCAAAGCGAGGTCATTTCGTCATCGAGGCGCAGGATCGTGATGGAGCAGCCCTGCATTTCCAGGGAGGTGATGTAGTTGCCCACCAGGGAGCGTGCCACGGTGACGCCCTGCTCCGCCAGCCTCTGCGCGGCGCGGCGGTACACGATGTACAGCTCGCTCGCCGGGGTGCCGCCCATGCCGTTGACGAATAGGAGCACTTTGTCCCCGGAGTTCAGTCCGAGGTCGCTGACCACCGGGTCCAGGAGGCGGTCGGTGATGCCGTCGGCGTTTTCCATGGGAATCTTGTGCCGTCCCGGCTCGCCGTGGATGCCGATTCCGATCTCGATCTCGTTTTCCTCGAGCTCGAAACTGGGGACTCCCGCGTGCGGAACCGTGCAGGCGGACAATGCCATGCCCATGCTGCGCACGTTCTGGTTGACGCGGTCGCCGATCGCGGCGACGGCGTCCAGGTTGTCGCCGCGTTCGGCGGCCGCACCGGCGATCTTTTCGACCAGGACCGTTCCGCCGACGCCCCGGCGGCCGGCCGTGTATAGCGAGTCCTGCACGGCGACGTCGTCGTTGACCAGGACGGTGCGGACCTCGACGCCTTCTGCTTGCGCGAGTTCGGCCGCGGTTTCGAAGTTCAGGACGTCGCCGGTGTAGTTCTTGACGATGTGCACGACGCCGGCGCCTGAGTTCACGGCCAGCGTGGCCGGAAGGATCTGGTCCGGGGTGGGCGAGGTGAACACGGCGCCCGGAACGGCGGCGTCGAGCATGCCCATTCCCACGTAGCCGCCGTGCAGCGGCTCGTGCCCGCTGCCGCCGCCGGAGACGAGGCCGACTTTCCCTGCCACCGGCGCGTCCTTGCGCACGATGTACTTCGGGTCCGGGAAGACGGTCACGAGGTCGGCATGTGCAAGCCCGAACCCTTCCACTGACTCGTCGACCACGGCTTTGGGATCATTGATGAGCTTCTTCATGGCGGTGCTCCCTGGATGGTGTCCTGGCTGCTTGCTTAGACCCTACTACCGGGGCACTGCCGGCGGTAGGCTCCGGATTCCCCCGGCCGGCTGCCCGGGGCTGGGTGAAGCTGCTGTGGCGTGCGGTGGGTCCGGCCGGCGCGTCACGCCTGGCTGTCGGCCCACGCCGGGAAGTGCGGCCAGGCGTCGCCGCCCAGCCACGAGAACGGCGGTGCGGCGAGCCGGTTCTTGCGGGCACGGGTCGTGGCCGGCGGCCCCGGCGCGGCGGCCGTGCCCGGGTCTGCGGTTTGCCCGGCGCCGGTCACCCCCGTACCGGGCGACGAGTGGTTTGCTGTTTCCGGCAGCGGTACCTCCGGCGTCTCCGGTGCCTGGATCGGCGACGGTGCCGGGTTGCTGGCCGCTGCGCTGAGGACACCTGTGCTGTGGACAACTGCGCTGTTGACCACAGTGCCGGGCAAAGCGGAGAAATCGGGAAAAATTACGTCGTTATGCAATTTTTTGCCTCCGAAAGTGTGATGGCCCACCCCCTGAGCCGGCATCAGTTTATCCATCAATTTTATTGAATGGAAGACCCGGCCCCGGGGCGTTGCGGCGGACCGCGGTCGGCGGCCTGGGCAGGCCCGACAGCCTTGGCGCGCCTACAGCTCCTTGATCATCCGCGTGTTGCCCAGAGTGTTGGGCTTGACCCGGGCCAGGTCCAGGAACTCGGCCACGCCCTCGTCATGGGAGCGCAGGAGCTCCGAGTACACCACGGGGTCCACGGCGGTCTGGTCAGCCATGACTTCAAAGCCGTGCTTCTTGAAGAAGTCCACTTCAAAGGTCAGGCAGAAGACACGCGACACTCCCAGGTCCCGGGCGTCCTCGAGCAGCCGCTCCACGAGTGCGTGGCCCACGCCCTTGCCGCGCCAGGCATCCGAAGCCGCGAGCGTGCGCACCTCGGCGAGGTCTTCCCACATGACGTGCAGCGCTCCGCAGCCGATCACTTCCCCGTCGGCCGATTCGGCGATCCGGAATTCCTGCAGGCTTTCGTAGTAAGCAACCGTTTCCTTGGCCATGAGGATCCGCTGGTCGGCCAGCGGCGCCACCAAGGTCTTGATGGCAGCAACGTCGCCGGTGCGGGCAGGGCGGATGCGGATCGTTTCGGTCACGGTCTTAGTCCCAGTTTCGGTCACAGCCCAATCTTACGGGTGAGCTTGTCGCACCCCTGCCTTGGCCCAACTGGCTCGCAGCAGGGGCCGTTTTGAGCGTCCATAACGGCCCCTGCTGCGAGCCAGTTGGGCAGGGGGCTCAGAGGCCCAGTTCGTCCGGGACCGGCAGATCCTTGTCCAGCAGGTTCCTGGCCAGGAAGTGCTCCACCACGCCGTACCAGACCTTGGCGTGCTGCGGCTGCAGGACCCAGTGGTTCTCGTCCGGGAAGTACAGGAAGCGGTGGTCCGTCTCGCCGTTCGCGTCGGCCGCCAGCTGCGACTTGGCGAGCAGTTCGTACCAGAGCCGCAGGCCCTCGCCGATCGGCACGCGGTAGTCCTTGTCGCCGTGGATGACCAGCATGGGAGTCCGGATGTTTTCAACATGGTGATGCGGGGAGTTCGCCAGGGCCATCTCGGCCGTCATTTCCTTGAGCCAGTACTGCGCCGCGTCCGTAGTGGGGCCGAACTGGTCAAGGGCCCAGAGGCTGGCGTGCGTGACGATTGCCTTGAAGCGGTCCGTGTGCCCGGCGACCCAGTTGGCCATGTAGCCGCCGAAGGAGCCGCCCATGGCGGCCGTGCGGGTTTCGTCGATGTCCGGCCGCTGCACGACGGCGTCGGTGATGGTCATGAGGTCGGTGAAAGGGGCCTTGCCCCATTCCCCCCAGCCGCGCTGGATGTGCTCCTGGCCGTAGCCGGTGGAGAGGGCGGGGTCCGGCAGCAACACGGCGTACCCGCGGGCCACCAGCAGCCACGGGTTCCAGCGCCAGGTCCAGGCGTTCCAGGACCCCAGCGGTCCGCCGTGGATCCAGAGGAGCAGCGGCGCCGGGTTCGCGGCGGACGCATCGTCCGGCAGGGCCAGGTACGCGGGCACCCGGGCGCCGTCGGCCGCCGTCGTCTCCACACGCTCGAGCGTCCCCTTGCGCCGGGGGCGCTCCGCCGGTGCGGGCAGGCGGACTGCGCCGCCGCCGTCGAGGTCGATCCGCACGGGTTCTGCCGGGAATTCGTAGGAGCTGCGAAGCGCGTAGGCGCTGCGTCCGTCCGGTGCGACCACAACGTCGCTGTAGGCGGCGGCGTCGGCCGTCAGGCGGGTCACCCGGGCAGGTTCGCCGGGCTCCGCCGCCACACCGATCCGGAAGACCGGCGCGGCGCCGTCCTCGTCTGCGGTGACCAGCAGGGCAGATCCGTCCGGCAGCCAGGCGGCGGGGTGGGCCCATCGGTCCCAGTCGTGGGCCAGCGGCGTCAGCGCGCTGGCGCCTGCTGCCTGGCCGGCGACGTCGAGGAGGTGCAACTTGACCTGCGGGGCCGCGAACGGCGTGGTGTCGCTTTCGCTGACGACCACCAGGCTCCGGTTGTCCGGGCTGACGGGGCCCGGGAAATAGCTCATGCCTTCCGTGTCCAGCAGCACCGTCCGGGTGCCGGTGGCGACGTCGACGGCGACCAGCACGGAGCGTGAGTCGGCGTTCGCGAGCGGCTTCGTGAGGCTGCTGTAGATGGTCCTGCCGTCGGGGCTGATCACCGACGTGGCATCCCTGAGCCGGCTACCGGCGTCGGGGGTCAGGTTGCGGAGGTTCAGCGGCGGCGCGGCGTCGACCGTCGTCGGTTTTCCGCCCTCGAGCCGCTCTCCGGGTTCGACGGCGAACAGCCGCGGCTGCGCCGGGCCGAGGTCTGCGTCCCAGTATCGGACGGGGTAGCCGCTGTGCAGGATGGCGGCAACCTTGTTGTCCTTGCGGGCCTTGCGGCGCTCTTCGTCGTTGTCCTCGCCGGTGGAGCCGGCCAGGACCGAGGCCGCGACCACCAGGGTGTCGGCGTCCCTGGCGGCGAGGAGTCCGCTGATTCCGCCGGCGCGGGATAGCGCCACCCTGGCTTCGCCGCCGCCGGACGGGAGCATCCAGAGGGCGTTGACCGGATCTGCGTCGGGAGTCTCCGGGTCGGGACGGGCGGAGGTGAAGTAGAGGTCGCCGCTGCCGGCGAACACCGCGCCCGCCTCGCCCTTGGCGCTGCGCGTGATCCGGCGGGCCTGCTTGACGCCGTTCGGGTCCACCTCCCAGAGGGCGGTGCAGTATTCGGTGCCCTTGGCGCCGAGCGTCGCCACAGTAGTGACCAGCCGCGTCCCGTCCGGGCTCAGCGCCAAACCGCTCACTCTGGGGATTGCGAGGTAGTGGTCCAGGTCGTGGAAGGGGGTCTCGGGTTGTTCGCTCAGGGTCTCTGAGTCCTTGGCAGCCATGCACCGATTCAACACCTTTTGTGGCGCCCATCACAGCAAGTTCACTGAGAGTGAAACAGTGCTTTCAGACTCTGGGCTGCAGGCGCCGTCGGCGAGCGGTCACGCGGCAGGTGCCGCCGGCGTCGAGCAGGACGCGGGCCTTGAGCGGGACGCGGATGGCATAGCGGGACGCGGGTGGCACAGCAAAGGCCCCGCCCTCCGTTTCGGGAGAGCGGGGCCCTGGCCGTGAGTGCTTAGACGCTCGGAGCGATCTCCGGGATGCGCGGCTTGGCATTGCCGGCGAAGGTGAACTTTGCGTTGTCGCCCTCGCCTTCAACATCCACCACGACGATGTCGCCGGAGTGCAGCTCGCCGAAGAGGATCTTCTCGGAGAGCTGGTCCTCGATCTCGCGCTGGATGGTGCGGCGCAGCGGCCGGGCACCCATGGCGGGATCGTAACCGCGGGTCGCCAGGAGGATCTTGGCCGCGGGCGTGAGCTCGATGCCCATGTCCTTGTCCTTGAGGCGCTTCTCCAGCCGGGCGACGAACATGTCCACGATCTCGATGATCTCGTCCTGGGTCAGCTGCGGGAAGACCACAACGTCGTCAACACGGTTCAGGAACTCGGGACGGAAGTGCTGCTTGAGCTCCTCGGTGACGCGGGCCCGCATCCGGTTGTAGCCGGTCTGCGTGTCCGTGCCCGACTGGAAGCCGGTGGCGACGCTCTTGGAGATGTCCCGGGTGCCGAGGTTGGTGGTCATGATGATCACGGTGTTCTTGAAGTCCACCACGCGGCCCTGGGAGTCGGTCAGACGGCCGTCTTCCAGAATCTGCAGCAGCGAGTTGAAGAGATCGGCGTGCGCCTTCTCCACTTCGTCGAACAGAACAACGGAGAACGGACGACGGCGGACCTTTTCGGTCAGCTGGCCGCCCTCTTCGTAGCCCACGTAGCCCGGAGGGGCACCGAAGAGCCGCGACACGGTGTGCTTCTCCGAGTACTCGGACATGTCCAGCGTGATCAGGGCGTCCTCCTCGCCGAAGAGGAATTCGGCCAGGGCCTTGGCCAGCTCGGTCTTGCCGACGCCGGTGGGGCCGGCAAAGATGAACGAGCCGCCCGGACGCTTGGGGTCCTTCAGGCCTGCACGGGTGCGGCGGATCGCCTGGGACAGGGACCGAATGGCCTCGTCCTGGCCGACAACGCGCTTGTGCAGCTCATCTTCCATCTTCAGCAGTCGCGAGGACTCTTCCTCGGTCAGCTTGAAGACCGGGATGCCGGTGGAGTTCGCCAGCACCTCGGCGATGAGATCCTCATCCACCTCGGAGATGTCGTCCATGCCGCCGGTCTTCCACTGGCGTTCCTTCTCGGCACGCTCGGCAATGAGCTTCTGCTCCTTGTCGCGCAGCGAGGCGGCGCCTTCGAAGTCCTGCGCGTCAATCGCGGATTCCTTCTCCAGCTTCATGGCGGCGATTTTCTCGTCCATGATCTTGAGCTCCGGCGGGGCGGTCATCCGGCGGATGCGCAGCCGCGCGCCGGCCTCATCGATCAGGTCGATCGCCTTGTCCGGCAGGAAGCGGTCCGAGATGTAGCGTTCGGAGAGGCTGGCCGCCGAGGCGAGGGCGCCGTCGGTGATGGTGACGCGGTGGTGCGCCTCGTACCGGTCGCGCAGGCCCTTGAGGATCTCGATCGCGTGCGCGACGGAGGGCTCCTTGACCTGGATCGGCTGGAAACGGCGTTCCAGCGCCGCATCCTTCTCGATGTGCTTGCGGTACTCGTCCAGCGTGGTGGCACCGATGGTCTGGAGCTCGCCGCGGGCCAGCATGGGCTTCAGGATCGAGGCCGCGTCGATGGCGCCCTCGGCGGCACCGGCACCCACCAGGGTGTGGATCTCATCGATGAACAGGATGATGTCGCCGCGGGTGCGGATTTCCTTGAGGACCTTCTTGAGGCGCTCTTCGAAGTCACCACGGTAGCGGGAGCCGGCCACGAGAGACCCGAGGTCCAGCGTGTAGAGCTGCTTGTCCTTGATGGTTTCCGGGACATCGCCGCGGACGATCGCCTGGGCCAGGCCTTCGACGACGGCGGTCTTGCCGACGCCGGGCTCGCCGATCAGCACGGGATTGTTCTTGGTGCGGCGGGAAAGGACCTGCATGACGCGTTCCATTTCCGATTCGCGCCCGATCACGGGGTCCAGCTTGTTTTCGCGGGCAGCCTGGGTCAGGTTCCGGCCGAACTGGTCCAGGACGACGGACCCGGCAGGGGTTCCCTCGGCCTGGCTGGAGCCGACGCCGGCACCCGTGGATTCCTTGCCCTGGTAACCCGAGAGCAGCTGGATGACCTGCTGGCGGACCCGGTTGAGGTCGGCGCCGAGCTTGACCAGCACCTGGGCGGCCACGCCTTCACCCTCACGGATGAGGCCGAGCAGGATGTGCTCGGTGCCGATGTAGTTGTGGCCCAGCTGCAGGGCCTCGCGCAGCGAGAGCTCCAGCACCTTCTTGGCGCGCGGGGTGAAGGGGATGTGACCGGACGGGGCCTGCTGGCCCTGTCCGATGATCTCCTGCACCTGCTCGCGGACACCGTCGAGCGAAATGCTCAAGGATTCAAGGGCTTTGGCCGCAACACCTTCTCCCTCATGGATAAGACCCAAGAGGATGTGTTCGGTACCAATGTAATTGTGGTTCAGCATGCGTGCCTCTTCTTGGGCAAGCACAACTACGCGACGGGCACGGTCCGTAAATCGCTCAAACATTTCGCCACACTCCTAGCTACGACGTACTTTGATGCTACGTGGCCGGGTTCCAGATTTGGGGCTTGTTCGCCACAGGGGAAACCGGAGGGTTTGCGCACCCCGCTCCGATGCTGTCCGGATCCCCTCCCCGCCGGCCGGGAAGCCGCCGGGTGAGACGCCGCCGGGACAACGGCGAGGCGCCGGGAAGCGGGTCGGGACAACGATCGGGCCAATGCTCAGGTGCCCTGGTCGGCAACGGCGCCGCGGTCCGGGCCGCGGCCGGGAAAACCGGAGCCGGCGCACCGCCGTCGGTACGCCAATGCCCCCGCCATAAAGCGGGGGCATTGGCAATTGATGAGCAAACTTGATACCGGGCTTTGATACTGCGTCCTGGCGCGGAGTCTTGGGCTAGGAATTAGCCTTTTGGTAGGCTTCCTGAATTTCAGCCTGGATACGTCCGCGGCTGTTTACCGCATAGCCGTTGTCCCGCGCCCACTGACGGATCTGGGCAGAGTCCTGATTCCGTCCGCTGGAAATCTTGGTGCGCGTGGCGCGTCCGCTGGATGTCTTGCGTGCGTGCGCCACAAATCGCTCGACAGCGGAGCGCAGTTCCGAAGCGTTGCTTGACGACAGGTCTATTTCGTAGCTCACGCCGTCAAGGCCGAACCGGACTGTTTCGTCCGCGGATCCCCCATCCAGATCATCAACGAGGATGATTTTAACTTTCTGTGCCATAAAAGACTCTCTTTCCAAAAGGACGAGTGTTTAGAAAAGCAGGACGTATCTGTTAAAAAGTATCCTCCGCTTTACGGCAGGGAGTCAAAGCGCAAAACTCAGGCCAAAGGAAACCTACAGGTCGCAATAGGCGGCCTTTAGTTCTTTGCGGCGGGAATTAGCCCCCGACGGGCCCGGAATCCTGCTCCGGGGTGTGGGCTTCCGCTCGGGCGACCGCTTCGGCATGTGCGCGGGCTTCTGCCTGGCGCTCTGATTTGTCGGCATTGAATATGGATTTCATGGCAAACCAGAAAAGCAGGCCTACGACGATGGGGGGCAGCAATACGGCGATGTAGTCCATGCTCAGTGTCCTTCGGGCTTCAGCAGCGGGAAAAGGATCGTTTCGCGGATGCCGGCGCCGGTGAAGAGCATGACGAGGCGGTCGATGCCCAGGCCGATCCCACCCATGGGCGGCGCACCGTATTCGAGCGCGCGGAGGAAGTCCTCATCCAGCTGCATGGCCTCCACGTCGCCCGCGGCGGAGCGGCGGGACTGCTCGGTGAGGCGTTCGCGCTGGATCACCGGGTCGATCAGTTCGGAGAACGCCGTGCCACGCTCCATGCCGCCGATGATGAGGTCCCAGGCTTCGATCAGGCGGCCGTCCTCGCGGTGCTGGCGGGCCAGCGGCTGGGCGGACGGCGGATAGTCGTAGACGAACGTGGGGTTGAGCAGCGTGGGCTCCACGAGTTCACCGAAGAGTTCGACAACGAGCTTCTCGGCGTCCCAGGCGGCGTCGACCTTGACCTCGTGCTTGGCAGCCAGTTCCAGCAGGTCGGCCACCGGGGTGTCGGGAGTGACTTCCTGTCCAACGAATTCGGAAAGTCCCGGGTAGACCGCCATCCAGGCCCAGTCGCCGTCGAGGTTGATCTCCCCCGCCTCTGTCTGCAGGACCCGACCCACACCGGCGGCGTCGGCGGCATCGAGGATGATCTCCTTGATCCGGTCCGCCATGACGAACTGGTCCGCCCACGCCTCGTAGGACTCCAACGTGGTGAACTCGGGGCTGTGCGTGGAGTCCACTCCCTCGTTGCGGAAGACCCGGCCCATGTCGTAGACACGGTCGATCCCGCCGACCACCGTGCGCTTGAGGTAGAGCTCGGTGGCGATGCGCAGCGTCATCTTCTGGTCGAACGCGTTCATGTGCGTCTCGAAGGGGCGGGCCGTGGCGCCGCCGTGAACCAGCTGCAGCATGGGGGTTTCGACCTCGACGTAGCCCTGGCGGTGCAGGGTTTCGCGGATGGAGCGGGTGATCGCGGCGCGGGTGTAGACCATCTCGCGGGCTTCGTCGCGGACGATGAGGTCCACGTAGCGCTGGCGGACGCGGGTTTCCTCGTTCAGCCCGGCGTGCAGCACGGGCAGCGGGCGCAGTGCCTTCGAAGCCATGGTCCAGGAGTCGGCCATGACGGACAGCTCGCCGCGGCGTGAGGAGATGACCTCGCCCGTGATGAAGACGTGGTCGCCCAGGTCCACGAGGGACTTCCATTCCGCGAGCGCTTCCTCACCGATGTTGGCCAGGCTCAGCATGACCTGCAGCCGCACGGCCTTGCCGTCGAGGCCGCCCTCCTGGAGGGTGGCGAAGCAGAGCTTGCCCGTGTTGCGGATGAAGACAATGCGGCCGGTCACGCCGACGACGGCGCCGGTGGTTTCGTCGGGCTGCAGGTGGGCGTACTTCTCGCGGATTTCCGTGAGCGAGTGTGTACGCTCGACACCCACCGGATAAGCCTCGACGCCGCGTTCGATCAGCTTGGCGCGCTTCTCCATGCGGATGCGCGTCTGTTCGCTGGCGTCGTGCGGCTCGGCGGCTTGGATCGGGGCAGGGGTGTTTTGGGAAGTCACAATCCCCAAGTTTACCGTCGATTTCGGCCCGGTCGGGTCCGGGCAGGTCCCCGGCCGGTTCGGCCGGGGCGGCACCCGCGGATCCCACGGGCCGCGCGCGGGGGACGGGGTGCGGGAATAGACTCGGGGCTGTGGAGACGTGGACTGTGGGGACCGACGACGGCGAGGGGCACCTCGAGCTGCACACCATTCGCCCGGCGGCGCGTGAGCGGGGCGGATCCGCCGCAGCCGGCGCCGCAGCGGCCGCCCCGGCCCAAAGGCCGCGGGGGGAGGGAACCGGCGTCGTCGTCGTGCACGGCACGCTGGTCACCGATACGCTCTACCTCCCGTTCGCCCGAAGGATGGGCCGGCTGCTGGGCCAGCCGGTTCACTGCTACAACCGGCGCGGGCGCGCCGGTTCCTCACCCCAGCCCGCAGGGTATTCCGCCGCCACCGAGGTGGCCGACCTGGCAGCCGTGCTCCGCGAGACCGGCGCGAGCGACGTCGTGGCGCACAGCTATGGCGGGTTTGTGGCGCTGCAGGCCGCCCGGAGCGTGCCGATCCGCCGGATGGTGACCTACGACGCCGCCGTCAGCCTCGCCGGGAACCTCAGCCAACGCTGGCGGCCCGAGCTTGAGCGGTCCGTGGCCGCCGGGAAGCTTGACGAGGCCTGGGCCCATCTGGTGCAGGGACTGGAGACGGCGGGCCCGGTGTCCCGGCTGCCCCTGGGCGCGCTGCGCATGCTGAGCATCCTTTCGGCCCGGACCAGCCTGGGTGCCGAAATGCGGGAGCTGCTGCCCACGGCCGTTGCCGAGATGCGGGCCGTTCTGGATGCCGATGCCGAACTCGCCGATTTCGCCTCGATCACCACCCCTACACTCATGCTCAGCGGCGGCTGGAGCCCTGCATACTTCGCCGAGACGGGCCGTCAGCTCGCCGACGCAGTTCCCGCGCTGAGCTTCGCCGTCGTTCCCGGGCAGCTGCACGAAGGTCCCATCCGGCCGGGAAACCGGCTCGCCCTCCGGGCGGCACGGTTCCTACTCGGCGGTCCGGGCGCCGCGGCTCCGGCCCCCGGCCGCGGGACGGGTCTGACGGCCGGCCCGGCGGCGGGCTTCGCGGCAGGCGCCGCGGCCCGCGGAATGCCGGGCATCACCGGGCGTATCCCGGCCCGTCTGCGGCGGTCCTGGCCGGGACGCTGACGGACCGCTGACGCGGCCTGCCGCTAGAATCGGGGGCGACCCTTTCGAAAGGACCCCCTTGGCCAAGCTCTATTTCCGCTACGGCGCCATGAACTCCGGCAAGTCGACGGGGCTGCTGCAGGCGGCGTTCAACTATGAGGAACGCGGGCAGCGGGTTCTGCTGGCCAAGCCGGACGTCGACACCAAGGGCGATGCCGACGTCGTGTCCCGGCTCGGCATGACCCGCTCGGTGGACTTCCTGGTCCCTGCCGGCGCGTCGGCCCGCAAGCTTTTCACCGCCCAAGCCCACGGCGATGACCCCGACGCCCTGCTCCAGCACGTGGACACCGCGCCGGTGGCATGCCTGCTGGTGGACGAGGCACAGTTCCTGGAGCCGGAGCAGGTGGACGATCTGTTCCGGATCGCGGTCCTGGACAACGTCCCCGTCCTCGCCTACGGAATCCGCACCGACTTCCGGACGCGCGCCTTCCCGGGGTCCCTGCGGCTCCTGGAGATTGCGCACACGCTCGAAGAGCTCAAGACCATCTGCCGCTGCGGACGCAAGGCCATCTTCAACACCCGCCGGATCGGGGACCACGTGGTGTTCGACGGCGACCAGGTCGCGATCGACGGCCAGGACGTCTGGTACGAGTCGCTCTGCGGCGCCTGCTACCTCGAGGTCTCCGGCGGCCGGCTGGGCAACTAGCACCGCCTCCTGCTGCGCCGTTTACTGCACTGGTTACTGCACCGACTACTGCACTGCTTACTGCACCCGGGCGTGTGCTCGGCTAGGCTCGGATCATGACCCGCGAGAACATCAGAACCCCCGACGGCGGAACCATCGAGCTTTTCAGCACGGGCGCCGAGCTCGCCTCGGCGGGTTCGGGCATCGTCGTCGTGCCTGCCTCGATGGTGACGGCCGCCGACTACACCCGTTTCGCGCAGAAACTCAGCGCCTCGCTGGGCCGGCCGGTGCACACTTTCAACCGGCGCGGCCGGGGCTCGTCCTCCCCTCAGCCGGAGAACTACACCCTGGACGTGGACATCCACGACCTCGACGCCGTCATGAAGCACACGTCCAGCACGGATGTGTTCGGCCACAGCTTCGGCGGGGCGGTGGCCTTGCACGCGGCCCGCACACTGCCGGTGGAACGGCTGGCTGTGTACGACCCGGCCGTGTCCGTCAACCACAGTGTCACGGCGGACTGGACCCCCGAATACGAACGGGCGACGGCGGCCGGCGACGACGACCGCGCACTCGCCGTCCTGCTCAAGGGCCTGGAAACCGGCAGCGCACTGTCCCGGATGCCGCTGTCCATGCTGACGCTGGCGAACAAGCTCTCGGCCGGCACCCCGATTGGCAAGCAGCTGCGTGACCTCATGCAGACCGGTGTGCGCGAGATCAAGGCAATCATCGCCGCGGACATGCCGGCCGAACCGTTCCTGGAGCTGCCGCTGGAGACGCTGATTATTGTGGGCGAAAAGAGCCCGGCCTACTTCGGTGTCGCCTGCGCCCAGATCCACGACGTCCTCTCCGGCTCCAGCTACACGATCCTGCCGGGCATGGGCCACGACGGCGTCAACAAGGCACCGGACAAGCTGATCGCCGAACTCAGCGCGTTCTACGCAGGCTGACCCCCACCAGACACCGCCCACCAAGCAACGCGGGGTCACTTAGCGCCCATTCCGGACGTCCGGACCGGCGCTAAGTGACCCCGCGTTGCTGTTGCGTGGGTTAGTGGGCGGCGGGCTGTGCCGCGCCTTCGGTTTTGCGCATCATGGCGGACAGCACGACGGCGGCCACGGCTATGATTGCCGCCGTCAGGAACGCCGCCTGCATGCCGGCGACCATGCCCGAGGCAGCGGCCACGAAGGCGTAGATCGAGACCAGGAGCGCCGTGCCGGCGGCGCCGGCCACCTGCTGCAGCGTGCTCATGATGGCCGAACCATGTGAGTACAGGTGCGGGGGCAGCGGGTTCAGGCCGGTTGTGAAGGCGGGGGTGAACAAGAGCGCCAGGCCCAGGCTCAGTGTCACGTGCAGGGCGATGATCCACCCCACCGGTGACGCGGCATCCAGCCTGGAGAACTGCCAGAGCGACAGCACCATCATGACCGAGCCCGTCACTGTCAGCGGCAGGGGCCCGACCTTGTCGAACACGCGGCCGATAAAAGGCCCCAGCAGGCCCATGGCGAGGCCGCCGGGAAGCAGCACCAGACCGGTCTCGAGCGATTTCAGGCCGCGGATTTCCTGCAGGTACAGCGGCAGCAGGATCACCGCGCCGAACAGCGCGATCATGGCCACGACAAGCAGCAGGACGGACACCGTGAACATCCGGAAGCTGAAGGCACGCAGGTCCAGCAGGGGCCGGTCGCTCTTTTGGAGCTTCAGTTGGCGCAGGACGAAGACCGCCAGGGCCACCACGCCGACAGCCAGCGCCAGCACGGCCGGAGTGCGGGATCCGGCGTCGCCGCCGCCGATCTGGCTCAGGCCGTACACCAGTCCGCCGAACGCGGGAACCGTCAGCACCACCGAGAGGGCATCCAGCCGGGTCTTCTCGGTCTCACCGATGTTGGTGAGGTATCTGGCCCCGATGGCAAGTGCGGCAAGGGCGATCGGCAGCACGAAGACGAACATGAACCGCCAGGAAAAATGCTGGAGGATCAGGCCGGAAACCGTGGGGCCCAGCGCCGGCGCCACCGATATGGCGATGCTGACGTTGCCCATGACGGCGCCGCGGCGTTCCAGCGGCACGAGCGTGAGGATGGTGGTCATCAGAAGCGGCAGCATGATGGCCGTGCCGCCGGCCTGGACGATGCGGGCCAGCAGCAGGACCTCGAAGCCCGGCGCGACGGCTGCCAGCAGTGTGCCGCCGGAGAACAGCCCCATGGCCAGCATGAACACGGCGCGGGTGGACAGCCGCTGCAGGATGAACCCGGTGGTCGGAATGACCACGGCCATGGTGAGCATGAAGCCCGTGGACAGCCATTGCACGGTGGGCGCATCGACGTTGAGATCCACCATCAGGCGCTGCAGGGCCACGTTCATGATGGTCTCGTTGAGGATCACAACGAAGGTGGCCACCAGCAGCGTGACGATGATGGTGACGGACTCCCGGGACATCTTCACCGGCCCGGTGGCCACAGTGGGCGCGTTAGACGCGGGCGGCGTCGCCGGTCCTGCGATGGCGGGGGCAGCGCCCGGTCCGGCGGTGCCGGCGGCGTTGGAAGAGACGTCTGTTGACATGGGGATTCCCTCAGGGCGGTGGGTGTGGGTCCGGCGAGCGTCGGCGCTGCTGCAGGTTGCAACAGTCTAAGCCCCGCCCGAATTCCCTCCGCAAGCAAAATTCCGTCGCCGGACATGCAACGCGGGGTCAGATACGGCCCATGGTTGGGGGCAACATGGCCCGGATCTGACCCCGCGTTGCTTCTGCCGGCTGGGTCAGGCAGTCAGGATTTCAAGCAGTCAGGAGTTCAGGGGCGCGTTGTCGATGAGCCGGACGGGACCGACCTTGGCGGCAATGATCGCCAGCGCCTCGCCGCGGAAGGGGGTGTCCCTGCAGTTCTCCGCGAGGGGCTCCAGGGTCCGCGGGTCCACCACCTCGAAGTAGTCCAGTTCCACCAGCGGCTGGGAGCGGACCAGGGCCTGCGCGGATTCGATGTCCAGGGGCTCATGCGCGGCGGCGCGGTCCTCGATGAGCCGCAGAGCTCGGGAGAGGACCAGGGCGGCCTCGCGCTGGTCCGCGGAGAGGAAGCGGTTGCGGCTGGACAATGCCAGGCCGTCGGCTGAGCGAACGATGGGCACGGGCACGATCTCCACCGGGAAGTTCAGGTCTGCCACCATGCGCTGGACCAGCGCCAGCTGCTGCGCGTCCTTCTGGCCGAAGTAGGCGCGGTAGGCCGGCTGGCCGCCGCCGGGCAGGCCGGTCCCCGGGATGCCGTAGTGGAGCAGTTTCGCGACGACGGTCAGGGCGCCGTCAAAGTGCCCGGGCCGGGACGCGCCCTCCCACTTTTCGCCCAGGGGGCCCGCGGTGACCCGCACGAGCGGTTCCCCGCCGGGGTAGACCTCCTCGACGCCGGGCGCGAACGCCAGGTCCACGCCTTCGGCGTCGAGCAGGGCGAGGTCGGCTTCCAGGGTCCGGGGGTAGCGGTCCAGGTCCGCGGCTTCGCCAAACTGCAGGGGGTTGACGAAGATGCTGGCCACCACCACATCGTTCTGGGCGACGGCGGTCCTTGCCAGTTGGGCATGCCCCTCGTGCAGGGCGCCCATGGTGGGCACGAGCCCCTGGGACGTGCCGCCCTGCCGTGCCAGCAGCCGGGCGCTTGCGGCGCGGAGCTGGGCAGCCGTGGTGACGAGTTGGATTGCCATGTCAGGGTCCTTCCGGGGCGTGCGTCCCGTTCTGGTCGGGGCCGCCGAGCGCCTGTTCGATGCCGTGGAGTTGTTCCGGCTTCAAGAGCCCGCGGCTTCCTGCCCGGCGGGCTGTCGCCCGGGCCATGGCCAGGTACGCCTCAAGAATATCGCCGGCCGAGCCGCCGTCGTACTCGCGAAGGGCGCCGGCGTGCGCGGCAACCGTGCCGGCATCGCCCCGGGCAACCGGCCCGGTCAGGGCCGATTCGCCGGAGGCGAGCGCGTTCTCGAGCGTGGCGCGCAGCAGCGGGCCCAGCATCCGGTCCGGGGCGTCGACGCCGACTTCCCGGAGCAGCTGCGAGGCCTGTGCCACGAGCGTGACCAGGTGGTTCGAGCCGTGCGCGAGGGCCGCGTGGTAGAGGACCCGGTCGGCCTCTGCGATCGCGACAGGCTCGGCGCCCATTTCGACGACGAGGGCCTGGGCAATCGGCAGCATCGCGGCGTCGGCCGTGACGCCGAAGGTGCAGTCCAGAAGCCGCGTGAGGTCCAGGCTCATGCCGGTGAACGTCATGGCCGGGTGCAGCGCGAGCGGCACGGCGCCGGCGGCCCGGACCGGGTGCAGGATCCCGACGCCGAAGCGCCCCGAAGTGTGCGCCACGAGCTGGCCGGGCTGCCAGGCGCCGAGTTTGGCGAGCCCCTCCACGAGCGGGCCGAGGGCGTCATCCGGTACGGCGAGCAGGACCAGTTCGGCGCGCTCCACAATGTCCTGCACCTCCAGGACCGGGACCCCGGGCAGCAGTGTTTCGGCGCGTTCGCGGCTCGCGTCCGAAACGGCGGACACGCCGATGACGGCGTGCTCGGCTCCGCGCAGCGCCGCCCCCAGGACGGCACCGACCTTCCCTGCGCCGATGATCCCGACGCCGAGGCGTCCTGGTTTAGCCATGATGCGGGCCTTCCTGAGTGTGGTCTGCGGGGGGTGGGGCCGGCTCGATCGTCGGCTCCATCCAGTGTTCGCTCGTCTGGCGTTTGCGGGCGGCGCGGGCCCGGGCGGACTGGGCATCCAGCAGGTCCCGGGCCTCGTCGAGGCCGGCCTGGATAAGCCGCGGGGCGACCGGGCCTGCCGTGGTGTGCAGGACCAGGTCCGCCACCCGGAACCTCCGGGCGAGCGGCCCCTGTTCGAGCGCCATGGACTGGGTGCGCTGGTGCGGCACCACCACGAGGTTCCGCCACCACCGGCCGGACCTCAGGAGCAGTGCGGTCTCCGTCGCGGTGAAGCCGTTGCGCCGCCAGCCCAGCGGCGCAAGCAGCCGCGCCCGGCGCGGCGTGGTGACGAAGCCGCCGTCGGGGTCCTGGCCGGCTCCGTTGCTGGGTGTCCGGTTTCCTGGTGTTCCGGTTCCCGGCGTCCCGGCGTTAGGTATCCCGGAGGCGTCCGCGAGACCGCTGATTCCTGCCGTGAAGACGCCCACCGGATCCGTGGTTCCGGGATCCGGAAGCACGAGGGAGAGGATGGTCAGGACGTCGCCGAGGGATCCCACCGGGAGCAGCGTGGTCCGGGCCGAACCCTGCCCGGCGCTTCCCGCCAGGCCGTACCCGGCCACATTGACCTGGACCCGGTACCAGCCGAACATCCGCCACAGTGGCGGCTGGCTGACCTTCAGCGCCTGGATCCTGCCCGGGGGCACGGTCTGGGCCTGGGTGTCCAGCAGGCCGTACCGCAGCCGGATGCCGTCCCGTGACACGGCCGCGGTGAAGTTGTAGCCCTTGTTGAACGAGGACCAGTAGGCGGCGGCGAGGCCGATCGCGGCAGGAATCAGGAAGACCGTGAAATTCCGGTTCTCGGTGACGGCGGAGAGCAGCACGGAGGCGATGCCGCCGGCCACGATGGCCACGCTCTGTTCGCTCAGGAGCAGCGAGCCCATGAGGCGCGACGGCGGCACGGTCAGCACTGTCTGTTCCGGCGCCTCCGCGGCGGCCTCCGGTTGCCCCGGCTCCGGAGCCGAAGTCGGAGGCGAAGTCGAAGTCGGCGTCCGAGTGCCGGTCCCGGCGGCGGCGCCGGAGGCGCCGGCGAGAATTGTCGCGCGGAGCTGGCGGGCCTCGTCCGCCCGCAGATAGGCGAGGTGCACGGCGGATTCGCCGGCGTCGGCGACCTCGAACCTGAGCTCCGCCAGCCCGAAGATCCGTGCCAGAAATGGCTGGACGACGTCGATTGCCTGCACCCGGTCCAGCCTGGCCTGCCGTTGCTGCTTGAACAGGAAACCGGTGTTGACCCGCACGTAGCCCTCAGCCACCTGGTAGCGCGTGAAGTACCAGCTCAGGACAAAGCCGAGCACGGTCAGCAGGAGCAGCGCGCCGCCGCCAAGCAGCAGCCACGGTGCCCGCCCGGCGAACCGCTCGTCAAAGACCGGGCCGCCCTGAAGCAGGCGTTCGAACGTGTCGCGCCCAAAAAAGAACAGCATCGCAGCCAGCGCCACCCAGCCGTGGACAAACGGCGATGCCGGATGCACGCGCAGCCAGCCGGCGTCGCCGGTTCCCGCTGAACGCGTTCCGGTCCCGCGGGTTTCGCCGGTTCCCGCTGAACGGGTTCCGGTCCCGCGGGTTTCGCCGGTGCCGGCCATGGGGGTCACGTCAGCGCCGCTGCCGACCGCGGGCTCCCGGGCCGCCCCGGCACCCTCCGGTGTCAGCGCCATGCCGTCACGGCCTTCCCGTCACAGCCCGGCCAGCCGGGCTTCGCCGCGGGCGGAGAGCTGTTCGCGGAGCCGGGCTCCTTCGCTGGCGGGCAGGCCGGGGATCTCGGCATTGGTCCCGGCGGACGCGGTGTGAAGCTTCAGGGTGCACAGGCCCAGGGGACGCTCGACGGGCCCCACCGCGATGTCCACGTACTGCATCCGCCCGTAGGGGACCACGAGGGTGCGCTGGAAGAAGATGCCCCGGCGGATCAGGAGGTCGTCCTCACGCTCGGCGTAGCCGATCGAGCGCACCTGCCGGGGAATCAGCGCGAGCCGCCACAATGCCAGGAGCAGCCAGAGGGCGGGAACGGCAACGGCCAGCCAGACCGGCGGCCACGTCCACACGCCGGCCAGAACAAGGACCAGGGGAACGGACAACAAGGCAACCACGATCAGGTTTCCGAGCGCCCACTCCGCGAGGCGCACGGTCACGTACTTCGGTGACACCCGGAGCCAGTCGATGCCCGGAGGATCAATCGCCTCGGTACGCATATTCGCCTTCTGCCGTGGGCTTGTTGCGCTTTCCCGGCACGCCGTGCCCGGAATCGGCGTCGCCGTCCTCGGGCGGAATCCGGCAGAACCGCTCGACGACGAGCCCGACGATCACCATGATCAGCCCGCCGCCTGCCAGCGCGAGGGCCTGCCAGGTGATGTCGTGGCTACTGCGCAGGTTCCACAGCCGCAGCTGCTCCAAGATGATTCCCGCGTGCCAACCCAGCAGGACCGAGCCGGTGTAGGCGCAGGCCTGGGCCAGGACCAGGGTCCACGCCGCGAGGATGGGGTTGAGGATCTTCTTCTTCTTGCCGTTGCGCCAGCGGAGCACGCGGATGCCCAGCACCAAGGTGAGCACCACGATCACGCCCATGGTCAGCAGCCCCGTCAGCGGCAGCACCGGCGTGGCCAGGCTGTAGCGGCCGGCCAGCACGGTGGCCAACCAGCCGGCCGCCGCCAGGACCACCGCAATGGCCAGCAGGAGCAGGGGGTTGGTCAGCTTCACGGCCGCTCCACCGCACCGGAAACGCCGGTGGCGTCCGGGGCCGTGAGGCTCTGGAAACCGTCAAATGTCTCGAGGTCGGCGAAGTCGGCGGCTTTCGCGGCGAGGTCCGCGACGCGTTCACCGTTGAGCTCCGCCGCGGGATCGATCAGCGACCAGGGGTAGAGCACAAACGCCCGTTCCGCGGCCCGGGGGTGGGGCAGGGTGAGCTCGGGGTCGGAGCTGACGAGGTCCCCGTAGGTGATGATGTCCACGTCCAGGGTCCGCGGCCCCCACCGGACCTCGCGCACCCGCAGGTGCTTCTGTTCCACGGCGTGGCAGTGTTGCAGCAGTTCGCGCGGCGGCAGGGACGTCTCGACGGCGATCACCATGTTGAGGAAGTCCGGCTGGCCCGCGGGCCCGCCCACGGCCTTGGTCTGGACGATCGGCGAGATGGCCAGCAGGCGCACCTCCGGCGGGTCGACGAGGTCCGCGACGGCGGCGGACAGGGTGTCGTTGCGCTCCCCCAGGTTGCTGCCGAGCGCGATCACCGCGCGGGTGTAGAGCGGGCTCATGAACGCCTCCGGTGCACGCTGACGGCGACGTCGCCGAATTCGACCTCGATCGGGGCCTTGGGCTTGTGCACGGTGATGTCCACGGCGGCCACGGGAAATTTCTGCAGGATGTCCTCGGCGATCCGCACGGCCAGGGCCTCGATCAGGTTCAGCGGAACGCCGGTGATCCAGTCCCGGATGCAGCCGGCCACTTCGCCGTAGTGCGCAGTGTCCAGGACGTCGTCGGAGGCCGCGGCCTTGGTGAAGTCCAGGTGCAGCACGGCGTCAACGACGAACGGCTGGCCGTCGCGGCGCTCGAAGTCGAACACCCCGTGATGGCCGACGGCGGTGACGCCGGTCAGCGTGATCTGGTCCATGACGCCGGCCGGATCAGTCGGTGCCGGCGGCAGGACCGGGGGTTGCCGGGTGCGCCGGGGGTGCCATGCGGGCGGCGACCTTGACGGCGTCCAGGCTCGAACCGACGTCGTGCACGCGCACCGCCCAGGCACCGCGGAAAGCGCTGATGGCGGTCACGGCGGCGGTGGCCGCATCGCGTTCAACCGGCTGGGCGGCCTTGCCGGCGACGGTCAGGAGGCTGCCGAGGAAGCGCTTGCGGGAACCGGCGACGAGGACCTTGTGGCCCATGGCCTGCAGGACGTCCAAGTGCTGCAGGAGCTCCCAGTTCTGGGCATCGTTCTTGGCGAATCCCAGCCCCGGGTCCACAATGATCTGCTCCGGGGCGACGCCGGCGGCGTAGAGCTTGTCGCGGACACCGGAGAGTTCCGCGACGACGTCACGGGCGACATCCCGGTAGTCCGTCAGGGCGTTCATGGTGCTGGCGTCGCCGCGGCGGTGCGTCAGGATGTAGGGCGCCTTGGTGCGGGCGGCCAGTTCCGCCATTTCCGGCTCGATGGTCAGGCCCGAAACGTCATTGATGATCGCGGCGCCGGCATTCAGGGCGGCAGCCGCCGTCGCGGCGTGGGTAGTGTCGATGCTGACCAGGGCGCCGGCCTTGACCAGGGCCTCGATGACCGGCAGGACCCGGCGCTGTTCCTCGTCGACGCCGACCGGGGTGGCGCCCGGGCGGGTGGATTCGCCGCCGACGTCGATGATGTCCGCCCCGGCGTAGAACATCCGCAGACCCGCCGCGATCGCGGTGTCCGGTGTCGCGTGCGTGCCGCCGTCGCTGAAGGAATCAGGGGTGACGTTGAGGATTCCCATCACGAGGGTCCGGTCCGTGGGCAGGTCCTGGAACTTCGCCGCCGGGCGCGGTTTGCGCAGGACGGGCAGGGGCGAGGTTGCGGGGCCGGTGCCGGGGGCAGCAGCTAGGGAGTCCATAGTCTGTGTTCTTACCTTCCGAGTATGAGGCTCATGGCTTCGGCGCGGGTGGCCGGGTCGTGCAGTTGCCCGCGCACTGCGCTGGTGACGGTCTTGGCGCCGGGCTTGCGGATGCCCCGCATGGACATGCACAGGTGTTCGCACTCGACGACGACGATCGCGCCGCGCGGTTTGAGGTGGGTGACGAGGGCCTCGACGATCTGGGTGGTCAGGCGTTCCTGGACCTGCGGGCGTCGGGCGAACATGTCCACCACGCGGGCCAGCTTGCTCAGGCCCGTGACCTTGCCGTCATGGGAGGGGATGTAGCCGACATGGGCCACGCCGTGGAACGGCACCAGGTGGTGCTCACAGGTGGAGTAGAACGGGATGTCCTTGACCAGCACGAGTTCCTCGTGGTCGAGGTCGAACGTCGTGGCGAGGATCTCGGCGGGGTCGTGGTGCAGGCCGGCGAACATTTCCGCGTAGGCCTTGGCCACCCGCTTCGGGGTGTCCAGGAGTCCGCCGCGGTCCGGGTCCTCGCCGATGGCCAGCAGGATTTCCCGCACGGCCGCCTCGATCCGGGGACGGTCCACCTTGGATTTGGGATGATGGGCTTCCCCGTCCCCCGCCGAGGCAGCAGCGGGGGCGGGAACGTCGTCGTCGAAGTTAGAAGTCACAGAAGAAGCCTAGCCGGGAAGGCCGTCAGTCCCGATATCCGTAACACCGCCGCCAACACCGCCTTGGAAGGGTTCCTGACCGGGGACGCCCTGGGCATGCGGCGGCCGCGCGTCCAGGGGCTCTTCGAGCCGTGCCTGGGTGGCTTCCTCCTGCGCTTCGCGCTCCGCCTTTTCGCGCCGCGACTCCACCGGCCCGGCGGCCTGGACGGGGCGTGTCTCCTTCGAGAGCCACACTTCGCGGAAATCGCGCTTGCGGATGTTCTCGAAAACGTGTGCGATCTCGGCCTGGTTCAGCGTTTCGCGTTCGAGCAGTTCCAGCGCCAGCTGGTCCAGCACGTCCCGGTTCTCGGTGAGGATGGCGTAGGCCTCGTCATGCGCGCCGTCGATGAGGCGGCGCACCTCCTCGTCGACGATGTAGGCGATCTGGTCCGAGTAGTTGCGCTCGTGGCCGGCGTCGCGGCCCAGGAACGGCTCGCCGCCGCCCTGGCCGAGCCGGACGGAACCGACCCTTTCGCTCATGCCGAACTCGGTGACCATCTTCCGGGCGATTCCGGTGGCCTTCTCGATGTCGTTGGACGCGCCCGTGGACGGATCGTGGAAGACGAGTTCCTCTGCGACGCGGCCGCCCATGGCGTACGCCATCTGGTCGAGCAGCTCGTTGCGGGTGATGGAGTATTTGTCATTCTCCGGGACCACCATGGTGTAGCCCAAGGCACGGCCGCGGGGCAGGATGGTGATCTTGGTGACCGGGGCGGAGTTCCGCAGGGCCGCCGCGACCAGGGCGTGGCCGCCCTCGTGGTAGGCGGTGACCTTGCGTTCGTGTTCCTTCATGACCCGGCTGCGCTTCTGCGGGCCGGCCATCACGCGGTCGATCGCCTCGTCGAGTGCGCGGTCATCGATCAGGTTCGCGTTGGAGCGCGCCGTCAGCAGGGCGGCCTCGTTCAGGACGTTGGCCAGGTCCGCGCCCGTGTAGCCGGGGGTCTTCTTGGCAACAGCCTTGAGGTCGACGCCGGGAGCCATAGGCTTGCCCTTGGCGTGCACCTGCAGGATCTGGTCGCGGCCGATCAGGTCCGGGGCCTCCACCGAGATCTGCCGGTCGAAGCGGCCCGGGCGCAGCAGGGCCGGGTCCAGGACGTCGGGGCGGTTGGTGGCGGCAATCAGGATGACGTTGGTCTTGACGTCGAAGCCGTCCATTTCAACCAGCAGCTGGTTGAGGGTCTGCTCGCGCTCGTCGTTGCCGCCGCCGATGCCGGCGCCGCGGTGCCGGCCGACGGCGTCGATCTCATCGACGAAGATGATGGCCGGCGCGTTGGATTTGGCCTGTTCGAAGAGGTCGCGGACGCGGGAGGCGCCCACGCCGACGAACATTTCCACGAAGTCAGAGCCGGAGATGGAGAAGAAGGGCACGCCGGCCTCGCCGGCGACGGCGCGGGCCAGGAGGGTCTTGCCGGTGCCCGGAGGGCCGTAGAGCAGCACGCCCTTGGGGATCTTGGCGCCGACGGCCTGGAACTTGGCCGGCTCCTGCAGGAACTCCTTGATTTCCTCGAGTTCCTCGACGGCCTCATCGGCGCCGGCGACATCGCTGAAGGTCACCTGCGGCATGTCCTTGCTGACGAGCTTGGCCTTGGACTTGCCGAACTGCATGACCTTGGATCCGCCGCCCTGCATCCGGGAGAGCAGGAACCAGAACAGGACGCCGAGCAGCAGAACGGGCACCAGGAGGGAGAAGAGTCCGGAGAACCAGTTGTTTTCGAGCGGCTGGTCGGTGAAGCCGCCGGACGGTTTGGCGTCCGTGACCGCCTTGACGACGTCCTGGGCGCGGGCGTTGACAAAGTAGAACTGGACGTTCTTGCCCTTGTCCTGGCCGTCGATCTGCAGGTTGTCCTTCAGGACCAGGTCCACGCGGTTTTCGGCGTCGAAAATCTTGGCCTGTTCAACCTTGCCGGCGGAAGTCAGCAGTTCAAGGCCCTTGTCCGTGTCGATCCGGCTTGCGCCGCCGGGCGCCAGGGTGGCAAAGGCCAGCAGCAGCATGGCCACCACGACGACAATCCAGATCCCCGGGCCCTTGAAGAAACTCTTAGCTTTCATCTGTTCGGGGCTGGCCCCGTCCCTCCTGGTAGTGCTGCACGGCGACCGTTCTGCGCGCGTGTGGTGCTGCGTCAGGTTCTAGCTATACACCGTCGCACTAACTCACGCACGGTGAAGGGCAAAAGTTCCCTCTGGGCGTAGCGGGGCCCGGCGTCCTGCCGCCCGGGCCAGGGCGGGGGCGGCCCTGCGTGAACGATCTACTCGTAGACGTGCGGTGCCAGGGTGCCGACGAAGTCCAGGTTGCGGTACTTCTCGGCGTAGTCCAGTCCGTAGCCCACGACGAACTCGTTGGGAATGTCGTAGCCGACGTACTTGACGTCGATCTTGACCTTCGCGGCCGTCGGCTTGCGGAACGCCGTGCAGATTTCCACGGAGGCGGTGCCGCGGGATTCCAGGTTGGTCTTGAGCCAGGACAGCGTGAGGCCGGAGTCGATGATGTCCTCGACGATCAGGACGTCTTTGCCCATGAGGTCGGTGTCGAGGTCCTTCAGGATGCGGACCACACCGGAGGACTGGGTGCCGGAGCCGTAGGACGAGACTGCCATCCAGTCCATGGAGACGTGGCTGTGCAGTGCGCGGGCCAGGTCTGCCATGACCATGACGGCGCCCTTGAGGACGCCGACGATCAGGAGGTCGCGGCCCTCATAGTCCTTATCGATCTGCGCCGCGAGTTCCGTGATCCGTTGCTGGATCTGTTCCTTGGTGTAGAGAACGTGCTTGAGGTCTGCCTGGACGTCGTTTGAATCCACCAATGGCTCCTGTGTAGATGCGGGGTGCGACTATTTTCGGGGCGGCTGTTGAGGCCGGAATACAAGCTTCCCACAGCGTGCGGCTTCACGGGGAACACCGGCGGGGGCGGACGGCCGCTCCGCGAGGAGCTGCGCGAGTGAGAGCCGGTAGACGCTGACCGCGCCCGGAAGCTCCACCGGCCCGGCCGATCCCTGCCGGCGCAGCAGCGCTTCCGCCGCGAGGAGCCGCTGGTAGCTGGGCTGTTGACCGCCGACGGCGGCGGCGGCCTTGGCGATCACCCGGAACCTCACGGCCGGGGCCAGATCCCGCAGCGCGGCCTCCGGAAGGCTGATCTCCCCGCTGTCCTGCTGCCGGAGCCGGTCAAAGGTGTCGTTCGCCACGTCTTCCAGGTAATCGGCGTCGAGCTGCAGGATCGCGGCCGTGCGGGCGAGGGATTCGGCGACGCCGGGGCCGAGCTTGTCCTCCAGCAGGGGCAGCACTTCGACCCGGGTCCGGGAGCGCGCGTAGGCGGGATCCGCATTGGACGGGTCATGCCAGGGATCCAGGCCCTCCACCCGGCAGATCTCCAGTGTGTCCGCACGACGCAGGCCCAGGAAGGGGCGCAGGAGCCGGCCGCGGGAGGGCCGCATCCCGGCCAGGGACCGGGTGCCGGAGCCGCGCGCAAGTCCCAGCAGGACCTGTTCGGCCTGGTCATCGAGGGTATGGCCGAGCAGGATCGCTCCCGCACCGGCCTCGTCCGCGGCGGCCTCGAGGGCCGCGTGGCGGGCGTCCCGGGCAGCAGCCTCGGGGCCCATGCCGGTGGAGGCGACGTCGACAGTCCTGATCCGGACGGGAGAGAGCCCGAGGTCCTCAAGGGTCCGGGCCGTGGTGGCGGCGACCCCGGCCGAGCCCGGCTGCAGCTGGTGGTCCACGACGACGGCGCCGACGGCCACGGGGTGGCCGTCCACGTGGCCCCGGCGGGCGAAGTAGGCGGCGACGGCGGCGAGGGCCAGCGAGTCCGGGCCTCCGCTGCAGGCGACCAGGACACGTTCAGGGTAGCCGGCCCCGGCGAGGGCGTCCTGCAGCATTTTCCGTGCAGTGCCGACCACCGGCGCGAGGCGGCCGGGCCGGCGTCGCCCGCTGGAAACTGGCGCAGGACCGGCGGGGGTGCGGGCTGTCATGGCGGTTAGAGGCCCATCCGGTCGAGCCATAGCTTGGAGTCGTGGATCTCGGGCTCGGTGGGGAGGTGGTCGGCGGAGTCCCAGACTTTGTTGAAGCCTTCCATGCCGGCCGCGTCCACCACTTCCCGGACGAATTTGGAACCGTCGCTGTACTGGCGCATCTTGGCGTCGAGGCCGAGGAGACTGCGGATGAATTTTTCGATCAAGCCGCGGTCCTTGCCCCGGGCGTTGAACCGCTGCCGGATGGTCTTCACGGAGGGGACGATGCTGGCGTCCACGGCGTCCATCACCACGTTGGCGTGGCCTTCGAGCAGGCTCATGAGGGCAGTCAGGCGGGACAGCGCCGCCTTTTCCTCGGGGTTCTGGAGCAGGTCCAGGATGGCGCCCCGGCCGGGGGCCGCGCCGGGTGCTGCGCGGTCCTTCAGCGACTTGGCGGCCGCGGAGGCCCGTTCCATCAGGGAATCGACGTTGCCCAGCAGCTGGCCGCTGAGGTTTTCGATCTCGTCCAGCATGTGGTGCCGCAGCCACGGGGCGGCGGCGAACTGCACCCGGTGGGTTTGTTCGTGGAGGCAGACCCACAGCCGGAAGTCCGCGGGTTCGACGTTCAGTTCGCGTTCCACGGAGATGATGTTCGGCGCCACGAGCAGCAGGCGGCCGGCGGCGGGGGACGAGGAGTTTTCGGCCAGTGCGGAGAAGGGGTCGTACTGGCCGAGGACTTTGCTGGAGAGGAAGGCCAGGATGGCGCCGAGCTGGCTGCCGGTGATGGCCCCGCTGACGCTGGCGGCTCCGGGGGTGACGGACCCGCGGCCCTCGAGCATTTTCTCCATGGCCGGCCCGAGCATCACGGCGAAGCTTTGCGTGTTGGCCTTGGCCCATGAGGCGCGGTCCACCACCAGGACTTCGGAGTCGCGCAGGTCCCGGGCGGCGTCAAGGCCGGTGATGTGGTGGACGTGCGGCACGGAAATGTCCGCCATGAGCCGCAGGTTATCGACGGCGGAGCCGATCTCGGCGGCACTGAGGACGGGGCCGGCCGGCGTCAGGCGGGCCGCCGTGGACGCGGCAAGATCCCAGTTGATGAGACCCTGCGCCTGGACCGAGGTCCCGCGGGGTGTCTTTCGTGACTCGCCTGCTGTTCCCCGGACTGGCTGGCTCGATGGCTCGTTTGATGTCTGGCTTGATGTCTGGCTTGATGTCTCGCGCGCGGAGGACTCCATGTGGTCCATCAGATCACAGGGCTCCGACAATGCGCCTTAATTTTCGCTGACCGGCGAACCCGCCGGCGCGGCCCGGACAAGAACCGGGTTTCAAGCGGGCCGTTGATCGTCAGTGGCAGCCGCAGCCGGCAAGGACAGCGGCGGAGCGGTCCAGTGCGGCCTTGTTCGCGGCGCCGGGGGTCAGGCCGTTGCCCACGAAGGAAAAGACCAGTAGCCGTCCGTCGGCGTCGACGACGTAACCGCTGAGCGCAATGACCGTGTTCAGCGTCCCCGTCTTGGCGCGCACCAGCCCGGCGCCGGCGGCCGACGCCGCCTCCGTGTACCGGTCCCCCAGCGTGCCGGTGAGCCCGGCGACCGGGAACCCGGCAAGGGCGGCACGCAGCCGGGTGTCCGCCCCCGAGGTCATGGCCCGGACCGCGTCCGTGAGTTGCCGGGCCGAGACCCTGTTGGCCAGCGCCAGGCCGGAAACATCCGCGGCCCGGAGGCCCTCCGTGGGGACACCCATGTCCTGGACCTGCTGCAGCACGGCGGCCACGGCGTCGTCGCCGCTGCCGGGCCGGCCGGCGCCGAGGGCGGTCATCCGTCCCATGACCTCGGCGAGGTAGTTGTCCGAGGTCTGCAGCATGAGGTCCACCTGCTCCCCCACTGTGGCGGACTGGACCTCGGCCAGAACTTTGGGCCGGGCACCCTCCGGCGAGGCGCCGGGACGGACCCGGGCGACGCCGGGGGCCACGGACAGCCCCGCGGGCGCCGCGGCCTCGGTGAGCTTGGCGGCGAAAGCCTCGGCGGCGGTCATGGCGGCGTCCTGCGGGCGGGGACCGGTGGTCTTGGCGGGATCGAACCTGGCCGAGTTCAGCGCCAGCGGGTACAGCGGGGCCATCTCCCCGGCGGCGACGTCTTCGGGGCTCCACGCCTGGCTGAGTGCCGGGCCGCTGAAGAGGGAATCATCCAGCAGGACGCTCAGGGTGCCGGTGGCGCCGCCGTCGTTTTGGAGGGCGCGGACGGTGGCCTGGGCGAGCGTGGCGAGCCCGGCACGGCCCAGGACGGCGCCGGGATCGGATTCGCCGGCGGCCAGGAGGACATCGCCCCCGCCGGTCAGGACCACCGAGCCGGGCGTGGGCCCTGCCACTACCCGGGTGCTGAAGCGGCCGTCCGGGCCCAGGACACGCAGGGCGGCGCCGGCTGTGAGGAGCTTCATGTTCGACGCCGGAACGCGCGCCTCGTCGGCTGCGCGGTCAAAGAGCACCTGCCCCGTGGCGGCGTCCTGGACGATCCCGGTGAAGGTGCCGCCGCCGTCGGTCTTCAGGGTCTCGTTGAGCTTCGCGGCGAGCGCGGCGCCGGCGGGAACCGGTGCGGTGTCGCGGAGGGGTCCGATTCCGCCGGAATCGGGGCCGGGGGCGCTCAGCGTGGCGGGGACCTGCTGCCAGGGCGGGGTTGTTTGCGAGGCGTCCGAGGGACCGCCCGGGCCGAGCAGCGCCGGGGCGATGGCGATGCCGGCCGGCAGTGCCACTGCCACCACCAGGAGGGTTTGGAGCAGCAGTGCGAGGATTCCGCGAAGCCTGCCGGGCGCCGGTCCGGTGCCCGCGGCGCTGGTGCTCGGTTTCATGATGCTGCTGGTCCTTAGTCCTGAAATGTCCCCACTAGTTCCTGAAACCAGCGCCTCTCGCTATATCCTCAATAGTAGTCGGCGGCACCGACAGCACTTACGCGCGTGCCGCGCACCCCTGAATTCGTCAAGGAGCATTCCATGAAGCATGACGTGACTATCGAGATCCCCAAGGGATCGCGCGTCAAGTACGAAGTCGACCACGAGACCGGCCGCGTCCGCCTGGACCGCGTCCTGTTCACGTCGATGCAGTACCCCACCCACTACGGTTTCTTCGAGAACACCCTAGGTGAGGACGGAGATCCGCTGGACGCGCTGGTGCTCCTGCAGGACTTCGACCTCTACCCCGGCGTGATCGTGGAGTCCCGCCCGATCGGCGTCTTCAACATGACCGACGACGGCGGCGGCGACGCCAAGGTCCTGTGCGTTCCGACCGATGCCCGGTTCGACCACATTCAGGAAATCAGCGACGTCAGCGAATTCCTGATCAAGGAAATCGAGCACTTCTTCACCCGCTACAAGGACCTGGAGCCGGGCAAGTGGGTCAAGGCCGAGGGCTGGGGCGACCGCGCCGCGGCCGAAGCCGAGCTGGAAGCCTCCATCAAGCGCTACGTTCCGGCAGCCGGACACTGATCGCTCCTGCACTCCAACGCGGGGTCACTTACCGCCCATCCGGGCCTCCGGAACGGGCGGTAAGTGACCCCGCGTTTTTTTGCGTGCGGACGCAGCGGTGAGGACCCTCGGCGTCGACCTGGCTGCGGCCGCGAAGAAGACTGCGGTGGCCGTCATCGAGTGGGCCGACGGCGCGGCACGGCTGGCGCACTTGTCCCTGGACGTCGATGACGCGGAGATCGTCCGCCTCTTCGGTACAAGCGACATGACGGGAATCGACTGCCCCCTCGGCTGGCCCGACGCCTTCCTTCCCTTCATCGCGGGGCACCTGGCGTTCGACCCCGGGCCGGTCCTGGAATACGACGGGATCGAGGGCCGCCGGCTCCTCGCCTACCGGGACACCGACCGGTTCGTCACGGCCAAAACCGGCCTCATTCCGCTCAGCGTCTCCGCCGACCGTCTGGCTCATCCGGCCATGAGGTGCGCCGTGATCCAGGCCAAGATCGCCCGGGCCGCGGGACCGCAGGCTCGGGACGGCTCCGGTCGCCTCGCCGAGGTCTACCCGGCGGCATCCCTGAAAGGCTGGGGAATCCACGCCCGCGGCTACAAGGGGCGCGGGGCCCCGGAAGCCGAAGAGCTGTCCACGGCACTGGCGGACCTCACCCTGAAAGCCCCGTGGCTGGACCTGGCGGGCTTCCGGGCGGACCTGGCGGCGTCCGATGACATGTTCGATGCCGTCATCGCCTCGCTGACGGCCCGGGCAGTCGGCCTGGGACACACGCTGCGTCCGGACGCCGGCCACGCCGCGGCGGCCCTGAGCGAGGGCTGGATCCACCTGCCGAGCTGCCTGCTCTCCGCCCTCGCGGGCCCGTAGGCGCCACTGTTACGCCACTGGGGCGGCGGTCCCGCCGGCAACTTGCCCCCCAAGTGCCAACAGGTAGTGTGTGATCCAGAATGTTCACGCTGACCATCAATCAAACCGACAGCCGGCGCGACGGCGACCGCGTGCCGCAGCTCCTCAAAGACCTGCGGCACATCCCGGCGCGCCTCGATTTCGACCGTTCCGTGGAGGACGAGGTCCAGGGCATCCTGGACTGTCCGCATCAGGCGGTGGAGGCGGCCATGATCGCCCTGCGCAGCGGCAGCTGGTACGTGGGCATCGGGGTGGGCCCCGTGAATGAACCGCTGCCCAACCAGATCAAGGACGCCTCGGGCCACGGGCTCATCTATGCCCGGCGTGCCGTGGACCGCCTGCGGAACGGCAAAGACCGCGTCCGGGTGGCCGTGGAGGGCCCGCTGGCCGATCTCGCGGCGGAGGCGGAGGCCGTTCTGCGCCTCCTGGGCCACATTGTGCACGACCGGAGCCAGGCGGAATGGCGGGTGCTGGACCTGCTCACTCCCGGAGTGCGGGGCCAGCAGAAGGCCGTGGCAGAGGAACTCGGCATCACCACGCAGGCCGTGAGCAAGGCCGTGGCCCGGTCCCAGTGGAACGAAGAGCACGCGGCTCGTCCCGCGGCGGCCCGGCTCCTGGGCCTAATCCTCGACGTCCGCTAGGCCGCACGGTCCCGGGTCCGGGACAGGCCGCCTGATTCCGGACCCCTGCTTCCGGCCGACTTCTTCCGGCCGTCCGGCCGGCGTCCGGCGCCGACAGCCCGCCCTCCGCTTAGAGGAGGCTGCGGAGCACGTGGGCGGCGCCGTCGTCGTAGACCGACTTCGTGACTTCATCGGCGGCGGCAATGACCTCCACCGGGGCCTGGCCCATGGCCACGCCGCGGCGTGCCCATGTCAGCATCTCGATGTCATTGCGGCCGTCGCCGACGGCGATCGTACGGTGCGTTTCAATGCTGAGCCGGCTGCGGAGGTGCTCCAGCGCGCTGGCCTTCGTGACGCCGGCGGCGGCGATGTCCAGCCACGCCGTCCAGCCCACCGAATAGGTCACGCCGGCGAGCCCGATATGGCGGATCGCGGTGTTGAACTCTTCGGGGGTGTTTTCCGAGCTGAAAACCACCACGCGCACGGCGACGGCTTCCAGCATGGTCTGGAAGTCGACACCGACCGCTTCGACGCCGAAGCTGGCGTCCTGGAAGCGCTCCGTGGACAGGAAGTTGCCGTTCTCGTCCTCAAGGGCGTACTTGGCCGCGGGCAGCCGCTTGCGCAGGGCGCGGAGGGCCGGACCGGGGTCAAAGGTTGCCTTGTGGAGGACTTCGTAGCCGTCGGGCAGCCCGGAGTCGACGCGCAGGATCACCCCGCCGTTGGAGCACACGGCGTACCCGTTGTCGATCCCGATGTGCTCGATGACGGGCAGCGTGGCATTGAGCGAGCGGCCCGTCGCGATCATGACGTGGTGGCCGGCGGCCACCACGGCCTGGGCGGCCTCGCGGACCGGAACCGACATGTGGCCGTCGTGGTCCACCAGGGTGCCGTCGACGTCCAGGGCGATCATCAACTTGTCGCCGGTGCTGTTCCGGACGTTCTTGTTCCGGGTTGCCCTGGTTTGGGCTGCCGTGTTTTCGGTTGCGTTGGTTGCAGTTGCGTTGTTCTGGTATTCCGTGCGCCGGTCATCGTTGCCGGCGACTGAGGATTCAGTCATGGTTGTCATCTCACAAGTAGAGCAGACACCCCCGACGGCCGCTAGGACTCAGGCCACAGCAGGGCATGAACTTGCGGTAAACACCCACACTTTGTCCACAGTGTGAGTGTTTACCCGGCGGCCGACGTGTGCCTGAACGGTGGTCAGGGAAGAGCGGTCAGGGAAGAGTGGTCAGAGAACGGGGAACACCGTCATGCCGCCCAGGTACTTCTGCAGGGCAGCGGGGACATTGACCGAGCCGTCCGGGTTCTGGTGGTGCTCCAGAATGGCGACAATCCAGCGGGTGGTGGCCAGGGTGCCGTTGAGCGTGGCCACGGCCCGGGTGCCCTTGGGAGCACCGTCCTCATTCAGGACACGTTCGCGGATGTTCAGACGGCGGGCCTGGAAGGTGGTGCAGTTGGACGTCGAGGTCAGCTCCCGGTACGCGCCCTGGGTGGGGACCCAAGCCTCGCAGTCGAACTTCCGGGCCGCGGAGTTGCCCAGATCCCCCGCCGCGGTGTCAATCACGCGGTACGGGAGCTCGCATTTGGCCAGCATCTCCTCTTCCCACGCCAGGAGGCGGGCGTGCTCGGCTGCCGCCTCCTCAACCGTGGCGTAGATGAACATCTCGACCTTGTTGAACTGGTGGACCCGGATGATGCCGCGGGTGTCCTTGCCGTGCGAGCCGGCCTCGCGGCGGTAGCACGAGCTCTGGCCCGCGTAGCGGATGGGACCGCCGGACAAGTCCAGGATCTCGTCGGCATGGTAGCCGGCCAGGGCTACCTCGGAGGTGCCCACAAGGTAGAGGTCGTCTTCGGCCAGACGGTAGATCTCGGCATCGTGCTTGACGTCAAAACCGGTGCCCTGCATGGTCTCAGGGCGGACCAGGGTGGGCGTGATCATGGGCACGAACCCGGCGTCGATCGCCTGGTCCATGGCCATCTGGAGCAGCGCCATTTCCAGCCGGGCGCCCACGCCGCGCAGGAAGTAGAAGCGTGAGCCGGAGACCTTTGCCCCGCGTTCCATGTCGATCGCCCCGATCAGCTCGCCGATCTCCAGGTGGTCCTTCGGCTCGAAGTCGGGGAATTCGCGTGGCGTGCCGACCGTCTTGACCACAATGTAGTCATCCTCGCCGCCGGCCGGGACACCGTCCTCAATCAGGTTGGGGATGGTCCGGAGCAGCTCCTCCTGGGCCGTCTGGGCGACGTCGGCCTCGGCCGACGCGGCCTTGACGGAGGCAGCCAGAACCTTCACCTCGGCAAGGAGGGCCTGCTTCTCCTCGCCCTTGGCCTGCGCAACCTTCTTGCCGAAGGCGTTCTGTTCGGCCCGCAGGTTCTCGAACCGGATCAGCGCCGCGCGCCTGGCCGAGTCCGCAGCGATGATCGCGTCCACCGCGGCTTCGTCGGCGCCGCGGGCGCGCTGGCTGGCACGGAACTTGTCCGGATTGTCGCTGAGGTCTTTTACGTCGATCACCAGACAAGAGTATCCAATCCGGCCACCGATACCGGGCAATCCGGTCCCGGGGCGCTGGCGGGATACTGTTGGATCACAATGCGCGACTGGCTGCTCTACCTCGTCATCGCTGGGATCCTGGCGTTTGCCGTCTCCAGTTGGTGGGGGGTGCGCCGGCTGAAGGCCAAACACACCCGGCGTGCGGTGTGGGAGGAGACCCACAGCCCGGGCCTGGGCCGGCAGAAGGTCGCCGTGGTCCTGAATCCCATTAAAGCCAGGTCCGCCGAGGCCCGGAACCTCGTTGAATCCGCATGCGCCGAGGCGGGCTGGGAACCGCCCCGCATCTTTGAAACCACCGCCCAGGACCCGGGGTTCTCGCAGGCCCGGGCGGCGGTGGACTACGGGGCCGACGTCGTCCTGGCCGGCGGCGGCGACGGTACGGTGCGCGTCGTCGCCGAGGTCCTCGCCGGGACGGACACGGCGATGGGCCTGATTCCGCTCGGCACCGGCAACCTCCTGGCCCGCAATGTGCACCTGGAGGTCAACGATCTCCAGGGGAACGTGCAGGCGGCCTTGTTCGGGCACCAGCGGTTCATCGATACGGCACGGATGACCGTGGAGAATTCACGCACCGGGGAATCGGCGCAACACACGTTCCTGGTCATTGCGGGGATCGGAATGGACGCCGAGGTGGTCAGTGACACCTATGACGGCTTAAAGAAGGCCGTGGGCTGGCTCGCCTACACCGAGGCCGGAGTCCGGCACCTTCCGGGGCGCCGCAAGAAGGTCTCGATCGCGCTGGACGATCAGCCGGAGCAGTTCCGGAAGATCCGCAGCGTCCTGTTCGCGAACTGCGGCCTGATCCCCGGGGGAATCGACTTCATCCCGCAGGCGATGATCGATGACGGGATGCTCGACGTCGTGGTGATGAGCCCGCGCAGTGCAATCGGCTGGCTCGCGATGTATACAAAGATCGTGCTGAAGCACAAGAAGGATCTGCCGGTCATGACGTATTACCGGTCCGGCAAGATTACGATCCGGTGCCCCGAACCTATGCCTACCCAGGTCGACGGCGATCCTTCCGGCGAGGCCACGAAGGTCACCGTCCAGGTGGACCCGGGATCCCTGCTGGTCCGGGTCAAGGACGGCACCGAAGGCGGCTAGGCAGACGGCGGCGCGGTAGAGGCCTAGGCGCTGGCGGCCTTCTTCGCATCTGCTGCCTTCTTCGCGTCGGCGGCAGCCTTGGCGGCCCTGGCTTCGGACTGCTCCCGGATCATTGCCTGCTCCTCTTCGAAGCGCAGACGGTCCGCACGGTCGGCGTCGTCGCCGTCCCAGTCCTGGTTGTCAGCTGTCGGCTTGGGATTGACAATCATTCCCTGGCCGTCATTATCTGTGCTGGTGCCTGACATGACCCGCTCCCTCCGGTAGAGGACTTCCCCAATATGGATCAGGCAAGCATACGCACAGTTGGGAGGGGGCGGAAGTGCGCCGGATGGCATTTGCCTACGCTCTGGGCGAAGCCCCCGGCGTATATTCCGCAGCGGCAGATGCATCACCCAGTATGTCTTTCACCCAAGCATGCGCGGCCCGGAATGCCTGGTCGGAGGTGTGCGGCGCAACGATGGTCCGGTGGCCGTCAGCCCGCCGGTAGGACCCGAGAAAACGCGTGGCCGGGCTGATCCGGTGGAGACCCGCGAGTGCGTCGGCCACCCGGGCGTCGGCCACGTGGCCGTCGGCATCAATGCTGAAGAAGTAATGGCCCAGGTACTGGCCGGTCGGCCGGGATTCGATCCGGCTCAGGTTCACGCCGCGGGTGGCGAACTGGTCCAGGATCTCCATGAGGGCACCCGGCCGGTCTTCGGGCAGCGGCACCACCACGGTGGTCTTGTCTGCCCCGGTGCGGGCCGGGAGTTCGCCCGGGCGGCCCACCAGCACGAACCGGGTGACCGCTCCGGGGTTGTCGCCGATGTTTTCGGCGAGCACTTTCAGGCCCGGCTGCTCGGCGGCCACGATCGGGGCGCAGATCGCGGCGTCGTAGTGGGCGCCGCCGTCGTCCAGCAGGCCCATGGCGGCAGCGGCAGTGGAGGATCCGGGGATGTATTCTGCATTGGGAATATTTGCGTCCACCCAGAGCCTGCACTGGGCCCAGGCGTGGCCGTGGGTGGAGACCCGCCTGATGTCTCCGATCGCCACGCCCGGCTTGGCCACAAGGACGAAGCTGATGGGCACCAGGGCCTCGCGGATGATCCTGAGCTCCTGGCCGGTGGCGATGGCGTCGAGGGTGGCGGTGACGCCGCCCTCAACGGAGTTTTCGATCGGCACCATGGCCGCATCGGCCGAGCCGTCCCGCACCTTGTCCAGGGCCGTGTTCACATTTGACGACGGGATACGGATGGCGTCCGCCGCGCCCGGAACCTGCATCAGGGCCGCTTCGGTGAAGGTGCCTTCGGGGCCGAGGAATGTGTAGGTGACAGTTGGTGCGGGCATCAGTTCTTCCTTCTTCAGTTACAGGACGACCGGCTTGAGACCGTTGTCGGATACCAGCGGCATGCCGGTCTCGACCCACTGGTCCATGCCGCCGGCCACATTCATAGCGGAGTACCCCATGCCGACGAGCCACTGGGTGGCCCGGTAGGAGCGGCCCCCGGTGCGGCAGATGACATAGACGTCCTCGTCCGGGTCAAGCTCCTCGATCCGGGCCGGCAGCTGCTCCATCGGTATGTGCAGGGCGCCTTCGGCGTGGCCCGCGACCCATTCATAGTCCTCGCGGACATCAAGGATCCTCGCACCGTCGGGGATGCCAGACACGCTGACGCTCTGGAAGTCGCTCATGTTCGCCCTTTCCGCAGAATTCAAGGTCCGATCCCAGCGTATCCCCCGCCGCTGGCGGCACGCTCCTGCCGGCGGCAGGTTACGCTTCTGGAGTGCGCAACGGAGACATCATGCATGCCGAACACCCCGCGGAGCGGTCCACCCCCGGCCCCTTCCACGGCCCCTCCCGCCGCTCTTCCCGCGGGACATGCCCTCCCCCGGCAGCGAGCACTGGACATAAGGCCACAGTGTCCGCCCGCAGCCCCCAGCAATGGACATGCTCTCCGCCAGATGCCATCGCAGGGCGGATCCCCCTCGCCGCCCTCGCCGCCCTCGGCCGCTCCCGCGGGACATGCCCTCCCCCGGCGGCGAGCACTGGACACAAGGCCACAGTGTCCGCCCGCAGCGCCCAGCAATGGACATGTCCCCCGGCGGGAATCACCCGGCGCCGGGAGCGGCCGGAGTCCTGCTTCCTTGACTGAGATCCACGAGCTCTCCGCTGTCCAACTTCGCGAAGCACTGCATGCCGGCGAGCTTTCCGCCCGGCAGGCCACCGATCATTTCCTGGGCCGCATCGAGACCGACAACCCCCGCCTCGGGGCCTTCATCACCGTCACGGCGGACCAGGCGCGGAAGGACGCCGCCGCCGCGGACCGGATCCACGCCCTCCGCAGCCGGAACGGCGGCGCGTTGGCCCCGTTGCACGGCATGCCGCTGGCCTTCAAGGATCTGACGGATGTGGCGGGAGTCGTCACCACGCACGGGAGCGCGGCCTTGGAACGCAAACCGGCGCTCACCGACGGAGCCCTTCCCGCCGTGCTCAGGACCGCGGGGGTCATATCGCTGGGGAAGACGCAGGTCCCGGAGTTCGGCCTGACTGCCTACAGCGAGAACCGGATCGCCCCGCCGTCGCGCAATCCTTACGCGCTCAGCCGCGGTTCGGGCGGGTCCTCGGGCGGCAGCGCCGCCGCCGTGGCCGCGGGGCTGGTGCCGTTCGCGCCCGGATCCGACGGCGGCGGGTCCGTGCGGATTCCGGCAGCGGCCTGCGGGCTGGTCGGGCTGAAGCCCGGCCGCGGGCTCGTGCCCGCCGGGGAAAGCTCCGGCGATCCGGCCCAACTGGTGGTTGCCGGCCCGCTCGCCCGCACGGCCGACGATGCCGCCCTGTTGCTCGATGCCCTGGTTCCCGGCCCGGACGGGCACAGTCCGGACGCGCCGGGACCGGCGGCCGCCAGCTATCTCGAACTCGCCGCCAGGGAGCCGCGCCGGTTGCGGATCGGCGTAAGCCTGGACAGCCCGTGGCAGACGATTTTCCCTTTCACTCCGGACCCCGAGGCGCTGGATGCGCTGGCCGACGGCGTCGCCCGGCTGGAATCAGCCGGCCACGAGACGTCGGAGGCCGCGATCCGATATGACAACCGCTACCCGGACGCCTTCACCACAGCCTGGACAGCCGGCGTCGGGAGCGCGCGAATCGCACCCCAGCGCGAGGCGCTCCTGACCCCGCTCACCAGGACGTTCCGGCGGCGCGCGCAACAGCGCAGTGCCTCCAAACTCAACGAATCCCTCGGGTTCCTCCGGCAGTTCCAGCGGGACACGATCGCACAGTACGCCGGATGGGACCTCATATTGACGCCGGCCCTGGCACAGACACCGCGCCCCGTGGGCTGGTTCACGGGCGCGGCCCACGGCGGCGACTACTGGCCGGCCGCGGAATGGGCGGGCGACGCCGACGGTGACTACCGCAAACAATGCGAATACGCGCCGTGGTCGTCCATGGTGAACGTCTGCGGGCTGCCGGCCATCAGCATCCCGGTGCACTGGACTGGCGGCGCCCCGGGTTGCGGCCTGCCGATGGGCATCCAGCTCATCGGGCCGATGGGCTCCGAGGCGCTGCTGCTGCAGGTGGCTGCCCAACTGGGGTTCTGATATGCCTTCGCGCGGCCCTCGCCGGTGAGGACATGCCCGCTCGTCGCGCCGCCGGTGGGACATGTCCCGCGCTCCTTGGTGGACATGCTCATCCCTCGTGGCAAGGGGCGGGCACAATGCCATCCTGTCCATGCCTTCGCGCCATGAATGGGCATGTCCCCTCGACGGCCCGAAACCACGACGGCGGCGGGCAGCTTCCGCCCTCGGACCGCTCCCTCCGCCGTCAACGCTGTCAACGCTGTCCAATGGACGCTGGCTCCGGCCGGCGGCTATCGTTCACTCAAACCCGACCAGGCCGCGAAAGAGGATCGATGAAGATCACCGGTGCAGTACTTGAGGAAATCGGCCGTCCGCGCCCCTTCGCGGAGTCCAAGCCCATCAGCATCTCCGACCTGGAACTGGCGGCTCCGGGCCCCACCGAGATCCTCGTCCGGCTGGAGGCGGCCGGGGTCTGCCACTCGGACCTGAGCGTCGTTGACGGCAACCGGGTCCGGCCGGTGCCGATGCTGCTGGGCCACGAGGCGTCGGGCCGCATCGTCGAGGTCGGCTCCGGCGTCGACGATCTGCGGCCCGGACAACGCGTGGTCATGTCCTTCCTGCCCCGCTGCGAAAGCTGCGCGAACTGCGCCGAGGACGGCCGGCTGCCCTGCACGGCCGGCTCGCAGAGCAACAACGCAGGAACCCTGCTGCACGGGTCCCGGCACTTGAGCCGTGGCGGCGAGCCCGTCCACCATCATCTGGGCGTCTCGGGATTCGCCACCCATGCCGTGGTGGACCGAGCTTCCGCCGTGGCGGTGGACGACGACATCCCTGCCGACATCGCCGCTGTCCTGGGCTGCGCCGTGCTGACCGGCGGGGGCGCCGTGCTCAACGCGGCCCGGCCCCGCCCGCAGGACAGCATCATGATCGTCGGCCTCGGAGGGGTGGGCATGGCGGCGCTCATCACTGCCGTCTCCCAAGGCATCTCGCGGATCGTCGCCGTGGACACGCTGGCGGGGAAACTCGATCACGCCCGCCGCCTCGGCGCCCACGAAACGTACACCCCCCAGCAGGTCATCGACGGCGGGGTCAAGGCCAGGTACGTGATCGAGTGCGCCGGGAATCCGCGCGCCTTCGAAACCGCCTTCGCCGCCACCTCCCCCGGCGGGACCACCGTCACGGCCGGGTTGCCCTCCCCCGACGCCCGCGCCCAGCTGGCGCCGCTGACCATCACCGCCGAAGCCAGGACAATCGTGGGCAGCTACCTCGGCTCTGCGGTCCCGTCGCGGGACATCCCGCAGTACGCCCAGCTGTGGCGGGAGGGGAAACTGCCGGTGGAGGAGCTGATCTCGGACCGCATCGCCCTGGCCGACATCAACCGGGCCATGGACCAGCTGGCGGACGGCCACGCCATCCGGCAGGTCATCATGTTCGACGGCGTCGACCCCGCCTGAGGGTCGACGCCGGCCCCAGCCCGCCCTGTTGAAGCAACGCGGGGTCACTTAAGGCCCATAGCGGCACCTCACATGGGCCGCAAGTGACCCCGCGTTGGCTGTGAAGCAGACGCCGCAACGGAGTCCTCGGGGGCGTGCAGACGGGCGCCGGCACGCCCCCGGAATCTGCGGAAAATCCGGCGAAACACCGTCCGGGCTGCTTGCCCCGGGCCGCCGCGAATGTGACAATCCCGCTTCACAATGTCAGCATTAAGTAAATGAGCACAACTCATTTATCCAATCGCCCCGCTACAACGCCGGGCGATACCTCGTTTTTTGGCCACCCAAAGATGCTGGCCAGCCTCTTCTCCGTAGAAATGTGGGAGCGCTTCTCCTTCTACGGAATGCAGGGAATCCTGCTCTACTACATGTACTTCTCGGTCGAGAAGGGCGGCCTCGGGATTGAGCAGGGCCTGGCGGCCAGTCTCGTCGGTGCCTACGGCGGCGGCGTGTACCTGTCCACGATCCTGGGCGCATGGCTCGCGGACCGGCTGTTCGGGTCCGAGCGCGTGCTGTTCGGCGCGGCCATCATGATCATGGGCGGCCACATCGCCCTGGCCCTGGTGCCCGGCGTTCCCGGTCTCATCGCCGGCCTGGTGCTCGTGGGCGTCGGGTCCGGCGGCCTTAAGGCCAACGCCACAGCCCTCGTCGGCAGCCTTTACGGCGAGAAGGACGAACGCCGCGACGCCGGATTCTCCATCTTCTACATGGGCATCAACGCCGGCGCGCTGATCGGCCCCCTGGTCACCGGCTGGCTGCAGGAAAGCCAGGGCTTCCACTGGGGCTTCGGCGCTGCCGCCGTCGGCATGGCCGTGGGCCTGGTTGTCTACGCGCTGGGACGGAGCAAGCTCCCCGCCCAGAGCCACCGGGTCCCGAACCCCCTCCCCGATGCGCAGCGCAGGAAGTACGGCCTGATCTTTACCGGCATTGCCGTGGTCATTGCGGCGCTGTTCATCACGGGCACCATCAACGCCGAGAACCTGGCCACGTCCATGGCTTACGCCGCCATCGGCGCCTCGGTGATTTACTTCGCTCTGATCTTCAGCAGCAAGAAGGTCAACGCCACCGAACGCGGACGGGTGGCCGCGTTTATCCCGCTGTACATCGCCTCCGCCGCGTTCTGGGCGCTGTTCCAGCAGCAGTTCACTTTCATCGCCGTGTACTCGGAGGAGAAGCTGGACCGGAATGTCTTCGGCTGGGAGATGCCGGCCGCCTGGGTTCAGTCCATCAACCCGGTGTTCATCATCATCTTCGCCGGCATCATGGCGGCCCTGTGGACCCGGCTCGGCCGGAAACAGCCGGGCTCGGCACTGAAGTTCTCCATCGGCCTGTTCGTGATGGGCCTGGCCTTCCTGGCCTTCATCCCGCTGTCCGGCGACGGCAAGACCCCGCTGCTGGCCCTGGCGGGAATCCTGCTGCTGTTCACGCTGGCGGAACTGTTCCTGTCCCCCATCGGGCTGTCGGTGACCACCAAGCTGGCGCCGAAGGCCTTCCACACCCAGATGGTGGCGCTGTTCTTCCTGTCCGTGTCCCTGGGCACCACGCTGGCCGGCATCCTTTCCGGCCTGTACAACCCGGACGACGAGCTGCCCTACTTCATCGGGGTGGGCGGAACGGCCATCCTGCTGGCCGTAGGCATGGCAGCCGCCTCGCCGGCGATCAAGAAGCTCATGGGCGGCGTACGCTGACCCGATGAACCCCGCACATCGCGTTCCGGTTGCTTCGCGCGTCTACACCCCCGCCCCCGGCGAGGCGTCCGACGTCGAACTTATGCCGGCGGGCGATGTCACCGAAAGTGTGGTGCGGGTTGGCGGAACCATCCGCCGCCCGCACCAGCCGCAATCGCTCGCCGTGGGCGAGTACCTGGACTGGCTGGAGGACGCCGGTTTTGAAGGTTCCCCGCGCTTCCTCGGCCGCGACACGCAGGGCCGGGACGTCCTGACCTTTGTGCCCGGACAGTGTGCAGAGGCCCGGCCGGAATCCTGGGTGCAGTCCGAGGACCTGTTGGTCTCCGTGGCGCGCCTCGTGCGGCGGCTGCACACCGCGTCGGCTGGCTTCGTGCCGCACGCCCACCCGTTCCCGCGCAGTCCGTTTCCGCGCCGGCCGGTCCGGCCGAACCCCACCGATGCCGCCGGACTCATCTGCCATCTGGACGTCACACCGCAAAATGTGGTGGTCCGGGACGGCCTGGCCGCCGGGCTGGTGGATTTTGATCTCGCGGGGCCCTCCACCGCGCTGCACGATTCGTTCAACACCGCCATGCACTGGGTGCCGCTCCGCGACCCCGCCGACGCGTGGCCGGGCTGGGAGGACCGGGACCCGTTCCGCCGGCTGCGCATCTTCGCTGACGCCTACGGCTGGACGGAGCAGGAACGACGCCGCGTGCCGGATGCCGGGATCGAGGCCGCAGCGCTGAGTTGCGAGCGGATGCGGCACAACGCCGCGACCTTGGGCGGCGGATGGGCCCGGATGTGGCAGGACGGCGTGGGCGGCCTCATCAGCCGCCGGCGCGCCTGGCTGGAAGCGAACGTCCAGCCGCTCGTGGCGGCGCTGACACGCTGACCGGCTGGGCCGCCACGCTGTCCTAGACTCCGTAGCCGCTGTTTCGGGCGGCGCCGATGACCAGCCCGAAGATCACCAGCAAGAGAATGGTGATGGCGATGCCCACGTATCCCATCACCAGGCCGGCGATCGCCATGCCCCGGCCGGCCGGTTCGCGCCGCAGGGCCAGGTGCCCCAGGATGACCGCGGCCAATTGCGGGAGCAGGAAGAACCCGAATCCCACCAGCGCGGCGATGCCGCAGCACATGCTGGCGATGCTCAACGTCTTGGGCGCCGCCGGCACGCCATAGTAGGCGGGCTGGCCGTAGGCGTTGGGACTCCCCGGCTGGCCGTACTGCTGGCCGTACTGCTGGCCCGGCTGTCCGTACGGCTGGGAGGCCTGGCCGTAACCGGCTTGGCCGGAAGCATATGGCGTCCGGCCGGACTCGCCGTAGATCGGGGGGTAGGGGCTTGAGAACTGACCATGCTCGGGCTGCTGCGTCGCCGACGGGCCGGAGTCCTGGCTGGGTTTCTGGTTGGCGGGAGGTGCCTGCTGCGGCGAAACCCCCGGCTGGTGGTCCGGGAGGCGCAGCGTCGGCTGGTAGCCCTCAGGCATCTGGTCTTTGCCTTGCTCGTTTTTCCCTTGTTGTGGCTGTTCAGTCATGGCATGTCCCCTCAGAGAAGTCTCTGGGTCCAGAGTACCGCCGCCGGGTGGGGATGGGACCGGCCCGATCTGCGGCTTTGTTGCGTCACAGGACCGGGTTTGACGCGAAACCGTGTTGTGCGCCGCCGTCGTCTGGCATGCTGGTGCCATGGCTAGCCGCGCGGGCACAGTTGCCCAACCCCAAGACCTTGTTGACCTCACTGCGCTCCTGGATGCGTACTACGACGTTTCGCCGGACCTTACGGACCCGGGCCAGCGGGTGGCCTTCGGCACCTCCGGGCACCGGGGATCGAGCCTGAAGGCATCTTTCAACGAACCCCATATCCTCGCCATCACGCAGGCGATCGTGGAATACCGGGCGGGCCAGGGCATCACCGGACCCCTCTACATGGCGAAGGACACTCACGGCCTGAGCGAACCGGCGCAAAACTCTGCGCTCGAGGTGCTGGCGGCCAACGGCGTACATGTCCTCATCGACGCCCGGCACGGCTACACGCCCACGCCTGCCCTGAGCCACGCCATCCTGACGCACAACCGCAAGGCCGCCCCCGGCGCGCCGCAGGCCGACGGGATCGTGGTGACCCCCAGCCACAACCCTCCCGGCGACGGCGGATTCAAGTACAACCCCCCGCACGGCGGCCCGGCTGACACTGACGCCACCGGCTGGATCGCCAACCGCGCCAACGAGCTCCTCGAGAACGGCCTGCGCGGCGTCAAGCGGATCCCCGTCGCCGACGCCCTCGCCGCAGGGACCACAGGAAAGTTCGACTTCCTCAGCAGCTACGTGGACGACCTCCCCTCGGTGCTGGACCTGAACGCGATCCGCGAGGCCGGCGTCCGGATCGGCGCGGATCCCATGGGCGGGGCGTCCGTGGACTACTGGGGCGAGATCGGCGAACGCCACCACCTGAACCTCACGGTCGTGAACCCGACCGTTGACCCGCAGTGGGCCTTCATGACCCTGGACTGGGACGAGAAAATCCGGATGGACTGCTCCTCGCCGTCCGCGATGGCGTCGCTGATCAACAGGATGTCCGAAGGGGCGAAGTTCGACGTCGCCACCGGCAACGACGCCGACGCCGACAGGCACGGGATCGTTACACCTTTTGTTGATGGACAAGGGGGACTGATGAACCCCAACCACTACCTCGCCGTCGCCATCGACTACCTCTACCGGCATCGCACAGGCTGGAACCCGCAGTCCGTGATCGGCAAGACCCTCGTGTCCTCCTCGATCATCGACCGCGTGGCCCAGAGCCTGGGCCGCAAGCTCGTGGAGGTTCCCGTGGGCTTCAAGTGGTTCGTGCCCGGCCTGCTGTCCGGCGAGGGCGCTTTCGGCGGCGAGGAATCCGCGGGCGCGTCCTTTAACAAGATGGACGGCAGTGTCTGGACCACGGACAAGGACGGCATCCTGCTGGCGCTGCTCGCCTCGGAGATCACGGCCGTCACGGGCAAGTCGCCCTCACAGCTGTACAAGGGCCTCACGGACCAGTTCGGCGACCCCGTGTATGCCCGGATCGATGCCGCCGCCACTCGTGAGCAGAAGGCGGCGCTGGGCAAGCTCTCGCCGTCGGACGTCACCGCGACCGAACTGGCCGGCGAAACGATCACCGCCAAGCTGACCGAGGCGCCGGGCAACGGCGCCGCGATCGGCGGCCTGAAGGTGGTCACCGAAAACGCGTGGTTCGCGGCACGGCCCTCCGGTACGGAAGATGTCTACAAGATCTACGCCGAGTCCTTCAAGGGTGCCGAGCACCTCAAGCAGGTCCAGGCCGAGGCGAAGGCGCTGGTGGACGGGGTTATTTCCTAGTTTCCCCCGCTGACGGCCAACACGGCGCGGTCCCTGCCAAGCGTCTTTGCCTGGTAGAGGGCCGCGTCGGCCGAGGCCACCACTGCGTCGAGGCCGCCCGCTGCGTCATCGGTGGCCGCGATGCCGTAGCTCACGGTGGGCAAACGGGGAATGACGTCGGACCCGGACTGCTGGAGCCGGCTGCTGATGTCGGCCGCGATTTCCTGCGCCCGTTCCGGCGTGACGCCCGGCAGCAGGACGATGAATTCCTCGCCACCGTAGCGGCCCACGAGGTCGGTGGAGCGGACAGCCTTGACGCAGGCCCGGGCAAACGCCTGCAGTGCGGCGTCCCCGGCGGAGTGGCCGAACTCGTCGTTGATGGACTTGAAATGGTCCAGGTCCGCGAGGATGAGCGATGCCGTGGTTCCGGTCCGGTGCAGGCGGCCCAGCTCGTTCTCGGCGAGATCCAGGAAGGCCGAGCGGTTGAGCAGGCCCGTGAGGCCGTCCACGGTGGCCCGGGCGCGGAGATCACGGGTCTGCTGCTCGTAGCTCAGCTCGGCCATCGTGAAGGACGCGACCACGAGCGTTATGGTCGAGAAAACGGTCATGGGAGCCGACCCGAAGAAGGACGTGAAGACCGGCCCGTCCGGCCCGTCCGTCAGAAAGGCGCCGAGGCGGCCCACGTAGAAGGCGGCCAGGATGCCGGCGCCCATGGCCAGGGGACGGTGCACGCGCGAGTAGTCGCGCTCAAGCAGGAACAGCTCGCGGGAACCCAGCCCGATCAACGCGGCCATGAACGCCAGATACACCGGGCCTCCCGCCCAGATGTTGGTGGCCGGGTGATCCAGAAATGACACGACGGCGGTGGCAGCGGGGCCGGCCGCGAGGTACAGGAGCCGGGGTGAGGGGGCCCGCAGCGACCGGGAACCGGCCCAGATGCTGGCCGCGCCGGCGACCAGCAGGACGTTGCCGGACGGGTTCGCCCAGACCTGGTGCACCGTCCCGTCCAGCAAGTATGCGGCGTTTCCCGCGAGGAACAGCAGCAGGGCCGTGCACCACCAGCCGCTGTAGGCGGACCGGGTGCGCCGGTAGGTGATGAAGTAGAACAGCATGAGCAGCGTGAGGTCGACCAACGCCAGAGCGACCCGAAGTGTCGCGGTGTCAAGCATCATGTAGTGGCCCCCCGGTCCGCCAGTAATCTTGCCCGCTATGCGCAGCTTCGTCACTGAAGTTGACCCAAGTATGGCACCCACCGGCTGGAATGCATCGCGGCCGCCCGCGATATGACGCGCTGTTCCTCGTTCCGGGTTCTCTGTTCGGTTAACGTCCCGGCGCTTATGCCGGGCGCTGGGTCCACAGCTTGAGGATCCGCCGCGTGGCGTGGCCGCCGTCGGGTGCCATGTCCACCAGTGCAATCCGGTCCAGCGCGACGGCGTCGCCCGGGTGGAGCCGCTTGTCGCCGTGGTGGGAGACATGCGGCCGGAACCCTTCGAGGGTGTAGGCGAGCGTGGGAATCCTGCCGGGCAGCTCCTGCACGATCCTGACCAGCGCGTTGTGGAGGGATTGCAGCTGCTCGCTCGGTTCAATCAGGTTGACCGGGATGGACCCAGCCCGCCCGAACCCCGCTTCGCCGCCCACGATCACCTGGCTGCCCAGGGCCGCGGCCACAGGCTCCGCCATGAGCGCGGCGATCTTCCCGGCCAGGGGATCACCCGGGCCGGGCGCTGCGCTTGATCCGTCGGCGGGTTCGGGCGCCGGCTCGGCTGCCGCAGCGTCCGAAGTGGTTTCGGCCGGCACGCCGGCTGGTTCGCCGGCCTCCTGACGGGGTTCGGCGACGTCGAACTTCACCAGGGTGATGTGCAGCGGCCAGTCATCACGGGGAAACTCGAGCCCCTCGGTTACCGGCTCCACGAAGGCCACGGCGATCAGGTTCCGCATGGGAAAAGTGTGCCACGCCGCGGGCCCAACCACCGGTGAACGGTCCAGGGACAGGCCGGCCGGGCGGGCGGGAATGCACCGCGCCGGCGACCCGTGAGCGGACTAAAATGGGAAGTGGCCCTGGATGCGGGCCATGCGCTGAACCGCAGAATCGCAGCCCGTGTGCCTCCGGCCTGTCCCCCATGGTGCCGGAGGCACCTCCGCGGAACCACCCCGCCGGAGGCACCTCCGCGGAACGACCCTGCCGGAGGCAGCGGCACCTGACTTGGCACGGAACGGCGACGGATGCCCTTAGACGGTGCGGACGACGTCCTCGTAGGCGAACTTCGGCTTGGCCGCGCCCCAGGCGTCTGCCCCGGGCTGGCCGATGTTGACCACCAGGAAGCTCTTCTGGCTTCCATCGGGGAAGAATGCGGCGTCGATGGCGGCGAAATCCGCGCCCGTCATGGGACCGGCGGCGAGGCCGAGGGAGCGCACGGCGAGGATGAAGTAGCCGGCCTGCAGGTGGGCGTTGTTGTTGCCGGTGGCGGCGGCCAGGTCCGGAGCGGCGTCGTACATGGCCTTGGGGGCGTTGTAGCCGGGGAGGAAGTTGTCCCACTGGTCCTGCCAGGCGGTGTCATAGCTCAGCACGGCGACGAGTGGCGCGGATGCCGTCTTGGCGCGGTTTCCGGCGGAAAGTGCGTCTACGAGCGTGGCCCGGGCGTCGTCCGAGCGCACATAGGTGACGCGCAGCGGCTGGGAGTTGAAGGCGGTGGGTCCGAACTTGGTCAGTTCGTAGATGGCGCGGGCCTGCTCGTCGGTGACGTCGCCGGTGAAGGCGTTCGCCGTGCGGGCCTCGGCAAAGATGGCGTCCACCGCTGCGGCGTCGATTACTGCTTCTTCATGGGCGATTGTCATTCGCATCCCTTTCGCTGGGCCTGCTCACCGTCCGGCGGCGGGCATTTCTGCTGTCCCTAGGTGCAACGGAGGTCCGGGGCGCCTGCTTCCCGGCGCGCAGGGTGACGTCGCCCACAGCGGGAGCGGGCGGCGTGGTCCCAAGCGCAAAGACCCATCAGGCCAGGCAGGAGCAAGCGGCGGCCTCTTAGCGAACGGTGATCTCTCCGGCGAGATGGCCGGCGGCGAGGCCCGCGTGGACCCGGACTGCGTCAACCAGGCAGTCGTCGTCCGCATAAAACCCGGGGCTGTGATTGGGGAACAGCCCGCGGCCGCCCTCCACGGGCCGCAGCTGATCACCGTCGATCCGGGTGTCCTGGGCCCCGTAGCTGAGGTACGCGCCGCCGTAGGCGTTGACGAACTCCGACACGTCGTCATAGCCAAGCGTCACGGGCACTTCGACGATCCTCTCCGGGCCGACAATCCTGCCGAGGGCGGGCAGGATTGCATCAATCCACTCCGGCCGGTTGATGACTCCCGGAACAGATTGCAGGAACTCAACGTCGGCCGTGCAGCCGAAGGCTTCCGCCTGGTGGATGGCCAGCCGGCGCATCCCCTGCTGGACCACGCCCATGTCGGCATCGACGGTGCAGCGTATGGTTCCGAAGAGGCTGACGGTCTGCCCGATGATGTTGAACCGGCCGACGTCCTGGACGTGGCCGATGCTGACGGATGTCGCGTGCTGCGCGGGAACCTGCCGGTAGAGCTCGCCGACTCCGCCGACGATGCCTGCGGCCGCCGGCATCGGGTCAATCCCCATCCACGGGGTGGAGCCGTGCACCTGCCTTCCCGTGACGGTGACCCGCACGACGCAAGATGCCGCATATGAGATTCCGGCACGGTAGCCGACGACCCCAGCGGGCAGCGGCCCGACGTGCATGCCGAAAACCATGGTCGGCTCGGGGTCGGCCAGGGCTCCCGCCGTGAGCATGGCGCGGGCTCCGCCGGTCTCATCCAGCGGCGGCCCCTCCTCGGCGGGCTGGAAAATGAACAGTACAGTACCGGGCAGCCGATCGCGCATGTCCGCCAGCACCCCTGCCGCTGCAAGGACAACCGCGGTGTGACAGTCATGGCCGCACGCGTGCGCGACCGGGAAGGGCCCGCCGGGATAGCTCTCGTCCACGGTCGTCGACGCAAACTCCACGCCCGACGCCTCGGCCACCGGGAGCGCATCCATGTCCGCCCGCAGGGCCGCGACCCTCTCCCCCGGCAAACCACCGCGAAGGACTCCGACGACGCCGTGTCCGGCGATGCCCGTACGGACCTCGTCGAGACCGATCCAGCGGAGGTGTTCAGCGACCAGGGCGGCGGTCGCATTCTCCCGGTTGGAGAGCTCGGGATGCTGGTGGACCCAGTGGCGGAGCCGGATGAGCTCGTCGCGGCCCGCCCGGGCCAGTCGGTCAATCTGGGAGCCGAAGTCCGCTGACATCACCCGACAATCCTTCCACCGGCATTCCCGGAGTATGGCCCGGCCGTCCGGAAAACGCAACGGGCGCCGACGGCCACTCCTCATCCCCACTGCCGGACCTGTCCCGGCGCCGGGCGTGCCCGGCCTGCGCGGTAAAATTGCTCGGGAAGATTCCTTCCCCGCCCCGCCCCACATTTCTCTGAAAGGCTCCGGCATGAGCATGCTCGGCACCAAATGGAAGCTCCACGGCAACGGCAAGTCCGTCCGTCCCGGTGAGGTCGTCAGGCCGGATGAGCGGCTCACCTGGCCGCTGACCATCGGGATCGGGATGCAGCACGTGGTGGCCATGTTCGGCGCCACCTTCCTGGTCCCGATCATCACGGGCATGCCGCCGGCCACCACGCTGTTCTTCTCCGGCATCGGCACCCTGCTGTTCCTGGTCATCACGCAGGGCCGGGTGCCGAGCTACCTTGGTTCCAGCTTCGCGTTCATCGCACCGATCATGGCCTCCCAGCAGCAGTTCGGCATCCCCGGGGCGCTGGGCGGGGTGGTGCTGGCCGGCGCGACCCTCGCCGTCGTCGGCGCCGTGGTGCAGAAGTTCGGCGCCGGCTGGATCAACCGGGTCATGCCGCCGATCGTGACCGGTGCAATCGTGGCTTTGATCGGGCTGAACCTGGCGCCCGCCGCGAAGGCAAACTTCGACAAGGCCCCGGTGACCGCCTTCATCACGCTGGCCATCATCATCGTGGTCAGCGTGCTGTTCCGCGGCATGCTGGGACGGCTGAGCATCCTGGTGGGCGTCCTGGCCGGCTACCTTGTTGCCATGATCCGGGGCGAGGTGGACTTCTCCAAAATGGACGGTGCCGCGTGGGTTGGCCTGCCGCACTTCCAGACCCCCGAGTTCCACCTCGGCGTGGTGGGCCTCTTCGTACCGGTGGTGCTGGTGCTGGTGGCGGAGAACATCGGCCATGTGAAGTCCGTGTCGGCCATGACCGGCCAGAACCTCGACGGCGTGTCCGGCCGGGCGCTGCTGGCCGACGGTGCCGCCACCATGCTTGCCGGACTTGGCGGCGGGTCCGGGACCACCACGTACGCCGAGAACATCGGCGTCATGGCCGCCACCAAGGTGTACTCCACGGCGGCGTACTGGGTGGCCGGCGTCTTCGCAGTGGTGCTGAGCTTCTCGCCGAAGTTCGGCGAGCTCATTGCCACTGTCCCCGCCGGCGTCCTCGGTGGCGCGGCCACGATGCTGTACGGCATGATCGGCGTGCTGGGCGTGAAAATCTGGGTCCAGAACAAGGTGAATTTCTCCAACTCGATCAACCTGACCACGGCCGCCGTCGCCCTCATCGTCGGAATCGCCGACTACACCTGGACCATCGGTGACCTGAAGTTCACCGGGATCGCGCTGGGCTCGGCCGCGGCCCTGGTGATCTACCACGGCATGAAGGCGATCGCGAAGGCCCGCGGCACGGTGGCGGAGCCCGAAACCGAAGAGCCGGCTCCGCTCGCGGCCGTGACGGCGGCTGTCCGGGCTGCTGCGAAGCGCGCCCCGAAGAAACGCCGCTAGACGCAGCCCCGTCCGGCCGCAGTTCAACCCAACCGGCCGCCGTTCTCAACCAACGTCGAACCGAAAGGCCGGCGTCCGGCCGTGAAGTGGCAGGACGCCGGCCTTCGCCGCGTCCGGCGGCCTGCCCGTGAGAGTTCCGCCGGCGGTTTAGCCGGCGTCGAACGGCTCCTTGTCCCTGCCGTCCGGGGACTTCGTGTTCGGCAGGTCCGTGCCGGAACCGTCGGGCAGTCCGGCCGCATCCTGGCCGGACTCCGAGGAGAACGGCCGGCCGGCGTCGGGCTCCTCGGTGTTGGATGCGTCCATCTCGGCGTCGGTCGAGGGCACCTCGGCGTCGCGGCTCTCTGCCTCGAAACCGGTTCCGGTGCTGGCGTTCTCTGAACTCATCTGTTCCTCCGTTCCGCCGAAGCGTCCTGCGCCCGGCTCTCCTGCACTTTCCTGGTCTTCTGTGCCGAACTGGCTCAGGTCCGGCGCTCCAGCCGGATACGTCTCGCCGTCGGGATTGTCCTGGTTCAGCCCGGCGGCGTCGAAGGCCTCCTCCTCGCGGGGCTGGGCTACCGTTCTTTCATCGCCGAACGGCAGTTCCTTTTCGACGGTCGGAGTCCCGTAGCCGCCGGCTTCTTCGATGGGGCTCCGCTGGTTGTTCTGCGTCATGCCGTTCCTCCTGCGTTGCTGGGATGTGGAAGTGCGAAGTGTGCCGGTCAGAGGCCCTTGCCGCCGGTCACCGGAAGCACCGCGCCGGAAATGTAGGAGCCGTGGTCCGAGGCGAGCAGCACATACGCCGGCGCGAGTTCTGCGGGCTGGCCCGCGCGCTGCAGGGGCGTGTCCTGGCCGAAGGACGGGAGCTTGTCCGGCCACTCGGTCGCCGGGATGAGCGGCGTCCAGATGGGGCCCGGGGCCACGGCGTTGACCCTGATTCCCTTCGGTCCGAGTTCCTGCGCCAAGGCCTTGGTGAAGGCCACCTGCGCGGCTTTGGTCATGGCGTAGTCGATGAGTTCCGGCGACGGCTTGAAGGCCTGGATGGAGGCGGTGGTGATAATGGAGGCGCCGGCCTTGAGATGGGGCACCGCCGCGCGGGCCGTCCAGATCAGCGAATAGAGGTTGGTCTTGAAGACCCGGTCGAACTCCTCCGTCGGCAGCGACTCGAAGCTCTCGCGGTTCTTCTGATACGCCGCGTTCAGCACCAGGACGTCAAGCCGGCCGAACTCGGCCACCGCAGCGTTGACGATCGTCGCCGCGAAGTCCTCGCTGCGGCCGTCGCCGGGAAGCAGCAGTGCCCTCTGGCCCGCCTTCCGGATCCACGCGGCGGTGTCCTGCGCGTCCGCTTCCTCCGCCGGCAGGTAGGAAATCGCGACGTCGGCCCCCTCTCGGGCAAAGGCGATCGCCACAGCCTTGCCGATTCCGGAGTCCCCGCCGGTAATGAGGGCCGCTTTGCCGTTCAGCGCGCCGCTGCCGCGGTAGCTTTCCTCGCCGTGGTCCGGTTTGGGGTCCATGGGCGCGGTGAGGCCGGGCTGCTTCTGGACCTGCTCCGGGAACGGGCCCGCATGGTAGCCGGCCCGGGGATCGCGAGGCTGGTCCTGCTGTTTGCTTGAATCACTCATAGTCCACCTACCCAGCGTGTCGGTTGTCCAGGGATGGCCCCTCGGTCCCGTGCTGAGCTGACCTTCGAAACCGTCCCGGTGAAGTAAACAATTTCAACCATAGCCGCAAAATAGTCAGCAACCTTAGTACCGACTTGTTTTTTGGCAACGTTCAAGCCTACGTTGAGGGCGGGCCGCATGCTGCGGCTGGTTCAGGTTAGTTCGGTTGACTTCATGCTGAGGAGCACCCATGACAGGGCCGGTGGCACCACGGGATGACGGCAGGGACGAATCGGGCGCGGAGCGGATGGACCGCAACTGGGCGGAACTGCTGCAGGAACTGCGCGTGCTGCAGACCGGCGTCCAGATTCTCGCCGGCTTCCTGCTGACCCTTCCTTTCCAGTCCCGCTTCCAGAGCCTGGACGGGTACCAGATCAGCCTCTACCTCGCCAATGTGGTTGTCGCCGCCCTCACCACGGCCACGATCCTGTTGCCCGTGAGCGTGCACCGCCGCCTGTTCCGGCAGGGCCTGAAGGCCACCCTGGTGGCCAGCGCCGACACCATCACGAAGTTCTCCCTGACCGGCGTCGGGCTCCTGAGCGTCGGCACCACGTCCCTGATCTTCGACGTCACGATCGGCCGGGCGGCCGGCGTAATAGCCGGCCTCGGCCTGCTGTCCGTCCTCGTGCTTCTGCTGGTCCTGGTTCCGTCCGCGCTTCGCCGGAAGGGCCGTGCGGAGGACACCCGATGACGGGCCTTTCACAGGAGCGGCGCGGCGCAGGCACGGGAGGAACCATGGGTAAATGGGTCAAGGAACACGGACTGCTGCTGGCCAATATCGGCCTCTTTGTTGTGTTTTTCGGCGGCATGATCCTGAGCGGGGCGAGCACCTACAGCGAGGAGCAGCTGGCCCACGGCGAACCGGCCGTGAGCGTCCTGGGGTACCTGGGCACCGGCTCGTTCCTGGAGGCAACGTTCGAGAACTGGGAATCGGAATTCCTGCAGATGGGCATGTACGTCATCCTGACCGTCTTCCTGTTCCAGAAGGGGTCCTCGGAGTCCAAGCCCATGGGCCAGGCCGCCCCGCAGGATGAAGACCCGCGGCACGCGAAGCTCAAGGCGTCCACGCCGTGGCCTGTCCGGCGCGGCGGCTGGGTGCTCAAGCTCTACGAACACTCGCTCTCCATCATGTTCTTCCTGCTGTTCCTGGCCTCCTTCATCCTGCACGCTGTGGGCGGCGCGGACGACTACAACAGCGATCAGGAGGCGCACGGACAGCCGACAGTGACGGTGCTGGGCTACCTGGCGACGAGCCGGTTCTGGTTCGAGTCCTTCCAGAACTGGCAAAGTGAATTCCTGGCGGTGGCGGTCCTGGTGGGCGCCTCGGTGTACCTGCGCGAGAAGGGCTCGCCCGAGTCCAAACCCGTGGCCGAACCGCACTACGAAACCGGCGCCTGAACGGCACCCCGGCACCGGCCCGGCGTGCCCTAAGCGTCCTAAGCGCCTCAGGCGCCTTCCAGGACCTGGCTAGTGACCCAGGTCAGGTATTTGGCTGCGTTGGCGACGGCGTCGTCCGGGCTTGCGGCGACATCCAGCAGCTGGGCCGCGGCCACCACTCCGTGCCGGGCCAGGTCCTCCGGGGTGACGAGGATCCGGCCGGCCACCGCGATCACCGGAATGCCGCGGGCGTGGGCGGCGTCGGCGAGGGCGATCGGCGCCTTCCCGGCCAGCGACTGGCTGTCCATGGAGCCCTCCCCGGTGATAACGAGATCGGCGACCGCGAGTTTCTCGGCAAGTCCGGTGAGTCCGGCCACCAGCTCGAACCCGCCCTCCAGGGCGGCGGTGCTGAACGCCAGGAACGACGCCGGGAAGCCGCCGGCCGCCCCGGCGCCGGGGACGTTGACGTCCCGGCCCGTGGACTCGCGCAGGACCGAGGCCCAGTTGCGCAGGCCGGCATCGAGCAGCTCCACCGCATCGGCGTCGGCGCCTTTTTGCGGGCCGAACACGTGCGCCGCGCCGTCGCTGCCGTAGAGCGGGTTCTGCACGTCGACGGCGATCCTGAACTTCACCGCGGAAAGCCGCGGATCCAGGCCGCTGATGTCCACGGACGCGACGTCGGCGAGCGACCCGCCGCCAAGTGGCACCACGTTGCCGGCGGCGTCCAGAGGCTTGAGGCCGAGGGCCCGGAGTGCGCCGCTGCCGCCGTCGCTCATGGCCGAACCGCCCACGCCAAGGACGATTTCCGTGGCCCCGGCGTCCAGCGCGGCGGCGATCAGCTGGCCGCAGCCGTAACTGTGGGCGCGCAGGGCGTTGGCCGGTGTGGGCTCCATGTGCGCCAGCCCGGAGGCCTGCGCCGTTTCGATCACCGCGGTGGCCCCGCCGAAGGCGTCCTTGCGGATGGCCCACGCGGCACCGATCGGGGCCAGGATGGGGCCCACGACGGCGTTGAGCCGTTCCTCGTAGCCGGCCGCGACGGCCGCCTCGAGGGTCCCTTCGCCGCCGTCGGCCACCGGAAACTGGATGGCTTCGGCGTCGGGGTAGACGCGCAGGGCGCCTTCGGCAATGGCGGAGGCGGCTTCGGCGGCGGTGAGGGAGCCCTTGAATTTGTCCGGGGCGATAAGGATGCGCATGGCTCTATCCTGCCAGTCCGGCCGCCCCGGCTTGCTGACACGACGCGGCGTCTAGGTCCAGGTGCCGCGCTCCCTGAGGACCGCCTTGAGCAGGTCAGCACGGTCCGTGACGATCCCGTCGACGCCCAGGTCCAGCAGCCGGTGCATTTCCGCGGGCTCGTTGACGGTCCAGACGTGCACCTGCAGCCCGTGCCGGTGCGCCCTCCGGATGAAACCGGACGTCACCACGGTCACGGCGCCGTAGCGGACGGGGACCTGCAGGGCGTGGACCCCCTGCAGCGTCCGGCGCGCCACGAAGGTCATCAGCGGCACCGGCAGCACCGGGCCCAGCAGGACGAACACGGCGTTGGATACGGTGCCGGCCGAGCTCGCGGCGGGCCGGCTCAACCGTTTCAGCACTGCGCGCCGCCGCCGGTCCGAGAAGCTGGCCACCAGCACGCGGTCATGCAGCCCGTGGCGTTCGATCGCCGAGGCCAGGGTGGCCACGGAATTCCAGTCCTTGACGTCGATGTTGAGCCGGACGTCCGGGAAGGCCGCGACGAGCTCCTCGAACCGCGGGATCGGCTCGGTGCCGCCGATCCTGGCCCGGGCGACGGCGGCGGCCGGAAGGTCCGCGATCCGGCCCTGTTCCGCTGTGATCCGGTCCAGGGTTTTGTCGTGAAAGAGCACCAGCACGCCGTCTGCGGTCGTGTGGACGTCCGTCTCCAGGTGCCGGAACCCGAGGTCGACGGCGGCGCGGAACGCGGCCATCGAGTTCTCCAGCCCGTCCAGCGAGAAGCCCCGGTGGGCCATCGCCAGGGGTATCCCGGGGTTCCCCGGGGTCCGGCCGGGGCCGCTTTCCGGACCGCCGTCACTGTTCCCGTCAGGGCTGCGGTCAGAGAATCCGCGAGGGGCGAAGTACGGGTGCTGGTTGGTCACACCTGAAGCGTACCCCCGCCTTGACCCACCGGCGCGGGGCCGTCTCGGGGCGTCAGTCGGGGACGGCGCGGGGCCGCCGGCCGGGGCAGCAGTTGTGCGCGGCGATCGGCCGGAGGCGGGCGGCGCGGGCCGCGCGGGCCGCCGGCCGGGCGGGAGCGGGTGTCAGGAGTCGTGCGGGCGGATTTCGACGCCGTCGGAGCAGTGCAGCAGCGTGCGGCCGCGGCCGCCGTCGAGGTCCACCCAGACAACGCTGTGGTCCGCCGTCACTGCGTCCACGAGGCCGCCGGTCTCGAAGCCCGGGGCGAGCCTAACGCTGACGCGGTCGCCCCGGCGCAGCTGCCGCCAGTGCCGGTCCGGCTCCACGGGGTGCAGGGGTTGTTCGTCCGTTTTGTTGATGCGGTACTTGGCCATGATGTCCCCACTATCGGTCAAACGCTCTGTCGCGAGCCTTCAGCCTAGAAGGCCAAGGTGAACGCCAGTTGACCGCCCGCTGGGAATCCGGTGTCCGGCCGCGGCGGGGAGTCTTTCGCAGGGATGGATCTCAGTGCAGCCGCACGCCCAATGCGGCGAGCTTGGCCTCGAGGATCTGGGCCACGCCGTCGTCGTCGAACTGCGGTGCCTGCTGGCCGGCGGCGCGGATCGCCTCCGGGTGGCCGCTGGCCATCGCGTAGCCGTCGCCGGCCCAGCGGAGCATCTCGATGTCATTGGGCATGTCTCCGAAGGCCACCACGTCCGCGGCGCCGATGCCGAGGGAGGCCGCGTATTCGGCGAGGGTCACGGCCTTGTTGACGCCGGGAAGGGACAGTTCGAGCAGGGCCATGTTCGGCGCCGAGTGCGTCGCGGCGGCCAGATGGGCGACGGCGGGGGTCACTTCGGCCAGGAAATCGTCCGCCGTGCCCTCCCGGACGATCGCCAGGAACTTCACCACGGCGTCGTCGGCCGTGAGGGTGGTGTGCAGCGGGGCCGGCGTGAACTCGGCGAGCAGCCGGCTGGCGCCGTCGTCGAGGAACCCCGGTTCCAGATGGAAGCCGGTGAGGGTTTCGGCGGCAAACAGGGCGCCAGGGCGAAGCTGCCGGATGATGCGACGGGCCTCAAACACGGCGTCCAAGTCCAACGCGCGTGCCGAGAGCATGCGGTCCGCCTCGAGGTCCCAGACCACGGCGCCGTTGGAGCAGATGACGGTGCCGGCATGCCCGAGCTGGTCCTGTAGGGGGTGGAGCCAGCGCGGCGGGCGTCCGGTGACGAAGACCAGTTCCACCCCGGCGTCGCGGCAGGCGTGGAACGCGCGGACGGTCCGGTCACTGATTTTGCCGTCATGGCCGAGGATCGTTCCGTCGATGTCGCTTGCTACGAGCCGCATACTGCCAGTCTACGTTGGCCGCCGGGACTGCCGGGACTGTCGGGGTCGCCGGAGAGTGCCCGGTCTCGCCGTACCGCCCCCGCGAAAACGCGACTCGCCCACGAAGTCGACGGCAGGAGGCCGTGAAGTCTACGGCGGGCTAGCGCTGTTCGTAGTGCCCGGTCAGCCGGCCCCGACCCAGCGTGTGGCTGAAGAGTGCAAAGCCGAGGCTGGCCGGGCTGCCGTGCTTGCCGACGTCGAGCTTGTCGACGTCCACGGCGTGCACCACGATCAGGTAGCGGTGCGGGCCGTGCCCCTTGGGCGGAGCGGCACCCACATAGCCGGCGAATCCGGCGTCGTTCTTCAGCTGAAAGGCCCCGGGGGGAAGAGCAGCGCCGTCGCGGGACCCGGCGCCGGCGGGCAGTGACGTGACATTGGCCGGGATGTTGAGCACGGCCCAGTGCCAGAAGCCGCTGGCTGTAGGGGCATCGGGGTCGAAGACGGTCACGGCGAAGCTCTTTGTACCGGCCGGGGCGCCGCTCCAGCTCAGCTGCGGGGATTCGTCCCTGCCTCCGGCACCCATGACGCCGCTGCGCTGCGCCGGTGGAATGGTGCCGCCGTCGTCAAAGGACTCGCTGCTGACGTCGAAAGCGGGGACGTCGGGCAGAGGTGCGTAAGGATCGTGGGCTGTCATGGCTGCCTTTCCTGTACTGCCTGCTGGTCGTGGACTTCCTACTGTTCTTGTACTGCCTGTTCCCGCACAGCCTGTTCCTGAACTGTCTGTTCGCGCACTGCCGGGTGTGCTGTGCCGGTCCCCACGCTACCAACCTCCACGCGGGCCAGCTCGGCGCGCGTCGGCGGGTTGGCGCCGGCGCGGGACACGGTGACGGCGGCGGCGCGGGCAGCATGGGCGAGCAGGTCGCGGAGGCTTTCGGCAGAGAGTTCGCGCAGGGCCTTGCGGTTTTGCGCGCCGTCGAGGCCCAGGTCCACCACCCCGGACAACAGCGCCGCCATGAACGAATCCCCCGCCCCGACGGTATCCGCGACCTTAACCTCCGGCGCGGCGAACTGCGCAACACCCGCGGCGTTGATGCCCCAGGGGCCCTGGCCGCCGCGCGTCACCACCACCATGGCCGGCCCTTCCGAGCCGCCCAGCCCCAGCCACCGGCGGGCCGAGTCCAGCGGATCGGCACCCGGGTACAGCCATTCGAGGTCCTCGTCGGAGGCCTTCACGACGTCGGCGAGGGCCACAAACTTTTCCGCCTGTCCGCGGGCGTAATCCACGTCGGGGATGATGCTGGGACGGCAATTGGGGTCAAAGCTGATGGTGGCCGACGGGTGGGCGTGCTCGACGGCGGCAAGCACCTCGGCGGCGCCGGGCGCCAGCATGGTGGCGATGGAACCGGTGTGCAGCAGCGTGGTCCCCTGCAGCAGGAACGGCAGGCGCGCCGCAACCCCGGGAAGCTCCCAGGCGAGGTCGAACGTGTAGGTGGCGGCCCCGGCGTCGTCGATCAGCGCGGCGGCCACGCTGGTGGGCAGCGCGTCGGGCCCGACGGGGAGCAGCACGGAGCTCGACTTCAGGTGTGCGGCCAGGGCCTCGCCGTAGGCATCTCGACCGTAGCGGCCGATGAACTGGACCGGGTGGTCCAGCCGGGCCAGCCCCACCGCCACGTTGAGGGGACTGCCGCCGACATGGGCCTGGACGCCGGAGGAACGCTGGACGACATCAACCAGCCCCTCGCCAATTACTGTGAGCATGGTCATACTCTGCCAGAGAATCCGGTCCGGTGCCGTGTGTTGCCCGGCCGAGCCAGCACGTGACGTCGCCGGCCGCGGGGAGCCAGGGGTAGCAGCGGGCCGCGGTGACCGGCCGCTTGAGCAGGTCCGCCAGCATCAGCAGGTCCGCCAGCATCAGCAGGTCCGCCAGCATCAGCAGGTCCGCCAGCATCAGCAGGTCCGGCCAGATCCCAGGGAGCCGTCAGGCCGCGGTCGCGTCCAGTGCGATCCCGGCGGGCCCGGCGTCGTCGAACCTCGCGTCGATGTGGACCACGTCCCGGCCCGCGCGCTGCAGGAGGCTGGCGGCCACCCCGGCGCGGTAGCCGGACGTGCAGTGCACCCACAGTTTCCCGGCAGGAACGTCATCAAGGCGCAGCAGCAGTTCGTGCAGCGGCACGTTGACCGCGCCCGCCACCCGTGACGCGGCGAATTCGTCGGCCCGGCGCACGTCCAGGACGGTGTCCCCGGCGGCCCGGCCGGCCAGCACGCCGTCCCAGTCCACGCGGGGATACGAGGCGAGGACGGCCTGCGGGGCCAGCGCGTTGGGCTCGGTTCCGACGGCCGCGTCCGGGGATTCGATGCCGATCCGGGAGAGATCACGGATGGCTTTCTCAATGTCCTCCCGCGAGCCTACGAGGGTCAGCGGTTCACCCCACGGCAGCACCCAGCCCAGGTAGGTGGTGAAACTGGAGCCGGAACCGTACTCAAAGCTGACGCTGCCCTTAAGGTGGCTGTTGGCGAAAGCCACGCGCCGCCGCAGGTCCACCACCCACTCGCCGTCATCCAGCCGCCGGGTGAGCTCGGCGGCGTCGAGCGATTCGGGGACGGACAGGTCCGCCGGGGCCGGCCCCCGGACGTTGGCCGGACTCATGTGGGCGTAGTAGGAGGGGTGGTCCGTGAGGTTGGCGATGAGCTGGCGGACGAAGTGGTCCTCGTCCGGGTCCGTCAGGGCATGGTTGGCGGCGAGCTGCTCGCCGATCGTGGAGGACCGGGCACCGCTGGCCGGTCCAGAAGAGCAGAACGATCCGAACCCGTGCGTCGGGAACAGTGCGGCGTCGCGCCCCGCCTCAGCGACGAGGCGCCGGACCGAGGTGTACTGATCGTGGGTCAGGCCGACCGTGTCCGCATCGGCAACGAGGTCGGTGCGGCCCACCGAACCATAGAGCAGGCTGCCGCCGGAGAAGACGGCCTGCTTCTCGCCGTCGTCCACGATGTACGACATGTGGGTGTGGGTGTGCCCCGGAGTGGCGACCACCTTGACGGTGAGCGCGCCCACCCGGACCGTCTGGCCGTCGGTCACGGGGGTGCGCTCGAACGCCACGGGATCGGCGGCATTGACGAGATAGCTGGCGCGGTGGGCGCGGGCCAGGATCAGGCCGCCGGTGATGTAGTCATTGTGCAGGTGGGTTTCGGCCACGTGCGTGATGGCGACCCCGGCATCACGGGCGGCGGCCTCGATCCGGTCCGTGTCCCGCTGCGGGTCGATCGCCAGCGCCACCGAGCCGTCGTGGACCAGGTAGCTGCGGTCCCCGAGTTGCGGGGTCTCGATGACGATGACTTCCATGGTCCCTCCGTAAGCTCCGCCCGGTAGTGTCAGCCCCGGTTGACGGGGTGTCCCTCGTCCTGCCACTGCATGATCCCGCCGGTGACGTTGACGGCGTCGTATCCCTGGTCTTCCAGGTAGGTGGTGGCCTGGGCGCTGCGGCCGCCCGCGGCGCACATGACGTAGACCGTGCCGCTGGCCGGAACCTCGGCAAGGGACTGCACAAACCGTGAGAGCGGAATGCTCCTGGCGCCGGGGACGCGGACCGCCGCGTATTCGTCGTCCTCGCGGACATCGACGATTTCGGTGGCGTCGCCCAGGGCGGCCAGGTCCTTGACGGAGATGCTCTTCATGCCTGTTCCTTTCGAGGGCGCCGGACGGCCCGGCGCATATTCCAGCTAAATTATGATACCCCTTGGGGTATCAATCATGCTCCGGCCCGCGCTCCCGGCCCCATCCATAAATCTAGTCCCTCTAACGGGCCTGTCGACCTAGCCTGCTGGCGGGCCTGGCTGGCCTTGCTGGTAGACGTCCGGGATGCCGTCGTGGTCCGAGTCGATCTTTTCCTCTTCCTCCGCCCGGCGGTAGTGCGTGTTGCGGGCCCGGAGCACCGTCGTCGCGAGCAGCGCGGCGAGCAGCGAGGCCGCGAGGATGCCCACCTTGGCGTGGTCGTCATGGACGGTGCCCTGGCCGAAGCTCAGTTCGGCCACCAGCAGCGACACCGTGAAGCCGATGCCGGCCAGGATCGACAGGCCGAAGACGTCGATCCATTTGAAGGAGCCGTCCAGCCGGGCCCGCGTGGCCTTGGTGATGAGCCAGGTGATGCCGAGGATCCCGGCGGGCTTACCGAGGACCAGGGCCAGGATGATGCCCACGGCCACGGGGTCCGTCAGGGCGGTGCCGAGGCCCTGCAGGCCACCGACGGCCACCCCGGCGGAGAAAAACGCGAAGACCGGGACGGCGATTCCGGCCGAGATGGGGCGGAACCGGTGTTCGAAGATCTCCGCCAGGCCCGGCCCGGCTTCAGGGCCTCCGCTGGCCCGCGAGCGGATGACGGGAACCGCAAAGCCGAGCAGGACGCCGGCCACCGTGGCGTGGATGCCGGACGCGTGCACGAGCGCCCACGTGGCGGCGCCGAGCGGCAGCAGGATCACCCACGCGGCGATCCCGTGCGTGCCGAAGAACCGGCGGTATTTCTGCACCAGGAACGTATACAGTCCCAGCGGCAGCAGTGCCAGCAGGAGCGGCATGGGATGGAGCTCGCTCGTGTAGAAGATCGCGATGATGGTGATGGCCAGGAGGTCATCCACCACGGCCAGGGTCAGCAGGAAGATGCGCAGCGCGCTGGGAAGGTGGGAACCGATGATCGCCAGCACGGCGACGGCGAAGGCGATGTCGGTGGCGGTGGGGATCGCCCAGCCGCGCAGGGTCTCGCCACCGGAGGCGTTGACGGCCGCGTAGATTAGCGCGGGAACGGCCACGCCGCCCACGGCGGCGGCCACCGGAACCACGGATTTGCTCGGCTGGCGCAGGTCGCCCGCGACAAACTCGCGCTTGAGTTCAAGCCCGACCAGGAAGAAGAAGATGGCCAGCAGGCCGTCGGCGGCCCACGCCCCCAGCGTCAGGTCCAGGTGCCAGGGCTCGTAGCCGATGGTGAAGTCGCGCAGCGCGAAGTAGCTATCCGACGCCGGGGAGTTGGCCCAGATGAGCGCCACCAGTGCTGCGGCGACCAGCAGGGCCCCGCCGACGGTTTCCTTGCGGAGGATTTCGCCGATCCGCAGGGCCTCGGCGTAACTGCCGCGGCCGAAAACGCTGAGGCGAGGGGGTGCTGGGGGTGTGGGGGAAGGGGGCAAGGCGCTCATGGGGTCCTCAAAACGGGGTCGACGAAACTATGCCGACCAGACTTCCCGGCGCACCTTGGATCAGTCTATTCGCTTTCGCGGGCCGGGGATGGCGTCGGGACCCCCGGAGCCCGTTGGAACGGGCGGCCGCGGGCGGGCGGTCCGGGATGCCGGACTGGCCGCGTCAGGCCAGCAGTTGCTGCACGAGTTCGCGGCATTTCCGGTATGCGGGCGCCTTCGGATCAATGAGCGCAAAGTGGTCGCCCGGGACTTTCAGCAACTGGACGGGGGCGCCGGCTGCCTTGGCCGCCGCGGCGTAGGTTTCGGACTCGCTGACCGGCACGGTGTCATCCTCCGTGCCGTGGACCGCGTAGACGGGCACGCTCAGGGGTACCGCGCTCATCGGGTCCGCATACTTGTGCCGTTTGGGATATTTCTCCGACGAGCCGCCCAGGAAGTTGCTGACGGCGCCGTTGCTGAGGTTGAGCCGCTCGGCGGCCGCAAGGTTCAGTAGCCCCGACTGGCTGACGACGCCGGTCAGCTGCACCGCGCCGTCGTCGGCACGGCGGGTCAACTGACGGTCCGCGTCGGGGGCGCCGAGTCCGGCGAGCCTGCTGCGCCCCGCCGCCCAGACCGCTAGGTGGCCGCCGGCCGAGTGGCCCAGTGCAACCACCCGCTCGAGCCCGAGTCCGTGTTCTCCGGCGAGCTCGCCGAGCTTGTCGATTCCGGCCAGGACGTCGGCAAAGGTGTTGGGCCAGCCCCCGCCGTTGCCGGCCCGCCGGTACTCCAGGTTCCAGGCCGCCATGCCGTGCGCGGCGAGGTCCTTGGCCAGGGGCTCCCCGAGTTCCGCGCCGTACTGCGAACGCCAGTAACCGCCATGGATCACCACCACCACACCTTTGGGCGCAGCCACCTCCGGGAGGAAAAGCTCGCCCCACTGGCTGGCGTCCTCGCCATACTGGTATTTGTGCCTCTTCACAGCGTCCTCCTTGGGGCCCGGTGAACAGGCGGCGGTGACAGCCCCCAGGGTCACCGTCGCTGCGGCAGCGATCACATCGCGGCGCCGCATATCAGCCATGTCCTGAGCCTACAGTGGGCTCCGCGCGGCGCCGCGCAGGACAGGCCTTGCACGCCGGCCGGTGGCGCGGGCCTGCCGGACGCACGCGGGATGCCTGCGGTGCGGTGTCGGGAGTGCCTGCGGTGCGGTGTCGGGGGTGCGCCGTAAGCTGGACGCATGGCGAGCAACTGGGATCGTTTGGACGTGGGCCTGCGCGATTCCGTGCAGGAGAACGTGGAACTGTACGAGCGGGTCCGGCCTGCCCTGAAACTGGTCACCCGGGAGGTCCTGCTGAATCTGCGGACCATGCTCAAGGACACCGAGGTGACGCCGCTGTTCGTGACCGGCCGCACCAAGACCGTGGAGTCCTTCCGCGAGAAGATCTCGCGTACCGAAGAACCGCTGGAGCCGGGCGGGCCGCCCGTGCTGAAGTTCCCGGACCCGTTCCGGACCCTGAACGACATGGTGGGCATCCGCGTGATCACCAAGCTGCCGGCCGAAAACGCCGTGGTGGCCAACCTGATCAAGCGCCAGCGCCAGCTCTTTGACTGCCGCGGTGACCGTGAAAAGGACATCGGCTCGATCGAGTCCGGGACGTACGGCTACTCCAGCCGGCACCTGATCCTGCGGACCATCCAGAACGAGGCCGTCAAGGACTACCAGCAGGTCTTCAACCCGGACGTCCCGCCGAACGGCAGCTACTTCTTCGAGTGCCAGATCCGCACGGTGTTCGCCCACGCGTGGAGCGAGATTGAGCACGACATCCGCTTCAAGGCCGAGGATCCCCGGGCCTGGACGCCGCACTTCGACCGCCAGTTCACTGCCACGGCGGCCATGCTGGAGACCGTGGAAAGCGCGTTCTCGGACCTGCACGAGCGTTACGAGGAGGTCCGCAGTTACTGGGACGTGGAGGGGGAGGGTGCCGCGCCGCTGACGCCCAACCGGATCCGCGACGTCTGGCGGACCCTGTTGCCGCACGTGGACCGGAAGGTCGACGACGACTGGGGCTGGGCCGCGGAACTGATGGCAGCCCACGGGCTCAACCAGACCATGCAGCTCGCCGGGCTCCTCAGCGCCAACCGGATCACGGAGGTGCGTAAAGCCCTGGACCACCGCTACTCCCCCGGTCCGGACCGGCTGCTCGATGACCTGCTGCTGTGGCAGTACGGCACCGAGCACATCGACCTCACCGCCGAACCGGCCGACGCCGTCCCGCACCCCCGGCGCGACAGCCTCCTGCGGCGGCTCAAGCAGATTGAGCGGTACCGCCTCACGCAGGGGTAGGGGGACGCAGCCTGTCGCTGCGCGATCTCCCCACTTTTGAAGCAGCGACGCCGGAAATCACCGGCCGTTCGTCCCGACACGCGGGGCCGCAGCCCTCAAAAGTGGGGAAACTCCGGCACGACGGGAGCCCCGGCGCCGCGATCAGCCTTCGAATGCCGCCCGGAACGCGACCAGCGCGGCATCACCCGCGGCCAGTCCCTGCCCGCCGGCGGCACCGGCTTCAAGACCAATGACACCGGTGTAGCCGGCTTGCCGCAGAGCCGCCGCAACAGCACGGTAGTTGATCTCCCCGGTGCCGGGTTCGAACCGGCCGGGAACGTCTGCCACCTGGATCTCCCCCGTCCAGGGCAGCGCGGCCCGGACCAATTCGATCAGGTTCCCTTCCCCGATCTGGGCATGGTAGAGATCCAGCATCATCTTCACGTGCGGATGGTCGACCGCCGAGACCAGGGTCAGCGTGTCCTTGGCCCGGGCCAGCGGGATGCCTGGGTGGTCCAGGACGGTATTGAGGTTCTCGAGGGCAAACGTGACGCCGTGCGTCTCGCCCAGCACGGCCAGGCGTTCGAGTGTCCGCAGGCCGGTCAGCCACATTTGGCCCGTGGACCGGTACGTGGGCCGGACGGCGCGACCGCCTTCCCCGAGCTCGGCCGGGTGGACCACCATCCGCTCGACGCCGAGTTCCAGCGCGGTGGGAATCAGTTTTTCGGCCGAAGCCACCACCTCGTCGGCGCTTTCGGGGTCGATCAGGCTGCCGCCGAAGTAACCGCTCATCGAGGAGAAGCGGGCACCCGTGGCCGCGAGGGCGGAAATGTCCCGCCCTCGCGTATCCCAGAGTTCCACCTCGAAGCCCTGGCTGTGGATCCGCCGCACCCTCTCGATGAGCTCCAGCTCGCCATAGACCATCTCGGCGCAAACGGCCAGGCGGAAACTCATTCTCCCTGCCCTACGGCGTGGAGTGCGGTCTCGGCGGCCCGCAGTTCGGCGATCGAGGAAACCTCCACGGGAAGCCCGGTCTCGTTCGAACGGATCGCCGCGAGTGCCACGGCCAGGGCGTTGCGGGCGTCGGTCCCGCCGGGGCCCGGGGTTGCGGGGGCCGGCTGGTTCCCGCGGCGTGCTTTGACGGCGTCGACGAAGTGGGCCAGTTCCGCGGTGTAGGCGTCATGGAAGAGGTCCACGTTCAGCCGCACGGTGGAGGAGGCGATGCCGGCCGCGGTGTAGCTCGTCGCGCTGGACGCCTGGGGCCCGCCCGCAGTAACCATGCCCGCCGAGCCAAAGACTTCGCCGCGCACGTCGTAGCCGTACAGGGCGTTGAAATTGGCCTCGGCCACCGCGATGGCACCGTTGCTGTACGTCACCGTCACGACCGCCGTGTCCAGCAGTCCGCCGGCTTTCCGCTCAGGGGCGACCAGCGCGTCGGCGACCGCGTGGACCCGGACCGGAACGGCGCCCGGGTTCATCCAGTTCAGGGTGTCGAAATCGTGGATCAGGGTTTCCAGGAAGATGGTTCCCGGCGCAATCCGCTCGGGGGCGGCAAGGCCTGCCGCGGTGCCCGGATCCCGCGTCAGGGACCGGAGCAACTGGGGGACCCCCACGGCGCCGTCGTCAATCAGCTTCCGCGCGGCGGCGAAGTCGTTTGCATAGCGCCGGTTGAAGCCGAACTGAACAATGACGCCGGCAGCGTCGGCTGCATCAATGGCACCGTCCAACTCCTCAATAGTCCGGCCGCCCGGCTTCTCGCAGAACACGTCCTTCCCGGCCCCGGCCGCAGCAGCAATCAGGTCCGAATGGAACCGGGCCGGCGCGGCAACGAGGACCGCGTCAATGTCCGGATCATTCATCAGGTCTGCCGGGTCTGTGCTGATTTTGCGCACTCCCAGCCGGCCAGCGAGGGCTTCGACCGCGGGGAGCGCGGGATCGGCAATGGCCTCCAGACGGGCACCCGGAATCCGGTGCGCCACGGACTCGGCGTGGAACTTGCCAATCCAACCGGCGCCGATGAGTCCGACGCGGACGGGCCGGTCGTCGCTGACCGGGTGCTGCAGATAGCTCATTAAAAACTCCTAGCCTGGGTTATAGATCGTTCTAGTAGCTCCATGATGCACCTACTGCCGGCGATTGTCTAGAACGTTCTATAGACTGGTTGAAAAGCCAAGGAGCAAGAATGACCGAACAGCAGCGCCGCCCCACGCTCATGGACGTCGCCGAAGCCGCCGGCGTCTCACGCGCACTGGTGTCCATCGTGATGCGCGGCGCCCCGGGCGCCGCCGAGTCCACCCGCAAGAAGGTGCTCGAGGCGGCCCGGGAACTCGGCTACCGGCCGGACAGCCGGGCCCGGCTGTTGCGCAGCGCGCGGACCAGGCTTCTCGGGTTGAGCTTCTTCACGTCAGAGCCGTTCCACGCCGAGATCGTCGACGCCGCCTACGCGGGCGCCGCCGAACGGGGCTACGAAATCGCCTTGAGCGCGGTCGCCAGCGGCAGGCCGGAAACTCGCGCGGCGGAGGCACTTCTGGATATGGGCTGCGAGGCGCTGATCCTCATCTCCCCGACGCTGGGCAGCGAGGAGCTCGCCGGGTTTGCGCGCCGGGCGCCGGTCGTGAGCCTCCTGCGGGACGACGTCGGCGACCACGTGGACTCCGTCAGCAGCGACGACCACGCCGGCATCCGGCTGGCCATTGAACACCTCGCCGCCTTGGGGCACCAAAGCATTGTCCACGTCGACGGCGGGGAGGCAGTCTCGGCCGCCCAGCGCCGGGACGCCTTTCGCACCGAAATGCTCCGCCGGGGGCTGGAGCCTGTGGTGATTCCGGGCGGCCCCACCGAAGAGGACGGACTCCGGGCCGGCGTGCTCCTCCGGGACCACACCCCGTCCGCCGTCGTCGCCTTCAACGACAGGACCGCCCTCGGCGTGATCGAAGGCCTTCGCACCGCGGGGCTGCGCGTGCCGTCGGACGTGTCAGTGGTCGGTTACGACGACAGCCAGTTTGCCCGGCTGAGCTACGTGCAGCTGACGTCGGTCAGCCAGGACGCGCCCCTTCTTGCCACTGCGGCCGTGGACAGGGCGGTCGACCGGCTGGCCGGGGCCGACGCGCCGGCGCACCTGGTCAGGACACCGCACCTGGCGGTCCGCAACACCACCGCACCGGCGCCGGCAGGTTGACCCGGCCGCCGTCGCCCTCCGCCGCGGAGCCTCCCCACTATTGACGGCACGACGCCGGCAGTCCCCGGCGGTTCGGCGCAACACGCCGGCGTGAACCTCCAAAGGCGGGGAACCCGCTGCGCCGGGGACCCGGGAGCGCTCAGGCTAGTGCCCGGCGTCGAGCTTCCCTGCGAGCCGTTCGCGCATCAGGACGCTGGCGTCGTTCAGGCCGACAACGTCGACGCTCTTGCCGTGCTGGCGGTACTTCTCGGTGACGGCATCCAGCGCTGCGATCGTGGAGGCGTCCCACAGGTGGGAGTCGCGCATGTCGATGACCACATGCTCCGGATCCAGGGCGTACTCGAACTGGGTGTAGAGGTCATTCGAGGAGGCGAAGAACAGCTCCCCGTCCACCCGATACGTGGCGCGCGGGCCGCCGTCGTCCTCGGTCACTGAACGCTCCACGGTGACGAAGTGGGCCACGCGCCGGGCGAACAGGACCATGGCGACGAGCACGCCGACGCCGACGCCGATCGCCAGGTTGTGCGTGGCGACGGTGACAACCACCGTGGCCACCATCACGAGGGTCTCGCTCTTGGGCAGCGCTTTGAGAGTGGAGGGCCGGATGCTGTGCCAGTCGAAAGTGGCAACGGACACGAAGATCATGACGGCCACGAGGGCGGCCATCGGGATCAGCGAAACCACGCCGCCGAGCGCCACCACGAGGATGAGCAGGAAGACGCCGGCCAGGAACGTGGAGATCCGGGTGCGGGCTCCGGAGGCTTTGACGTTGATCATGGTCTGGCCGATCATGGCGCAGCCGCCCATCCCGCCGAAGCAGCCGGTGACGATGTTCGCCACGCCCTGGCCCCAGGCCTCGCGGGTCTTCGGGGAACGGGTATCCGTGATGTCGTCAACGAGTTTGGCCGTCATGAGCGATTCGAGCAGCCCCACGAAGGCCATGGCCAGGGCGTAGGGGAAGATGACCTGCAGAGTATCCAGGCTGAACGGCACATTCGGAATGAACAGGGACGGCAGCGATTCGGGCAGCTTCCCCTTGTCCCCCACCGTGGGAACGGCGACGGCGGCCGTCACCGTGATGAGCGTCAGGACCAGGATGGCCACGAGCGGGGCGGGGACCGCCTTGGTGAGCCTGGGCAGGCCGAAGACGATCAGCAGACCCAGCGCCGTGAGCGGGTAGACCAGCCAGGGGACGCCCATCAGCTCGGGCACCTGAGACATGAAGATCAGGATGGCCAGGGCGTTGACGAAGCCCACCATCACCGAGCGCGGGATGAAGCGCATCAGTTTGGCCACGCCGGAGCGGCCCAGGACGATCTGGAACACGCCGGCCAGGATCACCGCGGCCACGAGGTAGTCGAGTCCGTGGGACTTCACCAGCGGCGCTGTCACCAGGGCGACGGCGCCGGTGGCCGCCGAGATCATCGCGGGCCGTCCGCCGACGAAAGAGATGGTCACCGCCATCGTGAAGGACGCGAAGAGCCCGATCCGCGGATCCACGCCGGCGATGATCGAGAAGGCGATCGCCTCAGGAATCAGGGCCAGGGCGACGACGAGTCCGCCGAGGACCTCGGTCTTGAGCCGGCGCGGGGACATCAGGGCGCCACGGACCGACTGCAGCTGCTCGGGCGTGAAGGCGGGAGCATTCCCGGCGGTTTTGACGGCCATTGCTGGCTCCGTTCGTGGTCAAGAAGGCGCGACGACGCCTTCAGATTTCAAAGAAGTGGGACGCTGCGTCGCGCCGGACAAGGCAGGGAGCTCGCCGTGATGGGCTCACCCGCACATCAGACTCTACCCTAACGTGATGGTAGGGTTTGTCTCGAAGATCTGAGCGAGGGTCTTGGGGCGGCGACAACCGGGAGTACAGCAACTATGCACATTGGCGAACTCGCCGAACGGACCGGGCTGTCCCTGCGGACGATCCGGCACTACGACGACGTCGGACTCCTCCCCGCGACGTCCCGGACCGAGGGCGGCTTCCGGGTGTACTCCGAAGCCGACGCCGACCGCCTGATGCTGATCAAGCAGATGAAGCCGCTGGGCTTTTCCCTCGAGGAAATGGCCGAAATCCTGGCCCTGCTCGCCGGCGGCCCTGACACTCCGGCGTCCGCCGCGCGCCTCGCGGAGATCCTGGCGCAGGCGGCACACCAGCGCGCCAAGATGGCCCGCAACCTCGCACAGGCGGACGAGTTCATCGCCATGCTGGGCCGCTTCACCGCCTGAGCCTTCCTCGCCCTCGGGCCTTAAAAATCTGACATATTTGTCCGTCAGGTGGTCACGAAGTGGCCAGTCCGCGGACGCCGGTGGCACCATGCTTGGATGCTTGAGGCAACTAAAACCCCGAATACTGCCCGGGACGCCAGCGCTGCCGCTGATGTTCCGGCCAATCCAGCCCTCGCGGCCGAGGCCAAGATCGCCCGCATCGCGGTGACTGTCTTCCCGATCCTCGTTGTAGTGGCCGGAGTCGCCGGCTTCCTGTTCCCCGGGGCGTTCAAACCCCTTGCGCCCAGTGTGCCTTTCCTGCTGGGCATCATCATGTTCTGCATGGGCCTGACCCTGACCCCGCCCGATTTCGCCTCCGTGGTCAAGCGTCCCTGGGCGGTGGCCCTGGGTATCGTGGCGCACTACGTCATCATGCCGGGTGCCGGCTGGCTGATCGCCGTCGGCCTCCACCTCCAGCCGGAGCTTGCGGTGGGGCTGATCCTGGTGGGTTGCGCGCCGTCGGGCACTGCCTCCAACGTGATGGCGTTCCTCGCCAAGGGCGATGTCGCCCTGTCCGTGGCCGTCGCTTCGGTGTCCACCCTGATTGCCCCGATCGTGACGCCGCTGCTGGTGCTGTTCCTGGCTGGCTCGTACCTTAGCATCGACGCCGGCGGCATGGTCCAGGACATCGTCAAGACCGTCCTCCTGCCCGTCATAGCCGGCCTGCTGGCCCGCCTCTTCCTCCGCAGACTCGTGGCCAGGGTCCTGCCGGCACTGCCCTGGGCCTCCGCCGCGGTGATTTCACTGATCGTGGCGATCGTGGTGGCCGGCAGTGCCAGCAAGATCGTCGCCGCGGGCGGCATCGTGTTCCTCGCGGTGGTCCTGCACAACGGCTTCGGCCTGGGCCTGGGGTACCTGGCCGGCAAGCTGGGGCGCCTGGATGACAAGGCGCGCAGGGCCCTCGCCTTTGAGGTCGGGATGCAGAATTCCGGCCTGGCCGCCACGCTCGCCACGGCGCACTTCGGCGCGCTGGCCGCCCTGCCCTCTGCCGTTTTCTCCCTGTGGCACAACGTCTCCGGCGCGATCGTGGCGGCGTGGCTGGCCCGGCGCCCCCTCCGGGATTCCGCAACGCAGGACAAAGCACCGGAGGCCGCCGCGCCGGCAACCGCAACGCAGGACGCCTAGACGGGGACCTAGCTCCGGAGCCGGCCGAGCAGAACCGTGACGGCGCGCCCGGCCAGGACCTCCGGACTGTCCGTTCCGGCGGGGAGCACATCGTATCCGCCGTGAACCGCACGGCCCGCGTCCCCGGCGTCGTCGGCAATGAGCACCTGGGCCACGCCGCGGCCGGCGAGCTCCGCCATGGTCGCGGCGTCGCCGCCCGTCGCCGCCGTGCCCGTGCGGATCACGCCGTCGGCGCCGCCGGAGAGCATGAACTGCCGCCAGCCCCCGCCCAGCAGGATGACCGCCTGGTAGCCGTGCTCCGGCAGAATCCGGGCCAGCAGGGTGGCGAGGGCCCTGTCCCGCGGCTGTTCGAGGTCCGCGACGGCCACGGCCACCAGCTCCGTCCGGCCGCGCCGCATCCCGCGGGCGGCACGGTTGGCCACGTAGCCCAGTTCACTGACGGCGGCGTGCACCCGGTCCTGGGTGGCCTGGCTGATCCGGGTAGTGCCGCCCGAGCGGCCGGAAAGCACATAGGAGACGGTGGTCAGGGACACCCCGGCCGCCTCCGCGACGTCGCGGATGGTGGGCTTGGATCCATGCCGCACTGATGACTCCCGGGTGCTTCTCCGCCGTCTGGTGGCGGCTCCTGAAAACTTCGTCCTGGGGGTGAACCCCATATGGAACTCTAGCCCGAAGCACCGGTCCCCGGCCCGCGGCAGGCTACGCCCCGTCCAAGCAACGCGGGGTCACTTAGCGCCCATCCCGGGGCCCCGGATGGGCCGTATGTGACCCCGCGTTGGGGTTGGGGTTGGGGGTTGGGTTGGTGATGTCCTTGGTGAAGGCCAGTGGTCCGATGGTTTCGGGATCGGCGGAGAGATCGAACTGCGCTTCGTAGCCGGTGTTCAGGTAGAGGTGTTTCGCCTCCGGCTGGCGGGGGCCGGTGGTCAGGTAGACCTGCCGGTAGCCGCGGCGGGCTGCCAGCGCCTCCAGCTCGGCGAGGACAAGCCGGGCAAGTCCCCGGCGGCGATGGGCCGAATGCGTCCAGATCCGCTTGAACTCGGCTGTCCGCGGCCCGTGCCGGCGGAAGGCGCCGCCCGCCACGGATTCGCCGTTCTCCCGCACAATCAGGAGGGCCCCGCCCGGCGCGGCAAATTCCTTGGCCGGGTAGCGGCCGAGTTCCTCCGCGGCGGCTCCCCGGCCAAAGAGGTTGCCGTAGCGGGTGTCGTATTCGAGTGCGAGTTCATCCAGGAGCGGGCGGACCCTGGGATCGCTCATGGGAAGGTTGAGGACCGTCAACACGGAGGGATCCAAGGGCCGGGGGTCCACCGACTGGGACTCCACGGGCTGGACCTCCAAGGGCTGCGCCTGAAGTGGTGAGGGGGTCATGCCCGCTCCTTTCCGCGGGCGGCGGCCTGCGGCACCGCGTGTTCGTTGCTGAGGTGCCCGTTGCTGAGGTGCCCGTGGCTGCCCCGGCCCGCGTTCCCTCCGGCCAGCAGGTTCAGGATGCGCCGGGCCAGGGCGTCGTTTTCGCGGAACGGCGCGGCATTGCTGCCGGGCCGGGCGAAGGCGCCCGCACCCCATCCGGAGGTGCCGGGCCCGACGCCGAACAGCCGGCGCCGCCGCTCCCCGACCGGGCTGATCAGCTCGTTGTGGGCGGACACCAAGAGCCGTCCCGTCGCGTGGGTGCCGTCCGCGGTCAGGAGCTGCTGCTCGGTGCCGAGTCCTGAGGTGTGCAGTTGGCGCAGCAGCGGGTTCGCGGACCGGACCACCGACGGCGCCGGGAGCCGGGCCTCGATCAGGGCCGTCGCTGACACAGCGATCCCGGACTGGGCCGAGCGGGCGACGAACCGTCCCGAGTACTCCGCGGCGTCGATTTCGAGCCCCGGGCCGATGAACTGCAGTAGCCCGGCCCGGTGGATCGCCAGCATCTCCCGCAGCCTGCGCGGCGGCGGCCCGGAATCGATGAAGCTGAAGAAGCCGTGCCACCAGCCCTGGACCTCGCGCTGCGAGCGCGCGTTCAGCCGCTCGGAGGGCACCAGCCGGCTCAGGTCCATGTAGGACTTGAGCAGGGAACTGAACAGGGCCAGAGTCTCCGAATGGTCCGGCCCGGTGCGCAGCTCAAGGTCGCGGCCGATGTAGGCCGTCACCGCGGCCTGGACGTCGGCGGGGCCGGCGAAGACGCGGCCCGCGAAGGGATGGTCCAGCCGTTCGAGGTCCAGGTGGAGCCCGGTGTCCGGAACGGACTCGGTGACGAGCCGGTGGCGGTCCTGGCTGTACCAGTCCGCGGCGGAGAAGCGCTCGGCGAATTCCTGCCAGCCGATCCGGACCCGCTCCGGGTAGCCGGTGAAAAGCTCGCGGTAGTACGCGTAGCCCGCGTCCTTGGCGATCAGGGGCCAAAGCTGGGCGCGGAAGTCCAGCTCGCCGGGCGCACTCAGCAGCGCCCCGACAGCGTGGGCAGTGAAGAACGCGGGTTCCCCCGCTGCTTCGCCGCGCAGGGCAGAGGTGATCTTGGAGTGGTAGGGCACGCCGCGGCGGGAGCCTGCCCACAACCGCGGCTCGGCACCGGAGGGCAGGTAGCGCAGGCCGCCGTCGGGCAGCTCCTCGAACCGGCCGCCGCGGCCCTCCATGAGCAGGACCAGCAGGTCCACGAAAGCCAGGCCCATGCCGGAGACAATGACGTCCTGGCCGGCGGCGAGCGGCGAGTAGTCGACGTCGGTGGTGTAGCTGGGCGCCGCGTGGAACGCGCCGTGGCGGGCGGCAAAGCCGGCCCACGCAGCGGACTCGCGGTCCGGCAGTGAATCAGTGTGCCCCAGGGAGGCGACCACGACGTCGGCGTGCAGCACCGTGCCGCCGGCCAGCCGGACGCGGTAGCGTTCGCCGCCCTGTTCTCCGCCCTGTTCCCCGTCCTGTTCCGGGTCGCCCGCTCCCGGTTCTCCCGCGTCCGGACCGACGGCCACGCGTTCGACGGCGGACGCCGTGTCCCGGTGCACCGTGACGGTGGTGTCCGGGCCGAGGGCGTCGACGGAGCGGCGGAAGAACCATTCGAGGTAGACGCTCTGCAGCTGCCGGGTGGGGAACGTGGTGCCGGTGAGGGCACGGAGCTGGGCCCAAAGCTCCCCCGGGAGCTCCGGCACGTCTGCGATGGAGCCGTCCAGGACCCCCGCGGCCCACTCGGCCAGTCCCGGCCCCTCGACGGCGGGACCCTCGCACTGGACGGATGCGTCGGTGAACATCGTGACATCCCCCGCCGCGGAGTTGAGCATCAGTCCCGGATGCTGCTCATAGCGCCAGATCCTGCCGGACCCCGGAGTGTGCGGCTCCACCACGTGGATCTGGAGTGCGCCGGCGAGGAGCTCCGGCCGGTTGGCGCCCAGGCGTTCCAGCAGCCCGGCCGTCCGCGGGCCGCCGCCGATGAGAACCACGGATGGGGCATTCACTGGCATGGGGACCTCCTGCGGGTCTGGTTCGGAGCCCTCATGCTAGGCAGCCGAATCCTGGCCGGTCGAGGCGCCGGTCACGGCCGTTCACCCCGCGTAACGGGGCGTAAATCGAGGCAAGAATTCGTCGTGTGACGCAGTGCGAACCCGCGTGAACGCATGCAACTTCCCGCCTTGCCGGGTGATTTCGGCGGCCCCTAGATTGGCAGCCAACCGAACCCCACACAGCAAATGGAAGAAGCGAGGTGGCGCATGAGTTCAACAGCAACCCCGGTGGCGCAGTCCGCCCCGGAGCCGGCGTCCGCCGGCACCGAATCCGCACCCGGTACGGCCCACACCGGCCCAGCCGCCACCGGCCCCGGCGTCGCGGCGCCCGGCGAGGTCAGCGCCGGCAGTGGGAACGCCGCCGCCCCCGCGCCGACCGGAAGTGCCGCGCCGGCGGCCCGCAGGGCCGCCACCGACTACGCCGACTACCGGCTGGTACCCGCCCGCCACCCGTGGCGCTGGGTGGGGACGGCCGTCGTCGGCCTCGGCGTCGCCGGCATTGCCTTGTCCCTGGCCACCAACCCGCGCTGGGAGTGGGGCGTGGTGGCGCAGTGGTTCACCGCGCAGTCGATCGTGAACGGCCTGCTGGAGACCCTCAAGCTGACGGCGATCTCCGGGGCGCTCGGCTTCATCCTGGGGTTCGTCCTGGCCCTGATGCGGCTCTCCGCGTCCCCGCTGCTGGTCTCGGTGTCCTGGACGTTCTCCTGGATCTTCCGCTCCACCCCGCTGCTGGTGCAGATGCTGCTCTGGTACAACCTGGGCTACCTCTACGAGAAAATCAGCGTAGGCATCCCCTTCACGGACGTGCGCTTCTTCGAGGCGCAGACCACCACCCTGATCAGCCAGTTCGCCGCCGCGGTCCTCGGCCTGACCCTGAACCAGGCCGCCTATTCGGCCGAGATCATCCGCGGCGGCATCCTCTCCGTGGACCAGGGCCAGCTGGAGGCCGCGGCCGCGCTGGGCATCCCGGCCTGGCGGCGCTCCACCAGGATCGTCCTGCCCCAGGCCATGCGGGCCATCCTGCCCACCGCCTTCAACGAGGTGATCGGCCTGGTCAAGGGCACCTCGATCGTCTATGTCCTGGCCTACTCCGAGCTGTTCTACACCGTTCAGGTCATCTACAACCGGACCCAGCAGGTCCTGCCGCTGCTGCTCGTGGCCACCCTCTGGTACATCGTCATCACCTCGGTCCTGAGCGTCTTCCAGTACTACATCGAGCGGCACTACTCCAGGGGCGCCGTCCGCACGCTGCCCCTGACCCCGCTGCAGAAGGCCCGCAAATTCCTGGCCACGCATGCGCCCGCCACAAGGGAATCCACCCAGGAAAGGGGCACCCGATGAGCACCGCAGCCCTCACCGCCGCTGAAACCTCCGGCGCCACTGAAACAGCTGAGACGCGCCACGCCACACGCGGCCTTGTCGAGATCACCAAGGTCCGCAAGTCCTTCGGCGCCACGGAAGTCCTCAAGGGCATCACGCTGACGGTCGAGCCTGGCGGCGTCGCCGTGATCGTCGGCCCGTCCGGGTCCGGCAAGTCCACCCTTCTGCGCACCATCAACCATCTGGAAAAGGTCGACGCCGGGTTCATCGCCATCGACGGCACGCTGGTGGGCTACGAGGTCCGGGGCCATCGGCTCCACGAGCTCCGCGAAAAGGAGATCCTGAAGCAGCGCACCGAGATCGGCATGGTGTTCCAGAATTTCAACCTGTTCCCGCACCTGACCGCGCTGGAAAACGTCACCGAGGCACCCGTCGTCGCGCCGCGGGCCGGGAAACCCCGGCTTACCAAGGCCGAGGCCCGCGAACGCGGCCTTGAACTGCTGGACCGGGTGGGGTTGAAGGACCGGGCCGGCGCCTACCCGCGCCAGCTTTCCGGCGGCCAGCAGCAGCGCGTCGCGATCGCCCGGGCCCTGGCCCTGGACCCGAAGATCCTCCTCTTCGACGAGCCCACCTCGGCCCTGGACCCGGAACTGGTCAACGAGGTCCTGGACGTCATCCGCGAGCTTGCCAAGTCCGGCACCACGCTGGTCATCGTCACGCATGAGATGGGCTTCGCCCGCGACGTCGCCGACACGGTGGTGTTCATGGACCAGGGCCAGATTGTCGAGCAAGGCACACCCCAAGAGATTTTCACCAACCCGCGGGAAGAACGCACCCGGAGCTTCTTCTCCAAAGTGATCGAACCCGCTTTCAACATCTAAGGAACACCCCCATGGCAATCCGCACCGCCCTCCGCACCGTCCGCCCCGGCACTGGTCCCAGCCGGCGTGCGGCGCTTCCCGCCGTCGTCCTCATCGGCGCCCTGTCCGGCACGCTGGCGCTGAGCGCCTGCTCCGACCCCGGCGCCTCTGCCGCGTCAGGCGGGCAGCCGGCGACGACGGCGGCGCGCAACGGCGTCGTCTACAACACCTCGCCGGACCAGCAGCGGATCCGGGCGGCAAAGGACGCGGCCCTGGCCGCGGAAGTCCCCGCGCTGATCAGCAAGGACGGAAAGCTCACCGTCGCCACGACGGCGGGCGCGATCCCGCTCTCCTTCCACGCCACGGACGACAAGACCCCGATCGGCGTCGAGGTGGACCTGGCCCAGCTGGTCGCTGACAAGCTGGGCCTGGACCTGGATGTGCAGGTGACCTCGTGGGAGAACTGGCCGCTGAAGACCCAGTCCGGCGATTTCGAGGCCGTGTTCTCGAACGTGGGCATCAACGCCGCCCGCGTGAAGCTCTTCGACTTCTCCAGCTACCGGGCCGCGTACATGGGCTTCGAGGCCAAAAAGAGCTCCAGCTACACCATCAAAGGCTCCGATGACATCTCCGGCCTGAAGATTTCCGTGGGCTCGGGCACCAACCAGGAGAAGATCCTGATCGCCTGGAACAAGGAACTGGAGGCCAAAGGCAAGGCGCCGGCGCTGCTGCAGTACTACTCCTCCGACGCGGACACCATCCTGGCCCTGTCCTCAGGGCGCACCGACCTGAACCTCGCGCCCTACCCGTCCGTCACGTACCGCGAAAACACCCGCGAGGACCTCAAAGTGGTGGGCAAGGTCAACGCCGGCTGGCCGTCCGAGACCCTGGTCGCCGCCACCACGCTCAAAGGCAACGGCCTGGCCCCGGCCATCACGGACGCACTGAACTCCGCGATCAAGGACGGCTCCTACGCCAAGGTCCTGGACCGCTGGGGCCTCTCCGAGGAAGCCCTGCCCGAGTCCAAGACCGTCACCGAGGCCAACTTCGGGGCCCCGGCAGGGAAAACCGAAGCGGGGAAAACACAGTGAAGTTCCAGGTCCTCGACATCATCCCGCACCTGAAGAACCCCGTCACCGGTGAGATCGTTTCCACCGCTGACCGGCTCAACCAGGTGGTGGAAACGGCGCGCCGGGCCGAGGCGCTCGGCTACGACAGCTTCTCCGTGGGGGAACGCCACGCGGGCGAGTTCATCTCCTCCTCCCCACCACCGTGCTCGCCGCCATCGCCGCGGTCACGTCCAGGATCCGGCTGCAAAGCGGCGTGACCGTGCTGTCCGTACTGGACCCGGTGCGGGTCGCGGAGGACTATGCCACGATCGATCAGCTCAGCCGCGGTCGGCTGGAACTGGTCATCGGCAAGGGCAACGAGGTGCTGCAGTACCCGCTGTTCGGCCTGGACCTGGCGGATCAGTGGGAGCTCCTCGCCGAGAAATACGGCCTGCTCCGCCGGCTCTGGACCGAGGAGAACGTCACGTGGTCCGGGAGGTTCCGCACCGCGCTGACCGAGCCCACCACCACCACGCCGCGGCCCTTCGCCGGCGCGCCGCGGGTGTGGCACGGTTCCGCCACCAGCCTCACCTCGGCGGCCCTGGCGGCGCAATGGGGCGATCCGCTGTTCACGGCCAACGCGATCCAGCCGCGCGAAAACTACAAGGTGCTGATCGACCACTACCGGGAGGAATACGCACGGCACGGCCATGATCCCCGGCACCAGTACCTGGGCTCCGGCTCCGGGGCTGGCGGGGTGTTCATCGCGGACACCACGCAGGAGGCCAAGCGGCAGTTCGGCCCGGTCTACGAGGCCCTCACAACCGGCCGCAATGTTCCCGGCAACAACTCCCCCTACCGTGACATCGACCACGCCGTCGCCGAAGGTCCGGCCCTGGTGGGCAGCCCGGAGCAGGTGATCGACAAGATCCTCGGCTACCACGCCCTCTACGGCCACGACCTGCAGTCCATCGCCCTGCCCACCACACTGCCCTTCGACCAGCAGCTGGAAATCCTGGAGCGGTTCGCGCTCGAGGTCATTCCGGCCGTCCGCGCCGCCGCGCCGACCACCCTGTGGGCCGACGGCGATCCCTACGCCGGCCGCCCGGAAACCAGCCCCGCCGGGGCAACAGGGGCCACCGAACCCGATGCCGCAGCCCGCGTCACCGCCGACCACAACAGCCACAGGAGCTCCCATGTCTACACCCACTGACACCGACCACCGCTCCCCGGGCGCCGGCCAGGGCTCCCCAAGTGCCGGCCAGCCTGACCGCCGGAACATTCCCGACCGGGAGTTTGAAGCCGCGTGGGCGGACTGGCACGCCGCGCACGAACGCCACCGCGCCGACCCCCACGGCTTCCTCGCCGTCACCCACCTGCACTGGCTCGACGCAACGCCCGGCCGCCTGGACGGTGCGCCCGGCACGTGGAGCGTGGAGGACGACGCCGTCCGCCTTGTTTTGGAGGCACGCGAACGGGTCCTCCGCGACGGGCAGGAACTTAACCCCGGCGGCACCGGAGCCAGCGTGCTCCTCGGCCCGGTTCCCGAGCGCGAAGGGCTCACGCTGCGGGTGGAGGACGCCGGTGCCGGGCATACTGTGATCGAGCTCGCCAAGCGCGGCGGCCGCTATGTGGTGCGGCCGCGGCATCCGCTCAATCCCCTGCTCACCGGCTACCGCGGGACGCCCGTCTACGCACCGAACGCAGAATATTCCATTAAGGGAATATTCGTTCCGTTCGACGAACCGCGCCCCACCACGGTGGGTGCGGCGGTCGAAGGCATCCACCATGTCTACGAGGCACCGGGCGAGATCCGCTTCCGGCTGCACGGTGAGGACCTGAGCCTCACCACCTTCAACGGCCACGCACCGGGGACGTTGTCTGTCCTCTTCACGGACGCGACGTCGGGCAAGACCACGTACGCGGCCAACCGCACGCTCACCGTGCCGGCTCCGGGCGCCGACGGGACGGTATTGCTCGATTTCAACCGGGCCGTGAACCTGCCGTGCGCCTACACCGACCTCGCCACGTGCCCGCTGCCGCCCGCCGAGAACCGCCTGCCGGTGGCCATCGAAGCCGGCGAACAGATCCCTTACGAACGTCAGGACGCATCATGAACACCCTTCCCGCCAACCACGAGCCGCAGGGACGCGGCCTCCTGCTGCTGGACCTCGACGGCGCCGGCAGCCACCCGGCCGCGTGGCGGGTTGCCAGCACCGCGCCCGCCGCCGTGCTGGCCCCGGATCATCTTCGCGGCACCCTGCTGGCCGCCGAGTCTGCCGGGTTCCACGCGGCGACCCTGTCCGACGCCGGCCTGCCGGAGACCACGCTGCCGGACACTGCGGCCCGGCTCAACGCCCTGCAGCGCGCCGCGTTCGTCGGTCCCGTGACGCGGTCCCTCGCCCTGATCCCGGAAGTGGACACTGTCTACACCGAGCCGTTCCACATCTCCACCCAGCTGGCCAGCCTGGACTACGTGTCCGGCGGCCGGGCCGGCTGGCTCGTGGCCGCCTCAACCAGCGCGGCCGATGCCGCCGCCGTCGGACGGGACACCGTGCGCGGTGCGCGGCTCTCCCGGGAGGCCGGGGATTCGATCGAGGTCAGCCGCAGGCTCTGGGATTCCTGGGAGGACGACGCCGTGATCCGTGACGTCACCACCGGCCGCTATCTCGACGTCGACAAGCTGCACTACGTCGACGTCGACAACGGCAACTATTCGGTCAAGGGGCCCTCGATCATTCCCCGGCCGCTCCAGGGCCAGCTCCCGGTGCTGGCCCCGGCCGGTCTCCTGGACCCGGAGGAGGTCGCCGCCGGGGCGGCCGATGCGCTCCTGGTGTCGGCCCCGGCGCCCGAGCTCCTGGCCGCCGAGATCGCCGAGACGCGGGCCGGACTCGCCGCCGGCGGAAGCGGGCCGGCGCTGATCGCCGAGCTCGACGTCGTGCTGGACTCCCGCGGCCAGGCCGCCGCAGACCGGCTGGCCGTGCTGAACGGCCACGCCGCGTGGGAGAGTCCGCGGGCGCGTTTCGTCGGGTCGGCGGCTGAGCTGACCGAACTACTCGCCGGGGTTCTGGCCTGGGCCGACGGTGTCCGCCTGCACCCCGCCGTGCTGGAGGCGGATCTGGAGGAGCTGTCGCGGCTGGTCCTGCCGGAGCTGCGCCGCCGCGGGCTCCTGGCCCCCACCACCCCGGACGCCACCTTCCGCGAGCAGCTGGGGCTCGCGCGGCCCGCCAGCCGCTACGCCGCCGCATCCAGCGCCGCTGCCGCCGGCGCGGAAAACTAAGGAGACACTCATGAGCCACAGCACCCGCCCCGCCACCGAGTTCACCCCGTCCGGGCAGCTCCAGCTCGGCGTCTTCTTCCAGGGCGTCAACTCCGGGACCGTCTGGAAGGCGGCCGAGTCCGGCTCCCAGACGGACTTCGAATCGTTCCGGCGCATCGCCCAGACCGCCGAGCGCGGACTGTTCGCGGCGTTCTTCCTTGGCGAAGGCCTGCGGCTGCGCGAACACCTCGGCCGCCCGCACGCGCTCGATGTCGCCGGCCGGCCCGACGCGCAGACTGCCCTGGCCGCCCTCGCCGCGGTGACCACCAACATCGGCCTGGTCGCCACCCAGAACACCACGTACAACGACCCCGCGGACCTGGCCCACCGGCTTTCCACGCTGGACCTGCTCTCCAGCGGCCGCGCGGCCTGGAACATCGTGACCACGGACAACGCCTGGACCGGGGCCAACTTCCGCCGCGGCGGCTACCTGGACCACGCGGACCGGTATACCCACGCCGAGGCCTTCGTGGAAACCGCCAAGCGGATCTGGGACGCATGGGACGAGGACGCCATCGCAACCTCGGCTTCCTCGGCCCGCTGGTCGGCGGAGGGCGCGGCCCGGCGGGTGCGCCACAACGGCCGGCACTACACCGTGGACGTCGTCCCGCGGCTGCCGCGCAGCGCCCAGTACCGGCCGGTCCTGTTCCAGGCCGGCGATTCCCCCGAGGGCCGGGACTTCGCCGCCCGCCAGGCGGACGTCATCTTCTCCGCGCACCCGCAGCTGGACGATGCCCTGGATTTCCGCCGCGACATCGTGGAGCGCACGCTCCGCGCCGGCCGCGGCGCAAACGACGTGAAGATCATGCCCGCCAGCGAGTTCATCCTCGCCGCCACGCCGCAGGAAGCCCTCGAGAAGAAGGCCTGGGTCCGGAGCCTGCAGATCGGTCCGCAGCAGGCCATCGCGTATCTTGAGCAGTTCTGGGGCCGTGAGCTGCAGGGCTACGATCCCGACGGCCCGCTGCCGGACATCGACCCCGTGGTGGAGGAAACCTCGGAAACCCGCGGCAGCGGCTTCCACGGCGCCAAGGCCCGGCAGCTGGCGGACCAGTGGCGGGCCGAGGCCAAGGAAAAGGGCCTGTCCATCCGCCAGTTCGTCTCGGCCAAGACCAGCCGGGGCGATTCCACCTTCACCGGGTCCTACACCGAGGTCGCGGACCGGCTGGCCGAGTACGCCCGGACCGGCGCAGTGGACGGCTTCAACATCTCGCCGTGGCTGATCCCCACCGGGCTGGACGACATCGTCAACCACCTCGTCCCGGAGCTGCAGGAGCGCGGCGTGTACCCGACGCAGTACGCGGGAAGCACGCTGCGGGAGAACCTTGGCCTGGCCGCCCCGGTCCGCGCGGATGCCGGCAACGAGCCCGGCCCGGTCACCAGCCTAGATAAGGGCTCAGTCACCGGCTCTGTCACCAGCCCCGCCACGGCATAAGGCCCGGCGAGGCACAAGGAACCCCCGCCGGGGAATGCTTCCGGCGGGGGTTCCTTGGCTTTCTGCACCCTTTCAGACAAGCAACGCGGGGTCACATCGCGCCCATCCCGGAGGGGATTATGGGCGCGATGTGACCCCGCGTTGGTTTAAGCGGGTGAGGGGACGGGCTACTTCTTCGGCAGGCCCGCCGGGTTCAGCTCCGAGGTCGTGACGGCCTCCGCGGACAGTCCCCAGCGGTCCAGGATCTTGGCGTAACTGCCGTCCTGGATGAGGTGGTTCAGTCCGGCCTGGGCCGCGGCGGCGAAGCCGTTGTCCTTCTTGGTCGTGACGGCGATGCTGGCCTTCAGCGGCCAGCCGCCGTCCACCAGGCCCACAAGCTTGGTCTTGGCGTCGGTGGCCGCTTTGTAGGCTGCCGTGGCGTTGGGCCCGAATGTGAGGTCCGCCCGGCCGGACTGGAGGGCCAGCTGGGAGGCGGAGTCGTCGTCGAAATACTGGAACTCCACGGGCTTGAGGCCGTTCTTCTTGTTCTCCTCGTCCCAGCGCAGCAGGATGGCCTCCTGGTTGGTGCCGGAGCCCACAATCACGCGCTTGCCCGCGACATCCGGCGCCGATTCGACCTTGGTGATGCTGCTGCCGGCCGTGGCATAGAAGCCCAGCTTGTCCTCGCGGTAGCTGGCGAAGTCGAACTTGAGCTTGCGCTCCTCCGTGACGGTGACGTTGGAGAGCACGGCCTCGTACTTGCCGGACTCGACGCCGAGCGGCCAGTCAGCCCATGCGGTCGGGACGATGTCTGCCTCCAGGCCCAGCGACTCGGCGAGGGCGACGGCGATGTCCACCTCATTGCCCACCGGCGTCTTGTTGTCGGTCGCGTAGACGGCCAGCGGAGCGGCGAACGGGCTCACCGCCACGGTCAGCTTCCCGTCCTTCTTGATGGCGTCCGGGACGAGCTTGGCGGCCGCGGCGTCCGCCGTGACCTTGATGCGGTCCTGTTCCGGCGAGAGGTTGAACTGCTTGACACCGGAGGAGGACGACGGCGCCGCCGTAGTGCCGCCGGCAGCGGCGGCACCGGGATCGGAGCAGGCCGCGAGACCCAGGAGGGTGCTTGCCGCCAGGGCTACGGTGATGCCCGATTTGAACGAAAGACTGGACATGTTCTCCCCTTGAGAGTAGTTGTCAGAGGTGCTGGTGGCAGCAACTATCCGGGGCGTGGGAAAGCCGGTCAAAGCGCCGCGAAACCGGATGAAACCAAGGGATACAGGCGGTAACACCCGTTCATCCGGCGTCAGCGGACGGTCCCCGGAATCGCCCATTGTTACCGAAGATTGCCCTCCGTGACGTGGCGGGACGGAATTGTTCACGGCGGGCCTCAACTGGCCTAGCCTGCATAGAAGACCTGCAGGACGACAGCACGACACAGGAGGGGTGAACTTGTCAGTGAGCACGCCGCGCAACGCGCACCAGACCTCGCACCGGACCACGCACCGGCTCAGCATTAACGCCCCGGCGGACCTGGTGTTCAGCATGCTGCGCGACGCCTCGCATTGGCCCTACCTTGACGGCCTGACGGTCTACTCGGAGCGCGTCAGCGGCGACGACGCCACGCACGAGCTCCGCACCTCGGTGGTTTCCAACGGCGCGCTCAGTTCAAGCCACAGCTGGCGCGTCTTTGACGCGGCAAGCCACCGCGCCGAGTTCCAGCAGCTCGATCTGGAACCTCCGCTCCTGCAGCTCGGCGGCGACTGGGAAATCCGGCCCACGGACGGGCCCTCGGTGGTCACCCTGAACCACGGATTCGAGGTCGACGACGAGCACCTCGCCGAGCGGATCAACCAGATCATCGAGGACTACAGCCGGCGTGAACTCGAGGCGCTCCGGGCCAGCTGCGAACGGCTGTCCGTCCTGCTGCAGCACCACGCACCGCAGGGACAGCCTGCAGCCCGGTCCATCACTGAGCCCATTGCCGGGCCCGCAACCCAAGCCGCCGCTGAGCCCTCGACCCAGCCCGCCGCACAGGAGGCCTGATATGTCCGAGGACAGGTTCACGACGGAACGGGACAGCTTCGGCCGGCTCCTCGCGGACCGCGAGGTCTGGCGGCAGGCCGCCACCATCGCGGCGGCCGGCGAGCTGACCGCGCGCTGGCTGGAGGGCAACAGCCAGTACCAGCCGGGGGTCTTCTCCCCCGGGTTCGACGACGAGACCACGGCCATCGCCGGCGAGCTCGCCCGACTCAACCGCAACGGGCTCTTCACCAAGGAATCGCAGCCGGGCGTGCGGGTCGGCGGCCTCGCGCAACGCGCCTACGTGACAGCCTTCTGCAGCCCCGAGACGGCGATGGCACTGCTGGCGTTGTCCACCCGGACCGGACTCGTGACGGTCGCCCATGCCCCCGGGGAATCGAGCAGCGCCTCGATTCCGGTGACCGTGCAGGACGGCGCCGTCGTGACCGTGCTGGGTAGCAGCGAAGAGCCGGTGGCGGAAGACCAGCTCAGGGACTGGGCGGCCGAATCCAACGAGACCTTGGCCCTCGTCCTGGCCGATTCCTGGTACGTGGAAGTCTTCGATCCCATCTGGGGCCGGAACGATGTCCTGCTGCCCGCCGTCTTTGAGGCCCTGCAGGGCGAATAGCCCGCGGGTACGGCCGCCGACGTGCGGCCGGCGGCTCCCTGTCCCGCAGGATTTCACATATCGGTGGCATCCCAGCCGATGCTGGCCGCCTCGTCCAGGGTGCGCGACTCGAAGTGCTCCAGCATGTCCTTCATTGCGTCGACACTCTGCTTGAACAGGGCAGAATCCCGCCACTGCTCAATCTGTTCCAGGGATTCCCAGGGACCGGTGCTGATGAACCGGTTCTTGACGTCGCGGTCATGCATCAGCACGGCTTTGGCGTTGGGAAAATCCTCCTTCGTTTTCCTGGCCAGGTCCCGCCAGGCCTGCACAAAATCGTTCTCGCGGCCGGGATGCACCAGCCAGATTCCGAGTGTGTAAACCGACACGTCGAACCACCTCCATGCTCCGTACGGGGTTGATACGGCGATTATGTGCCCGTCCCCCGGCGGGCGGTAGGGCCGGATTGCCCGGACCCGCGTTTTGGGCCCGTCATTGGGCCGTTGTCCGGGCAGGCCGGAAGGCCTAGCATGTGGGCAGAGCCCCCACTCTGGGGGCCAGCCCCGGACCTTTCAGCGTTATGTTGCGGGCACACGTCAGAGTCCGATGTCCTGGGCGTCACAGGATAGGAACAGCCATGAGCAAATATCTGTTTGAAGCGAACTATGTTGGCGACGGAATCAAGGGCCTCATGCGTGAGGGCGGCACCAAGCGGCGCGATGCGGTGGTCGAGGCCCTCAAGTCGGCGGGCGGCTCACTCGAGAGCTTCTACTACGCGTTCGGGGACACCGACGTCGTGGGCGTCTTCGACATCCCCGATCAGGCCGACGCCGCAGCCCTGTCGCTCCTGATCAATTCCACGGGTTCCGTGAACCTGCGCCTGAAGCCGCTCATGACACCGGAGGACCTCGACGAGGCAGCCAAGAAGACGCCGTCGTACCGGGCCCCCGGGCAATAGCCGATCAACTCCCGCGTGGATTCTGACGGATCCCCTGACGTGGCCCTGGGGGCTAGACTCGTCGCAGCCACGTCGAATGGGCGACATCTAATGGGGGACTCGTGGGATTGCCTGAGCTGCACACGCGTCAGAGCACGCGCTATAACCGCCTTGCCGTTGCCTCGCTGGCCCTGGCCGCCCTGGCTGCGGTCGGCACCGTGGTCGCCGGCATGGCAATCCTCGCCGTCTTCGCCGTCGGAGCCGGCCATGTCTCTCTCAACCAGATCAGGCTGCGCCACGAACGGGGACGCGCTCTGGCACTCACTGCCCTCGTGATCGGCTACGGCCTCGCCTCCCTGGTCCTGGCTTCCACGGTGTACTTCGCTACCGTCTTCTCCGTTCAGCAGCAGTAGCCGACGCCGGCGCCGGGGTCAGTAGCCGACGGCGGCGGCAGGGTCAGTGACCGGCGGCACCGGCGCCGGTGGCGTGCTTGGCGGGCAGTTGCCAGTAGGCTCGGGGCATGTCACCGGGCACGCCACTCAGCAGGGGAACACCAGGGATGCGCGGCGCGGCGCTGCTGCTGGCCGTGGCGGGCGCTGCGGCCGGCCTGTCCGGGTGTGAATACGCGGATGACGTGACGGATCCGACGTCGGCCCCCACCGTGTCGTCGCGGCCGGCCCCGCCGGCTCCCCCGCCTGTGGACCCGGGTCTCGCGGAGGCCGAACAGCGCAACCTGGGCAAGCTGGAAGGAGTCCTCGGCACCCGGCCGGACGGGCTCGTCCTCGGCGGAGCGGGCGGGATTGGCGGCAGCGGATTCCGCATCTCGGCCGCAGCGGTGCCGAAGGGAACCTACACGCTCACCGCAGCCTGCATCGGCGCACCGACCGCGCTCTTGACGGTGTCCCAGGACGGCCTCCGGGGCGGGGGCAGAGCGGAGGTGAGCCTCGACTGCGGAACTGTTGAGACAACGCGGGTCGAACTGAGGGCCGGACCGGCGCAGATTCAGGGATTCCGTCCCGGGACCGATCCCGCCGCCGGCGAAGTGGCGGGTTTCTGGATGGTCCCGGCCGCACCGGGGTCCTAGCCGGCCTCACCCAAAACGGAGCTTCGCGCGGCTGCGGGGCCCGTCGCTTGACGGACGCCGCAGGTCTTCCAGGCTCAGTTCCCGGGCTCAGTTTCCGGGATTGCTTCCCGGGTTTTGCCCCCGGACGTTACTTGGCGCTGTTGTATTCCTCGTCGGTGACGAGGTCGCCCCACTCGGACTCCGCGCCGTCGGCGGGGGCTTCCCACATGGCGAGGTGGGTCATGAAGTGTTCCGGCGCGGCGCCATGCCAGTGCCATTCACCCGGCGGCGTGTAGACCGTGTCACCGGGGCGCATCACAACCACGTCTCCGCCGCGGGCCTGGACAAGCCCGACCCCCTCCGTGACGTGCAGGGTCTGCCCGACGGCGTGCGAGTGCCAGGCGGTGCGGGCGCACGGGGCAAAGTGCACCGCGTTGACGCGCATGCGGGAGGGTGCGGGCTGCGGGGCCGCGATGACGTCAAACCAGACGTCGCCGGTGAACATGGGGTCGCCGTAGTACTCGCCGAAAATCGGGCGGATATGGCTGACCGGCGGTAACCCGGCCGTTCAGCCGTGTCAGGTGCCTGGCTAGAGCGTGGCGAAGTCGGTGTGGGCCTGGTCAACGGCTTCGGGGTAGGTGAGGGACACCTCGCCGCCTGCTCCTCCGGTGGTTCCTGCGGGGGAGGTGACTTTGGTGAGGCTGTTGTTGGGATTGAACGTGCTGGTGGTGGTCTGCCCGAGCCCGTCGACGGTAGCGAGCCGGTTGTCGTGGCCGTCGAAGGTGGAGTCGGCGGTGTTCCCGTTCGGGTCGGCGGTCCTTGTCACCCGGGTCTTGGTGGGGTCCAGGGTGTAGGTGGTTGTCTTGCCGTTCCCGTCGGTGAAGTAGGCGAGGGTGGCGCCGGTGTTGTGGGTCACCGTGGTGGTGGCTGCGGCGGGTGAGCCGGAGCCGTAGGTGATGGTGGAGACCCAGGAGTCGGCCGCGTAGACAAGTGCTGTGGTGTTGTTCCGGCCGTCCTTGATGGAGGTCAGTTTGCCGTTGGTGTAGGTGAAGGTGGAGACCGCGTCGGTGATCTTGGACATCCTGCCCTCACCGCCGCCGTATTCGATGGTCACGGTCCGGTTCAGGGAGTTGTCGAGGACCTCGATGTCCAGGAGGGTGTGGTCGGCCTGCCACTGCTCGTTCGGGCGGCCGGCGGTTCGCCGGTAGACCAGCTCAAACGTGTCCCGGTAGGCGCTGTCGCCTTGATGGGCGAGTGTCTTCAGCCCGGGATCGATGCCGGCTACCAGCGCCCGGACGGTCGAGTAACTGGGGGCGGCGACGCCGCGTGCTGAGGCAATGTCGGTGATTCGGCGGTGGATGAACGCCACGGTCGGCGCGGGCCGGCGCAAGGCCAGGCCTTCCACCGCTTCGATGAGTTCTTGCGGGACCCCACGCCGTCCCTGGTCCGAGCGTGGCGCGCGTTGCAGGCTCGCCACGGTGCCGCCGTCGCGGTACCGGGACCGCCACCGGCGAAGAGTGCGGACCGGGATACCGGCCTCGGCGGCCAGCCGGGTGAGCGGAATGCCCTCATCGAGGTGCCGGCGCAGCAGGACAGCGCGGTCTTCGGCTGAGAACTGGGCCCGCAACTTCGCCGTTTCCTTTGACTTACCGCGCCGGGCTTGACGGGACGTCGGGAGGGGCCTGCAGATGGCGGTAAATCGTGGGCCGTGAAACCCCGAACGTGTCCGCGATTTCCTGCACCGTGTGCTCCTTCGAGTCATACATTGCCCGTGCCTGGGAAATCTTGGTCGCCGTCATCTTGAACTTCGGGCCGCCCTTGCGTCCGCGTGCGCGGGCAGCCGCGAGGCCGTCGTGGGTTCGCTCGACGATCAGGTCATGCTCAAACTCCGCGATCGCGGCGAGCATATGGAAGAACAGCCGCCCGCCGGGGGTCGTCGTATCAATTCCCTGCGAGAGAGCGCGCAGGCCGATCCCTCGCTGCTGCAGCTCGTCTGCGAGCTGTTTGAGGTTCCGCACCGAGCGGCCCAGCCGGTCCAGCTTGGTGACGACCAGGGTGTCCCCGTCCCGGACATACTCGAGCATCTGGTCAAGGGCAGGCCGTCGGGCAAGGACACCGGAGGCATGATCAACGAAGATCTTCCCGCACCCGGCCGCCTGCAGGGCGTCGGTTTGACTCTCGGGGTGCTGCTCCCTGGTTGATACACGCGCGTACCCGATCAAAGCCACACTCCAATGTAACGCAAACGTCGCCTCCGCTACATAGATCGCGGACACGGATCATGAGACAAGACTGTGATTCTCGGTGATAAATGGCGGCGTTTTCGCGGCGCTAGGTGTCGTCAGGCACTGCCTCTTCGCCCACCATGCCCTCCATGTAAGAGCACTGCCGGACCGCGACCGCGACAAGGAGAACACGCCCTACGCGCCTGCTGACAGGACTTTAAGCCCTAGCCTCGTCCCATCCGATCAGGAGATCTTAGAGGAACGCAATGTCCTTCAGAACGAGAGCCATGGCCGCCGCTCAATGATCTGGGTTCAGCAGCCCTCGACTGTTCCTTGCGAGTTATTCCTATGCCGAGGTTCACTGCTCCGGGCGAACTTCCAGACCCAAGTGGAGCCTCAGATGGCAATTCCGATCCAATCCACAATTGCCCGCCGCCGCGCTTTGCCGGCTGTCTGGCTGACCCGAACGGCCGTGGCCCTGTTCATCACAGCTTTGACCGTGGCATCGCTACCGTGGGGCGTTTCGCCAGCAGGGCAGGTTATCTGGGCTACTGTCGTCGTCGGCGGTTTTGCTCTCAGTGTCGTCGCGGCGGTCGCAGCCCAGGCGCGAAAACACCGCGTAATCCGAACGCGGCTTGGCTACTGGGCTCTTGCCTTCCTCATCCTTTCGGCGGCGATCATTGCTACCGCCTCGGTAGTCTTCTCGCCGGGCATGCAGGTGCCGGTCACCCCTGACGTGTTCATCTCCGCCGGCACCATTGCGCTCATCGTGGCAGCCGTTCTGGGCATCCTCGCGGCGTTCCGGGCTGACGGAGCAGCCATCCGCTTCCTTCCGACAACGCCCGCAGGGTGGTGGGCCGCGGCCTTCCTAACGGTCGGACTGGTTCTCGGGTTCAGCCCGTGGGCTGTCCTGACACCGGCGGCGATGGCCGCACCAGCTCTGGCCTTGGCGGCAATTATCAGTTACCGGGACCGCTCGGTACTGCCGGCCATCGCATTGGTCGCCGGCCCCGCGCAGCTGGCCTTCTTTGATCTCGCCTTTTTCATCAGTCTTTTTACACCCCACCCCTAGGCGCAAGACATGTCCCTGGCAATCACACCACGATCAGCATCCGGGCGCTGGAGCCTGCTCTTCGCAGCCATCACCGTGGCGGCGACCCTCATCGCATGGATCACACTTCTGCCCATGATGGACTACCCGTCCGCCACCTGGGTGTGGCTCGCCCTTGGCCAGGCATGCATGGGACCCGCAGCCGCCGCAGCAGCCCTCGGACTGGTCAGCATCATTCACCACAAGGAACGCTCAGTACTGACCTGGGCGACCACCTTGGGCGCCCTCGCGGCGGCGGTGGCGGCGGGCGTGATGATGTACTCCGTTGTCGCTGCATACCAGTAGGCCGCATGGTCTTTCCCGAGACACTTGCAGCGGGAGCCCGTCGGAGGTGACCCCGTCCACGATTCGAGAACCTCTCGGATGGAGGCCGTGAGGCAGTGGAGCTTGATAGCTACGCCCATGTCTCCCTCGTGTACCGTGCATGGGTCCCCTCCGGCCGGGGCCGGCGGGGAAAACCGCTGATTCAGGAGGCACTGTCATTCCGGCTCTAAATGCTTTCCGTATAACCCGCCCGAGAAACTGCCGGGTGAGGGCAACAAACGGACTCCGAGGCAGCTCTTAGCCGCTGGCGTCTTGAAAAACAACAGTTTTTTGAGACACGGACGTCACGTCCCGGAGGGTCGAAGGAATCGGCGTCGTGCCGGGCCGCCGCGTGTCTTGGAAAGGTGTCTCACCGTGAATCGTCTCAGGCGGGTGCCGGCCGGGGGTTTCTGAGGCACAATGGCCGGGTGAGACATCTTGGGTATACGCGGGTGAGTACGTCGGGCCAGGACGCGAAGTTGCAGCTCGACGCTCTTGTCGATGCCGGGGTGCAGAAGCGTGATGTGTTCGCTGACGTCACCTCCGGGAGCAAGACCGCTGTTGAGCGGCCTGGGATGAAGAAGCTCCTCGCGTATGTGGAGCCGGGCGATACCGTCGTGGTGTGGCGGGTGGACCGGCTCGGCCGGTCCTTGATCGATGTGTTGAACACGGTGAATCTGCTGCGGGAACGCGGCGTGAACTTGAGGTCCATTTCGGACGGGATTGACCCCACAACGACGTCGGGCCGGCTGATGCTGAACATGCTCGCGACCCTTGCCGAGTACGAGCGGGAGTTGATCGTCGAACGCGTGAACGCGGGCATCGCCGCGGCGAGGCAGGGCGGAACCCGGTTCGGCCGGCCCTTGTCCGACCCGCTCGTTATCGCCGACAAGCTCGCGATCGCCCAGGACGCACGCGCGAAGGGTCGCTCCGCTGAGGACGCGGCTCGACTCGTCGGCTGGAGCCGGGCGACGCTCTACCGCCACCGGCAGGCGGCCGAAGACCGCCGGTCATGAAGCATCGGCTGTCGGCCGAAGACCGTGCGGCGCTGCTCCGGCAGCACCTCGATGACGGTGTTCCCCTCGCCAGGATCTCCGGTGAGGCCGGCATCCCCCTCCGCACGCTACAACGGTGGTCGGCGGGATTCCGCGCCGGCGGCTCGGTTGCGGCCTTGGGCCGCCGGCCACGCTCGGACCGCGGGAGCCATTCGCTCCCGCCCGAAATCGTGGGTGCGATCGAAGGCCTCGCGCTCCGCCGGCCGGCGCCGACCATCGCGTTTATCCACCGGCGGATCGGTGACGTCGCGCTCGACCGCGGCCTTCCCGCCCCCGGGTACTCGACGGTCCGGGCGGTCGTTGTCGCCATCGATCCGGGACTGCGCACCATCGCGCTCGAAGGCGACACGGCGTACCGGGACCGGTTCGAGCTGGTCTACCGGCGCACCGCCAGACGCGCGAACGAGCAGTGGCAGTGCGACCACACCGAGCTGGACATCGAGATCGTCGACGCCGCCGGTGCCCGCGCACGCCCGTGGCTGACCGTCGTACTCGATGACTACTCCCGCGCCGTCGCCGGCTACACCGTCTTCACCGGTGCGCCGAACGCGCTCCAGACGGCACTGGCCCTTCACCAGGCCGTGCAGCGCAAGAAGCATCCGGCCTGGCCCGTCATGGGTCTGCCCGATCTCCTCTACAGCGATCACGGCGCCGATTTCACCAGCACCCACCTCGATCGCGTCTGCCTTGACACCCACATCCGCCTCATCCATTCCCTCCCCGGCGTGCCGCAGGGCCGCGGGAAGATCGAGCGGTTCTATCGCACCCTCACCGACGGGCTCCTGCCGCACCTGCCCGGCTTCATCCCGCACGGCACCCGCGGGACCCCGGTGACGGCACCGACGATGACCCTCGAACAGCTCGACACCGCGCTCGAGCGGTTCATCGTTGACGAGTACAACCAGCGCACGCACTCCGAAACCGGAGAGATCCCCACAGCACGTTGGCAGGCCGGCGGATGGATCCCCAGAATGCCAGCCCGGCCCGAGGACCTTGACCTTCTGCTCCTGACCGTCGCACACCAGCGCATCGTCCACCGCGACGGCATCCACTTCAATGGCCTGCGCTACCTGGACCTCACACTTTCCGCCTTCGTCGGCGAGAGCATCACCATCCGCTACGACCCCCGGGACATGGCCGAGATCCGCGTCTGGCACCAGGACACCTTCCTCTGCCGTGCCATCGCCCCGGAACTCGCCGCCGGAACTATCACCTTCAAGCAGCTCAAAGCGGCCAGATCAGCACGCAGGAACGAACTGAAGCAACAGCTGCGCACCAGACTCAGCCTCGCCGATGCCCTCCCCGCCGACGACCGCTACGCGCCGCCGGCACCCGCCAAACCTGCCGAAACCGGCGGGCAACCCGCGGATCCCAAACAGCACCGGCTCCGCACCTACGCCGAAGACTGACCCATGAGAGGAACGCCCATGACCGCCAAGGATGAGAATGACGACGGACGCCGCTTCCTCTTCAACAATCTCGGCGAAATTTCCGCCGCGCCGCCACCGGTCCCGTCCGACACGCCGGCACTTCTCATCACCAAGGAGCACCGGCGCTTCACCGAATTCGCCACCGCCGTGCGCACCAACCGCCACATCGGCGTCTGCTACGGGCCGCCCGGCGTCGGTAAAACCCTCTCCGCACGCGCCTACGCCGGCGCGACCGAATGGGAACAATGGCAACGGACCGGTCAAACCAACACCGAGCCCATCCCTGCCCGCGTGCTCGAAGCCAGAACAGCATTCTGGACCCCCACCGTGACCATCAGCCCCCGAGAGATCGACCGGCAACTACCCCGCACCTGCCAGAGAATCTCCTGGGCAGTCGAATACGCCCGGGACGGCAACATCGACGTCTTCGAGCACCGCGACTCCCGGGCATCCGGCCTGACCGAACTCCTCATCGTCGACGAGGCCGACCGGCTCAAACCCCCGGCGCTCGAGCAAGTCCGGGACTACTACGACCGCCACACCATGGGCGTCATCCTTATCGGCATGCCCGGCATCGAAAAACGCCTCGCCCGCTACCCCCAGCTCTACAGCCGCATCGGCTTCGCCCACCACTACCGGACCCTCAGCACCGAGGAACTGACCTTCGTCCTGGCAAACCGCTGGCAGGAACTCGGCCTGACCATCGACCCCCACGACTTCACCGACGCCGAAGCCATCGCCGCCGTCGCCCGCATCACCAACGGCAACTTCCGGCTCATCCAACGCCTCTTCACCCAGATCACGCGCATCCGCGACATCAACCAGCTCCACAGCATCACCAAGGAAGTCGTCGAAACAGCCCGCGAAACCCTGCTCATCGGCACCTGAACGCGCCAAATAGCGCCGCGAAATACGCGCCAAATACCGCGGAGGATTACAAGACAAGACACGCCGAAATCGAAAATACAGTCGCCGACAGTCTCACAATCCCACGTTCATGAGACGTGCCCCAAGGCCGATCGATCGCAATGTTGTGACTTTTAGTCGAGAACGACGCTTAAATCGCACTTCACGACGGTGGTTTCGTGGTGCCGTTTGGCATCCCATGGACAGTCCCACAGTCCTAGCAATCGATCAAGGTGCTTGATCGGCGTTGACGAGGGGGTTTAGTGTCTTGTGCATTACTCGTTTGGGGGATCGGGCTTTCGTGATAGTGGATCGCTTGTATCTGCTTCGTAGAAAGCTCGAGGATGATGAGGTCTGTCCGGCGTTCGCTCCTGCCTTTCGTTTTCCGCCCTGCTGTTGCGCCGCCGATTAGGCCGGCCGGACAAGCCCGTCCGTTGCCAGCGATACAACTGTGGCTGGCGGTCTTCCTCGCTGTCGCGGTGGGGCCGGCGGGTCTTGTTGGTGTTGCGGGACCGTTGCCTGCGGCGAGGGCCGCGACGGTCTTCTCTAGCCAGACGCTGTCCTCGGATACGGTGTGGACGGCTTCGGGGTCGCCGTACTGGGTCCAGGGCACGCTAAAGGTCGCCGCCGGGGTAAGGCTCACGATCGAACCCGGCGTGGTGGTCAAGCTCGGGAATTCCAGCAACCAGACCGCGACACTGCAGATCGACGGCCAGTTGATCGCACGTGGTACCGCCGCGGCGCCGATCGTGTTCACCTCGGCCAAGGACGACTCGGTCGCCGGGGATACAAACGGCGACGGGCCAGCGTCAACTCCGGGCAAAGGAGACTGGCAGACAATCCGTCTGACGAACAGCGCTGCGCCTCAGTCCGTGATTGACCGGGCCTACTTCCAGTATGGAGGGTATGGGACAGGTGGGCTTTGCGGTCCCTCGGCGGAGCTGACCGTTTCCGCGGGTGCATCCTTATCGGTGACGAACAGCGATTTTCGGCAATCCCCGTTCTCGGGTGGGACAGTGAATTCCGGGGCCGGGGACGTCCGGGTCGCCAATAACAGGTTCTATGAGGGCAACTGCGGCGTCACCGCTGACAGCAGCGGTGCCTTCACTGACAACGTCTTCGAGAGCAGTCTTACCGGGTATTCGGCGCGGTTCCTTTCCCCGTCGGCCGTTAAGTTCTACGACAATTACGCCGCCAAGGCAATCTACGCCGGCGCCACACCGGGGCCCACCCGGCAGCAGCTGGACATGCAGGGAAACACGCTGATCGGCGGGGCGCTGGATCAGCCGTCAAACCAGGACCCCCAGGACCTGAGCAACAACTGGTGGGGCCACGTCCTGGAAGACCCGCCAAAAGGCTGCTTTGATTTCAACACCACGTACATTCCGGCGATGAAATACGCGCTCGATTCCGGCAGCCCATGCGGGCAGCAGGGCAAGCTGTCCATCACAGGCTACTTCACGACAGTCACGCCGGCATTGACGGAGGCCCCGCCGATGCCGTCTGCTGGCGTTACGGGTGTGGGAACCTATGCCGGATCCGTCGATGACGGCCAGGTGTATGGTCCCGACGGGGGCTCGGAGTTCGCAGCTGCGCCGGTCGGTTCGCAAGCCGACCCGGTGAACACCGCGATCGGTGCCCTGACACATACCGAGTCCGACCTTGGCCTTGCCTCGAAAACCGGGAACCTCACCCTGAACCGCTTCTACACCTCCACGGACTCTGCTGAGGGGCCGTTCGGGCGGGGCTGGAGCCTGGGCTACGACATCCGCCTGACCGTGCAGGGCACCGAGGCAGTGCTGAAGGCCGGCAGCGGCCAGCGCATCAAATTCACCCAGAACCCCGACGGCAGCTACACCGCGCCGACGGGAGGGATGGCCGGCCTGGTCCGCAACCAGGACGGGACGTTCGCGGTGACGACCCGGTCCGGGCTGGTGCATTCCTTCGACACTGACGGGCGGCTGACGGCACTGGTCGACGGCCAGGGCCGCGGCCCGAACTATGCCTACGACGGCGGCGGCCGGCTGACCCAGGTCACCGACGGAACCCGGTCCATTACCTTCACCTGGGACACCGCCGCGGAGCGGATCACCGGCGCCCAAACCTCGGCCGGGCAGGCCGTGACCTACAGCTACACGAACGGGCTGCTGACCGGGGCCACCAACGCCCTCGGCGGCACCACCACCTACAGCTACGATGCCGGGAGCCGGCTGACGGAGGTCAAGGCCCCCTCGGGGCGCACGATCGTCAAGACGGGCTATGACCTGCTCTCCGGGCGTGTGGCCGATCAATGGGATGGACTGAACAACCACAGCGCCTTCGCCTGGGAGGCGGCGACCTCGACCGCGACCATGACGGACCCGCGCGGCGGGGTGTGGAAGGACGTCTACGCGGGGAACGTGCTGCAGCGCCGGGTCGATCCGGTGGGAAACACCACCGATTACGAGTACGACACCCAGCTGCGGTTGATCGCCACCCACGGCCCTGACGGGGTGCGCAACGCCATCAATTACACGGCCGCCGGGGACGTGAAGTCCTTCCAGGGCACCACGCAGACGGTCAGATCTGACTACAACACCGCGCACCTGCCCACCACCACGACCAACGCCCGCGGCTACTCCAGCACCCGGGGATACGACGCGGCGAACAACCTCACGCAGCTGACCAGGCCCAACCCGGCCGGCGGAAGCATGACCGCGTCCTTCGCCTACGACGCGGCCGGGAACGTCACCTCGGCGACGGACCCGCTGGGAAACACCGGCACCTTCGAATACAGCGCGGACGGGGACCCCACCAAGTCCGTCTCCCCGCTGGGCTCGGTGACCTCCATGGGCTACGACACCGCCGGCCGGGTGACCGGCGTGGTCTCCCCCAGGGGCAACGCCCCGGGTGCGGACCCAAACCAGTTCACCTGGCGCTACGAGTACGACGCGCTCGGCCGAACGGTAAAGGCGACCAACCCGGCAGGCCAGTTCGAAACCGTCGAATATGACGCCGACGGGCAGGTCACCAAGGCCACCGACACCGCCGGCCGCTCCACGACCTACCAATATGACGCCGCCGGGCAGGTCACCTCCGTGCAGGGCCCGGACCTGACTGTTCCGCCCACGGCGACGGCCTATGACGCCAACGGCAACATCACCGCCATGACCGACACCCTGGGCCGGAGTACAACCTTCCAGTACGACGCCGCCAACCGGGCCACCAGCGTCACGAACCCGCTGGGCACCTACACCCTCACCTACACGAAGCGGAACCAGATCGCCAGCATTAAGGACCCGCAGAACGCCGTCACCACGTACACCTACGACGCCGCCGGCAGGCTCACCAAGACCGATGCGCCCGGCAATGATGGCGACGTCACCTACACCTACGACGCCAACGGCAACCGAGCCTCGATGGTGGACCCGAACGGCACCACCACCTACACCTACGACTCCCTCGACCGGCTCACCACCGTCACCCGCGCCGGACGGACCTTCACCCTCGCCTACGACGCCGGCTCCCGACTCACCGGGCTCACCAGCCCCGACGGGGCAGTCACCGGCTACACCTACGACGCTGACGGCAGAGTCACCCAGGTCAAGAACGGCGCCACCGTCGTCGCGGCCTACACCCACGACCCGGAGGGCAACACCCTCACCGTCACCCGCGCCGACGGATCCACAGCCACCCACACCTACGACACGCTCGGCAGGCTCACCCGGATCACCGACGCCACCACCGCCGCGACCCTGCTGGATGAAACCTACGCCTACGACGCCGCCGACAACCCGGCCAGCATCACACGCCCCGACGGCACCACCGACACCTTCAGCTACGACACCCTCGACCGGCTCACCAAAGCCTGCTACACCACCGCCTGCGCCACCAGCACCGAAATCCTGGAATGGACCTACGACCACGCCGGGAACATCCTCACCGAGAACCGCAACGGCCAAACCACCACTCACAGCTACAACACCAAGGGACAGCGCACCCAGACCACAGCCCCCGGCGGCACCACCAACTACACCTACGACACCAAAGGCCAGGCACTCACCGCCGGGACGACCTCCTTCACCTACACCAAGGGCGGACGCACCGCCACAGCCACCACGGCCGCGGGAACCACGAGCTACAAGTACGACGGCGACGGACGGCGGCTCAGCGCCACCCTCGGCACCACGAAAACCAGCTTCGAATGGGACCCGTTCTACCGGCTGACCAATGAACTGGATACCAATGGCGCCCTCCTCCGGCACTACACCAACGGCGACCAGCCCCTCACCGTCAACGACGCCGCCGGATCAGCCGCGTACCTGCACCCGGACCGGCTCGGCTCCATCCGCGCCGTCACCGACGCCACCGGGACAGTCACCTCCGCCGGTGCGTGGGAACCCTACGGCCGGCCCCGGGCCACCGGCCCGAACAACCCCAACGCACCCCCGCTGGGCTGGCTCGGCCAATACCAGGACCCCACCGGCCTCACCCACCTGCGCGCCCGCCAATACGACCCCGCCGTGGGCATGTTCCTCGCACCCGACCCTGCCGCGTCCACCAGCACCTCCGGAACCTACACCTACGCCGCAGCCAACCCGCTGAGGTACATCGACACCACCGGCCTGTTCTCGTGGGATGACGTCCTCAACAACGTCCAGGACGTCAGCGGCATCGTCTCCGACGTCGCAGGCGTGGTCGCCATCGTGGCGGCCTGCACCGGCGTCGGAGCGCCCGTTGCGGCCATTGCCGCAGGCATATCCATCGCCGCCGGCGCAGTCCACGCCGGAACCAAAGCCATCCAGGCCTACAACACGTGCAACACCGGCAAAGGCTCCTGCGGCGACGCGGTTGCCGAGGCGCTCCTCTCGGCTGCAGCTATTCCCCCCGGCGGCAGGCTCATCAAAGGCGCAGCGGCCGGAGCCAAGGCCCTAAAAGGTGCCGGAACAGCCGCAAAGGGCGCCGACGAGGCTCTCGCTGGGGTTGACGATGTCCTCAACGGGTTGTCGAAGGGGCGGCAGTCGACTGTCCGAACAGTCCGCTCGGATGCCGAACTCCAGGACGTGCACGGCACACTGTCTCGCGGCGGCACGCCCATCGAGGTCCCCGGCTACAAGGGTTCATGGATTGAACGTCCCGATGGCGTCCGCATCGGTCTCCGTGACGCTTCTAAGAGCGGCGGACGCACCATCGATATTAGGTATCCAGACGGCACGATTCGGAAGGTACACACCAAATGACAACTCCGGAGAGCGCTCGGACCCTTGCTGAGGATCTCCTCGCGAGAGCAAGTGACGATTGGGTCACGGCAGCGGAAGTTATCGATCTCGCCCGGAGATCAGGGCTCGAAGACCCCGAGGACCTTCGCGACCTCTCCGTGGGTCTGATAGCTCGACTTGTGGTGACCGGACTCCTTATCCCGGGTGAGTACGACGGCTCTGTCCACCGCCCATGGGAGTGCAGCACCGCCCAAGCGATTGCGCGCATCGCAGAGGATTGGAGCGCCCGGACTGATCCGTTCGTGATGCCAGGAGAGATCGTCTGGCTGGACACGACACCAGAGGGTCAGCGCCTCGGCGATGCGGTTCTTCGGAGGGAATCCGAATGACCGGAGGTGACGCCGCGACGCCGTCGGCTAAGCAGCCCCCGCGCCGCCCGGCCGGGCCCCTGGTGTCAGAAGAGGGTGTCGCGCACACGCAACGGCCGGTATCCGGTCGGTCCCAGCTGAGCCAGCTCGCCCTCGATGTCCACGTCGATGGATCCGAAGAAGTTGACGTTCTCGCTGTGCGCCGGGGAGATGTGCGCGAGGACTTCGTCGTCGATGCGCCGCCCGGCCTGCCGCATCGAATCCACCGCCAAGCCGTAATACTCCGTCGTCCAGGCCACCACGGCGTTGGTGACCAGCGTCAGGCACCACGCCTGCTCCGTCTGCTGCTCCAGGTGCCGCGCCCGGACGGCGCCCTCGTGGGCGTAGAGCAGGTCCCGTTTGAGTGCGTGCAGCGACTCGCCCTTATTCAGCTGGCGGGAAATCTTGCGCCGGTAGGCAGGGTCGGCGAGGTAGCGCGCGGCGTAGATGGTGCGGCGCAGCGCCCCGTATTCCTTCAGCGCCGCCGCCAGCGCGTTCTGCCTCCCGGACGCCGACAGCTTGCCGACCAGCAGTGACGCCGTGGCGTGCCCGAACTTCAGCGACCCGGCCAGCCGGAGCAGGTCGTCGTAGTGCTCGGCGATCAGGTCGGTGTTCAGCTTGCGGGTCAGCAGAGGCCCGGTGTTCGGATAGTCTGCCTCGACTTGAGCTCGGGGTCCGGCACGGTGGAGGGTGATCTTGCCCAGGTCCCGGATGCGGGGCGAGAGTTGGAGTCCGAGCAGGTCGAACAGGGCGAAATTGACCAACGTCACCCCATGCGTGTCCGTCGCGTGCTCGGTGATGGGAATGTCGGTCGCGTTCCCCAGGATTTCGTCGAGGACGTAATGGGCCTCGCGTTTCGTGGCGACGATGACCTTCGTGCCATAGATGGTGTGCTGGTCGGTCACGTGCGTGTACGTCGAGAGCCCTTCGTTCGCGAAATACCTACTGAGAGCCCTGGCAGTGACGGACTTGCCGCGGGTCGGGAAGCGCTGGCCGTCCGATGAGGACAGTGTTCCGGTGCCGAACACCGGGGTCAGCGGTAGCCGTTGGTGGTAGTCGATGAGCGCCAGGTTCGCCGCGCGCAGCGTCTCCTCCCGTACATACCACTCGGCAGTCCAGGCCAGCACGTCGTAGGAGATGCCGCACGCGTGGGCCATCCGTGTCAGGCCGAGGTTGGTGGAGTGGCTGATCAGCACCGCGATCAGGTTCCGCTTCAACTCCGGGCTGCGCGCCTGCTTGCCGCCGGCGTGGGTGAAGCAGTCCAGGTAGCCGGTCCGTTTGTCCAGCTCGATCAACAACGACACGATCGGCGCGAACGGCAGCATCTCGGTCAGCTCCGCCTTCAACGCCGTCGCCTCGGCCGGGACGTCCTCGGCGGTCAACGGCGAGATCACCAGGTCACCGGCTTCGTCCAGGCGGACCGGCCCGTCCCCGCCGGCCAGCACCTCCTCCAGCTCGCCGAGCGCCTCACCCAGCTCGTCCTCCGCCGCGGCCAGCGCACGGGCGGGGTCGGCCGGCTTACCCGCCAGCTGGCAGAACTCGGCGCGCTGGTTGGCCCACTTGTCGGCGGTCAGCAGGTAGGCGGCCGGGTCAGAGTAGCGGCGCGAGCCCGGCACGAACACGTCCCCGGTCCGCAGTCCGTCGCGCAGGGCCAGCAGCGTGCACAGCTCCCAGTAGTGCCGGTAGGCGCTGCTGTTGCCGGACGCGGCTGCGGTCTCCAGGTAGCCGCGCCACCGCGCGGGCACGAACCCGGTCGGCGCGTCGGCCGGGACGCGGCGGGCCCCGGTGGCGTTGAGTCCGCGCAGGATCTCCACAGCCTCGAGCAGCCCGGTCGCGGCGGTGCCGCCGCCGAACGTCACCGCGGCAAGGACCTGCGGGGTGAACTGCCGCAGATACCCGTAGGAGCCGTCCAAGGCCGCGAGGAGCCCGTGATCGCGCGGCAATCGCGGGTCGGCCTGCGCCACCGCGGATCGCAGACGGGCCCACCCAATCCGATCACCACGGATCAGCCCACCGACCTCCTCGTCCGCCACGGCCGGGTCTGTGACGATGGCCAGCAGGTCATCCAGCAGCGCCTGCCGGTCCTCCCCGGCCTTGCCCCGCTCGGCAAGCGCCTCGCGCATCTTCCGCCCGGCCTTGCTCTCCCGCGCGGAAATGGCCTGGTCAAACAGCTGCACGACCTCATCGAGCACATCGGCCGCCGACTGCGCCAACACCGTAAGCAGGATCGGGTAACGGCGCTGCGGATCGCGCCGCTCCAGCGCCTGCGCGGTCAACCGGCGCCCGACCGTGGCCAGGAACCGGCGCCGCTCCGCGGGCAGCACCGACAGGTCCAGGGTGTCCGCGCCCAAGCCACGCAGAAACTCCAGCTTGGCGACCTCAGCTTTCACCGCAGCCGGGGACGCCTCGACAGGGCCCGTCGACAGCCACCGCAACCGGGTCATACCGATCTCCGGGTCGGTCACCAGCAGCTCGTCCAACGCGACGCACCGGGCATCGGTAAACTCACGCGCCAACCGGTCGAACGTCTCCCGCTGAGCCTCGGCGCGAGCATGCGCAACCCGCTCGACCACGGTCACCGGCCCAGGCCGGATCACCCGCGCCGAGATCAAGTACTCGCATCCCAGCCGGAACAACAACGTCGGTGAGTCATGCTCCAACGACCGAGCCAGCAGGAACTCATCCAGCTCCTTGAGCTCCATCGTCGTCGGCAGCCGCCAGCCCAGATACTTTGCGACCAGCCGCAGATGCTCGGTCCGGGTCTTCGCCCGCCGCCCGTAAGACTGCAACTCGTCCGGGTCGACACCGAGCTGGTCAGCCAGCCGGGCCACCGCCACCAGCGGCGCCGAAGACACCTTGTCCGGCACGAACCCCAGCCACGGCAACGTACACAACGCCACCGCCAAACCGAGCCGGTCAGCCGGTCCACGCCCCCGGCCGGGATCAACGAACGCAACATCCGCCGGGGTCAGGGTGAAGAACCGGAACAACTCGTCCCGGCCGATCTCCGGGAACCCCCGAAGCCGATCCAGCTCCCCATCCGCGAACACCTGCGTAGCCAAGAACGACCTCCAACGAGCCACAGATTCCCAGCTCAGAAGCCTACCTCAGCCATATCCGCCCGATTTTCGGCGAGTACTACGGCGACCCCAACATGTGCGCCGGTCCCTTGACGCTTGGCTTCTTGACTCGGAGTTCCACTGTCATTCCTCACAGGGTGTCGGTTCGGTGTTGCTTTGCCGGCGGCCGGGGCCGCGCCCCCGGCAGCTCGCCGTCGTGCTTCGGCATCTTCGTCCGGGGGCGCGGCCCGCCGCCCCGGCCAGGAGTTCTGGCCCGGGGTCCTAACTCAGGTCCTAGCTCGGGTCCTAGCTCAGGGTCGCGGTGTCGATCACGAAGCGGTAGCGGACGTCCGAGGCCAGGACACGCTCGTAGGCGTCGTTGATCTTGCCGGCCGGGATGACCTCGATCTCGGCGCCCAGGCCGTGCTCGGCGCAGAAGTTGAGCATTTCCTGGGTTTCCCTGATTCCGCCGATCATGGAGCCGGCGAAGGAGCGGCGTCCCATGATGAGGGCGAACGCGTTGACCGGGAGCGGTTCGGCCGGTGCGCCGACGTTGACCAGGGCGCCGTCAAGGGTCAGCAGCTGGAGGTAGGAGCTGATATCGATCTTGGCGCTGACCGTGTTGATGATCAGGTCGAAGGTGCCGGCCAGGTCCGTGAAGGTGTTTTCGTCGCTGGTGGCGTAGTAGTGGTCCGCGCCCAGCTTCAGTCCGTCTTCCTGCTTCTTCAGCGACTGCGAGAGGACCGTGACCTCGGCGCCCATGGCGTGGGCGATCTTGACGGCCATGTGGCCCAGACCGCCCAGCCCGACGATCGCGACCTTCTTGCCCGGTCCGGCGCCCCAGTGGTTCAGCGGGGAGTAGGTGGTGATTCCGGCGCAGAGGAGGGGCGCGGCGACGTCGAGCTCGATGCCCTCGGGGATGGTGACCACGAAGTCCTCGGTCACCACCACATGGGTGGAGTAGCCGCCCTGGGTGATGGTGCCGTCGCGGTCCGCGGCACCGTAGGTGCCGGTGTTGCCGGCCAGGCAGTACTGCTCCTCGCCGGCCCGGCAGTTGACGCACTCGCCGCAGGAATTGACCATGCAGCCGACGCCGACCCGGTCCCCGACCTTGTGCTTGGTGACGGCGGAGCCGGTCTCGGCGACGATCCCGGCGATTTCATGGCCGGGGACCAGCGGGTAGGACTGCGGACCCCAGTCGCCGCGGACGGTGTGGATATCCGAATGGCAGATCCCGGCGTACTTGATCTCGATCAGGACGTCGTGCGGGCCCACGTCGCGGCGCTCAACGGTGGTGGGGACGAGCGGCTCAGTCACGGACGGGGATGCGTAAGCATTGACGGTAAGCAATGAATCTCCTGCTTGTTGGTCGTTGGGGGTTGTTCAACGGAACACCATCCATCAAACCCGTTTCCACCAAGCTGAGGGAGTCCCTGCTGATAGGGGTACTGGCAGGGTCTCCCTTAGAGAGCCGTAAGGCCTAACGTTGAGGGCATGGATAATCGAGACGCGACCCGCGAATTCCTTGCCTCGCGCCGGGCGAAGATCACCCCGGAGCAATCGGGGCTGCCGGTCTACGGTGCCAAACGCCGGGTGCCGGGGCTGCGCCGCGGTGAGGTCGCCATGCTGGCCGGCGTCAGCGTCGAGTATTACACCCGGCTGGAGCGGGGAAACCTGTCCGGCGTTTCCGAGGGCGTGCTGGAAGCTGTGGCGAAGGCCCTGCAACTCGACGACGCCGAACGGGCGCACCTTTTCGATCTGGCCCGGGCAGCGGCCCCGGGCAGCCTGACCCGCCGTCGTCCCCGTCCTGCCGAATCTGTCCGGCGGAGCATTCAGCTGACGCTGAACGCCATCACCAACGCGCCCGCCTTTGTCCGGAATGGGCGCATGGACATCCTCGCGGCCAACCCGCTCGGTTACGCCCTCTATTCGGACATGTACGCGGGGCCTGGCCGGCCGGCCAACCATGCCCGGTTCATCTTCCTGGACTCCCGTTCGCACAGCTTCTACCCGGACTGGGCGCGTGCGGCGAACGACACCGTCGCGATCCTGCGCACCGAGGCCGGCCGGGACCCCTACGACCGCGGGCTGACCGACCTTGTCGGCGAACTCTCGACCAGGAGCGACGAATTCCGCACCCTCTGGGCCGCGCACAATGTCCGCCTGCATTACACCGGGCTCAAGCACCTCCGCCACCCGGTGGTCGGGGACCTCCACCTGATGTACGAGGCACTGGATATCTCGGCCGACGCCGGGCTGTCCCTGCTGGTCTACAACGCCGAGCCCGGTTCCGCTTCCGAGGACGCTCTGCGGCTCCTGGCAAGCTGGGCTTCGACCAATCTCCAGATCAAGGAAACCGAGGCCGCCGCGGCTGATAAGGCGTAACCGTCACCGGTGCTGTCAGGCCGAGGCTGTCAGGTCAGGGCCGTCACGTCAGGGCCGTCAGGTCAGGGCGGAGATGCCGTCCGGATAGCCCTCGGGCCGGCTGCCGCCGCCGGCGGCGAAATTGTTCAGCCATGCCATGGCGTCGTCCCTGGACGTGAAGAATTCGTGGGGATACCGGGTGTGCCGCTTCATTGCCGCCGCGACTACGCGATCCACGGTGCTGGATCCGAGCACCGCAATCGCCAGGACCCCTGCAGTCTGGGCGAACTCGTATCTGGCGGCCGCGCTGATCTCCACGTCCGTCATTTCAGAGAGCATTGGCATCGGGGTTCCCCCGGTGATCTGCTCGACGGCCCGCATGGCCTCCTTGGCGTCGTGGACGTCGACAACGGAGCCGGGCTGCCAGACCGATGTGATGATGCCCGCGCTGACGCTCAGCACGTTCTTTCCGTGAGCTGCGGTAATGTGTCCTGGCATCATTGTGACCATTCTAGGGCCGGCCGTATTCAGGCCGGGCTTTGGGGTCCGGTGCGCGTGGCGGACCGCAACAGTGCCTGGCTCCGGCGCCCTCGCGCCTTCCCTCATGCCCGCGCCTATGCCCGCGCGGGACATGCTCCCCGGTGCTGCCAGGCAATGAGCATGTCCCCACAGAGTGATTGCCTGTCCCGAACATGCTCCCCGGCGTTGCCCACCAATGAGCATGTCCCCTTTCCGGTCAGGACATGTTCCACGGCGCGGCCCAGGAAGGAACATATTGCGCTTATGTCCACTGCTTGGCACCAGAGAAGGACATGTCCCGTGGCCCCTGGTTCCGCGGAACTGAGACCGCACGGTGTTTGGCTCCATCCGTGGCATCAAGCCGTCCGGCTGAGGACTGGCCCTCATTGGCCACGGCGCCCCTGGGGACATGCACCGCGCTGTCGCTCAGCAGCGGACATGTCCCGCGGCCCCGTTGGCACATGCCCCGCGCTGCGCCTGAGCGATGGACATAGTGGGCTTATGCCCATCCCTGGGCGCCGGAGGAGGGCATGTCCCGCAGCCCCGTTGGCACATGCCCCGCGCTGCGCCTGAGCGATGGACATAGTGGGCTTATGCCCATCCCTGGGCGCCGGAGGAGGGCATGTCCCGCGGCCCCGGTGTCACCGTGTCGAGCCGCCCGGTCAAACCTTCCGGTGGATCGACTTGTAGCTCAGGTAGGCGTTCAGGCCCTCGGTGCCATACTCGGTGCCCAGGCCGGAGTCGTGCCGGCCGCCGAATGGTGCGGCATGGTTTGAGGCAAAGAAATTGATGCCCACCGATCCTGTGTCCATCCGGTCCGCCACAGCCAGCGCCGCGGCCGGGTCCTGCCCGAACACGAGCCCGCCCAGGCCGAACTCGGTGTTGTTCGCCAGCGCCACCGCCTCATCAACGCTGCCGTCGGCGTCGTCGTACTTCAGGATGCAGATCACCGGGCCGAAGATCTCCTCGCGGGAGATCCTCATGTCCGGCGTGACGTCGGCGAACACGGTAGGTTCCACGAAGTACCCGCCCTCGAGCCCACCGCCCAGGGCCGCCGCCCGGCCCCCGGTGGTGGCGCGGGCGCCTTCGGCCAGTCCCGACTCCACATATTCCAGCACGGTCCGGTACTGCGATTCCGTGGCACACGGACCAAACACCGTGCCGGGGTCCAGCGGGTCCCCCTGCTTCCCGGCAGCGATGGTGGCGGTCACCATATCCACCACTTCCTCGTAACGGCTCGCCGGGGCCAGGATGCGGGTGGAGATGTAGCAGGTCTGCCCGGTGTTGCGCATGGACGAACGGATCAGGACCTTGGACATGGCGTCCAGATCGGCGTCCGGCATCACGATCGCGCTCGACTTCCCGCCCAGTTCCAGGGTGACAGGGCGCAGCAGTTCCCCGCAGGCGGCCGCGATCTTCCGGCCTACCGGCGTCGAACCTGTGAAGGCCACCTTGTCCACGCCAGGGTGCTTCACCAGCGCGTCGCCCAGCCGTCCGGAGCCGGTGACCAGGTTGACCACGCCGGCCGGAACTCCGGCAGCGGCCACGGCGTCGATGATCACGCGGAGCGACAGCGGCGTGGGCGACGCCGGTTTGATCACCACGGTGCACCCGGCCAGCAGCGCCGGGGCGAGTTTGATGACAACGAGGTTGATGGGGAAGTTCCATGGCGCGATCAGCGCGCACACGCCGATCGGGTCACGCCGCACCACGGATTCACCGCCGCCGCGCGGGAAGGCGCGCACATCCTCGCGCTCCAGGTAGCCGGCGAGCGTGGCGAAGTAGCGGAAGATGCCCGCGGCATTCGCTGCCGCCCCCGAGGATTCGGAGACGGGCGAACCGTTTTCCCGAGTGTTGGTCAGCGAGAGGTCCTCCGCGCGCTTTTCCACTTCCTCGGCGATGCGCAGCAGATAGGCGGCACGCTCGGACGGTGCCAGCCGCGGCCACTCCCCTTCGAAGGCTCGCCGGGCGGACGCGACGGCGGCGTCCACGTCCTCGGCGGTGCCGTCCGGGACGGAGCCCCACACTTCGCCGGTGGCGGGGTCGGTGACCGGGTTGCGGCCGGTGCCGCGGGCTGCTGTCCAGGCTCCGTCGATGAAGACGCTGTCCACGTGGGTGTGCGGCAGGGTGAGCGCGGCGCGCGCTGCCATGGCGGGAGCGGACGACGGCGGCGCTTCCGCCGCCTCCCCCGATGCCGGGACCCCGGCAGGCGTCCCGGCAGGCGTCCCGGCCTTGGTCCCGGCCTTGGTCCCGGCCTGGCTCTCCGCCGGGGCCCCACCGGAGGTGCCTGCGTGGTGCGTGGCGGTCATCGGATCACCGCCGTCTTGAGCAGGGCCGTGGAGCGGCCCAGGTCCGCGACGGCCATGTCACGGGCCGCCTCGGTGATGAGTTCCGGCACGATTTCCGCGGCCAGCCTGTCCGTGTACGTGGCCGGGTCCATCCCGAACCAGGATGAGGCAAGCGCGATCCCGGCCTGGTCGAAGCGCCACAGCCGGTCCGCATCCCGCATCAGCGCGTCTTCCAGGGAGTGGGCCACGGGGCGGGTGTCGTGGCCGTCGATGATGTCGCAGACGCGCTCCACGAACTCGGCAGGGTAGCCCAGGCCGGGGAGGACCCGGCGGGTCACCTCGCAGCCCTTCTTTTCGTGTTCGTAGCGGATGGCGGCCTTGCGCCAGTCGCCGGCGAAGCCTTCGGAGATGATCCGGGATTCGTCCACGTGGGCCCAGCCGGTGTCGTGCAGCAGCGTGGCCACGCGGACAAGTTCGGCGTCGGCGTCGGGGTAGGCCCGGCAGAGCCGCTCGGCGAAGGCGAGGGAAATCGGCAGGTGGATGTCGTTGCCGCGGGTCCGGGTCTCCTGCACCACGGCCCGCCACACTCCGTCGAGTTCCTCGAGTGCTGCCGGCGTCGTGGCGATCGGCGAGGTGTCCACCGGTCCCGCTGCCGGAACGGGCCGGTCCGGGTACGCTGCGGCAAATGCTTCAGCCGCCGGATGGGCAGCGGCGGCAGCCGTGGTCGCGGCGGCGCCTCCGCCGGCATCGGCAACCGGGGTCTTGGGGGTGGTCATAATGCTCCTTCGGGGGCGGCAGACTTAATGCCTGAGTGCAGTTAGCTGTCTGTCGTGATCGTCTTGAGGGGTGTGGCCGCATCGGCAGCAGCCTCGGCAGGGATGTTCTGGCCTTTGGCCAGGGCGTTCTTCACGGCCATGAAGTCCAGCGGCGCATTGACGCAGTCCGCGGCGATGACCTGGCCGTGGCGGTAGTAGAGGACGCTGAATTTCCCGCGTTCCTCGTCGCGCCGGAGGACGGTCCGGTCGTAGCCGTTGCACAGTCCGGCGATCTGCAGCTTGAGGTCCGCCTGGTTGGACCAGAACCACGGAATGCCGGCATATTCCTCCCGCCGGCCGGTGAGCGAATACGCGGCCACCTTGGCGTGCTCGATCGCGTTGTTGACGCTTTCGAGCCGGATCCGCTCTCCCGGTGCGGAGCCGGGCACCGGGTTGGGCATGTTGGCGCAGTCGCCGATCGCCACCGTGGTGCCGTCGGAGGCCAGCGCAAAGCGGTCCACCACGATCCCGTTGTCGACCGTCAGCCCGAGCTGTTCGGCCAGTTGGGTATTGGGGATGACGCCGATCCCGATCAGCACGATCTGCGCGGGCAGCACGGTGCCGTCCTCGAGTTCGACGCCGGCCACCGCCGGGCGCCGCTCCCCCGGGGCGTCGTTCGCGATGAAGCGCCTGGCGCTCACGCTGAGCCGGATGTCCAGGCCGCGGGAGCGGTGCGCCTGCAGGAAGTACTGGGCCGTTTCCTCGCCGACGGCGCGGCCGACGAGCCGCGGGCCGAACTCCAGGACGGTGACGTTCTTGCCCATTTTCTGCAGGCTGGACGCGGCCTCGAGGCCGATGAATCCGCCGCCGATCACCACCACATCGCTGGCATCGCCCACCCGCGCCTTGAGCGCCAGGGCGTCGTCGGCATTGCGCAGGTACAGCACGCCGTCGAGGTCCCCGCCCTCGATCTCCAGTTTCCGGGCGCGGGCACCCACGGTGAGGGCCAGGCGCTTGAAGGGGAACTGTTTGCCGGAGGAAGAATGCGCGGTTCCGGAGCCGTCCGTGTTCTTGTCGATCCGGACGATGAATTCGCCCTTGACCAGGTCCACGTTGTGTTCGGCCCAGTATTCGTTCGAGCGGAAGATCAGCGATTCGCTCTCCACGGTGCCCTGCAGGAACTCCTTGGACAGGGCGGGGCGCTGGTAGGGCCGGTGGTCCTCGTCGCCGAGCAAGGTGATGTGCTCGTCGAAGCCGAGCGCCCGCAGGGATACCGCGAGCTGGACGCCGGACTGGCTCGCCCCGATGATCAGCAGGCCGGTGCGGGCCGGCGTGCTCGAAGGCGTTGCGCCCTCGGCCTGGGCGGCGGGGGCCGCCTGCTCAACCGCGTTGGTGCTCACGGCTACACCTGGGTTTCCGGGGTGGTGACGAACAGTTCGAGCTCGTCCGTGAGGCGGAGCTGGCAGGACAGCCGCGAGTTGTCCTCGCGGTCCACGGCCGTGCCGTAGAGCATCTCGTCCTCCATGTCCTCCATCGGCGGGAGCTGCGCGAGGCAGTCCTCGCGGACGAAGACGTGGCAGGTGGCGCAGGACAGCGAGCCGCCGCATTCGGCGACGATGCCGGGGACGCCGTTGCGCACCGCGGTTTCCATGACGGAGTCGCCGGTGTTGCCCTGAACGTCGCGGACAGCGCCCTCGGCGTCGGTGAAATGAACCGTTGGCATTGGTCCTCCTTGGGGTTGAAGCGGAAAGGTGGGTGGGTACGGGGTGCGGTCAGATGAACTGGCGGCCGCCGTCGACCACCATGGTCTGGCCCGTGTAGTAGGAACTGTCCGGCCCGGCCAGGAAAAGCGCCGCGCCCACAATGTCCTCCGGCTGGCTGGCCCGCTTGATGGCGCCGCGGTCCACACCGTAGTTCTCGGCGTTCTCCATCAGCCCGTAGCTGGCCTCGGTGAGGGTGAAGCCGGGCGCGATCGCGTTGACCGTGATCCCCCGGCGGCCCAGTTCCTTCGCCATCACCCGGGTCAGGGCCACCACGCCGCCTTTGGAGGCGACGTAGTGCAGCCACTGTTCCGAGCCGCTGAAGATCGTGGCGCTGGAGAGGTTGATGACGCGCCCGCCCTCGGGCAGGTACGGGCTGGCCGCCCGGGTCACGAGCCAGGGTCCCTTGAGGTTCACGTTCATCACCAGGTCCCATTCGGCCGGATCGATGTCCTCGAACGGGCTGCGGGTCACCCCCGCGTACACGGCGGCGTTGTTGAGCACGACGTCGATGCTCCCGTTGCCGAAGTCCGCGCAGCTTTTCGCGAGGGTCTCGGTGGAGTCGACGCTGGTGACGTCGGCGTGGAAGGCTGCCGCGTCGGCCCCGGCATCCAGGACAAGTTTGGCGGTTTCCTCGGCGCCCTGGACGTTGACGTCGGCTACCGCCACGCGGTAGCCGCGGCGGGCGAAGCCGAGCGCGAACGCCCGGCCCAGCCCGCCGGCGGCACCGGTGATCAGGACAGTGCGGGCGGGCCGGCCCGCTTGGCTTGTCTGCCCGGGGCCGTCATATTCCGCAGCGGACATATTCGAGGGAAGCGTGTTCGGATCAGACATGGCTGTGGCTGTGCGCCCCGGGTCCGGCGACCTGCAGCTCCGGTTCCCCGGCATCGGGAATCAGCGCATCGAGGATCTGGACCGTGCCCTTGGTGCCGTCCACCCGCAGCCGCTGGCCGGTCTTGATGGTGGTGGACGCCGAGCCGGTGCCCGTCACGGCCGGCAGCCCGTATTCGCGGCAGACGATCGCCGCGTGGCTCATCATGCCGCCGATGTCCGTGACCGTGGCCTTGATCTTGCCGAAGATCGGGCCCCAGGACGGCGCCGTGACCGTGGCGACCAGGATCTCGCCCTGCTGGACCTCGGAGAGCTGGTCCGCGTCGGTGACAACACGGGCCAGGCCTTCCACGACGCCGGGCGAGGCCGCCATGCCGCGCAGGCCGCCGCCCTCCACTTCAACACCTGCGCCCAGCCACTGCTGGACCTGCTCGGTGGTGATGCCCCAGAGCATCCGGGTGAAGGGTTCGGTGATGGATGCCGGCGGGGTGTTCAGCGCCGGGGCCGGCCGGGCGGTCTTGAGCGCATCCACGATCCCGCGGCGGCGTTCAATCTCCGCCGGCCAGTAGTCCGGACCGATCGGCTTGGCGCCGACGCCCCAGCCGGTGACGAGGTCAAACAGCGCGTCACGGACCTCGTTGCGTCCGAGGTAGAGCAGGTCGTCCGGTTCGGTCCAGAAACCCTCGGCCTGCATCATGCGGCTGAGCTCACGGATCTTGCGCCAGAAGACGCCCATGGTCCAGTGCTCGATGTAGAAGTTGTGGTTCTCCACGTACGGGTAGGCCGTGGCGGCGAGCCCGCGCTTGGCGTCGAAGAGGGCCTGGTTTTCGCCTTCCAGCAGGTCGCGGTATTCCTCGATGATGCGGTCGCGTTCGGCGATCAGGGCCTCGACCGGGCGCATGATTTCCTGGCCCTCGTCCACCCGGCGGATGTAGTCCGCGATGTAGCCGAGCGGGATTTCCTGGTGTTCGTTCCAGTACTTGTCGTGGCCGTAGAAGCCGTTGCCCACGGTGAAGTTGAACCAGGGGTCCTTGGCGGCCTCGTACTGGGCGGTCCACCGGTCCCCGCCGGGGGCGGCGGCGATGGCAGCCAGGGTGGCGTGGACGTCGTCGGTGTTCCCGAAATGGGTCTGCAGCTTCAGTTCGACGGCGAGTTTGGCCAGCTGCTTGAGCTCGTCGTCCGGGCGGAAGAGCTCCATGTCGACGCCCTGGACCATGGTGGCGATGGACTGGTCCGGGATGTTGGGGAAGACCTGCTTGCAGAAGTTGAAGAAATCCAGGTAGGCGATGTAACCCAGGTTGAGGAACTCGAAGTGGTACTGCCAGTTCTGGTAGGCCAGCTGGATGAGCCGGTCGTAGCTTTCCAGGAGCTTCTCGGAGCCGTCCTTGCCCTTGCCGGAGAGGATGTCCTCCATGGGGACCATGTCCGGGAGCCTGGGGAAGGAGATGGTTTCCATCTCGTCGATGGTGCCCTTGACCTTCACGTGCCACTGCTTGAGGAGCTGGTCCCAGTTCTGGAAGTAGTGGCCCACGCGCTGTTCGAACAGGGGCACTCGGGCGGCGATCCGGTCTTCCGGCACGGGGATGGGCGACATGTAGAGGTAGCCCAGGTGGACGCGGAACTCGATGCCGTTGGCGTTGGGGATCATCAGGTGCCGGGCGTTGTACTGGCCCAGGCACTTGACCGCGAACTCGCCGCCGATCGTCTCGAAGGGCTTGAATACGGTGGGCCAGTGCTGGCTGTCGCAGAACCAGAACTTGGCATCCTCCTGCTCCTTGAGCTTGTCCTGGAAGACCAGATAGTACGGGTAGATCTTTTCCCAGCCCTCGGCCCCGGCGGGAACCGGAAGCTCGGAGGGCTTGGGGAAGGACTTCAGGGACATGGCGGTCCTTTCAATACGGGCTCGGCGTTGGGCCTGGGTGACGGAGCGGACTAGCGGGTCAAAACTGTTTAGAAGGACGGCTTCAGCAGCGAGGCTGTGATGCTGCCGAGGTTGAAGCCGCCGGTTGAGGGCGGGGGCGTCGACGACGGTGTGGCGCCTGGCGCCGTCGTGGATGCGGGCACGGCCGCAGGAGTCGCGGGGCTGAGTCCGCTGAAATAGCCGCCGGCGCCCGAGGGCACCGTTTGCTTGACCGCCGCCGGCTTCGAGGAGTGCACGGTTTCCGGGCGGGACTGCAGCAGGAGCAGGTTCTCGCCGTCGGGCAGGTCCGCGTCGAGGGCCCATTCGATGTCCTGCGGGCACTTGTAGTGCTTCTCCGCGCGCTTGGCCATCTGCGCGACGGCGGTGAGCTCGGCGTCGGTGAGGCTGCGCCGGCCGCGCCGTTCGGCGTCGACCTCCCGCTCCACGAGGCGGCCGGCACCGGCGTCCGGGACGAGTTCGGCGTGCTTGTCGCCAAGGTGTTCGGAGACAACGGTCAGCGTGACCTTGTCCAGCATGATGTTGTCCGGCGTGACCTGGCCGGAAACCACCATCTCCCCCACGCCGTAGGAGGAGTCGATAGTGATCTTGGAGCGGTCGCCGTTGGTGGGGTCCATGGTGATGGCGACGCCCGAGACGCGGGCGTTGACCATCTTCTGCACCACGACCGCCATCGAGAGGCCCTCGTTCGGGATGTTGTTCTTGAGCCGGTAGATGATGGCGCGGGAGGTGAAGAGCGAGGCCCAGCACTGGCGGATGTGCTCGGTGACGGCCTTGACGCCGTCGAGCCAGAGGTAGGTGTCCTGCTGGCCGGCGAAGGAGGCGTCCGGGAGGTCCTCGGCGGTGGCGCTGGAGCGCACGGCCACCGGGACGGGATCCTCGAAGCGGGACATCAGGGACTCGTAGGCGGTGACGGTGAGCTCGCGCAGGGCCTGGGGCACCGGGCGGGAGCGGATGTCCTCGCGGATCGCGGCGGAGACCCTGTCCACCTGGCCCATGTCCTCGGGGTCCAGTCCAGCGAGGAGCTGGTGGATATCCCGGGTGATGCCGGCTTCCTCCATGAAGGCGTCGAACTGGGCCGTGGTGACCACGAAGCCGGGCGGGACGGGCATGCCGGCGGACGTCATGGTGACCAGGGAGGCGCCCTTGCCGCCGAGGTTTTCGAGTTTCGGTTCGATGCCGCCGTCGAAGAACTGGACGTATTCGTTGCTGTGCATATTTCTCAGGCCTTCCAGCTGACGGGGACGGTCTCGGGGACGCGGAACGAGAGGTTCTCACGGAAGGAGATGGCTTCCGGGTTCTCCAGCTGCAGTTCCGGGGCGAGCCGGGCCACTTCCTCGAGCGCGATTTTGGCCTGAAGCTTGGCGAGCATGTTGCCCAGGCAGTAGTGGATGCCAAACCCGAAGGACAGGTGCTCGCGGGCGTTGGGGCGGGTGATGTCGAAGTCCTCGCCGGCGTCGAACTTGTTCTCATCGCGGTTGGCGGAGCCCATCAGGAGCAGCAGCTGCGCGCCCTCCTCGATCGCGACGCCGCCGACCTCGGCGTCCTTGAGGGCCTTGCGGCGCCAGCCGACGATCGAGCCGGCGTAGCGCAGGACCTCGTCGATGGCGGCGGGGATCTTCTTCGGGTCCTCCACCAGCTGCTTCCACTGCTCGGGCCGGGCCAGGAGTTCGCGGAGGGCATTGGAGATCAGGGTGGTGGTGGTCTCGTGGCCGGCGAAGAGCAGGCTGTAGAGGACGGAGGCGATCTCGTGGTCGGAGATTTCCGCGCCGTCCTGCTGCGCTTTGACCAGGTCCGCGGTGAGGTTGTCGCCGCCGTCCTCGTGGGCCACCCGGACCAGGCGGAGGCATTCCTGCCAGTACTCCACGAGGTTGTGGGCGTGCGGGACCTGTTCCTCGTCGGTGAGGTCGCCCCACGTCATGGCGGCGCGGGAATCGCTCCAGCGCTTGAAGGTGTCCACCTGGGAGACGTCGGCGCCGATCAGGGTGAGGATGGTGATGGTGGGGACGTCGTAGGCGAGGTCCTTGACCATGTCGCCGCGGTGTTCCGGCCGGGCCAGCATCTTTTCGAGCAGCCCGACGACGTTCTGCCGGATGAAGGGTTCGAGCGCCTTGTAGCGGCGGGGCGTGAAGGCCTTCTGGACCACGGCGCGGATGCGGGTGTGCTCCGGCGGGCGCCGGGCGGACAGGCCCGAGTAGGCGGTGAAGCCGCCGTCGTCCATGATCTTCCTTGCCGCGGCGCCGCGTTCGCGGACGGGCGCCTGGGCGTTTTCGCTGGAGAAGGTCTCCCAGTCTTCGAAGACGGCCTTGATGTCGTCATAGCGGGAGACGACGTAAAGGCCGATCCGCTCGTCGAACATCACGGGCTGCTCGGCCCGGAGTTCGGCGTAGGCGGGGAAGGGATCCTTCATCTGGAACGGCTCGTAGCCGTGGTGCCCCGCGGGGGCTTCGGCGCCGTGTCCGAAGGGACAGCGGCCGGCCGTTTCAGTCGACGATGACATCTAGGCTCCTTGGTTTTCCGGTCCCGCCGGCAGCGGCAGTGCATGCCGGGGGTTCTGTTCACCAGTGTGGCCCCCATCACCCCGAAATGGCAGGGATTACTTCCACTGAGCGGAAGCCAGTTGGAGAAGGTCCGGCGCCGCCGTGGGCGGTTCAGTCCGTTCCCGCGACATGGCTGCCCAGCAGCGTTTCCAGCGGGATCCGGGCCGTGGCGCGCTCGATCTGCGCCGCGATGCCCCTCAGGACCGGCAAATGCCGGGTCAACGTGCCGGCTTGGCTGGTCGGCAGCACCAGGCCAATGGCGGCGCCGATCCTGCCGGTGTGGAAGACCGGAACGGCGATGGAGCAGGACCCCAGCCGGACTTCCTCGAGGGTGGTGGCATACCCCTGCTCCCGGATCTGGGTGAGTTCGGCGGCCAGCTTCTTGGGGTCAACGTGGGTGTGCGCGGTGTGCCGCTCGAGCTGCCGGTTCAGATAGGCGTCGCGCACCCAGTCCTCCTCGAAGGCCAGGATGACCTTCCCGACGGCGGTCGCGTGCATGGGCAGCCGGCCGCCGACCCGGGAGGCCCGCGGCACCCGCTTGGAGCCGTAGACGCGGTCGATGTACAGCACTTCGTGGCCGGCCCGGACGGCCAGGTGCGCAGTTTCGCCGGTGAGTGAGAACAGGTCCTGGACGTAGGGCCGGGCCGCGTCGCGCAGCTGGCGCCCCGTATTCTGGGCGAGCTCCCAGAGGCGGATGCCCAACTGGTAGCGGCCGTTGGGCTCGCGGGAAAGGAAGCCCGAGTCGGTGAGCTCGCTGACCAGCCGGTGCGCGGTGCTCAGCGGGAGGCCGGACTTTTCGGCGATGTCGGTCAGGCTGAGGGCGCCCCGTGACTTTTCAAAGGCTTCCAGGATGGCCAGGACCTTCGAGGTCACCGTCCTGCCGGGTTCGCGGCTGCCGCCGGCCATCGTGACCTCCTCGTCGCGGGCGTCGGGCCTGCTCTTGGCCGTCAAGGGCCGAGTGGCCGCCCGGAATCGAGTGTAGTCCGCAGGCCGCCGCCCCCGCCTGCGCTTACCGGTGGACATGCCCCGCGCTGCGCCTGAGCAGTGGACATGCCCCGCGCCCCCTTTGGGACATGCTCCGCGCTGCGCCTCAGGGATGGACATAATGGGCTTATGCCCAACCCTGGACGCCACAGGAGGGCATGCCCCGCGGCCCCCTCGGCCGGGTGGAGCGCACATGCCCCGCGCTGCGCCTCAGGGATGGACATAATGGGCTTATGCCCAACCCTGGACGCCACAGGAGGGCATGCCCCGCGGCCCCCTCGGCCGGGTGGAGCGCACATGCCCCGCGCTGCGCCTCAGGGATGGACATAATGGGCTTATGCCCAACCCTGGATGCCACAGGAGGGCATGTCCCGCGGCCCCCTGGGCCGGGTGGTGCGCACATGAGGACCGCACATTGTCGGGACCTGTCCGTGAAATCAAGCCCTGTGGCTGAAGCCAAGCATTGTCCGGTCATTCGCCATGGCGCCCCCTTGGGACATGCCCCGTGCCGCCCCTGAGCTGCGGACATGCCCTGTGCCGCCTTTGGGACATGCCCCGTGGTGGGCCTCAGGGATGGACATAGTGGGCATATGTCCATCCCTGGGCGCCAAAGGAGGGCATGTCCCCCGGGAGATCTCAGGGCCGGCCCTGAACCCGCGTACAGCCCCTGCGACCGGCCTCTACAGCCCTGCCCTTAGCCCCTGCCTGCCCCCGGAATCAGGACTCCAGAACCAGCAGCTGGGCCTTGTCTGCATCCCAGCCCACCCACAGCTCCTCGGCTGGCAGGATGCCGGCGCCCTTGTCGGAGCTCAGCTCACGAAGCTGGAGTTCGTGGCCGCCGGCCGTGAGGCGGTGGCGGACCGTGGCGCCCAGATTCGTGGACGACACCAGGGTCGCTGCGCATCCGTTGTCCGCCGTGGCCCGCGTTTTGAATTTGAGGTGCTCCGGGCGGATGGAGACGGCGTAGTTCTCGCCGCTTGCACCGCGGTCCCGGACCTTTGCCAGGCCAAGTCCGCCCAGGTCAACCAGTGCTTCCTCGCCGTTCCGCTCCACAATGGTGCAGGGAATCAGGTTGGTGTCGCCGAGGAAGCTGGCCACCCAGTCCGTGAGGGGGTGGTTGTAGACTTCCTCGGGCGGCCCTGACTGGATGATCTTCCCGTCCCTCATCACCACAATCCGGTCCGACATGGCCATGGCCTCGTCCTGGTCATGGGTCACGAACAGTACGGAGATGCCCAGACTCTTCTGCAGGGTTTTGATCTCTTCCTGCATCTGCTCACGCAGTCGCTTGTCCAGGGCAGCCATCGGCTCGTCCAGGAGCAGTGCGGCCGGGTTGAAGACCAGCGCCCGGGCCAGCGCCACCCGCTGCTGCTGCCCGCCGGAGAGCTGGCGGGGCTTGCGGTCGCCCATCGCGCCAAGGCCCACTCGGTCCAGCGCGTCCGAGGCACGCTGCCGCCGTTCCGCGCTCGGAACCTTCCTCATCCGCAGAGCGAATTCCACGTTTTCAAGGGCGCTCATGTGCGGGAACAGGGCGTAGTTCTGGAACACGACGCCGAGATTCCGGTCCCGCGGCGGCAGCGTGTCCACCGGCCTGCCGTCGATCAGGACTGAGCCGGCGGTATGCCCTTCAAACCCGGCCACCATCATCATCGTTGTGGTCTTGCCGGAGCCGCTGGGACCCAGCAGAGTGACGAACTCGCCGGGCTGAACGGTCAGGTCCAGCTCGTCCACGGCAACCACGTCGCCGTAGCTCTTGCTGACCCGGCGGAGCTCAATGGCTCCCTGCGCGGCACGTCCGGACTGCGGAATAGCACCGGCGGATATTACTGATGCGGTCATCGACTTTCCTTACGTTTGTGTTGACACGGCCAGGGGCAGCATCCGGGCTGAAGAGCGGCGCTTGAGGACAAACATGACCTGGAGAAGAAGACCGATGGTGGCCACGCTGACCAGCAGGGCGGACGACACGGCGATCTTCGGGGTTAGGTTGAACTGGATGTCCGTGAACATTTTCACCGGCAAGGTGGTGGCCCCCGGGGACTGCATGAACAGCGACATCACGGTCTCGTCAATGGACACGGAGAACGCGAAAAGTGCCCCCGAGATCAGTCCCGGCAGGATGACAGGCAGATACACGTGGCGGAGAACCGAGAGGGCGCCTGCCCCGAGGCTCTGCGCCGACCGGACCAGCGCGGGATTGAGCCCGGCGAGGCTGGCCCGCGTGGTCAGGTAGACGTACGGAGTTGCAATCACGGCGTGCGCCAGGCCGATGGGAATGATGCTGCCCACCATGCCGACGGAGATGAAGAACTGGTAGAACGCCAGCGCCAGCACCACGGTCGGCACGATCATCGGCGCCAGGATCAGGCCCACCACGGCGGACTGGCCCGGGAACTTCCGCCCGTGCAGCCCGATCGCGGCGGTGGCGCCCAGCAGCACACCGATCACGACGGCGATCCCCGCGGACTGGAGGCTGGCCGTCAGTGCCGAGGTCCATGCCGCGTCCGCGAAGAATCCTGCCACCGCAGCGAAGGAAATCCCCTCCGGCGGGAACGTGATGTAGCGGCTGTCGTTGAGCGCCACCGGCACCACAATCGCCGTCGGAATCACGAGGAAGAGGAAGACCGGGATGGACAGCAGCACCAGGAGACGGTGCTGCGGGTTAGTTGTCTTCATGCTGGCCCCCTGCCTTGAGCACGCGCTGGTAGACGGCCACGAGGATGCTGACCATGACCGTCAGGATGACAGCCAGCGCAGCGGCGCCGGAGAAGTCCGTGAGCTGCCGGGCGTAGTAGTCGATCTGGTTGGCGATCATCATGTCGCCGGGTCCACCCATGACCACGGGCGTGATGAAGAAGCCCGTACTGATGATGAAAACCAACAGCCCGGCCGCGGAGATGCCGGGCACGCTCAGCGGAAGGGTGATCCTGCGGAAGACGGATCCTTCCCGGGCGCCCAGCGACCGCGCCGCGAGCCCCAGCCTGTCATCGATGGATGTCAGCGAGGAGAAGATCGGGAACACCGCATACGGCAGGAGGCAGTGCACCATGCCCACGATCACGGCGAACCGGTTGTGTAGCAGCGGGATCGGCGCATCCGTCAGTCCGATGCCCTGCAGGAAAGCGTTGACCAGCCCGTTGTCCTGCAGCAGGACCGCCCAGGCGAAGTTCTTCACCAGGATTCCGGTCCAGAACGGCAGGAGTACGACGGCGAACAGGATCACCCGGGCGACGTTCCCGGCACGCCAGAGAACCATGGCGATGATGTAGCCCAGGACCACCGTGACGACGGTGCTGGCCAGGCTGATGGTCAGGGTATTGAGCAGCGCGCGCATCACCAGCGGGTCCTCGAGGACCCGCTGGTAGGCGCTGTCGGCGAAGCTTGCGCCGACCAGTTTTCCCAGCGGGGTCAGGAACAGCACGACGTCGAAGGCAAGGATCGGTGCCAGCAGCAGCCACCAGCTGCTGCGCCGCCGTCGGGATGTTGTTTCAACGGAAGGAGGGGAATCCCGGCCGCGGGGCCGCGACCCCGCCAAGGTTGCGTTGCTCATGTCAGCTGGCCTGCCAGAGCTTGAACTGCTGCTCGGTCTTCTTCAGGTTCTGCGACCACCATTTGTCGTCGCGGACCAGGATCTTGTCCGCGAGCAGGGGGCTGGTGGGAAGCGTGTCGGCGATGTCCTTCGGCAGCTTGGAGAGCGCCGGAATGTTGGCCAGGGTCAGGTTGGTGACCTTGTCGAACGCGGCGCCGGCCTCGGCGTCGTTGGACATGAAGTTCATCAGCTTGAAGGCTGCTTCCTTGTTCTTGGCGCCCTTCGGCACCACGAAGTAGTCGCCGGCCAGGACGGCGTTTTCGGCGGAGAAGTTCAGTTTCGCGCCGTCGTTGCGGGCTGCGTTGATCCGGTTGTTGAAGCTGGTGGAGAGCGAGACCTCGCCGGAGGTGAGCTGCTGGATGGGCTCCTGGTTGGCAGCGTGGTAGAGCAGCCGGTCCTTGCCCGGGTGCTGGCCCAGGACCCGCAGGGCCCGGTCGACGTCGAGGGGGTAGATCTTGTCGAACGGGACACCGTCGGCCAGCAGGGCCGCCTCCAGGACGGAGCTGTCGGAAAGCTGGTTGTACACCGAGCGCTTGGTGCTGTACTTGCCCTGGTCGAAGAACTGCGCCCAGTCCTTCGGGGCCTGGGCATCCGGAATGACCTTCTGGTCCCACGCCATGACAAACAGGAAGCTCAGGTACTTGATGCCGTATTCGGCCTTCGCATAGCCGGGCAGGCCCTTGTCACTGATGATGTCGTAGTCGAACTTCTCCAGTAGCCCCTCGGCCACGGCCACCTCATACTCCGGCGCCGTGATTTCCACGAGGTCCCACTGCACGTCACCGGACTGAACCTGGGCCTTGAGCGCGGCCAGGCTGGTGTTGGCCAGCAGTGTCGTCTGGATCCCCGACTGCTTGGAGAACGGGTCCAGGATCGTCTGGGTCAGCTGGTCGTTGTACGAGCCGCCATAGGACGTGACCGTCACCGTCTTGTTGGCCGCGGCGCTTTCGGCGGGCTTGGCCCCGCAGCCGGAGAGCGCCAGGCCCGCAAACGGCGTCAACGCTGCCGCTTTGAGGAGCTGCCTGCGGTCAAAGGGCGTGGAACGGAGTGCTGTCATGGGGGAAATGCCTCTCATGTACGCGGGCACGCCGGAAGAAGACGTGCCGGAGTGCGAGTGCGGGTGCGGTGCGGGTGCGGTGCTGGTGGCGCAGGGAATTGCGAAGAAGTGACGGCGGCGGTTCGCGCACACCATCCATTCCACCTGGAGATCTCGAAACCGCCTTCCGGCGGCTTTTCGGTTTCGCAACTCTAACTGTGAAGTTGCTCACTAGTCAACAGTTGTATTGCTTTAAGAAACTATGGATTTTCGGGCCCTCACGCCGCCCCTTTGCAGCCGGGCTTTCGGGAGTTCCGGCGCCGATATACACAGCAGATTCACAGCCGACACGCCATTGAAGATCCAGCCTGAAGGCCGACAATAATTCGACCTGATAGGAGTATTGCCGGGCGATGGTGGCCGCGATTTACTGGAGCGTCAGTGGTGGGCGTCGTGACCGATCGAGCCGAGAGCAAACGAACGTGTACCGACTAATGATTGGGGCGCCACGGCATGATCACCCTGCGAAAACACGTACTTCCCTCGGTTCTCGCCGTCGTTCTGCTCTCGGCGTCGGCCTGCACCTCCGGCTCACCGGCTGACCCACCGGCCGGCTCCCCGTCCAGTGCCGCGGCGAGCAAATCCGCCAAGCCGGCCAAGTCCGCCATTCCCAAAGCTTCTGTGCAGCCGGTGGAGCCTGTGAGCACGGTGGATGCGCGCACGGTGCTGGCGGCTTTCAAGTCCCGGGGCATGGTGGATCATTTGAAGGCCCTGCAGCGTATTGCCGATGCCAACGGCGGGACCCGCGCCTCCGGCACGTCCGGGTATGAGGAATCGGCCAGGTACGTCGAGGAGCAGCTGCGCGCGGCCGGGTACTCACCGGTCCGGCAGACCTTCTCCTTCAGGGGCGAGGGCCGGGGCAAGCCGAGGGTGGAGTCCTTCAACATCCTGGCCGATACCGGGGGCAGCCCCGGGCACACCGTGGTGGTCGGCGCGCACCTGGACTCCGTGAAGGAGGGCCCGGGCATCAACGACAACGGCAGCGGGGTCGCGGCGGTCCTGGAGACCGCGCGGTGGATGAAGGAGGCCGGGATCACCCCGGCCAACCGGGTCCGGTTCGCGTTCTGGGGCGGCGAGGAGGACGGCCTGTACGGCTCCCAGCACTACGTCGACGCGCTGAGCCAGGCCGAGATCGGCCAGACCGCGGCGAACCTGAACGTGGACATGGCGGCCTCGCCCAACGGGGTGCGGTCCGTCCACGACGGGGACGGCACGGATTTCGGCCACGCCGGACCGGCCGGGTCCAAGGCGATCGAGGACGTCCTCTTCCGCTTCTTCAAGGAGAACTCGCTCACGGCCGAGACCACGCCCTTTGACGGCGGCTCCGACTACGATGCCTTCCTCTCCGCGGGCATCCCCGGCGGCGGGCTGTTCACCGGGGATGAGAAGAAGAAGACCCAGGCCCAGGCCCAGTCCTTCGGCGGCGCGGCCGGAAAGGTCCTCGATCCCTGCTACCACGAGGCCTGCGACACCATCGCCAACACCAACGCGGAACTGCTCCAGGAAATGTCGGGCGCCCTGGCCTACGCCACCGTCGCCTACGCCATGGCCAAGCCCCTCTAGACACGCAAAGTCCCCGGCACTGCCGCCTGCTGACGAGGGCAACACCGGGGACCTGTACTGCATATTTGCGAAACGCGGCCTGGCCTCAGATCCGGGCCGGCCGGGCGGCGGTTGCCTGGGGCTGCCGCACGGCCGCCGGAGTGAACCGTGCGCCGGTGTCCGGGAATGCGGGCACCTCAATGCGGGCGTGACTGTGGATTTCCTGGACGGAGTCCCGGGTGTGCTGGGCGATCTTCTCCATGGTGGTGACCCACATGCCGTCCATGGACTTGACCCGGTCAATCAGCTGCTCCAGGGCGACGGCCTTGGACGGCCGGCCGGAGATGAACGGGTGGTTGGTCAGGACGAAGCAGCTTCCCGCGGCGTGGTGCGCCTCGGCCTCCAGCGTCCACATCTCGAGCACCTTGGCCGGGCTTTCAATGACCCCGCTTCCGGTGACGCCGGGGTAGAAGGCGTACTGCTCCCAGTCGTCCAGGGCCCAGTCGACGGGGATCTCCACGAGGTTGCGGGGGTCGCCCTCGGCGACGCTGAAGCGGTAGGGGGCGTCGCCGTCGAGCAGGCTTGAATCATAGAGGAATCCTCGGTCGGCCAGGAGCGTTGCGGAGTGCCAGTTGAGCTCCCACCACGGCGCCCGGAAGCCCGTCGGCCGGACGCCGGCGGCCTTGGCCAGCGCATCCAGGCCCCGGTCCAGGTACCGCGCCTCCACGGCGGCGTCGATGCCCTGCATCGGTTCGTGCAGGTATCCGTGGTGGGCAATCTCGTGGCCGCCGTCCGCTATCCGGCGGACGACGTCCGGGTAGCATTCGGCGGTGAAGCCGGGGACAAAGAACGTCGCCTGGATGTCCTGGCGCTCCAGGATCTGCAGGATCCGCGGGACGGCGACCTTTGGCCCGTACGACTGGTGCGTCATGAGTGACATGCGCCGGGTGCTCTGCGGGTCATGGGCGATGGTGCAGGATTCGGCGTCGACATCGAAGGTGAAGGATGCCGCGGCGCGGTGGCCCTCGGGCCAGGTCATGGGATGGGCGGTGTCGGCGAAGGCGGGGAAGTTCACGGGTCGGTCTCCTGCTAAAGGGCGGCGCGGGTGGTTGACGGGACCGGAAGATCGGTCGCGTGAGGTGTGGACACCTCGATGGTCTGTTCGCTGGGGGCCTGAATATCAAGGAACTTGCGGTGGAACCGCGGTCCGAGGACGGCATAGGCTGCGGCGCTTGAGAGTCCCCCGGCGAGCCAGGACAGATCCCATCCGCCCAGGGCGACGGCAACGGGTCCCTGCATTGCCGGCACCAGCCCGTACATGAACAGCCAGGTGGAGAAGATGCCGATGAGCAGGGAGGCGATGCCTGCCGGGTTCACGCCTGGCAGGCGCTTGGTGCCGACGGCGTCGAAGAGCCTGGACGGGTTGCCGGGCCAGCGCTTTTCGATCCAGAAGTAGTGGACCAGCATGACCCCGCCCCAGGCGGCCACCCAGGCGACCAGCCCGATCAGCCAGGCATCCAGCACGGAGGCGAAGTCCTCCTGGAAGATGAAGAAGATCACGGCTGCCAGGGAGAAGACGCCGACGAACAGGTTCAGTTTGCGCCTGCTGATGGAGATGTCCAGTGCCTGTGTGGCGACGGAGAAGGTGTAGATGTTCAGGATGTTGGTGGCGATCGGGCCGTGCAGCACCATGAGCAGCACGGGAAGGGCCAGCGCGCCGAAGTTCAGGACGATGAGTTTTCCGGGATCAATCTCACCCGTATTGGTGGCCAGGCTGGCCCCCAGGATGCCCAGCCAGACGACGGGGATGAACTGGCCCAGTACCGAGGCGAGGTAGACCTTGTGCTTGGGCACCGAGGTGCTGACGAAGCGGGAGTAGTCTGCGGCGTAGGTGAACCAGGTGATGCCCCAGCCGATGCCGATGGCCGTCATGACGGCGCTCATCGCGGCGATGCGTTCGGAGCCTTCCAGGATGTGACCTGCAGGGCCGGCGTAGGTCCAGTTGATCTGCATACCGAACCAGGCCACGGCCGACATCACGGTCAGGATGATGATGGTTGGCGGGACGGTCCATTTCTCGAACGCGGCGATCGCCTTGTAGCCGAACCAGGCAATGGCCACCTGGGTCGCCATGATGAAGGTGGCGATGCCGATCTTCCACGCATAGTTGTGGGCCTCCGGGTCAACCCAGCCCAGGGTTCCGAACAGCGCCATGACCAGATCCAGGATGATCCAGGTGTTGACTGCGCACCAGCCGATCACCAGGAGGGCCTGAATGCCCGCCGGCAGGTAGTTTCCGCGCCGGCCGAAGGCGGCGCGGGCCAGCACCATGCCGGTCGCTCCGGTCTTTTGGCCCAGGAGGACAAAGCACCCGAAGAGCAGCATGCCGATCAGGTTTCCAAGGACAAGAACGGTGACCGTGTCAGCGAACCCCAGGCCGAGCTGGATGCCGAGCGCTCCAAGCACCCAGTTGATCGGGGCGAGGTTGGCGCCGGCCCAGATCCAGAACTGGCCGGAGACCTTACGGGTCCGCTCTGATTCGGGGATGGGGTGAAGCCACGCTTCGTGGTCTTCGCTGGCCGCTGGTGCGGTGCTGGCCGGAACCATGGGGGTATTTTCACGCATTGGAGCCTCCGTGAGCGATTGGGATGCTTCAAGATTATGTGGCCCATGCCACATCCGCCTATATATGATGTGTCTAGTTAATAATCGCCCTATACGACGGAGTGTCATGTCCATTCGTCTTCAAGACGCCCTCAACCACCCGACGCTGGCGGCCGCTGATCCCGTGGTCCGCGCGGCCAGCGGCCGTGCTGCCCGGACCCAGCTCCGGTGGGTGCACTCCAGCGAGATTCTCGACATCGCGCCCCTGCTGGATGGCGGGGAACTTTTGCTGACGGGAGGGGAAGCCCTCGCCCTCGCCTCTGAGGACCGGAGGGTCACGTACATCCACCAGCTTGCAGAACGGGGCGTGGCGGCCCTGGCCATCGAAACCGGCGTCGCCCTTCCGTCACTGCCTTCCTTGATGGTGGCGGCGGCCGAGGCGGCAGGGCTTCCCCTGATCGAGCTACGCAAGGTGGTGCCGTTTGTCAGCGCAATGCAGGCCATCAACTCGTCACTGGTCAGCGAGTCGGTTTCCCAATTGCGGCGGGCCGACGAAGCCAGCCACGCGATGGCCGTTGAGCTGGCACATGGCGGCAGCCTGGACCGGATTCTTGCCGTGCTCGCCGGGATCACGCACGCCGAGGTGGCCCTGACATCCATAACGGGTGCGACGCTGGCCAGCGCGGGGCCCGGGAACACCAGTACCGGCGACACGGCCGCCAGCCCTGTCCCCGCGCCGCAAGATCATGCCCGTCTGATCCGGATCGACGTGCCGGTGCGCGGGATCCTTGCGGCGCAGCTGGTGCTCCGGGTCCCGGCGGACGAGGACGAAAACCTGACGCGGACGGCCGGAAAACGCTCCGTGGACATCCTGGCCCTGGCCATGATGCAGCGGATGTCGCCCGGGCTGCGGGAGGTTGCGGGTGCAGCCTTGATCCGGGCGGTCGATTCCGGCAGCCAGCCGTGGAGGCTTCAACAGCTGGCCTCGGCCGCCGGAATTCCGGCCTCCGGCCCGCTGGTTGCCGTGGTGATCCGCTCGGATATCTCGCAACAGGTACGGACGTCTGTGGAACAGTTCCTGGCCCGGGCAGCGAGGTCCCATGCCACGTACGTCGATAACGCGGAGCTTCTGGCAGTTGCCGGCTTGGCCGACGACGCACCGGAAGAAGGCCGGAAGAGGCTCCTGACAGAGCTGCTGGAGCTTCCGGTCATTACGCTCGCCGCCGTGGGGCCCCTCGTGCCCGGAATTTCGGACGCCCCGTGGTCAATGTCCGAAGCCAAGCTAACCCTGAAATTGGCCGGCTCCCCGGAGCCGTCCCCGGCGGGCAGCGGTGGCAGGCACCTTCCGGTGGTCGACGCGGAGGCATTCGCAGTGGAACGCCTCGCCGTTCAATCTCTGGATCCCGATCAGCGGCGGACCTTTGTGCGCCAGCAACTGGGCGCACTCCTGGATCATGATGCGCAACGCCATTCGCGGCTTCTCGACACGCTGGCAGTGTGGATGGATTCGGGGTGCAACACGGCGCACGCAGCCAGGGAGCTGCACGTGGAACGGCAGTCCATGCACCAACGGCTGCGGCGGATCTTCGAGCTGTGCGGCGGCGACCCACGCACCACGGGCCGGCTGGCGGCACTGCATTTGGCCGCCCGGCTGGCGCGGCTCAGCTAAGCCGGGGCCCGGCTCAGTTGGGGGCGAGGCCCGGCTCAGCCGACCGCGAGGCCCGGCTCAGCCCACGGCGGAGCCCGGCCAAGGCGGGTGCGTCAGGCCTGGCCCTGGGGGGCGCGGCCGCCCAGGCGAGTGGTGATTTTGCGGGCCGCGGCGGCGGATGCCTCGCCCAGGCTTTGCAGCCGTTCCCGTGAGACGCGGAACCGCGGCGCCGAGATCAGGACGGCCGCCACGATATCGCCGCGATGGTCGTAGACGGGGGCGGCCACGCCCACTTCGTCAATGGAGGATTCGCCGTAGTTGATGGCCCAGCCGCGGGCCGCCACATCCTTGAGCTTGATCTGGTAGCCGTCCAGGCCGGCGTCGTCGAGTCCCGGATAGCTGATCGCGCCGCCGCGCAGGAGGGTGCGGACGCGTTCGGCGGGCGCGGCGGACAGGAAGACCTGCACGGAGGCGCTCATGGCGTCCGTATAGCGGGCTCCCAGCGGGGTGGTGTGCTTGATCTGGTGGTGGCTGGCGATCTGTTCCACGCACATCGACTCGGCGCCGTTCCACACCATGAGGGCGCTGGTTTCGCCGGTCTGTTCGGTGAGTTCGCGCAGGACCGGGTAGGCGACGCGCCGTTCTTCCAGCTCGGCCAGAAGCGGTCCGGCGACGGCGATCAGCCCCAGCCCCAGCCGGAAGCGGCGGGTTTCCGGGTCCCGTTCCACCAGGTGTTCCTGCTCGAAGGTGGCCAGGATCCGGGAAACGGTGCTCTTGTGCAGGCCCACACGGCTGGCGATCTCGGTGACTCCGAGCAGCGGTTCATCGGCGGTGAACGTTCGCAGCACGGCGATGGCGTTAACGATGACGGAGGTGCCCTTGGTGTCGCCGTTTCCGGTGGTCTCGGGAGATTCTGCTGGGGTCATGGTGTCTACCATCATTCCGCATGAGGGCCGAAAAGCGGCGCCACGGTGGACGTGGCGCCGCTTCAGCTATCCGTCCCCTGTCAGGGGGCGTGGACCGGCTAGGCGCCCACGATGTTGTATTCCGGGCCGAAGGGGAACTTCGTGATGTTCTCGGCTCCGTCCTCACCGACCACCAGGATGTCGTGCTCGCGGTAGCCGCCGGCGCCCGGCTGGCCGTCCAGGACCGTGATCATGGGTTCCATGGACACCACCATGCCCGGCTCGAGCACGGTGTCGATGTCCTCGCGGAGTTCCAGCCCGGCCTCGCGGCCGTAGTAGTGGCTCAGGACGCCGAAGGAGTGTCCGTAGCCGAACGTCCGGTTGGCGAGCAGTCCGTGGCCCACGTAGATCTCGTTCAGTTCCGCAGCGATATCCTTGCAGACAGCCCCGGGCTTGATGAGCTCGAGGCCGCGCTTGTGGACCTCCACGTTGATGTTCCACAGCTCCAGGGAGCGGGCGTCGGGTTCGCCGTAGAACAGGGTGCGCTCCAGGGCGGTGTAGTAGCCGGAGGTCATCGGGAAGCAGTTCAGGGACAGGATGTCGTGTTCCTGGATCTTCCGCGTGGTGGCCCAGTTGTGGGCGCCGTCGGTGTTGATGCCGGACTGGAACCACACCCAGGTATCGCGGATTTCCGAATCCGGGAAGGTCCGGGCGATTTCGTGGACCATGGCTTCGGTGCCGATCAGGGCGACCTCATATTCGGTGATGCCGGCGGTGATGGCGTTGCGGATGGCTTCGCCGCCCAGGTCGCCGATGCGGGCTCCGTGCTTGATCACTTCGATCTCTTCGGCCGATTTGATCATCCGCTGGCGCATCGCGGCCTGGGCCACGTCCACCAGGGTGGCCGATGCAAACGCCGCCTGGATCTTGTTCCGGTTGTCCAGCGGGAGGGAATCGTCCTCGACGCCGAGCCGGCGGGGGTTGATGCCGCGGGTGCGCAGCGCCTCCTGGATGGCGAAGATGTAGTTGTCCCGGCGCCAGTCGGTGTAGACCACGTTGTCGCCATAGCTGCGCCGCCACGGCATGCCGGCGTCGATGTTGGCCGTGACGGTCACGGTGTCGTCCTTGGTGACCACCATGGCGTAGGACCGGCCGAAGTAGGTGAAGAGGAAGTCGGAGTAGTACTTGATGGAGTGGTAGCTGGTCAGGACGACGGCGTCGAGTTCCTTCTCGGCCATGATCCGGCGCAGTCCGCCGAGCCGGCGCTCAAATTCGGCGTTGGAGAAGGTCAGCTTTTCCTTCTTCCCGTTGTGCAGGACTTTCAAACGCTCCAGTTCGGCGATGGACGAGGCGTTGTCGGAAGTGGTGATGGTCATGGTGGGTGGTGCCTTTCTGCGGTTCGGTTTCTTAGGAGGGAAGATGTGGGCGTCGGCCGGGGCTACTCGTGGCGCAGCGGTTCCTTGCTGGTTTCACGGGAGAGGACGACGGCGATCAGGGAAACGGCTGCGGCGCCGGCCAGGTACCAGGCCGGAGCCAGTTCATTGGCCGTTGCGGCGATCAGGAGGGTTGCCATGAACGGCGCGGTGCCGCCGAAGAGGGCGTTGGAGAGGTTGAAGCTGACGGCGAAACCGCTGTAGCGGACGCGGGTGGGGAACATTTCCGCCAGGAAGCTCGGGAGCGTGCCGTCATTGAGCGTGAGCATGCCGCCCAGCAGGATCTGGACCAGGACGATCACCAGGAAGTTCCCGGTGCCCAGCAGGGCGAAGGCCGGCACGGTCAGCACGATGAAGCTCAGGGATGCGGCGATGAGTACCTTTTTCCGGCCGTAACGGTCCGAGAGCATCCCGGTCAGGAAAATGAAACCGATGTACGTGACCAGCGCGATGGTGGTGGCCAGGAAGGATTCGGCCGCGCCGAGACCCAGTTCCGAGGACAGGTAGGTCGGCATGTAGCTGAGGATCACGTAGAACCCGACGGCGTTGAGCAGCACGGCTCCGACGGCCTTCAGCAGCAGCCGCCAGTGCTTCCGGAAGAGGCTGGACACCGGGGCCTTGACGGCGTGGTCCTCCTCTGCCAGTTCGCGGAACACCGGGGTGTCTTCGAGTTTGGTGCGGATGTATCGTCCGATCAGGCCCATCGGGGCTGCGAGCAGGAACGGCAGGCGCCACCCCCAGCTTTGCATCGCCTCGGCGCTGAGCATGATGGTGAGCAGGCCTGCGAGCAGGGAACCGAGCAGCAGGCCTGCGGCCGTGCTGGCCGGAACCACCGCCGCGTACAGGCCGCGCTTGTTGGCCGGGGCGTATTCGACCAGGAAGGCGGACGCGCCGGCGTATTCCCCGGAGGCGGAGAAGCCCTGGACAACGCGCACCACGAGCAGAAGGATCGGGGCCCAGATGCCGATCGAGTTGAACCCCGGGATAAGGGCGATGCAGAACGTCGCACCGGACATGATCAGGATTGACAGGGACAGCGCGGTACGGCGCCCCACCCGGTCGCCAATGTGGCCCCAGACGAAGCCGCCGAGCGGCCGGACCAGGAACGAGATGGCGAACAGGGCGAAAGTTAGCAGGAGCGCGGTCTGGGGATTGGACTCGGGGAAGAAGACCGCGGCGATTGTCGCGGCCAGGTAGCCGTAAACGGCGTAGTCGAACCATTCGACGAAGTTACCGATGAAGCTGGCGGCGACGACCCGCCGTCGGGTTTCCTTGCTGACTGCGGGATCGTGGCCGCCAGGGGCCGCATGGCCGCTCAACGTGGTTTGTCCCGAGGAAGTACTGCCATGCCCGCTATTCGACTCCGGGCCGGTCTGCCCCGCAAGAGTGGCGGGGGAGGAAGTTTCGTTACTCATGTGTCCACCAAAGTGTTTTGGAGTTGCATTCACTGCAACGCTGTTGCACCAGATTAGGCGTGACGCATGACACAGTCAATGCTTTTTTGTTTCCGGCACGTGAATTAATCCGATGAGGATACGGCGGACAGCCCGGCAAACGGGGCCATCAGGCCTCGGACCTGCAGTTGCATTCAGTGAGACTTCGTTGCATTCAGACGGCCCGGCGCGGATCAGCTTGTGAAAAGCTTGGGCCGGGGGCTTCAACGGTTTCCCCGGAAGCAACGCGATGGCAGACTTGGTGAACTATCGAATGACTGGGGGGATCCACGTCAGGAGATCGCCATGAACATTCTGGTACGCACGCACACTTCCGGCCGCCGAGGGGCGGGCAAGCCATGATGGCCGGGTGGGCCTACCTCATGGCGGGGATCATGACAGTCGACTCGCTCCTGCTCGGACTGCTCCTGATGAACGTGAGGTGGCCGATGATGAACGTGAGGTGGCCAAGGCGCCGGAAGAAAAAGAGCTGAGGCTCGACGCGCCCTCCGTTCGGCGACGCGGAGAATACCTGACGCGCCCGTATTCGGGTGTCGGTGGGTATTTTGCGCATCGCAGGGTACGAAGCGCGTCCGGCTAGCCCGCGCTCTGCGCCGCCAGCCGTGCTTTGATGCGCTCAGAGGCATCGAGGAGTGATGCCTCGTTGACGGAACCGGCGGCGTCGGCGTCGTTTTTCCGTGCGGCGGCGATCAGGTCCTGCTGATACCGCCACAGGGAGTCATCCCCTTCGGTATCCAGGGAACCCTGGGCGCCGACGATCTTGTATGCCCGGCAGTGCTGCCAGAGCGTGCGGATCATCTGGACGAGCACCGGGTTTCCCGCAGCCTCGTAGAGGATGCTCAGCATGGCCTCGTCATGATCCAGCAGCGCAATGACCCTGCGCTCGGTAATGGCCGAGCGCATTAGCTCATATTCGGCCTGCATCTTGTCGCAATCCTGAGCGGTGACCCGCTGGCTTCCGAGCCGCGCGGCCTCCGTCTCCAACAGCCGGCGGACGTCGTAGACATGGATCAGCTCCTCCAGCGTGAGGCTCTTCACGACGGCGCCCTTGTGCGGCTCCCGCTCGGCCAGGCCCGCTTCCTCAAGACGCCGGATCGCCTCGCGAACAGGCATGACACTGGTTCCGACCTGCTCGGCAAGATCGCGCACCCTCAACCTGGCCCCGGCGGGAAGATCGCCGTTGAGGATTGCCTCATGAATCATCGCGTAGACCTGATCGGTCAACAGGGTTGGGACTACGCGCTTGGATATGACCACAGATCAAATATAGCCTCCCTCTGCGCGCTGGCGCCTCCCCCGCCATCCCGCCGGGGGTTCGGATCGGAAAAAAGTTCAGACTCACCTCTTGTGTGATTTGTGATCACATCCTACAGTGGTTTATGTCACACAAGCTGCTGACAGCCCCTCCTAAGACTCGGCGGGGAAAGGTTCGCAAGTTCTACGCATGCCGGTCGTTCGTTGCCAATGACGACTGCGTTCAGCCGGGAAACGGCACCAATACTCCCCAGGGCCCGCTAAGACCGGTCCGTCCCAGTTCCGAAAGGAATGCAAATGTCCCACGTCGTTGATGACGCTCCCCTATCGTCTTTCCATAAGAAACTGGCCCTTTACTCGTCCGGGGGCCCGTTCGTCGACGGATACATCCTCAGCATCGTCGGCGTCGCCATGATTCAGATCACCCCGCAATTCGACCTCTCGGCGGCGCAGCAGGGGATGGTGGGGGCCGCGGCCCTGGTTGGCATCTTCTTCGGCGCGTTCCTCGGCGGCTGGCTGACCGACAAGTTCGGCCGGCACCTGCTGTTCACCGTCGACCTCATTGCCCTTGTGGCTTGTTCCGTCGCCCAGGCGTTTGTGAACGACCCGTTCTGGCTGATCGTTCTGCGCCTCCTCATAGGATTCGCGGTGGGCGCCGACTATCCCATTGCAACCTCGCTGCTGGCGGAATTCACCCCGAGCCGCTGGCGTGGTCCCCTGCTCGGCGCCTTTGTCACCATGTGGTTCGTCGGTGCCGCCGTCGCTTACATCGTGGGCCAGTTCCTGCTCACGTTCGAGGACGGCTGGCGCTGGATGCTTGCCAGCTCGGCCATCCCGGCCCTCATCATCGTCTTGCTTCGCATGGGTACACCTGAGTCGCCCCGCTGGCTGGCCAAGGTGGGGCGGACTGACGAAGCCAACCAGGTGCTCCAGCGCGTCTACGGCCCGAACGTCACGCTGGCCGACCTCCCCGAGGAAACCGGCAAGAACGTCCGCGTCTCGGAACTCCTCACCTCCGGCTACGGCAAGCGCATGGCCTTCATCACCATTTTCTGGACCTGCTCCATCGTCCCGCTCTTTGCCGTCTACGCCTTCGGGCCGGCGATCCTCGGAGCCCTCAAACTTGGCGGCGACCTGGCACACATCGGGTCTGCGGCCATCACCGTGATGTTCCTGGTCGGCTGCCTGATCGCGGTGGCACTCGTCAACAGGATGGGCCGGCGGCCGCTGATCATCCACAGCTTCTTGTGGAGCGGCCTGGCGCTTCTGGGTCTGGGACTGTTCCCGCAGAGCGACCCGTGGATCATCATGGCCCTCTTCGCCGCCTACGCCATCTTCATCGGCGGCACCCAGATCATGCAGTGGGTCTACCCCAACGAACTGTTTCCCACCGAAGTCAGGGGTTCCGCAGTGGGCCTGGCCTCGTCGCTGAGCCGCATTGGCGCGGCCGTTGGAACCTTCCTGGTGCCCATGGCCCTGACAACCCTGGGGATCGGCACCACGATGATCATCGCCGCGGTGGTCACCCTCATCGGCCTCGCCGTATCCATCGCTTGGGCTCCTGAAACCCGCGGCCTGACCCTGGGCCAGGCCGCGGCACTGGACGGCAACGTCGCCGTGGCCCCGCTGGCCAGGAACGGCGCCGAGAAGTAGGTCCTCTCCCGTAAGTTTCCGGCGGAGCCGCCACGACGGGCGGCCCCGCCGGGCGTCAACAAAATCATCAGTGAAGGAAGAACAGATCATGAAAGACGTAGTTATCGTCGGTGGCGGTCTCGCCGGGCTCTCGGCGGCGTGGCGGCTGCGGCACTGGGACGCGGTGGTGCTGGAGTCCGGGGACCGGGTGGGCGGGCGGATCCGTTCGGAGCGCCGGGGTGCCTACTGGTTGAACTGGGGAGGGCATGTTTTTGCCGGGGCCGGGTCGTCCACGGACGCCCTGCTCAATGAGGTCGGTGTGACGGCCGTTCAGATTCCCGGGTCCCTTCAGGCCTTGTCGATGAACGGCAAGTTCATTCGCAAGGGACACATCGCCACGTACCCGTTCCGGATCCCGATGTCCCTGCCATCGCGCATCGACACCCTGCGGGCCGGTCTGAAGGTCGTCAGCGGCGTCGCCAAGTACACGTCCGTCGTGCGGAAGCGTTCGGGGGAATCCGGTGCCATGCGGCAGCAGCGCATCTATGACTTCGAGAACGACAGCTCGTTCCTGGACTTCATTGGAAACCTCTCGGACGACGCGGCAGCCCTGTTCAAGACCACTGTCACCCGCTCCGCCGGTGACATGGACCAGATCTCGGCCGGCGCCGGCATCGGGTATTTCAGCCTGGTCCTGGGCATCGGCCAGGGGCTCAGCCAGGGCATCGTCGGCGGCCCGTCCACGCTGACCGAATCGATCGCGGTCTCCCTGGGCGACCGCGTCCGGCTCGGCGCCACCGTCCGGGAGGTCGTGCACAAGAAGGACTCCGTGCTCGTCCGGTACAGCCAGGGCGGCGCCGACCATGAGGTCGAAGCCCGCACCGTCATCCTGGCCACCACCGCCGATGTGTCGCACAAAATTGGTGTGGACCTGCCGGAGGACCTGCGCGGCGCGCTCGGCCAGATCAAGTACGGCCCGCACGTCAGCACCGCCTTCCTGACCAACGAGACCTCGGCACGGCCCTGGGACGACATCTATGCCATCGCGGCCCCGAAGCGCTCGTTCGCGATCGCCCTGAACCAGGCGAGCATCGTGCGCGGGTCCGAGTCGGTGCGCAAGCCCGGGGGCAGCTTCATGACGTTCTCACCGGCCGCCCTGGGCCGGGCCCTGCTGGAGAAGACCGACGAGGAAGTCATCGCCACCCACCTGACCGATCTGGACCAGGTCCTCGGCCACGGCTTCGCGGACAGCGTCGTCGAGGCCAAGACCGACCGGTGGAAGGTTGCCTCCCCCTACTGCTTCCCGGGCCGGGCCAAGCTCCAGTCCACGCTCATGCGCGGCACCGACCGCGTCTTCCTGGCCGGCGACTATCTCGGAACCCTCTACACCGAAAGCTCCATCACCACCGGGTTCTCGGCAGCACAGGAAGCCGCCAGCCTGCTGGCCACGCACCGCCAGGCCCCTCCCCATTCCGGCCTGATGGTCGTCGCCTGACCCTCCCGGCACAAACCCCTCCCGGCACAAACCCCTCCCTGCACAGGCCTCCCCGTGCACAGGCCCCTCCCTCTCCTGATCGGGCCCCACGTACTTAAGTAAAGGAAACACCTGATGTCCCACGCTCTCCGCGGCGTCCTCACCGCACTGTCCACCCCCTTCAACCAGGACGAAACCCTCGACGTCCAGACCCTGCGCCGCATCGTGGACCGCTCCATCGACGCCGGCGTCGACGGCGTCGTCGCGGCCGGGTCCACCGGCGAAGTCGGCGCCCTGTCCTCCGAGGAGCGCCTGCTGCTCATCGAGACCGTCATCAAGCAGGCCAACGGCCGCGTCCCGGTCATCGCCAACACCGGCGCCACCTCCACCGCCGAAGCCATCCGCCTGTCCCAGGCCGCCGAGAAGCTGGGCGCCGACGTCCTCATGCTGATCACGCCCTACTACGAGCCGCTGTCCCTGGAGGAGACCGTCACCTACATCAAGGACGTGGCCCGGTCCGTCACGATCCCGGTCATGCTCTACAACATCCCGGCCGTGACCGGCGTCAACCTGGACCCCGCCACCGTCCGTGCACTGGCCGAGGACGTGGAGAACATCCGCTACATCAAGGACTCCAGCGCCAACTGGGAACAGGCACTCCAGCTGATCCACCACCACTCGGACGTCATCGGCACCTTCATCGGCTGGGACGTCTACCTCTACAGCGCCCTCGTCGAGGGCGCAGCCGGCGTCATGGCCGGCACCGCCAACGTCGTACCCCACGAAATCGTCGACGTCAGCCGCCGCATCGCCGACGGCGACCTGCAAGGCGCCCTGGAACAATGGAAGCAGGTCTACCCGGTCATCGACGCCCTCCTCTCCGTGCCATTCATCCCCGCCGTCAAGACCGGCCTGACCCTCCAGGGCCTCCCCGCCGGCAAACCCCGCCGCCCTACCGCCGAACTCAGCACCGAGGACCATGCCCGGATCCAACACGCCCTGTCCGCCCTCTACCAGAACGTGGCGTAGCGGATGGGCCACGTCGCCGCACAGTTGCACATCGCGCAGTTTCAGGCAGCACCCACGCAGGGGAGGTAGAAGATATGTCCATTTCGGTCAGCAACCCGACACAGATCCGCCGGTCCCCGGCGCCCGGCACGCTCATCACGCCCGAGGAACTCGCACCGGCCGGGCACTTCGTTGACGGCGCCTTCCGGGCCGGCAGCTCAGGCGCCGTTACCGACGTCGTGGACCCCTGCAACGGGGAGCCGATCACTGCAGTCGCCGACGGCACGGTCGAGGAAGTCGACGCCGCAGTGGCGTCCGCCGTGGCTGCCAAAAGGCAGTGGGGGCAGCTTGTCCCCAAGGAACGCTCGGAAATCCTGCACCGGATCGCCGACTGCCTCAGCGAACACTCCGACCTGCTTGCCCGGATTGAATCAGCGAACACCGGAAAACCGCTCATGGTTTCCGAAGACGACGTCGCCGGCACCATCGACACCTTCCGGTTCATGGCAGGCGCCCTCCGCGCCACCACCTCGATGGCCGCCGGAACCTATGCCCCGGATCACCTGTCGCTGATCCTCCGGGAGCCGCTGGGCGTCGTGGGGGTCGTCACCCCCTGGAATTACCCGCTGCTGATGGGAGCATGGAAGATCGCGCCCATCCTCGCCGCAGGAAACACCCTAGTGCTCAAGCCGTCCGAGCAGACTCCGTTGACCACGCTCAAATTCGCCGAGCTGGTGGCCGACATCCTTCCGCCCGGCGTGTTCAATGTCGTCACCGGCCGCGGCTCGGTCGTGGGGGCCCGCCTCTCCGAGCACCCGGACGTGGACATGATCGCCCTCACCGGGTCGGTCAACAGCGGCCGGGCCGTGGCCCGGGGCGCCGCGGAGTCCCTCAAGCGGGTCCATCTGGAGCTGGGCGGCAAGGCTCCGGTCATCATCTTCCCCGACGCCGACCTACCCGCCGCCGCCGCGGCCCTGCGAACGGCCGGCTACTGGAATTCGGGGCAGGAATGCGGGGCCGCATGCCGGATCCTGGTCCACGAATCCGTTGCCGAGCGCTTCACCGAACTGCTGGTCCAGGAAGTACGCACGCTGGTGGTCGGCGAGCCGGGGGCGGGGCCGGAGGTCGAGATCGGCCCCCTGACGTCCAAGGGACATTTCGATCGGGTCCTCGGCTACCTCGAACGGGCCCGGCGGGATGGAATCCGTACCGCCGTTGGCGGCTCCGCGATTGACGGCCCGGGCTACTTTATTGCCCCCACCGTGCTGGTGGACGTCCCTGACGGGGCCGAATGCTCACGGGAGGAGATCTTCGGCCCGGTCGTCACGGTCGAGACCTTTGCCGGCGAAGAAGAAGCAATCACCCGCGCCAACGACGTACCGTTTGGTCTCGCCGCCTCCGTCTGGACTGAAGACGCCCGGCGCAGCCACGACGTCGCATCAAAGATCGACGCCGGAACGGTCTGGGTAAATTCGCACCTCATTCTCGCCAACGAAGTCCCCTGGGGCGGATTCAAGGGCTCCGGCTACGGGCGGGATCTGTCCGTCTACGCCCTCGACGACTACTCCCGCACCAAGCACGTCATGCATAACCGCGGACGCTGACGGCAAGGGAGCGCCGGCAACAGGAACCAGGAGCCATTGAAGGCCTGCCCGGCACGCCGGGCAGGCCTTCAGGACATCACGTGATCCCGGAGACGGGCCGCCGGGCCGCCACCGGGGAAATCCCGGCGGGCAAATCCCTCGACCCGGGAAATCCCGGGCAGGGGAAATCCCGGGCAGGAAAGTACGGGTTCGGGGAATTCCGGAGCCCTGATGTACGTTGCAGTTCCGTCGGACAAAAACGTCAGACAAGAACTTCAGAGAAGAGAATGACTTCAGTGGCAACTGATTACGACGAAGTACGTTCCGACGTCAAGGAATCGCAGGAGCGCTCCCTGGAGGCGCTGCAGTCCGCCAATGCCCCGGATGCCCGCAGCGTTGCTCGCGAGCTGGACGAATCTGATGCACTGGACGAGGCCATGACCCCCGGCGGAGAGTTCGTCGCCGAGGAACTGATCGTTCAGGTCATCCCCCAGGCTCAGGACGAGTTCACGTGCTATTCCTGTTTCCTGGTGCGGCACCGGTCCCAGCTCGCGCGCGAAAAGGACGGCCACTCGTACTGCACCGAGTGCGAGGGATAAGACTGGGAAGGACAAGACGCAGCCCGGACGGCTGCGGGCGCAGCTTCTGACTTCTGCGCAGTCCTGATCCGGCGCAGTCCTGATCCGGCGGCGCCGATAAGGAGATGCCCTAGGCGTCGTCCGCCCGCTGATCGCCCTTATGGCTCCGCAGGTTCTCCTGCACCTTGCCGAACAAATCCTTGATGGTCGACTCCGTATTGGTGAGCATGTCCGGCTGGACGTAGACCTGCTGGGCGGGAGGCAGGCTGAAGTGGGACGGCAGGCCACCCGTGCCGTCCACCCCTGCAAGCGCAATGGTCACGCCGCCCTCCTTGCGCGCAATCGCGCCGATCCGGCCGAAGACCACGGTAAATTCGTCCGGCTGGAAGCTCACGGTCAGCCCGACATGTGTCCGGTTGAGGTCGCTTGCCGCGACGGCCTTCTCGTTGCCGGTACCTGCATAGCTCATGTCCATCTCCTGCGACAGTTGGTGGCGTTGGTGGCGTTGTACGCGAGCAGTCTACGTCCGTGTCCGGAGACCGGGTAGGGACCGCGTTGACTCTCAGCAAAGATGCCCGATACCGGACCGGGGCCGCTCTAGTGGAGAATTCGTTCATGACCAATGACGATCGTCGGCCTGTCTACTTCCTTTCGGACAGTACGGGCATCACCGCAGAGACACTCGGCAACACCTTGCTGACGCAGTTCCCCGCAAACAATTTTGACCGCATCACGGTCCCGTTCATCACCACAGCCGAACAGGCAAGGTCCGTCGTCAAGACCATCGACGGCCTCGCCGCCACCGGCCTGCAGCCGATCGTCTTTTCCACCGCGGTCAGCAGCGATATCCGGCAGACCCTGGCGACGTGCAAGGGAATCATCGTGGACCTCATCGGGACGCATGTCGGACAGCTGGAGCACGCCCTCGGCACCCCGGCGAGCGGGGAGCCGGGGCGGGCGCACGGCCTCGGGAACGCGGAGCGGTATCAGTCCCGGATGGCCGCCGTGGAGTACGCCATGGAGCACGACGACGGCCAGAGCCTGCGGGCGCTCGAAAAGGCCCAGGTCATCCTGGTGGCGCCGTCGCGTTGCGGCAAGACGCCCACCACCATGTATCTGGCACTGCAGCACGGCATCTTCGCTGCGAACTTCCCGCTGGTGGATGAAGACTTCCAACGGGAAGGGCTCCCCAAGCCGCTGAGGCCCTTTGTTGAGAAGTGTTTCGGCCTCTCCTCCAACCCCCTGCGCCTGAGCCAGATCCGCACCGAACGGCGCCGCGGCTCACCGTACGCGTCGCTGCGGCAGTGCGGCTTCGAGTTGCGCAGCGCCGAGCAGCTGTATGTCTCCCATAGGATTCCGTACCTGAATTCGGCCACGGTGTCCGTGGAGGAAATGGCGGCCACCATCCTGCAGCGGATGAACCTCAAGCATTAGGGAAAAATTTCACAAATAAGGTGTGGCGCACGTCATGTGGAAAGAGCGCCGGAGACCTGTCACTGTGGACAGGACTTGCGCCCATCAACCGGCCATCGCCGCGAGCGGGGCGTCGCACGTGCATGCCATCATCTGCAAAGGAGCAGTAACTATGACGACAGACATCCTGTGGTTCTCAGAACTCGGACTCAAGGACCTGGACCGGGTGGGCGGAAAGAACGCCTCCCTCGGTGAGATGGTACAGAATCTGACCTCTGCCGGGGTCCAGGTCCCGGACGGCTTCGCCACCACCGCGGATGCCTACCGCAGCTTCCTGGCGGATTCCGGCCTGGACCAGAAGATCGCCGACCGGCTGGTCGGCCTGGACACCGATGACGTGACCGCCCTCGCCTCGGCAGGACAGGAAATCCGGGCCCTCATGCGCGAGACGCCCTTCCTGCCGGACTTTGAAGCACAGATCCGGAACTCCTACCAGCAGCTGGTGGACAAGCACGGCGGTTCCGAGGACCTCTCCTGGGCCGTCCGCTCCAGCGCTACCGCGGAAGACCTTCCCGATGCCTCCTTCGCCGGGCAGCAGGAAACCTTCCTGAACGTCCGCGGCATCGAAAACATCCTGATCGCCATCAAGGACGTGTTCGCGTCCCTCTACAACGACCGGGCGATCGCCTACCGCGTGCACCACAAGTTCGAACATGCCGAGGTGGCGCTCTCGGCCGGCATCCAGCGCATGGTGCGCTCCGACGTCGGGGCCTCCGGCGTCATGTTCACCATGGACACCGAATCCGGGTTCCAGGACGCCGTGTTCGTCACGTCCTCCTACGGCCTCGGCGAGGCGGTCGTCCAGGGCGCCGTCAATCCCGACGAGTTCTACGTCTACAAACCCGCGCTGCAAGCTGGCCGGCCCGCCATCCTTAAGCGCGGACTGGGCGAGAAGGCCCTCCAGATGACCTACACGACCAGCCGCGAAATCGGTCGCACCATCGACTTCGTGCCGGTTGAGGCCTCCTTGCGGAACCGCTTCAGCCTCAGCGACGACGACGTCGAGCAGCTCGCCCGGCACGCCGTCGCCATCGAGAAGCACTACGGCCGCCCCATGGACATCGAGTGGGGCAAGGACGGGATCGACGGCGGCTTGTACATCCTGCAGGCGCGCCCGGAGACCGTGCAGTCCCGCCGGGCCACCGGCAGCCTGAGCCGTTTCCGGCTCAACGGGACCGGCCGGGTGCTGGCCGAGGGCCGCGCCATCGGCCAGCGCATCGGTGCCGGCCGCGTCCGCATCCTCACCGCGATCGACCAGATGGCCGCCTTCGAAACCGGCGATGTCCTCGTCGCGGACATGACCGACCCGGACTGGGAACCGATCATGAAGCGTGCCTCCGCCATCGTGACCAACCGCGGCGGTCGCACGTGCCACGCGGCCATCATTGCCCGGGAGCTGGGGATTCCTGCCGTCGTCGGCACCGGGGACGCCACGGACGCCCTCTCCGACGGCCTCGAGGTGACCGTCTCCTGTGCCGACGGTGAGACCGGCGTGATCTACGAGGGGATCCTGGACTTCAGCGTCGAGGAAACCGAGATCACCCAGCTTCCCGAGGCCCCCGTCAAGGTCATGATGAATGTCGGCACCCCGGAGCAGGCATTCACTTTCGCGCAGCTGCCCAACCATGGAGTGGGCCTGGCCCGGCTCGAATTCATCATCAACCGCCAGATCGGCATCCACCCCAAGGCGCTGCTGAACCTGGACAGCCAGCCGGCGGACATCGCCGCGGAAATCCGTGAGCGGATCGCCGCGTACGACAGCCCGCGCGAGTACTACATCAAGCGCCTGGCCGAAGGCGTGGCCACCATCGCGGCGGCCTTCGCCCCGGAGCCGGTGATCGTGCGCATGTCCGACTTCAAGTCCAACGAGTACGCCAACCTGGTCGGCGGACCCGCCTACGAGCCGCACGAGGAGAACCCGATGATCGGCTTCCGCGGCGCCTCCCGGTACCTGGAACCGTCCTTCCGGGACTGCTTCGACCTCGAGTGCGAGGCCCTGTCCTTCGTCCGCAACGAGATGGGTCTGACCAACGTCAAGCTGATGATCCCGTTCGTGCGCACCGTGGACGAGGCCAGCGGCGTCATCGACCTGCTCGCGGAGAACGGCCTGCGCCGGGGCGAAAACGGCCTAGAGGTCATCATGATGTGCGAACTGCCGTCCAACGCGTTGCTGGCCGATGAGTTCCTGGACTACTTCGACGGCTTCTCCATCGGCTCCAACGACATGACCCAGCTAACCCTGGGCCTTGACCGGGACTCCGCGATCGTCGCCGGCAGCTTCGACGAGCGCAACCTCGCCGTCAAGAAGCTCCTCAGCATGGCCATCAAGGCCTGCAAGGCACGTGGCAAATATGTGGGCATCTGCGGCCAGGGTCCCAGCGACCACACCGACTTCGCCGAGTGGCTGGTTGAGGAAGGCATCGATTCCGTCTCCTTGAACCCCGACACCGTGGTGGACACCTGGCTCCGGCTCGCCGGCGCGGCCGTCGAGGCAGGGGTCGGCGCCGAGGCAAACTGACCGCCGTCACCGACGCAAAGACGGCAGGCAGGAGGGTGGGGAGGGACGGGCCGACGTTTAGTCCATTCGGTATTTTTTCCGGTGGAATAGCGTGCATCGTGTCGGCGCGTCTCCCCTGACCGCTCAGACGCAAGGAGCCTCCGTGAGCCTTCCGATCAACCGACGGACCAGGCAGCTCCGGGTGAACAGCCGGGCCGGAGCCCCGGCAAGGGTGCCGCCTGGGGCGGCTGATGGGGATCAGGGCAGCACTGTTCGGACCGGGCCGGTGACACAGGCGACGGCCGGTGGTACAGGCGACGTCGGTTAGAGCACCTTCCGGATGGTCTCTTCGAAGCTCGTGACGTGGTGCAGGGCAAGCTCGCCGGCCTTGTCCGCGTCGCCTTCGGCCACCGCCTGGAGCAGCTCGACGTGCTCGGTGATGTGCCCGCTGACCGAGGGCACCTTGTCCAGAACCAGGCACCAGATCCGCGTGGCCAGGTTGTCGTAGCGGATCAGGGTGTCCTCCAGGTGCGGGTTGGCCGCGGCGCGGTAGATCAGCCGGTGCACCGTCAGGTCGTAGCGCATCAGCTCCCGGGACTCCGCGGGGCTCGGGTCCAGTTCCGCAATGGTTTTGGCAACGTCCAGCAATTCGCGGCGCATGGCGGCATTTGCCCGCACTGCCGCGCGGCGTGCAGCCAGCGGCTCCAGTAGTTCCCGGATTTCCGAGACATCGGCCAGTTCCGTGAAGTCCACCGTGGTGGCAAAAGTTCCCCGGCGCGGATAGGAAACCACCAGGTGGTCCACTTCCAACCGCTTGATGGCCTCGCGTACGGGAGTGCGGCCGAAACCGAGCTCGGCGGCCAACTGCCCGTCATTGATGGGTTCGCCCGGCCGGATTTCGAGCATGATCAGCTTGTCCCGCAGCTGCCGGTAGGCAGATTCCGCTTGGGAGAGGGCCGCTTCCCCTGCAGGCGGCAGGACGGTCAGTGCATTCACAGCTCGACTCCGTTCTCGGATTCCCGGCAGAAGCTCGCTTCCACTTGGCTCCGGCTATTGACTCTGGTGTGATTCCAATCATACCATTGTCATCACACTGATATATCAGTCACAGCAACAGTGGTATTTCAAAGGAGTAAACGTGGTTGAGCAGTTGAACGAGCGACTTTCTGTAGTCGATCCCGAGGTCGAGCAGGCCGTGGCCAGGGAGCTGAAGCGCCAGCAGTCCACCCTTGAGATGATTGCGTCGGAGAACTTCGCCCCCGCCGGGGTCATGGAGGCGCAGGGTTCGGTGCTGACTAACAAGTACGCCGAGGGTTACCCGGGCAAGCGCTACTACGGTGGCTGCGAGCACGTCGACGTGATCGAACAGCTCGCCATCGACCGGGTGAAGGCCCTGTTCGGCGCGGAGGCGGCGAATGTCCAGCCCCACTCGGGCGCGCAGGCCAACGCCGCCGCCATGTTCGCCCTCCTGGAACCGGGCGACACCATCATGGGCCTGGCCCTGGCCCACGGCGGCCACCTCACCCACGGCATGCGCATCAATTTCTCCGGCAAGCTCTACAACGTGGTCCCCTACCACGTGAGCGAGCACGACCACCTGGTGGATATGGCCGAAGTCGAGGCCCTGGCCCTCGAGCACCGGCCCAAAATGATCGTGGCCGGCTGGTCCGCCTACTCCCGGCAGCTGGATTTCGCCGAGTTCCGGCGCATCGCCGACCTCGTGGGCGCCTACCTGATGGTGGACATGGCACACTTCGCCGGGCTCGTGGCCGCAGGGCTCCACCCGAACCCGGTCCCCTACGCCGACGTCGTCACCACCACCACGCACAAGACCCTCGGCGGTCCGCGCGGCGGCGTGATCCTGAGCAAGGAGGAGTACGCGCGCAAGATCAACAGCGCCGTATTCCCCGGCCAGCAGGGCGGCCCGCTGGAACACGTGATCGCGGCCAAGGCCGTTGCCTTCAAGATCGCAGCGTCCCCCGAGTTCAAGGAGCGCCAGGACCGCACGCTCGAAGGGGCCAAGATTCTCGCGGCCCGGCTCCTGAAGGACGACGTCGCGGCGGCCGGGATCTCCGTGGTCAACGGCGGCACCGATGTGCACCTGGTCCTGGTGGACCTGCGGAATTCCGAACTCGACGGGCAGCAGGCCGAGGACCGGCTGCACCGGATCGGGATCACCGTCAACCGCAACGCCGTCCCGTTCGACCCCCGCCCGCCCATGGTCTCCTCCGGGCTGCGGATCGGCACCCCCGCCCTCGCCACCCGCGGCTTCGGCGCCGCGGAGTTCACCGAAGTGGCCGACATCATCGCCTCCGCCCTGATTTCACAGGGACCAGGGAACCAGCTCAGCGACCAGACCGCCGCTGAACTGCGCGGACGCGTCAGCGCCCTGGCGGCACAATTCCCCCTCTACCCGCACCTTGGCACCGACACGGCGGCAACCGGCCTTGAGGCAGAACTGATTGGAGCAGCACAATGACCACCGAACACCTGCCGGAGCACCCGGACTTCCTCTGGCGCAATCCGGACCCCAAGTCCTCCTACGACGCCGTGATTGTGGGCGGCGGCGGGCACGGCCTGGCGACGGCATATTACCTGGCCAAGAACCACGGGATGACCAACATCGCTATCCTGGAAAAGGGCTGGCTCGCCGGCGGCAACATGGCCCGGAACACCACCATCATCCGCTCCAACTACCTCTGGGACGAGAGCGCGGCGATCTACGAGACCGCCCTGAAGCTCTGGGAGATCCTGCCGGAGGAACTCGACTACGACTTCCTGTTCAGCCAGCGCGGCGTCATGAACCTGGCCCACACCCTGGGCGACGTCCGCGAAAGCATCCGCCGCGTGGGAGCCAACAAACTCAACGGCGTCGACGCCGAGTGGCTGGACCCGCAGCAGGTCAAGGAACTCTGCCCCATCCTGAACATCAACGACAACATCCGCTACCCCGTGATGGGCGCCACCTACCAGCCGCGCGCCGGCATCGCCAAGCACGACCACGTCGCGTGGGCGTTCGCCCGCAAATGCGACGAGCTCGGCGTGGACATCATCCAGAACTGCGAAGTCACCGGATTCCTGAAGGAAGGAAACCGGGTGGTGGGCGTCAAGACCACCCGCGGCACCATCCACACCGAAAAAGTCGGCCTCTGCGCCGCCGGACACAGCTCGGTCCTGGCGGAAATGGCCGGGTTCCGGCTCCCCATCCAGTCCCACCCGCTCCAGGCCCTGGTGTCCGAACTCCACGAGCCCGTCCACCCCACCGTGGTCATGTCGAACCACGTCCACGTCTACGTCTCCCAGGCCCACAAGGGCGAACTGGTGATGGGCGCCGGCGTGGACTCCTACAACGGCTACGGCCAGCGCGGCTCCTTCCACGTGATCGAGCACCAGATGGCCGCCGCCGTCGAACTCTTCCCGATCTTCGCCCGGGCCCACGTGCTCCGGACCTGGGGCGGGATCGTGGACACCACACTGGACGCCTCCCCGATCGTGGGCACCACCCCGGTGGAGAACATGTTCGTCAACTGCGGCTGGGGCACCGGCGGCTTCAAGGGCACACCGGCTGCCGGGCTGACGTTCGCGCACACCATCGCCACCGGAGAACCGCACACACTCAACAAGCCCTTCTCACTCGAGCGCTTCGAAACCGGCGCCCTGATCGATGAACACGGCGCCGCCGCCGTGGCCCACTAGAAAGAGGTAAGGACATGCTCCTGATTTCCTGCCCCAACTGCGGTCCCCGCGACGAGACCGAGTTCCACTACGGCGGCCAGGCCCACGTGGCCTACCCCGAAAACCCGGCAGAGCTCACCGACCGCGAATGGGCCGAGTACCTGTTCTACCGCGACAACACCAAGGGTGCCTTCGCCGAACGCTGGCTGCACAGCACCGGGTGCCGGCAATGGTTCAACATGCTCCGCGATACCGTCACCTACGACATCCAGGCCATCTACCCGATGGGGCAACTGCGTCCCGCCACAGCGCCCACCGCCCCCTCCGTCACCAGCCCCGTTTCCCCGGAAGGAGCCGTCAAATGACCGCTCAGCCGCAGCCCGCGCGTCTTAGCACCGGCGGACGCATCGACCGCAGCGTCACCTGGCGCTTCACCCTGGACGGCCGTGAGTACACGGGCCACCCCGGCGACACCCTCGCCTCCGCCCTGCTGGCCAACGGCCGGCTGACCGCTGGCAATTCCCTCTACGAGGACCGTCCGCGCGGCATCATGTCCGCCGGCGTCGAGGAATCCAACGCCCTGGTCAAGATCGCCGCCCGGTTCCCGGGCCACGTGGCCGAATCCATGCTCCCGGCCACCACGGTGTCCCTCGTGGACGGCCTCAGCGCCGAACTGCTCAACGGACTGGGCAAGCTGGACCCGGCCGAGGACCGCGCCGAGTACGACAAGAAGTACGTCCACACCGACGTCCTCGTGGTCGGCGGTGGCCCCGCAGGCCTGGCCGCAGCGCGTGAAGCCGTCCGCTCCGGCGCCCGGGTCATCCTCATCGACGACCAGCCCGAACTCGGCGGCTCGCTGCTCTCCGGCTCCACCGATCCGGCCCTCGCGGACACCATCGAAGGACAGCCCGCCCTGGACTGGGTGGCCAATGTTGAAGCCGAACTGATCTCCGCGGCCGAGTGCACGGTCCTGAACCGCACCACGGCCTTCGGCGCCTACGACTCCAACTACGTCATCGCGGCCCAGAACCGCACGGACCACCTCCTGACCCCGGCCGCCCCCGGAGTGTCCCGCCAGCGGATTTGGCACATCCGTGCCAACCAGGTCATCCTGGCCCCGGGCGCCCACGAACGCCCGCTGGTCTTTGAAAATAACGACCGCCCCGGCATCATGCTCGCCTCCGCGGTCCGCACCTACCTCAACCGCTACGCCGTCGCCGCAGGTTCCCGCGTGGTCATCAGCACCACCAACGACAGCGCCTACGCCCTGGCCGCGGATCTCCGCGCCGCCGGCATCAAGGTCGAAGCGGTCGTGGACGCCCGTGCCAAGCTGAGCGAAACGGCCGCGGCAGCCTCCGCCGCCGGCACAAGGGTGCTGATCGGCAGCGCCGTCGCCGACACCACCGCCGCGGATTCCGGCGACGGCCGGCTCGTCGGCGTCACCATCCGAAGCATCAACGACGCCGGCGAACTCACCTCAGGCGTCGAACACCTCGCCTGCGACCTCCTGGCCGTCTCCGGGGGCTGGTCACCAGTGGTGCATCTGCACTCCCAGCGCCAGGGCAGGCTCCGCTGGGACGACGACCTCGCGGCCTTCGTTCCCAACAGCGTGGTGCCCAACCAGCAGGTGGCCGGCTCCGGCCGCGGCAGCTTCAAGCTCGGCGACTGCGTGGCCGAAGGCATTTCCGCCGGGGCCGCGGCAGTCATCGCCGCCGGCTTCGACTCCGACGCAAAGCCGGAAACGCCGGCGCCGCCGCGCGCCTCCGCCCCGACCCGCCAGCTCTGGCTTGTCCCCGGACAAAAGGGCGGCCCGGAGGAGTGGCACCACCACTTCGTCGACTTCCAGCGCGACCAGACCGTAGCCGACGTCCTGCGCTCCACCGGGGCCGGCATGCGCTCGGTGGAACACGTCAAGCGCTACACCTCCATCAGCACCGCCAACGACCAGGGCAAGACCTCCGGGGTGAACGCCATCGGCGTGATCGCGGCGGCCCTCCGCACGGCCGGCGAAGCGTCCCGCGGCATCGGCGAAATCGGCACCACCACCTACCGCGCCCCCTTCGCCCCCGTGGCGTTCGCCGCCCTGGCCGGACGCCAGCGCGGCGAACTGTTCGACCCCGCCCGCCTGACCTCCATCCACCCGTGGCATGTCGCCCAGGGCGCGCTCTTCGAGGACGTCGGCCAGTGGAAGCGCCCCTGGTACTACCCGCAGGGCGGCGAGGACATGGACACCGCGGTCCTGCGCGAGTGCGCCGCCGTCCGGGAATCCGTGGGCTTCATGGACGCCACCACCCTGGGCAAGATCGAAATCCGGGGCAAGGACGCCGGCGAGTTCCTGAACCGGATCTACACCAACGCATTCAAGAAGCTGGCACCGGGCTCGGCCCGCTACGGCGTCATGTGCACCCCGGACGGGATGATCTTCGACGACGGCGTGACCCTGCGCCTGGATGAGGACCGGTTCTTCATGACCACCACCACCGGCGGTGCGGCCAAGGTGCTGGACTGGCTGGAGGAATGGCTGCAGACCGAATGGCCGGAACTGGACGTGCACTGCACCTCCGTCACGGAGCAGTGGTCCACGATCGCCGTCGTCGGACCGAAATCCCGGGCCGTCATTGCCAAACTGGCTCCGGAACTGGCAGCCGACGGCGGCCTCGACGCCGAGGCCTTCCCGTTCATGACCTTCCGCGAGACCACCCTGGCCTCCGGCATCCAGGCCCGGATCTGCCGGATCTCGTTCTCCGGCGAACTGGCCTACGAAATCAACGTCCCGTCCTGGTACGGGCTGAGCACCTGGGAAGCCGTGGCGGCGGCCGGGGCGGAGTTCAACATCACCCCGTACGGCACCGAAACCATGCACGTGCTGCGCGCCGAGAAGGGCTACCCGATCGTCGGCCAGGACACCGACGGGACCGTGACCCCGCAGGACGCCGGCATGGAATGGGTGGTGTCCAAGGTCAAGGACTTCATCGGCAAGCGCTCTTACGCCCGTAAGGATGCCGGCCGCACCGACCGCAAGCACCTGGTCAGCGTCCTCCCCGTGGACGGCACCATCCGGCTCCCCGAGGGCACCCAACTGGTGGAGCAGGGCATCACCGTCAATCCCGCTTACGGCCCCGTCCCCATGCAGGGCTTCGTGACCTCGAGCTACCACAGCGCCGCACTGGGCAGGTCGTTTGCCCTGGCCCTGATCAAGAACGGCCGCAACCGCATCGGCGAAACCCTCGTGGCCGCCGCCGGCGACCAGCTTGTGGACGTAGTCATCGCAGAAACCGTACTTTTTGACTCCGAAGGGACCCGCAAAGATGGCTGACACAGCAGCACTCAAAAATTCCAAGAAGATCCAGACCCTCCGGAGGAGCCCGGCGCACCTCCTGGGCGCGGCCTTTGAAACGGGATCCGTGGCGGACGTCGTGGAGCTGCGCGAGGTGCCGTTCCTGACCATGGCCGGGATCCGGGTCGACCCTGCCGGCGACGCCGGCGAGCGGCTGGGCACCCTCACGGGAGGCCTGCCGTCCGCGTCCGGGGAGGTCCGCAGCAGCGGCGACACCGCGGCACTGTGGCTGGGTCCGGCAGAATTCCTGCTCGTGGCCCCCGCCGAATCCCACGAAAGCCTGGGCGGCGAGCTCCCCCGGACGCTGATCGCGGCACTCGGCGACGCCGAGGGCCAGGTGGTGGACCTCTCCGCCAACCGCACCACGCTCGAACTCACCGGCCCCCGGGCACGGGCTGTGCTGGAAAAGGGCTGCGCCCTGGACCTGCACCCGCGCGTCCTGAAGGCCGGGACGGCCCTATCCACGGAAATCGGCGGCATCCCCGCCATCCTGTGGAAGACCGCGGACGAGACCTACCGGATCTTCCCGCGGGCATCCTTTGCGGAGTTCCTGGGCCGCTGGCTCCTGGACGCCATGCGCGAATTTGCGACTCCTGAGGTCCCCTGATGGCGCTCAGCGTCCTGGACCTGTTTTCTGTTGGCATCGGGCCGTCCTCCTCCCACACGGTCGGCCCGATGCGGGCAGCCAAGCTTTTCGCCGACGGGCTCAAGAGCGACGGGCAGCTGATGTCAACTGCGCGGGTGCAGGCCGAGCTGTTCGGGTCCCTGGGTGCCACCGGCCGGGGGCACGGTTCGGACAAGGCCGTCGTCCTGGGCCTTCAGGGCCAGGACCCCGAGACCGTGGACACCGGCACTGCCGATGACCAGGTGGCGGCCGCGGCCCTGGACGCGGAACTGCGGATCGGCGGGCACCACCGGGTGGACTTCAACTGGGACGAGGACGTGGTCCTGCACCGCCGCAAGTCGCTGCCGGCCCACCCCAACGGCATGACCTTCCGGGCGCTGGACCACGCCGGGGCAGTGCTGCAGGAACGCAGCTACTACTCGATCGGCGGCGGCTTTGTGGTCGACGGCAATGCCCAGGGCGTGCACCAGGTGGTGGCCGACGACACGGTGCTGCCCTACCCGTTCACCACGGCCAATGAACTCCTGGAGATCTGCCGGCGCGAGGACATGTCCATCTCCGACGTCATGCTCGCCAATGAGCTCGTCTGGCGTAGCGAGGCCGAACTCCGGGAAAAGCTCCTGGCGCTGTGGGCCGTCATGCGCCAGTGTGTGGACAACGGCTGCGCGGCCGAGGGCATCCTGCCCGGCGGGCTGAACGTCAAGCGCCGTGCCCCGTCCCTGTTCCGGACGCTGGCGGCCACCGCCGTCAGCGCCGGGAACCAGGCCCGGACCCCGGCCCTGGCCCAGGTGCCCGCCGACCCGCTGCTCGCCATGGAATGGGTGAACCTGTTCGCCCTGGCCGTGAACGAGGAAAATGCCGCGGGCGGAAGGATCGTCACGGCCCCCACCAACGGCGCCGCCGGAATCGTCCCGGCCGTGCTGCACTATTACGTCAAGTTCGTCCCCGGGGCCGACGACGACGGCGTCGTCCGCTTCCTCCTGGCGGCAGCCGCCGTCGGGATCCTGTTCAAGATCAACGCCTCCATCTCCGGGGCCGAGGTCGGCTGCCAGGGTGAAGTCGGATCGGCTTGCTCCATGGCGGCGGCGGGACTCTGCGAAGTGCTGGGCGGGACCCCGGAACAGGTGGAAAACGCCGCCGAAGTCGGGATTGAACACAACCTCGGCCTGACCTGCGACCCCGTCGGCGGGCTGGTGCAGATCCCCTGCATCGAACGCAACGCCATCGCCAGCGTCAAAGCCATCAACGCCGCCCGCCTGTGCCTCCACGGCGACGGCAGCCACAAAGTCTCGCTGGACAAAGCCATCAAGACCATGCGTGAAACAGGAGCCGACATGAAAACCAAGTACAAGGAAACCTCCCGCGGGGGACTCGCCGTGAACGTCGTGGAGTGCTGACCATGGCCGACGACCAGACCACCGCCACTGTGGAGCACATCCTGACCCTCGACTGCCCGGAGACGCGCGGGATCGTCCACGCCGTGTCGGGATTCCTGCTGGACCAGGGCTGCGACATCCTGGAAAGCAAGCAGTTCGACTCACAGCTGGACGGCCATTTCTTCATGCGGCTCCACTTCGCCTCGGCCGGCGACCAAACAACGCTGGATACCCTCCAGGAGGCGTTCGTTCCGGTCGCCGAAAAATTCGGCATGCGCTGGGAGCTGCGGCGGCACGGCAGCAAGCGGCGGGTCCTGATCATGGTCTCGAAATTCGAGCACTGCCTCAACGATCTGCTGTACCGCGCACGCACCGGTGAACTGCCCATCGAGATCGTCGGCGTTGTCTCGAACCATCCCGACCACCGGCGGACCGTCGAATGGCACGGCATCCCGTTCTTCCATGTGCCCATCACCCCGGACACCAAGCCCGCGGCCGAACAGCGGCTCCTGGAACTGATCGACCGGATGGACGTGGAACTGGTGGTCCTGGCCCGTTACATGCAGGTCCTCAGCGACAACCTCACCCGGCAGCTGGATGGCCGCGCCATCAACATCCATCACTCCTTCCTGCCCAGCTTCAAGGGCGCGAAGCCCTACCACCAGGCACACGCCCGGGGCGTGAAGACGGTGGGCGCCACCGCCCACTATGTCAACGCGGAGCTGGACGAGGGGCCCATCATCTCCCAGCAGGTGGTGGAAGTGGATCACACCTTCGGGCCCGACGACCTCGTGGCCGCCGGACGCGATACCGAGTGCAAGGCGCTCTCCAGCGCCGTCCGCTGGCACTGCGAGGGACGCGTCATCCTCCAGGGCAACAGGACCGTGGTGCTGCGTTAGCTGTGACCCTGCGGAGGTCGGAGCCTCCCCAGCTTTACGGCCTCTGCGACACGACCCGCCGCTGTCCCGGGAGGGCACGCCGCCGGAACCCGGCAAAGGTGGGAAAATCCGGCCGCAGCCAGTGTGCGGGCCGAATGGATGTGGCATGAATGAGGCGAGGACCTCCGGTGTCGAATTGGGCTACTACGCTCAGCCGATCACCAGGGAGGTCCTCGCCTGATGCCGTTAACGACCGCGCGGAGTTTCCCCACCTTGGCCGCTGCTTCGCCGTGACGCGCCACCGTCCTGACGGGCACGCCGCCGGAACCCGGCAAAGGTGGGAACATCCGGCCGCGCCGCGCTCCCTCTTCGGCCAGGAATGCTGCCCTGGCGCGCTCCGCCGCCGCTCCACCGCCGCTTGACGAGGCGGTGTGATGGCCCTTACAGTTCTTCTAAGCATCGGACGTCCTACATCCGATAAATACTCGAATGGTGAGGCAATTCATGAGCAAGACAATTAAAAACTTGCCGCTGGTCAATGACGCCAGCCGCCGGAGCTTCCTCAAGCTGTCGGGCGCCCTGGGCGTTGCCGCGGCTTTCACCACTTCCCTCGCCGCCTGCGGTGGGGCCGCCAGCACGACGACGGGAGCGGCCGCCAACACCGCGCCGATCAACAAGGACCTCATCATCGAGGCGGGCATCTCCTACGCTCTCTCCACCGGCTTTGACCCGCTGTCCAGCTCCGGGGCCACCCCGCTGGCCGCCAACCTGCACGTCTACGAGGGCCTGGTGGAACTTCACCCCGCCACCCGCGAGCCGTACAACGCCCTCGCCGCGGCCGACCCCAAGATGGTCAACGCCACCGCCTACCAGGTCACACTGCGCGACGCCGCCAAGTTCCACAACGGCACCCCAGTCACAGCCGAGGACGTCGTGTTCTCCTTCAGCCGCGTCATGGATCCTGCCAACAAGTCGCTGTTCTCGCAGTTCATCCCTTTCATCAAGGACGTCAAGGCCGTCGACGCGAAGACCGTCGAGTTCTCGCTGAAGTATGCCTTCCCCGCTTTCGCCTCGCGCATCTCGGTCGTCAAGATCGTGCCCAAGGCACTCGCCAACTTCCCGCTCGGCTCCGATCAGCTCAAGGCGTTCGACGCCAAGCCCGTCGGCACCGGCCCCTACAAGCTGGTCTCCGCCGTCAAGGACGACAAAATCGTGTTCGAGGCGAACCCCGACTACAACGGCCCGATGCCCGCCCTGGCCAAGGGAATGACCTGGCTCCTGCTCTCCGACGCCGCCGCCCGCGTCACGGCGATGCAGTCCGGCCGCGTACAAGCCATCGAGGACGTTCCGTACCTGGACATCGAGGGGCTGAAGTCCAAGGCCACAGTGGAATCCGTCCAGTCCTTCGGGATGCTGTTCCTCATGTTCAACTGCGCCAAGGCCCCGTTCGACAACAAGCTGGTCCGACAGGCCCTGCACTACGGTCTGGACAAGGACTCCATCATCAAGAAGGCCCTGTTCGGCAATGCCAAGGCCTCCAGCTCCTACTTCCAGGAAGGCCACCCGGACTACGTCAAGGCCAAGAACGTCTACGGCTACGACCCCAACAAGGCAGAGGACCTGCTGAAGCAGGCCGGCGTCACGAACCTGGAATTCGAGCTCCTGACCACGGACACCGCATGGGTCAAGGATGTGGCCCCGCTGATGCTGGAATCCTGGAACAAGATCCCCGGCGTCAAAGTCACCCTGAAGAACCTCCAGTCCGGCGCTTTGTACACGGACCGGGTGGGGAAGGCAGATTTCTCCGTCGTCGCCGCCCCGGGGGATCCGTCCGTCTTCGGAAACGACGCCGATCTGCTGCTGAGCTGGTTCTACGCCGGCGACACGTGGATGAAGGGCCGGGCCTACTGGGCCTCCACCCCGGAACGGGCCACGCTCGTTGACCTCATGTCGAAGGCCGGCCAGTCCGCCCCGGCAGAGGCGAAGAAACTGACCGGCGATATCGTGGATCTGGTGTCCGAGGAGCTGCCCCTGTACCCGATCTTCCACCGCCAGCTGCCCAGCGCCTGGGATGCGAAGAAGCTCAGCGGCTTCAAGCCGCTGCCGACCACCGGCATCGGCCTCGTGGGCGTCGGCCGCACCGCCTAATTCACGCCAATCGGCATCTTGCCAACCGCCGGTCCGGGCGGGTCCCCGACCCGTCCGGACCGGCATGCCCTGTCACCCGTGCCCGCTGAGGCCGCGACACCCTTCCACGAATTCCGGAGACAACATTGGTCACAATATTGCGTCTGCTGGGCCGCAGGCTTGCGGCGCTGCCCCTGATGATCCTGGGCATTACCCTGCTGGTGTTCCTTGTCCTGCAGGCCGCCCCCGGTGACCAAGCGAGCAGCGCCCTCGGCGACGGGGCAAGCGAGGAAGCCAAGGAACAGTACCGCCAGAGCAACGGGCTCACCGATCCGCTGGTCCTGCAGTATTTTCGGTTCCTGGGTAAGCTGCTCCAGTTCGATCTCGGGGTAACCACCCCGCCGGCGAAATCCGTGGCCGACATGATCGCTGCGGCCTTCCCGCTGACTCTTCAGCTCACGTTTCTGGGGGTGCTGATCGCCGTCGTCGTGTCCTTGCCGTTCGGCATCGCCGGTGCCCTGTACCGGGACAAGTGGCCGGACCAGATGGTCCGGGTCTTCTCCATCGCCGCCGTGGCAACACCGTCGTTCTGGCTCGGCATCCTGCTCATCCAGTGGTTCGCGCTCGGCGCTAACGCTTCCTTCCCCTCGGGCGGCATCGCGACGCCGGAATCGGGCGTCGGCGGGTGGCTGAACTCCATGACGCTCCCGGCCCTGGCTCTCGGCATCCCGGTGTCGGCCTCGCTGATCCGCGTGATCCGCACCTCGATGGTCGAGGAACTTGACCGGGACTACGTCCGCACCGCGATCGGCAACGGCGTGCCCTACCGGGAAGTCGTGTCCCGCAACGTGCTCCGCAATGCCCTGGTCACCCCGGTGACAGTGCTGGGGCTCCGGATCGGCTACCTCTTGGGCGGCGCCGTCGTGATCGAAATGATCTTTGCCCTGCCCGGCATGGGCCAGTTGATCCTCAACGGCATCACCAACCTCGACGTCAACCTGGTGCAGGGCGTGGTCCTGACCATCTCCGTCACCTTCGTGCTCGTGAACATCGCCGTCGACCTTCTGTATCTGCTCATCAACCCCCGAATCAGGACGGTCTGACCCATGCGCAGCAAACTCGCTGAACGCCTCAGCGCCCCGGGAGTCCGGTTCAAGGCCCTCCCCTGGAGCTCCCGGCTCGCCCTCGTCTTCCTGGTGGCTATCACCCTCGCCGCCGTCTTTGCGCCCGTCATCGCCCCGCATGATCCGTTGGAATCCTTCATTCCGGCGACGCCGCCGGGAGGTGAGAACCTGTTCGGCACCGACCGGCTGGGCCGCGATATCTTCTCGCGCCTGCTCTACGGTGCCCAGTCCTCCCTGATGATCGGCCTCGGCGCGGTGGCGCTGGCCGTCCTCGCCGGCGCACTGCTCGGCTCCCTCGCCGCGACCTCCGGCAAGGGCGTCAACGAGGTCATCATGCGGCTCATGGACATCCTCATGGCCTTCCCCGGCATCGCGCTGGCCGCCGTGCTGCTGGCCGTCTTCGGCAACACCGTGCCCACCATCATCGTGGCCATCGCGGTGATCTACACCCCCCAGCTCGCCCGGGTGGTCCGCGCCAACGTGCTCTCCCAGTACGGCGAAGACTACGTCCGGGCCGCCCGCGTGATCGGCGCCGGCCGCTCCTACATCCTGCTCAAGCACATCGTCCGCAACACCGCGGCCCCGGTCCTGGTCTTCGCCACGGTGATGGTCGCGGACGCGATCATCCTGGAGGCCTCGCTGTCCTTCCTCGGCGCCGGCGTCCAGGATCCCGCACCGTCGTGGGGCAACGTAATCTCCTACGGCCGCAACCTCGTGCTCTCCGGCGGCTGGTGGGCCACCACCTTTGCCGGCCTGACCATCCTGCTCACGGTGCTCGCCCTGAACATCCTGGCCGAGGGGCTCACGGACGCCATGGTCAACCCCAAGCTCCGCAAGGCTCCCGTGGTGAAGGACGACGACGGCATCTCCTCCCCCGTCGCCGCCGTCGACGCCGAGATCGGCACGTCCGTGGCCCAGGGCTCAGTGGCGGAGCAACATGAGCTCGACGGCGTCCGCGACGCCGCAGGCGACGCGGTGCCGGAGGCCGGATACCCGCAGGGGACGGACGCGGAATCCGTCAGCCGCCACGCCCTGCTGGACGGCTCGCTGGACAGAGAGCTGAAGCTCCTGACCGCCGTCGAGGCCGCCCGCACCGACCGTCTCCCACAGGTCCCGGACACTGCCCGCACGGTCCTCGAAGTCAAGAACCTCACCATCCGCTTCCCCGGCCGCTTCGGCGACACCGCGATCGTGGACAACGTCTCCTTCAGCGTCCGCGAGGGGGAAACCATGGGCCTCGTGGGTGAATCCGGCTGCGGCAAGTCCATCACCTCGCTCGCCATCATGGGCCTGCTGCCCAAGACCGCCAAGATCTCCGGCTCCATCACGTTCGACGGCAAAGAACTGCTGGACGCCACCACCGGCAACAGCAGTGCCAAAGCCTACGAGGGGCTCCGCGGCCAGCAGATCGCCATGGTCTACCAGGACGCGCTGAGCTCGCTCAACCCCTCCATGAAGATCAAGGACCAGCTCCAGCAGCTCACCCGCCGCGGCGGCCGGAAGACTCCCGCCGAACTCCTCGAACTGGTCAAACTGGATCCTGTGCGCACGCTGGCCAGCTACCCGCACGAACTCTCCGGTGGCCAGCGCCAGCGCGTCCTGATCGCCATGGCGCTCTCCCGCTCCCCCCGGATCGTCGTCGCGGACGAGCCCACCACCGCACTGGACGTGACGGTGCAACAGCAGGTGGTTGAACTGCTCAATGAGCTGCGCGAACAGCTGGGCTTCGCCATGGTGTTCGTCAGCCACGACCTCGCCCTGGTGGCCTCGCTCGCCCACCGCATCACCGTGATGTATGCCGGGCAGGTGGTGGAATCAGCCCAGGCGTCCGCGCTGCTGCAGAACCGGCAGCACGAATACACCCGCGGCCTGCTCGGCGCCGTGCTGTCCATCGAGGCTGACGCCGAGCGGCTGCACCAGATCCCCGGCACCGTGCCCTCGCCCCGGGACTTCGCCGTCGGCGACAGGTTCGCGGCCCGTTCCCTGCGGCCTGACGCCGACCCCGACCAGCGGCTCATCCTGACGGCTGTGGAATCCGCAGGTGGCGGAGACAGCGACCACTACTGGGCCAGCCACCTTAAGGAGGACGCTAAGTGAACACCTCAACCGGCAAGCCCGTGATCGAACTGAAGAACGTCAAGGTCCACCACCGGGCCCGTACCGGCGGCCTGTTCCGCCCCAACATGGTCAAGGCCGTCAATGGCGTGAACTTCACCATCAGCCGCGGCGAGACCGTGGGCATCGTGGGCGAATCCGGCTGCGGCAAGTCCACCCTGGCCTCCGTCCTGGTGGGGCTGCAGGCGCCCACCTCGGGTGAGGTGCTGTTCCACGGCAAGCCCGCCATCAAGCGCAACGCCTCCCTGCGCAGGGAATTCGGCCGCGCCGTGTCGGTAGTCTTCCAGGACCCGTCGACGGCGCTGAACCCCCGGATGACCATCCAGGACATCCTCACCGACCCCCTCCAGATCCACGGGATCGGAACGGCGGCCACCCGGGCGGCGAAGGTCAAGGACCTCCTGGCCCTCGTCGGACTGCCCTACTCCGCCGCCGAGGTCACGCCCTCGCAGGTCTCCGGCGGCCAGCGCCAGCGCGTTGCCATCGCCCGGGCTCTCGCGTTGGACCCGGACATCATCGTGGCAGATGAGCCGACCTCGGCGCTGGACGTCTCGGTCCGGGCACAGGTGCTGAACCTGCTCTCGGACCTTAAGACCCGGCTGAACCTCGGCATGGTCTTCATCTCCCACGACATCCAGACCGTCCGCTACGTCTCGGACCGGATCTGCGTCATGTACTTCGGCGAAATCGTCGAAGAGGGACCCGCCGGACAGGTCTTCGACAACCCGGTCAACGCCTACACGAAGAAACTGCTCGGCGCCGCACCCAGCCTGCTGCACCCCTGATTCCCGCACCTTTCCTGCACCTTTCCCAGCTCAACAAACCATCATTGGAGTTACCTGTGCCTACCCAATTCCAGGGCGTCATTCCCCCCGTCGTCACCCCCCGCCACGCCGATGGCAGCATCGACACCGACTCGCTGAAGAACCTCACGCGGCACCTTCTCGACGGCGGCGTGTCCGGCCTCTTCGTCCTGGGCTCCTCCGGCGAGGTCCCCTACCTGAGCAACGCCGAGCGCGAACTCGTCGTCAGCACCATCGCGGCCGAGAATGCTGCTGCTGGCGCGGCGAGCGTCCCGCTGATCGTCGGCGCCAACGAGCAGACCACCAACCGCGTCATCGAGGAAGCCCGAAAGGTGATCGATCTCGGCGCCGACGCGATCGTCGTAACGTCGATGTACTACGCGATCGGCAACGCGGAGGAGACGGAAACCCACTTCCGCGCCATCCACGACGCCGTCAGCACACCGATCTTCGCCTACGACGTCCCCGTCCGCACCCACTTCAAGCTCCCCACGGACCTGCTGGTCCGGCTCGGCCGGGAGGGCGTGATCGCCGGCGTCAAGGACTCCTCCGGTGACGACGTCGGGTTCCGCCAGCTCCTGCTGGCCGCCCGCGACATCCCCAACTTCGACATCTTCACGGGCCACGAGGTCGTGGTCGACGGGGCCCTCCTCGGCGGAGCCCAGGGCGTTGTCCCGGGCCTGGGCAACGTGGACCCCCGCGGCTACCGGAACCTCATGGACGCCGCGGCCGCCGGAGACTGGGCCAAGGCCGCCGCCGAGCAGGACCGCCTCGCCGACCTCTTCGAGATCGTCTACACGCCCGGCGGCCGGGTCTCCGGCGGCGCGGCCGGGCTCGGCGCCTTCAAGACCGCCCTCCAGCTCATGGGCATCATTGAATCCAACACCATGAGCACCCCCATGCCGTCCCTGAACGAGGACGAGACCACCGCCATCAAGGTCATCCTCGAACGCAACGGCCTGCTCTAGGCTCCGGCCGGCACGGGCAGCGGCAAGAAACACCGGACTGAGGAGGAACATGGCGCACGCGATTGGCGTCGATCTCGGCGGCACCAAGACGGCGGCTGGAGTGGTCACCGGGGACGGCGAACTGCTGTTCTCGGAGACGGCTCCGACCCCCAACCGTGACGGTGGCGGGGCCGTCCTGGACGCCACCGCGGCGCTCATTTCCCGACTCAGGGTGCGGGCGCAGGCGGAAGGCATCGCCATCGCCGGGGTGGGCGTGGGCTCGGCCGGGGTGATCGACGCCGGGCACGGATCAGTGGTTTCCGCGACAGACGCCATCCGCGGCTGGGCCGGGACGGCGCTGACAGACGGCCTGGCCCGGCGGCTGTCGGTGTCACCCGGCGCAGTCCGCGCAGTGAACGACGTTCACGCCCACGCGCTCGGTGAATCCTGGCGCGGGGCAGCGGCCGGGACCGCGAGCATGCTACTGATCGCCTTCGGGACCGGCGTGGGCGGCAGCCTGGTGCTGGCCGGCCAGCCGGTCCTGGGCCACCGGTACGTCGGCGGCCACGTCGGACACGTCGCCTCCCCCTACGCGTACGCGGACGGCAAGGCTTTGCCTTGTTCCTGCGGCGGCTCCGGCCATGTGGAGGCCGCCGCCTCCGGGCCGGCCATCCACGCCGCGTTCCTCCGTCTGGGCGGATCTCCCGCCGTCGCGGACACCCGCGCGGTGTTTGCACTGGCCCGCGACGGCGATCCCGCAGCCTCCCGCGCCATCCGCACTGCCGCCGAGGCCGCCGGCCAGTCCGCCGGGGGCCTGGTCAACGTCCTGGACCCCGAGGTCCTGGTGGTCACCGGGGGCCTGGCCGATGCCGGCGACCTCTGGTGGAACCCCATGAAGGCCGCCCTGCGCCGGGAGCTGCTGGACCCGCTGGTCCACGTGCCGGTCCTGCGGGCCACGCTGGAAAACTCCGCGGCCATCGTCGGCGCCGCGAGGCTAGTCTTCAACTGAACGCACCTGTCCGCCAACGCCGTACCACAGATAAACACAGAAAACAGGCACCATGCTCCTGACCCCCGAGGGCCTCGAATCCCTCCGCTCCCAGCTCATCGTTTCCTGCCAGGCCTACCCCGGCGAGCCGATGCGGGATCCCCGCACCACCGCGCAGCTCGCGGCTTCGGCCGTCATCGGCGGCGCCGCGGCCGTCCGGGTCCAGGGCCTCGCCGATGTCCAGCACACCCGCGCCGCCGTCGAGGTCCCGGTCATCGGGCTCTGGAAGGACGGCCACGACGGCGTCTTCATCACGCCGACGCTACGTCATGCCCTCGCGGTGGCCAATGCCGGAGCCCACGTCGTGGCCATCGACGGCACCCGCCGGCGGCGCCCCGACCGCCTGAGCCTGGCCGAGACGGTGGCCGGGATCCGGGCCGGCTCCCATGCTCTGATCATGGCCGATTGCGGCTCCTACGACGACGCGGCGGCCGCCGTCGACGCCGGGGCCGACCTGATCGGCACCACCCTGGCCGGCTACACCGGGGAACGCCCGAAAACCCACGGCCCCGACCTGGCCCTGCTGGAACAGATCGCCGCCGCCGGCCTCGGCAAACCGCTCATCGCCGAAGGCCGCATCCACACACCGGACCAGGCCCGCCAGGCTCTCGACGCTGGCGCATTCGCGGTCGTCGTCGGCACCGCCATCACCCACCCGGCCACCATCAGCGGCTGGTTCGCCGCCGCCCTGCACTCCTGAGGACAATCCCGATGCCAGAATCCCGCGAAACCGTCGCCGCCCCCCGCTACCTCCTGCGGGGCAGCCTCCTCACCGACGGCACCTGCAGCCCGGACTCCGTGGTGGCGGTGACAGGCGGCAGGATCGCCTATGCGGGGCCCGGCAACGGCTTTGACGCCGCACAGTTTCCAGGTGCGGAGGAGCTCCCCCTGCCGCCGGGCAGCTTGCTGCTTCCCGGACTCATTGACCTCCACTGCCATGGCGCCGCGGGCGGCGGCTTTCCGACCGGCGATGACCGGGCGTGCCGGCAGGCCGTGGACTTCCTGCACCGCAACGGCACCACCAGCCTGCTGGCCAGCCTGGTCACCGCCCCGGGCGATGAGCTGCTTAGGTCGCTTGGCGTCCTGAAAGTTCTGGCGGACGAGGGCCTCATCGCGGGCGTCCACTCTGAGGGGCCCTTCCTCTCCCACACCCGCTGCGGCGCACAGGACTCCCGCTGGCTCCGGGACCCGGATCATGAACTGCTCCGGGACATGCTGGCGGCCGCCGGCGGGACTTTGCAGACCATGACCTACGCTCCCGAGCTGCCGGGCGCGAACGAACTGCTCCGGACACTCACGGACCACGGCGTCACCCCCTCGCTGGGCCACACCGACGCCGACGCCCCTCTGACGGCCGCGTCGCTGGCGGAGGCCGCGCGCCTCATCGGCGGCGCCGCAGCGGACGGGGGCTTCGGGCCGCATGCCCGGCCCACGGTGACCCACCTGTTCAACGGCATGCCGCCGCTGCACCACCGCAGTCCCGGACCGGCCGCCGCGTGCCTGCGGCTGGCAGCCGCGGGCACGGCCGTGGTCGAGCTCGTCGGCGACGGAGTCCATCTCGACCCGGAGACGGTGCGGATGGTGTTTGACCTGGTCGGGGCCGCGGGCATCGCGCTGGTGACGGACTCCATGGCGGCCACCGGGCTGCCCGACGGCGACTACGAGCTCGGCTCCTCGGAGGTGGTGGTGCACGACGGCGTGGCCACCTTGAGGAGCAACGGCGCCCTCGCCGGAGGCACGGCAACCCTGCTGGAGGTGATCCGTGCCACGATCGCGGCGGGAGTGAGTGCTGCCGACGCCGTGATGGCGGCGACCCTGGTTCCTGCCCGTGTCCTGGGCCTGGAAACCGAGATCGGAGGCCTCCGGGTGGGCCTGCGCGCCGACGTTGTCGCCGTCGACGCGGGCTTCGAACTGGTAACCGTCCTGCGCGGCGGCCGGATCCTGGGCAACCGCTCCTGAGCCCGTTTGCGGAGCCGGCGCGGCAGGGTTCCTGTTCTGGCGTCGTTGGGTGCCAGGGCCGGTGCCGCCCCGGAGGGCGGCACCCTTCCTAGGCGACGGCTGCTCCCGCGCGCACCTTGACTGTTCCCGCCCCGCGGACGGATCCTGCCGGGACGTCCGCGAGCCGTACTGCTGCAGCCTCGTCCGCGACCACCGTCACGTGCGGGTGCAGCTGCAGTACCGAAGCCGGGCATTCCGGCGAAACCGGACCGGTAAGGGCCTCGCGGAGGATCGCGGCCTTGTCCGCCCCGTTGACCACCAGCAGGAGTTGCCGGGCTTCGAGAATTGTCCCCAGGCCCTGGGTGATGCACCGCTCCGGGACGTCTTCGGGGCTGTCGAAATAGCGGGCATTCGCATGGCGTGTGCGTTCGGTCAGCACTTCCACCCGGGTCCGGGAGTCCAGGGCGGATCCCGGTTCGTTGAAGGCCAGATGCCCGTTGTGTCCGATCCCGAGAATTTGGACGTCAATCCCGCCGGCAGCAGCGATCGCACGGTCGTAGTCCCGCGCCGCCTCGTCGGGATTCCCGGCACCGCCATCGGGGACAAAGACTTTGGCGGGGTCGAGGTGCAGCCGTTCTGTCACCTCACGGCGCACAACCTCGGCATAGCCCTCGGGATGGCCGGCCGGCAGCCCGACATACTCATCCAGCGCGAAGCCGCGGACACCGGACATGTCCAGCCGGTGGCCGGCCAGGGCCTCATACACCGGCAGGGGTGAGCCTCCGGTGGCCAGGCCGAGGACGGCGTCGGGTCTGCTGCGAATCACGGCTGCCAGGATGCCGGCGGCAACTGCCCCGGTTCCCTCGGCGTCGGGCACGACAAAGATTTCCATCACGAGAGGCGCTTTCTGTGGTTCTTGATGCGTCGCAGCCCGCCGGCACGGGCGGCCGATGGCCTGCCTAGCGGGCCGCGACGTCCTTGAGTTTTTGGCGGATGCCGTCGAAGTGACGCTGCAGACGTTCGGAGGCCAGCGTCTTGTCCTTGTCGGCAACGGCCTCGTAGATTTCCCGGTGGACGCGGGCCAGTTCCGGGAGGTCGACCGGACCGGATCCCAGAGCCTGATGGATCTGCCGATAGACCTTCCAGAAGACATCCATGAGGTCGATCAGCAGCTCGTTGTTCAGGGGTGCATAGAGTCCACGGTGGAACTCGGCGTCCAGTTCGGCAAAGGCTTGCCCGCTGTCCGCTGCTGCTTCCATCTGTTCCAGGGTGCCGCGGAGCTCGCTGAGGTGCTGGTCGGTCATGAGTTCGATGGCGGATCCGATCAGGCCTGATTCGAGCGCCTGCCGCACGTCGATGAGCTCCATCGCTTCCTCGCCCCGGTGCCGAAGCGACAACCGCCCGCGGAAAGCCAGGCCGTCGGTCAGTGCGCTGAAGTTGTTGGGGGCGACAAACATGCCAAAGCCGTGGCGGATCTCGATCACACCCAGCGCCTGAAGTACCTTCAGTGACTCCCGCACGGTGTTGCGTCCGACGCCCAGGACTGCGGAGAGCTCGCTTTCGGTGGGCAGTGCGTCTCCAACATCCAGCCCCTGTTCTAGGATGAGGTCCATTACGCGGGTTTGCAGCGCGTGGGACCTGAGCTGAGCGCTGAAACGGGCCGGCGACACTGCTCGGGATTCGATGCTCACGACACTCTCCTTCCGGACGCAGCCGGGGTCGGCCACTGTTAGTCCCAGCCTACAGGAGATGGGACGTCCAATGTCTCATTTGCGTCGAGATATATTGCATCGAAATAATTTCCGGCCGGGCGGACTCGGCGGATCGTCCGACACGGCGCAGGGCGGCGGGTCCCGCGGTTCAGACGGGCTCCGCCATCCCTCCTGCGCCGTTCGGGGCGCAGGAGGGATGCAAGCTTCCCGTTAGGGCTGCTGACCCTTTGGCGTTACCTGGAGCCGGTCGAACGTGACCTGCCGTCCGAGTGAATCGAGGACCACGACGTCGTCGCGGCCGTTCTTCAGCTCGTCCGGCACAATGAATTCAACCGTGTTGTCCGCCCCGGGGAACATCCAGCCGAGCCGATCGAGGCTCTTGTTGAGGTAGACGAAATACCACTGGCCGTGCTCGAGGTTTCGGAGCGTCACTTTCTGCCCTGTCCGGTACCTCGCTTCGGTGCCTAGGTCCGTCGGGGCCGTCAGGCCGTCGAGATCCTGGGTTTGGGGCTCCGGGATGGTCTCTGGCCGGGGCGGTTGTGCGAGCAGGGCGAGGGACGCCCTCGTAACCCTGACCTCAACAGTCTTTGCCCCGTTCGTGGCTGTTGCGGTGAAGGTCGCGGCGGCGACTTCCCCGGCGGAGACCTCGGCGGCGGTCAGGATGTGCTCCCGGGTCCGCACGAGGGTGGCGCCGGCGGCGAACAGCGGCTCGGCCACACCCATCTCCGGCGCATCCAGCCCGGTCAGCCCCACGTTTCCGGCATTGCCCAGCGCGTAGGTGAAGGTGACCGTCTCTCCCGGAGTGGCGTAGCCGTCGTGGTTGGAGTCGTCCCACGCGGCAGTGGCCGTACCTTCAAGCCGTGCATTCCTGGCCACCAGGTCCACCTCCCCGCCGTCTACTTCGACAGCTTTCGGGCTCTGTCCGGATGCCGTCAGTGTCCACGAAGTCAGGGGCACGAAGAAGCCCTGGTCCACTTCGGCCTGGGTCGCAATGTGACGCGGGGTATTGCAGCTGTATTTGCCGGCCGGTGCAAGGCTGCGCCACCGGCAGTTGCCGGCTCCTTCAGGAACCAGCGGCGAAAAGTTCCCCGCGGTCGGCGTGACGGTTGTGGTGAGCGGGCCGGTGTTCGCAACAGTGAAGGTGTACGGCACCTGGTCCCCTGCCGCGTAGGGCTGCACGGCAAGGTCCCTGCCCGCATCGCCGCGCTGTCCGGTGATGTCAACAGCGGACAGACCGTCCCGCAGGGCGACGTTGGAGCCTTTGAACACCACCGCTTGGGTCAACGACGGCGTACCGGACGCTGTCACCGTGAAGGTCGCCTGTGGCGCGAAGTAGCCGCGCGAGATCTCTTCAGCCGTCAGGGTGTGCCTGGCCGTGGTGCAGGTGTAGCTGGAGCCGGCGGGGAGATTGTTATACCGGCAGTTTGGCGCGGCCGGCGGGAGGTATCCCGTTTCGAAGGTGCCGCCGGTGGGGACGGCGTTTGAGGTCACGGTGCCGGTGTTTCTAATGGCGAATGAATAGGCCAGCACGTCGCCGGCGCTGTACGGCGAACTGCTGACATCGCGGTCCGGGGCTGTCCCGGTGATGTTCAGCCCAAGCTGCTGAGCCTGTGGCGCCGTCGCGACGAAGGTGGACCGTGCAACCTTGCCGTCAGCGGCGGTGAATGCCGCGTCGAGATTCTGCGCGCCGGCGGCCCCCGCAGGGGCGGTCAGGTTCACGCTGACCGTCGCCGATGCGCCGGGGGCGACGTCGGGCACAGGCACCGTGGTTGCCGACCATCCCTCGGGGGTGAAGATTGTCGCGGATCCGCCGGAGAGCACCGTGCTTTCCTGGTTGGTCACCGTCACCTCGACGGCTTTGCCCGCACCGGGGGTCACGGTCTGGGCATCGACGCCGACAGGCGCACAGATGTAGTTGAGCCACTCGTCGTTGAACTTGGCGAAGGCAATGTTGTCGGTGTAGTTGGCCTCGTACAGCACGCCGAACTGTCCGCTCTCCATGCGGGTGACCGTGGAATAGGCAGAGAACCCCGCGTGGATGCTGCGGACACCGGGCCACGTCGCACCGTCGTCGCACGAGACCCTGGCGGAAACGTTTTCGCGGGCTGACCTGGAATTGGCGTTGGTGAAGATCAGCTTCCTGGCGTCAGCTGATCCTGCCGGGGCGTCGGGGAACATCCGGGCGATCGACCCGTTGTTGGCAGGGTCCGGAAGTTCGGTGTCCGGGGTGACCGCGCCGTAAGTAGCTCCGCCGTCGTTGGAGATGGCGACTTTTCGGTATCCTCCGTTGGCACTGTCGCGGGAGTTGAGCATCACCCGGCCGTCCGAAAGCTCCACCGTCTTGTTCTCGTCCATCGCGGCACCCACGGGGGCGCCCTTCTGCCAGGTGGCGCCGTGATCATCCGAAAAGACGCTATAGGCCTGGAACGCCTGCGTGCCGTTGGCCTGCTGAACCTGCCCGGAGTACTGCTGGATGAGGCGGCCCTTATAGGCCCCATACCTGAGCTGAATCCCCTCCCCCGAGGCGGCGAAGTTGGCCCGGACATCCCCGGGCTGAGGGTTGCTTCGGCTCGTTCCGGGCTTCGTCACATTTGTGATGAGCCGTGGAGAACTCCAGGTCTGGCCGCCATCGTCCGACTCCACAACTGCAGAGGAGATCACCGAGCGGTCGGCGTCATCATTGCCGAATACGCTGCCGCCGAAGCCCTGGTCCTTTGAATAGACGAAAAAAGCGAACACCTTTTCGGCTTCCGCGTCGTAAACGAACGATGGGTCGCTGTAGCCGAACTTTGGGCCCGTCGCATCGCCGACATGCCCCGCGGCAATGACTTGAAGCGGACCCCAAGTCTGGCCGCCGTCCGTGCTCCGTCGCTGAACGATTGAATTCGGGTTGGGCGCATCGGCGGAACTCCCCGGCCGCCCGTCCCAGGCAGCCAGAACGACTCCGCCGCCCAGGTAAGTCAGCGCCGGGATTCGATAGAAGAAATTGCTCGGTGTGCGGTCCGCGGCGATGTTCGATTCGGAAAATGCGCCCGGACCGGCGCTCGGCGTGTTTGGTGCGATGGGAACGGCGCTTGCCGGGAGACCGGCTCCGGCGATCAGGCCAACTCCAAGGACGCCGGCGAGGGCACATGATCCCAGTCGGGCAATGCGGGCTTTCGTGCGTGGCTTCACATCTGACCTCTTAGTGGTAGGGGACTTATCGGCGTTCACCGAACAGGACCGCAAGGCATCCGACATTCGATATAGAACGTCCTACAACCATAGTGTGCAGTGACTCACATATCCACCATGGGAAAATCTAGAGATCGGACGTAGGATCACCATCGGATTGTTCGCCCCTCATGCTGGAGACCTCATGCCCCTCTTTGACCTGCCACTGGAGCAGTTGCGCACGTACACCTCTGCCGCCGTCGAACCCGACGACTTCGACGACTTCTGGGACCGGACCATTGCCGAAGCCCGGGATTTGCCGCTTGACGCCGTTTACGTGCCGGTGGAAAACCATCTGAGCGTCATCGACAGTTTTGACGTCTCATTTGCGGGCTTCGAAGGTGCGCGGATCAAGGGCTGGCTGCATTTGCCGGCACACCGGGAGGCGGGCCGCGCGCTGCCGGTGGTAGTGCAGTACATCGGCTATTCCGGCGGGCGGGGCCTGGTTCAGCAGGACACGAAGTGGGCGCAGGCCGGGTATGCGCAGTTCATCATGGACAACCGAGGCCAGGGCTACGGCGGCATTGTGGGCGAAACACCGGATCCGCATGCCTCGGCCGGGGAGGTTGCCTACGCCGGGCTCATGACCCGCGGAATCGCATCCCGGGACGACTACTACTACCGCCGCGTCTTCGTTGACGCCTTCCGGGCCATTGAGGCCGCGCAGTCTCATCCCGCGGTGGATGCGTCCAAAGTGCTGCTCGCAGGCCTGAGCCAGGGTGGAGGTTTGGCCATTGCCGCCGCCGGGCTGGCGGCCGGGCGCTTGGACGGAATCTTGTGCACCATGGCCGACGTGCCGTTCCTGCAGGATTTCCCCCGCGCCATCGACATTGCCCCGCGAGGCCCTTACCCCGAAATTGCGAGCTTCCTGGCCAGGCACCGGAACCTCTACGAGCCGGCGCTTGCTGTCCTGAACTACTTCGACGGCGTGCATCTGGGCGGCCGCGCCGCGGCGCCGGCACTCTTCTCGGCAGCGCTCATGGACGATGTATGCCCGCCATCGACGGTCTTTGCGGCCTTCAACGCCTATGGCACAAGGAGGGCCGCGCCGGAGGCTGTCCCGGCGAAGGCCATTGAGGTCTACCGCTTCAACAACCACGAGGGCGGGCAGGAACATCACTGGGTCAGCCAGCTTCGCTACGTGGCGGAGCTGCTGGGACGCTGAAGGCGGCCCCGATCAGCCCCGCGAGGGACACCCCAGGGCTGACTGGCGGGCGGACTAGCGTGGCTATTCGCGGGTGATGGGGAGCTTGGTCGTCTTGGGCTCTGCCAGCGCCTGCGCCGGCACAGGCGTGCGGACTTCGAGGACGCCGTCCTTGTAGGTGGCTTTGATGTCTTCCTCCTTCACATCCTGCGGCAGCGGCAGGGTGCGCAGGAACGAGCCGTAGCGGAACTCGGACCGGTAGCTGTCCTTGCCCTTCTCCTCTTTTTCTTCCTTGCGTTCGGCGCGGATCTGGAGGGCCCCGTCAACCACCGAGACGTCGATGTCCTTGTCCGGATCCAGGCCCGGCGCCTCGGCCCGGATAACCAGCGTGTTGCCGTCGAGGAACTCCTCGACGCGGATCGGCATCGGCTGGTTTTCCTCCTGGAACATCCGGTCCATGGCGTCCCACAAGTCCGACGGTGACCTGCGGAACAAATCAACCGGACTCGTGCGGGATCTGTCCGGCCAGCGGCTGGAATGGAACGGTGACCACTTGTGCAATTCAGACATGACAGATCTTCCTGTTGGTTGCGCTTGGGTGCCCGAGACGGGCTGATACGTCCAGTAGACGCCCGCGGACGCGGCCCGGGCAGGGACCAAAGACCCGTGCCGGACGGCGGCTGCTGCGGAAGTTTCGTGCCGTCCGGGTTGTTGTAGATAAGTGGGCTGAGAACTACCTCCGGAAAGGAGCCCGCGATGATTCGCATCGCTATAGTGCTTGGAAGCACCCGGCCCGGGCGCCTCGGAACGGCAGTCGCCGGCTGGGTGAAGTCCCGGGCATCAGAACGCGGCGATGCCACCTTTGATGTCCTCGACATCGCAGACTTCCGCCTCCCGCTGCTCGACGAGCCGCTGCCGCCCTCCTTCGGCCGATACAGCCACGCGCATACCAAGGCGTGGTCCGAGGCTGTCGACGGGTTTGACGGCTACATCTTCGTCACCGGCGAGTACAACCACTCCATCCCCGGGGCGCTGAAGAACGCCCTGGACTACCTGTACAAAGAGTGGAACAACAAGGCGGCAGGGTTCGTCAGCTACGGAAGCAGCGGCGGCATCCGCGCCGTCGAACACCTGCGGGCGGTGGCCGGAGAGCTGCAGATGGCGGATGTCCGGGCCCAGGTCGCGCTGCCCTTTGCCACTGAGTTCGAGAACTACCGCACCTTCCTTCCCACAGCGGCCGCGGAGAAGAGCCTGCAGATCCTGTTCGGCCAGGTGATCGCCTGGGCCGGGGCCCTGAAGACCCTCCGCCCGGACCGGGCCCGCGGCGATGACCCCGGTGTCGCCGCCTGACGCGTTCCGGCAGCCCGGGTGACCCGGCGTTGGCCTAAGCCGGGGTCTCTGCTCTCCGACGCCGTCGACGGGCGGGGGGTGCGTCCCCGGCGTGGGGTGCCGGGATTTGAGGGCTGGGAGGGGACCCTCCCGGGCTTTGACCGGAATCGGGCACGAGGACTCGGACCGCGCCCTCGGCTGCTTCCCGGGCACCGCCGCTCGCGGCGCTCCGAAGGTAGTCAAGCGCCCCCTCTTCACTGAACCCGAAGTCCCTCACCAGGGTCCGCAACGCCAGCCCCGCCAGCACCCGGGAAAGCTGCGCCGAGGACAGCTCGGCACTCGCCCCGGACCGGAGCGCCAGCTGTTGGACCAGACCCAGCGTCCGGGAGACCTCACGGGCCAGACGCGCCGCCGCCGTGATGTCCGCGCTGGTGAAGACATGCGGCCACGGTGCATACAGGTTCACGGCGGCACGGAAAACTTGTGGAGGGACCAGCGGGAAGGAGAGGAGCGACCCTACTCCCTCGGCCGCGGCGGCGCTGGCATAGCCGGGCCAGCGGCGTTCCAGGGAGGTGTCCCCCACAGACACAAACTCCCCGTTGCGCACCGCCGTGCGGGCCGGCCCGTCATCGAAGGACCGCTGTGCCTCATCCGCGGCGCGCGCCGGTGCGCTTCCCGCGGTCAGGGTGAGGGTCTCCCCGGACCGGAGAAAGGTGATCGCCCAGCTGATCCCCCGGCCCGGACCGCCGATGTCGTCAACGAGCCCGCTCACGACCTCGCTGAGGTAGGCGCCGATGTCCGGGTTGTTGAAGTGCGTTTCCCAGAAAGGGGCGTGAGGATCCTGCCTGCTGTCTGTTGCCGTTCCTTGGGTCATGTTCCACGCTCGAGATCAAAGCACGCAGCTCACTGCTGAACCGATGAAAACAGCATACGTCCGAGGGGACACCGCCGCGCCGCCCAATCTGCCGGCCCAATGTGCCGCAGAATCTGCCGCCGCCGAAGGTTCCCCTTAAGGGCCGCGCCGCGGCGGCCCAGGGAAGTTCAAACGTCCTGCCCTGGACCGCCTGCCCCGGCTTCAACACCAGTCGCGGACGACCCGTCCGCCGTGGCACCACTATTTATACCCGCGTTCGCCCGGTCCCAAAAGAGCCATTGTGCCTGTAGCGGCCCGCTGCCGGACCATCAACGATGCGGGCCGCATGGGTGTGCTCCGGATCCTGCTTCCAGGACGCACAGTTGACTGACATTTGAGCTGGCCCTACGATTTCCACAGGCGCCCCGATGCAACCCCCAATGGCATTGGGGCGCTTCCATGCCCGCGGCCGGATTGCCCAAGCCGCCTGCCGAGAGTGAAGACGGGGAGTCAGCGGCGTCCGCCGTGGCGGGCCGTCGCGCGTTGCCGCCGATTCGCAGGGAGGCGGTCACCTAGGGACGGTGTCGCTATTGACGACGTTGATCATTGGGGACAGTAGCTCCAGAAGGCTTAGCGCCTGGTCATGCGCAGCGTCGCTCTGGCCGGCGCACGCGTCTCCGACCACCGTCACGTACCGACCTGCATCCGCGGCACCCAGGGCGGTAGCGAGGATGCAACAGTCGGTTGCCACACCGGTGAGGATGATCTCCTCCCCGACGGGAATCCGTTCTGCCAACTCTTGACCCCATTTAGAGAACGTCGGGAGGTCTACGGAGCCTGTGGCCTCGATGCCTGGAAGCTCTATATCCCAGATCGGATCATCGGGATCCAGGCGCATGCTGTGCCAGCGGTCATAGTAAGAGGACCACGAGCCGTTTTCCGCGGGGTCGGGGATAAAGCGTGTGATGATGGGCTCCAGTCCGGAGGCTGCCAGGCGCGCGATGGTTCGGGCGGCCTCGTCGTACCGAGGAATGTGCCATTCCCCCGTTTGGCGGAAGGCGCGTTGCATGTCAATCACGACGAGGTGACGCTTTGCCCTGCCCGTCATGATTTCTGGTCTTCCCGGCCGGCGTATGGGTCTGCGATGCCGATGTATTGGGTGGTGGTGTATTCGGCGATGCCTTCCGTGCCGCCTTCGCGGCCCAGGCCGGACTGCTTGACGCCGCCGAAGGGGGCGGCAGCGTTGGAGATGACACCGGCGTTGAACCCGACCATGCCGAATTCGATCTGCTCAGCAACCCGTAGGAGCCGGTTGAAGTCGCGGCTGTAGAGGTAGGAGGCGAGTCCGTATTCGCTGGCGTTGGCGAGCCGGATGGCGTCCTCTTCGGTGGCGAAGGTGGTCACGGGGGCTACGGGTCCGAAGATTTCCTGGCGCAGGATCTCGGCGTCGTTCGGCACGTTGGCGAGCACGGTGGGCGGGTAGAAGTACCCGGCACCCTCTTCCGGCGCGCCGCCGGTGACGGCGGTTGCCCCGGCATCGACGGCGGCACTCACCAGCGCGTGCACGTCGTCGCGGGCGCCGGCGTCGATGAGCGGGCCCACCTGGGTGGTCGGTTCGGTTCCGCGGCCGGTGGTCAGGGCGCTCATGGCGGCGGCGAATTTCCGGGTGAATTCCTGTGCCACGGATGCCTGGACCAGGAAGCGGTTGGCAGCAGTGCAGGCCTCGCCCATGTTCCGCATCTTGGCGGCCATCGCGCCTTCCACTGCCTTGTCCAGGTCCGCGTCCTCGAACACGATGAACGGGGCGTTGCCGCCGAGCTCCATGGAGGTGCGCAGGACATTCTGTGCGGCGTCGGCCATCAGGCGTTTGCCCACCGGCGTGGAGCCGGTGAAGGAGACCTTGCGCAGCCGCGGATCGGCCAGCAGCGGCCCGGAGATCCCGGCGGCACTGGCGGAGGCCACGACATTCAGGACCCCGGCGGGCAGGCCGGCGTCGAGCATGGTCTGGGCGAACAGTTGTGAGGTCAGCGGCGTGAGCTTGGCGGGCTTGAGCACCATGGTGCAGCCCGCGGCGACGGCGGGCGCGACCTTGCGGGTGGCCATGGCGAGCGGGAAGTTCCAGGGGGTGATGAGCAGGCAGGGTCCTACCGGTTTGTGCTGGACCAGGATCTTGTTCTTGCCTTCGGGGGTGGTGAGGTAGCGGCCGTAGTCGCGGACCGTTTCTTCGGAGAACCAGCGCAGGAATTCGGCACCGTAGGCGACTTCGCCACGGGCTTCGGCCAGTGGCTTGCCCATTTCCAGGGTCATCAGCAGGGCGAAGTCCTCGGCGCGCTCGGTGACCAGGTCAAAGGCGCGGCGCAGAATTTCGGCCCGTTCCCGGGGCGCGGTCCGGGCCCAGGAGGCCTGGACCTTGTCGGCGGCGTCGAGGGCGGCGACGGCGTCCGCGCTGGTGGCGGAGGCGAGGGTGGCGAGGACCTCCCCGGTGGCGGGATCGTGGACATCGAACGTGCCGCCGTCGGACGCGTCACGCCATTGCCCGTTGATGAGGAGGCCGGTGGGGACGGAGGCGAGGAGCTGTGCTTCATGCTCGGTGGTCACGATCTCGGTGGTCGTGGTGTTTCCTTCAGCCACTTAGGGCTCCTTCCAAAGGCTTCATGGATTGATCATTGTGCGGCAGCCAACGTCCGGGGCAGTTGCTCAGGCCACAACGCGGCGCCGCCCTCGTGGTGCGTTTCTGGCGGGACGAGCCAGGGATAGTGCTTTTGCGCCCAGTTCCGCGTTGCTGCGACGTCGCGGCGCAGTTGCGCGGCCAGGGCGTCAATACTTGGGAACGCTTGTTGGTCCCGCAGCTTGACGGCCAGGGCGACAGTCAGTTTCTGTCCGTAGAGGTCGTCGTTGAAGTCCAGGAGATGGGCTTCGAGCAGCCTGTTTCCCTCCTGGGCGTAAAAGGTCCGCCGTCGTCCGACGGAAACTGCCGCGACGCTGGACTTTCCGGAGTCGGTCCGGATCACGGCGGCCCATACCCCGTCCTCGATCTGGTCGTCGGAGAGCTGGATGTTGGCGGTAGGGAACCCGAGTGTCCTGCCTCGTTCGTCCCCGTGTTCGACGATGCCTTGAATGACCGTCATAATCTTGCTCCGTGATTGTGCCGCGCACCGGCCGCCTCGAGGACCTGATCCAGCCATGCCACCCGATTGCTGAACCGCCGGACCTTCGACGGCGCCGCCCAGCGGAAATCGTCATGTTCGTCATTGATGGTCAATTTGCGTCGCGAGGTAGCCGCTGTGAAGGTGTGCACCAGCCATGGGCTGCCCCTGTGGTCTGTTAGCAGGAGCGGTTCGCCCTGCCGGAAATCGGTTAGGTCGTTCTGGGTAAGCCCTGTTTCCTCACGAAGTTCCGTGATGGCTTGCCCTTCCGGAGAGGTTCCAGGCTCGAGGTAGCCGGTGATGCAATGCCAGCGCCCGCGGTCATGTCCGACGGACTGGCTTCGCCTGAAGAGGGCTATTCGTCCGTGTCTCTGGACGACCACAGCCACTACCGCACGGGGTTGGGTTTGTGCGGGTGAATGTGCCTGTCCGCTTGCCCGTAACAGCGTTGCGCTACTCATGGTGCTCCTCGTCCGGCTCGATCGTTGTGGGGCAGGTGGGGTTGTACCGCATGGCCCCCGGCAGTCCGGGGCGGTGCCTGGACCGGTGGCTCCCCGCGTCCGCGGGGAGCCACCGGGCTTTAGAGGGTCTGTCCGGCGCTGCTGCGGTCGAGCATTTCGTGTCCCGAGAGGCGCTGGCGCCGGTGGGTGGCGAAGTAGACACCCACCGCGACGGCGGCCCCGACATAGTAGGAGAGGTCTCCGATCTGGGGGAACGCCGCTGCGATCGGACCGGTGTAGATCGAGGACATCCAGAACGGCGATGAGAGGACGACGCCCGCGGCCCAGGCCACGAAGCCCCACTCGAACTTCCTGCTCTTGTCGAAGAGTTCGCGGAGACCTCGTTCAGTGCGGCGTCCTCCGAAAAGGTAGTCGCACACGAGGACCGCTACGTACGGGGCAATGCAGTAGGCGGTCAGGTTGAGGAACGCGGTGAAACCTGCGTTGAACCCTTCCTGGCCGAACAAAGCGACGAGGTAGGAGGCGACACAGATGACCACGACGGCGGTGTGGCGTTTGACGGGCACTCCCATGGTCTGGATGGATATCGCGCCGCCGTAGACGTTCAGAAAGTTTTGGGTGAAGGAAGACAATGCGACGACGCCCAGTCCGACGGCGGCCCAGGGTCCCATGACCTCTTTAAGGGCGCCGATGCTGTCGGACGCGGTGGTGGTGGATCCGAGGAGGGTCCCAAGGATTCCCATCCAGACCAGGGTGATGAAGTTTCCGAGCATGGTGGCCTGGCTGGCACCGCGCCTGTTGCCGGGCGTGTTGGGGAGGTAGCGGGAGTAATCGGATGCGAATGGCATCCAGGCGACGATGAAGGAGAAGAACCATCCAAAGAAGATGATCCATCCGCCAATGCCGTCAAAGCCCGGGGCGGATTCATTGACAACGTTGACGATGCGTCCGTTGGCAGCGGCAACGATGGTGATGAAGGCGAAGCCGATCACCAGAACGAAGGACAGGATGCGCTGGAGGAAGTGGATCAGGTTGTATCCGATGACCGCTACGCCGAGCTGGATGCCCATGAGAATAAGCGACGAGAGCCAGAACGGAATGCCGGTCAACAGCGAGATGGCCTGTCCGCCGAGAATGACGGTCACGGCGGCCCAGCCAATGCCGGCGAAGACATTCACATAGGCGACCGGGAACAGGTTGCCGATGAATCCGAGAGGTCCTCGGCCCTGCATCTGCTGCGGGACGCCCAGCCGGACGCCCATGGCCGACAGGTATCCCATTCCTGCCGAGGAGGTCACGCCGGCGAGGACAATCGCCAGGGCGGCGGCCCAGAAGGGCAGGCCGAAGTAGGCGGCGCTGAAGCCGAGGACGACGATGGGGAAGTTCATGCCTGCCGCGAACCAGAGGAAGAACTGCGAGCGGGGCTTGCCGTGGCGTTCCACGTCGGGGATGTGTTCAATGCCGTAAGGCTCGATTTTGGTGAGGCTGTTGCGGTAGCCGCGGTCTTCGGCGACACTGTTTTCGGCAGCGCGCATGGTGTCTTCGCTCATTTTTGTCCTAAAGTTGGATGCGCACCCTGGTGCGCTGCTTGCGAGCAGATTGGGTCGGCGCGGCTGGTTTCCTGTCCGAGGGTGGTCAGCCGCGCCGGAACTTAGAGTTCGGTGAGGTCTGCGCCGTCATAGAAATGCCCGGCTTTGTAGACCATGGGTGCCGTGTTGTCGATCTCGGCGTGCCGGACCCGGCAGATAAAGACGGTATGGGTCTTTGCTTGGAATCGTTCCTGAATTTCAGCCTCGAGGGATGCGGCCGAGCCGTCCAGGAGCGGGCTACCTTTCGGGCCCTCGTGCCAGTCGAGCTCCGCAAACTTGTCCGGGGCCTTGGAAGCGAAGACCCGGACTGTATCCTTCTGTCCCGTGCCCAGGATGTTGATGCCGAGGTGGCTCGAGGAGAACAGCGCCGGATAGGTGCTGGAGGTCTTCTGGACACAGACGAGCACGAGTGGTGGCTCGACGGAGACTGAGCAGTAGGAATTCGCGGCCAGTCCTTTGGGGGTTTCGCCTTCCTTGGTGGTGACCACGGTGACGCCGGTGATGAACTGGCGGTTGAACGCTTTCATCAAGTCCGCGTCGAGCTCCGGGAAGTCGTTGCCCTCTCCAACCTCTTGTGCGGCTATTCCGCGCAGCGGGCGAATCCCGAGGCCGGCCAGCAGCTCGCCGCCGTCCCACGTCACGGTTTCCTTCGTGATCTTCCCGTCTTTGAGGATCAGGATGTTCGAGCCCCTGGTCTGAACGGTAAGCCCCGTTGCCGGGACACCGAGGTATTCGTGGGTGTGGGTGCCCGTGGACGTCCAGAAGACGGCCACCGTTTCCGCACTCTCTACGATGTCATCGATGGTCGTGCGCAAGTCCGGGAAAGCTTCCCTCACTGCGGCGATCTCGGTTTTGAGACCAGTGATGTCGACGGTTGCGCCTGTCGCCTTACTGGTGCGCGTGTAGTCAGCCGCCACGAGACCGTCGAGGGCATCTAAGTCGCCCCTGTCCCAAGCCGCGAGCCAGGCTGACGTGATCAGCGGTTCAAGTGTCTGTTGCATACCAATGACCGTAAGGCAGGTCACATGATCGCGTCAACAGAAACCTTGTAAAACCCTTAAATAGCGGCGATTCTGGGTCATTGCCAATGGCACCCTCCGGCTCTTGACTCTCTTCTTGCATGCAACATAAGCTGTCATGCATGCAAGAAGAAATGATGCTCAGTGTTGAAGCAGACGAGCGGAAGGGCCTCCTCGAAAAAATCCGGGGGCTCGTGTTGGGAGGTGATTTTCCTCCCGGCGCAGTGCTGCCGGAGGCTTTCCTCGCCCAGGAATTCGAAGTCAGCCGGACTCCGGTAAGGGAAGCACTCAAGCAGCTTCAGAATGAGGGACTGGTGGAGATCCGGCCGAAGGTGGGAACCTTCGTCCGCGAGCCGACCCACAGGGAGATCATCGAACTGTTCCAGCTAAAGGAGTCCCTCGAGGGGCTCGCCGCATCGCTGCTCGCCCGCCGCGGCGAAACGCCCGAGCTGTCTGCCCTTCGTCTGAACCTCGAAGACTCCGAGGCCGCCGTCCTCACGAACGACAGCGAGGCCTATGCCCGGCTGGTACACGAGTTTCACTGGACCATCGTCCGGGGCTCGGACAATCTCAAACTTGCCGAGCACTATGAGCGACTCATGAACCAACTCGCCTACCACCGGCTGGTCCTGCGCACTATTGAGCACCCGGGCAGGATCGCAGCCTCCACCCGCGAGCACCGCGCCGTCCTCGAAATGATCGAAAACAAAGACCCCTTCGGCGCCGAAACCGCCATGAGGAACCACGTCCATGCCTCGTCCCGAGAGGCCCTCACCGAACCGGCGCAGTCGCTCCGGAACTGAACCAACCACGAAAGGAAGCCATGCGCTTCTCCATTTTTCACGCGGGGCCAATTAAGGGGCCAACTAATGGGTGACCAGGGCTCGGGCATCCGCAAGATCGTCTTTTACAGCGAGGAGATCCTGCTGGAGAACGGCCTGTCCCCCTCAGTTCCCGCAGTCCGTGCCACGGCAGCGGCCGTGGTCTCCAACCCCTGGCTGGGCGGAAAGCCCACCGATGACCTGAACGAGGAAGTCGTTCAGCTAGCCCCCGTGCTGGCACGCAGGCTCACCGAGGTGCTCACGAAGGAACTCGGGGGCGTGGACGCAATCCAGGCCTTCGGTAAAGCGGCGATTGTCGGCACCGACGGAGAGATTGAACACGGCGCGGCCCTCATCCACACACCGTTCTTCGGCAACCTCGTGCGGGAGTATTTCGACGGCGAATCGATCATCTGCTTCGCCGATGACCGGGCCGACGCCGGCGCCTCACTCGTCGTGCCCCTCTGGCACAAGAACGCTGCCGCCACCCGCACGCACTACCAGACCATCACCGCGCGGATCAGCGACGCACCCCGGCCCGGAGAAATCGTCGTCGTAGTAGGCGCATCAACCGGACCCCGCCCGCACTCGCGCATCGGGGACCGACTCACCGACCCCGTCGTCAAAGCAGACACCCTAGGAGAACTAATTTCATGAGCATCCGCAAAATCGTTACCCTGACCGAAGACATCCTCATCGAGGGCGGCCGGGACGTCACGCCGAACGCTCGCGTCGCCGTCGTCGCGGCCATTATCAAAAACCCCTGGGCCGGAAAGGGGTTCGTCGAGGATCTCTCCACCGGAATCGACGGCAACGCCTCAGACATCGGCGCGCTACTCGCCCCCCGCGTGCTCGAAGCCCTCGGCGCCCCCGCCGAAGCGTACGGCAAAGCTGCCATCGTGGGCCTGAACGGTGAAATCGAGCATGGTTCCGGCCTGATCCACACCCTTGCCTTCGGAAACCATTTCCGTGACGCCGCGAATGCCACCACACTTTTGCCGGCCGTGGAAAAGCGCGGGCCGGCGGGTGTTGTGTTTGATATTCCGCTCAAGCACATCACCGACGCGACCATCCGCTCCCATCACCAGAGCATCGAGGTCCGGATCAATGACGCACCGCACGCCGACGAGATCGTGATCGCCCTCGCCGCCGCGGCTCAGGGTCGCCCGCAGCAGCGCCTCGCGGCGTTCGCCACCGAAACGAAGTAGGTGACCGTCGTCGTGAGCCGCGCCCGCATAGCACTGATCCACGGCGTCGGCCTCGACGGGTCGATGTGGGGGCCCCTGCGCGAATTCCTCGAACCGGAATACGACATTCAGGTCCTCGAACTCCTTGGGCACGGGACCCGGGAGGCTGCGCCCGAAGACGTGACCCTGGCCGGGCTCGCGGCGGACGTCGCGGAGCGCCTCGAGCCGGGCACCCACGTGGTGGGGTTCTCACTCGGTGCCCTCGTCGCGCAGCATCTGGCCCGGTTCCGGCCCGACCTGGTTGCCTCCCTGGTCTCCGTCGCATCGGTGTGCGACCGTACGGAGCAGGAGCACGCTGCGGTGATGATGCGCCTCGCCTCAGCGCAATCGGACTTTCCCGCGACGGTGGAGGCCTCCATCCTCAGGTGGTACCCGGAAGGCTCCCCCGTTCCGGCGGAACTGGTCGAGTCGACGAGGGAAGTCCTGCTTCGTAACGATCCCCGATCCTTCCTGGCCTGCTATCGCGTCTTCGCAACCGCAGATGCGGAAATAGCACCGGAACTCCCCCGGATCACCGTCCCCTCCCATGCCGTGACCGGTGAACTGGACCCGGGGTCGACCCCGGAAATGAGTGCCCGGCTGGCCGCGGCCGTCCCCGGCTGCACGTACTCCGTCATCAGCGGGGCCCGCCACATGATGCCGGTGGAGCGTCCCCAAGAGCTCGCCAACACCCTCACTGCTTTCTTCAAGGAGCATTCACATGTCGACTGATCGCCGCTACGAGCACTTCATCAACGGGGACTGGGTTCCCCCGTCATCCGGGGAGTACTTCGAAAGCACCAACCCGGCCACCCTGGACGTTCTCTACCGGGCCGCACGCGGTAACGAAGCCGACGTCGAGCGGGCAGTGTCATCCGCGGCGGCCGCCTTCGAAAACCCCGCATGGCGGGACCTCAGCCAGACAAAGCGCGGGCACCTTCTCCGGCGCCTGGGCGATCTCGTGGGCGAGCACGCGGACGAACTCGCCCGCATGGAATCCGAAGACAACGGCAAGCTTCTTCGGGAAATGCGCGCCCAGCTGACGGCGATGCCTGAGTATTACTACTACTACGCCGGGCTTGCCGACAAGATCCAGGGCGACACCATCCCGGGGTCCAGCCGGGCCATGCTGAACTACACACTCCGGGAACCCCTCGGGGTCGTGGGAGCCATCACGCCATGGAACTCGCCGCTGACGCTGACCACCAGCAAGCTGGCCCCCGCCCTCGCGACGGGCAACACCATTGTGATCAAACCGTCCGAATACACCTCTGCCACCGTTCTGCGCTTGGCCGCTCTGGCCGCCGAGGCCGGATTCCCGCCCGGTGTCATCAATGTCGTCACCGGCTTCGGCGCAGAAGCTGGGGCCGCACTCGTCGATGACCGCCGCTTGGCCAAAATCTCCTTTACCGGCAGCACCGCCACCGGCGCCCGCATTGCCTCCTCAACCGCATCCCGCTTCATCGGCTCAACGCTGGAACTGGGCGGAAAATCCCCGAACATCGTCTTCGCCGACGCCGACATAGCCAATGCATCCATGGGTGTGGTGGCCGGCATCTTCGCCGCGGCCGGCCAGACCTGCATCGCAGGCAGCCGCGTGTTCGCGCACAAATCCGTGTACGACGAACTGCTCGAACGGGTCGCCACCCGCGCCAGGAGCATCGTCATCGGAGACCCGCTCCTTGACGCCACCGAACTCGGACCGCTGGCCTTCCAGGACCAGCGGGACAAGGTCGCCAGCTACGTCGATCTCGGCGTCTCCGAAGGTGCGACCGTCCTGACCGGCGGCGGGCGTCCAAACACCGGCCTCGATGGCTACTTCTTCGAGCCCACCGTCCTGACCGATGTGGACAATTCAATGCGCGTGGTCAGGGAGGAGATTTTCGGGCCTGTCGCCGCGGTCATGCCGTTTGAAACGGAGGAGGAGGTGCTCCGCCTGGCGAACGACACCACCTACGGTCTGGCCGCCGGAATCTGGACCACCAACCTCTCCCGGGCCCACCGCATGGCCAGCCGTCTGGAGGCCGGCACCGTCTGGGTCAACACCTACCGCACCATGTCGCCCCAATCACCCCGGGAAGGCTTCAAAACCAGCGGCGTCGGAGTCGAACACGGCATCGAGAGCATCCGTGAATACACCAGGGTCAAGAGTGTCTGGATCAACACGGACGAGTCGCCCCTTGCCGACCCCTTCGTGATGAGGAGCTGAACACATTGCCCCTTATCGAAGTCTCCATCGCCCGGGGCCGGACCCCGGAGCAGCTCCGCTCGCTCATCAGCGAGCTTCACCTGGCCGCCGAACGCTCAGTGGGCGCGGCACCCGAAAACACCACCGTAATTATCCGTGAAATCGAACATGAACACTGGTCCCGCGGCAACCAAACCATCGCCGAACGCAACACAGCAGCCTTGGAAGCAGCACCCATCAACGAGGCGTCGGCAAACACCGCCGCCGAACGAAGGAGTCACTAATGCGCTTTTCCCTCTTCGCTCATATGGAGCGCTGGGACGAGACCGTCTCACACCGCGAATGCTTCGAGAACCTGACGGAGCTCGCCCTGATCGCGGAGGCCGGAGGGTTCAGTACCGTCTGGATTGGTGAGCACCACTCGATGGAGTACACCATCTCTCCCAGCCCCATGCCCCAGCTTGCATACTTGGCCGCGCGCACGTCGCGCATCCGTCTGGGTGCCGGAACGATCATCGCGCCCTTCTGGAACCCGCTGCGCGTAGCCGGGGAGACGGCGCTCCTGGACGTCATCAGCAACGGCCGCATGGAGGTGGGACTGGCACGTGGTGCTTACCAGTTCGAGTTCGACCGCCTCATGGGCGGCATGTCTGCAGTTGATGGCGGCAAACACCTGCGCGAGCTCGTCCCGGCCGTGCGCGCGCTCTGGGAAGGCGACTATGCCCACGACGGCGAGGTCTGGCAGTTCCCGACCTCGACCAGCGTGCCCAAGCCTCTGCAGAAGCCGACCCCGCCCATGTGGATCGCCGCCCGCGACATCTCCTCGCACGAGTTCGCCGTTGCCAACGGCTGCAATGTGATGGTGACGCCGCTGATGAAGGGCGACGAGGAAGTCGAAGACCTTGCGCACAAGTTCGACACCGCTGTGGAGAACAACCCCGGTGTCCCCCGCCCGGACCTGATGGTGCTCCGCCACACGCACGTCCACGCCGCAGACGAGCCCGACGGATGGCGACGTCCGGCCGAGGGCATCCAGAAGTTCTACCGGACGTTCGATGCCTGGTTCGGAAACAAGACCACTCCGAAGAACGGCTTCCTCGAGCCCAGCCCTGCGGAGAAGTTCGCCGACCGCCCGGAGTTCACACCTGAGGCCCTCCACCACACGGCAATGATCGGGACGCCTGACGAAGTGATCGAGCGGCTCCGCCACTACGAGGCACTCGGCGTCACCGAATTCAGCATCTGGGCCGACAACAGCCTGACCCATGAAGAGAAAAAGCGTTCGCTCGAACTTTTCATCGAGCACGTCGTGCCGGCCTTCCAGGAGCAGACCGCCACAGCGGCACGCTGACCTCAACTGGTGACTGAGCCACGACGATGGCTCCCTGCGCTGCAGGCTGGACGCCGGTTCCTGGATGACTGGGACGGTTCCAGCCTGCAGTGCGCTATGCCCTGGGCGCGGCCAGAGCGAACCTCCTGCTTCCTGAGGAACTGTGCGAGCGGAGATGCTCCAAGAAGGTAACCCGGCGGCTCTATCGTGCCGATATGGCCAGGAACTGGATGGGCAGATCCAGCAGCTCGAGCGGACCGTGGGGTCCTTCGCCGTCAAGCAGGAGCGAGTCACCGGCCTCCATGGCGTATTCGTAGGCGCCGTGGCCATAGACCATCTTGCCGGTGAGCATGTAGATGAATTCCGTGCCCGGGTGCTGGAACAAAGGAAACACGTCCGAGGCGTTCGTCAGAGTGACGAGCGTTGGCTCGATGGCATCGGTCCGGCCCTTCAGCGTGCCAAGCACCCGGTACTCGTGGCCGTGCTGGGTCCCGCTGCGTATGGTCAGGCTGCCCTGGCCGTTCTTAGTGAACGTGGCGTCCCGGTCGGTGTCCGCCCCGCGGAACAGCGCCGTGACCGGGATTTTCAGTCCGTCTGCCAGCCGCTGCAAGGTAGTCAGCGAGCAGGAGGTGCTGGCTGTTTCAATCTTCGAGATCATCGCCTTGGACAAGCCGGTCCGTGCGGCCAGCTCCGCAGAGGACAGACCGTTCGCGGTCCGGTAGCGGCGGACCTGCCCGGCGATGATGCGTTCGAGCTTGCCCGGCCCTTCTTCCGTGCCCGACGCCGGCCCGGCCCCTGTTTCCCCGGCCCCGGTTTCTGAGGGCTGGGCGGTGAAGGGGTTGGCGTTGTTGGTCATGGAGCCATCATAGGCGGGGGCCAGGGCCCTATCCGATCACCTGCGCTGTGCCCAGCAGGCCCGCCAAGGCATCGGCCAACGCAGCGGCGCCTTTCTCGGCGTCGTCGTCCTCGACGAGCTCGTCCGGCGAGTGGGATATGCCGGTGGGGTTCCGCACGAACAGCATGGCGGTGGGGATATGTCCGGTGAGAACACCGGCGTCGTGACCGGCACCGGTGTCCAGCACCGGTGCGCCGGGTAGCAGCGTCTGCAGCTGGTTGCGCAGCCCGGTGTCGAAGTGAACGGTGGGGCTCAGCGATTCCGTGCCGAAGCTGACTGTGCACCCTTCTTCGGCGGCGATCACCTGGGCGTTGAGGTGGATGGACTCCGCCAGGGCGGCGGTGATCTCGTCCCGCGGGTGCCGCAGATCGATCCACAGGTCCACCCGGGAGGCGATCACGTTGGTGCCTCCCGGCACCGGCTGGAGCCGGCCCACCGTGGCCCGGGCGTCACGATAGTTCTTGGCTGTGTCCCGAATGCCGATCATGATCTTCGCGGCGGCGATCATGGGATCCTTACGGTCCCCCATCAGGGTGGTTCCGGCATGGTTGCCTTGACCGTTCACGGAGAGTTTCCACCGCCCGTGCCCCAGGATGGAGGACCCGATCGCAACCGGCTGGTGAAGATCCACCAGCCCCCTTCCCTGTTCGACATGGAGTTCGACAAATACGCCCAGCTGCTGCAGGGTCTTGCGGTCGGCTCCGATGAACCGCGGGTCCTGTCCGCCGGCGGCGGCGACGTCGGCGTAGGTGTTCCCGTCCGGGTCCTTCAGGTTGCGGGCTTTGTCGGCGTCGATGGCTCCCGTCAGCAGCCGCGAACCCAGGCACGCGACACCGAAGCGGGAGCCTTCCTCTTCCGGGAACACCGCGATGGCCAACGGCCTGCGCGGGCGCAGGCCCCGGCTCTTGAGGATATCGACGGCGATCAGTGCCGACGCTACGCCCAGAGGCCCGTCGAACTCGCCCCCGCCCGGAACGGAATCCAGATGGCTGCCCGTCACGACCGCGTCCCGGCGGGCGCCGGTTGCCGTGTCCCACCACGCCCAAAGAATGCCGTTCCGGTCGGTGCCGACGTCCAGCCCGCGCCGGGCAGCCTGCTCGGCGAACCAGTGACGGAGATCGGTTTCCGCCGTTGAGAAGACCGGCCGCGAGTAGCCGCCGCGCGTTTTGTCCCGGCCGATGCCGGAGATGTCCCGCAGGAGGCCGGATACGGTGGCGGTTGCCGTTGGTGTCGCCGAAGTGGTCACGGGATGGTCCGTTCTGTTGCTCGAGGGATTTTCACGGGTAGGCGGAGCGAAGCGGTTCAGCGGGCGCTGACCGGTTATTTGGCGCTGACCGGCTAAGTGGCGCCGATCCGGGCGGTGGCCGGGCGGAAGCGTGGGGGCACGCCGCCGGTGCCGGTGGCGAGGTCGGCCGCCCACTGTCCGATCAGCGGCGCGAACTTGGCGCCGTGTCCCGAACACGGGGAGAGAACCGTGATTCCCTCTGCCCGGTCGATGAGGAAATCCTCGTTCGGGGTGTTCGTGAACAGGCACGTGGCTTCCGCGTACGGCTCGGGGTCGAGTCCGGGGAGGTACTTTTTCACGTAGTCCACCACCCGGCCGCGGTTGGCGGGGTCCACAATTCCGGTCTGCCTGGCAGCTGACGGAATGAACTTTCCGCCGTTGTACTCCGCCACCTTTTGCCCGGCGAAGCCCGCGTCCCGGCCGCCCGGAAGCCCGTAGGTCTGAATGTCGGCGCTCTTGTGGATGAAGGTCGGCCAGGCGGCCACACTGCCGGAGAACTCGCGGTAGCGGAAATGGTAGGCCTGTTCCTGCCGGACCGTGATCTCCGGCAGGCCGGCCAGGAACCCGGCCGGCACCGGGAGCCGGCCCAGCAGCTGCGGCAGCCAGCCGCCGGCGCTGATGATCACGTTGCCGGCAGTGATTTCCTTCCCCCCGGCAGAGGCCAGCCGGTAACCGCCGCTGGTCTTTGTCACGCTGGTGACGTCCCAGCCTGTCAGGAGCCGGGCGCCGTGCCGCACCGCCTGGCCGGCCATCGCGTGGACCGCACTCTCGGCGTCGATCACTCCGGCACCGGGGTGCCAGAGGACGGGGGTGTCGAAGGAGAACTGGGGCCAGCGGGACCTGGCGTCGGCGGCGCTGAGGAGTTCGTGCTCCACTCCGGCGTCCGCGAGGACCCGGGCGAGAACCTCGGGCTGCCGATCGGGCCCGTAGTCCACGGCGCCGAAGGGACTGATCAGCGCCTGGCCGCTGGCCCGGTCGAGGTCGTCCCACAGGGCCTTGGACTCGATGACTGCCCGGGTGTAGAACTCGTCCGGGTAGGCGTAGCGGAAGATCCGGGCCGAGCCGTGCGAGCTCCCGTCGTGGCTGGCCGGGACGGTGCGTTCCAGGATCGTGACGTCGTGGCCGCGTGAGGCCAGCTGCCAGGCCGTGGCGGCGCCGGCCAGGCCTGCGCCGACCACGACATATTCAGATGATTCGGTCATCACTTGGCTCCCGGGATCCAGCTCGTGCCGGCCAGCGGCACGCGGGCCATGGCGGATGCTTCGATGGTGAGGGCCACGAGGTCTTCGGGTTCGAGGTTGTGCAGGTGGGACTTGCCGCAGGCGCGGGCGATGGTCTGGGCTTCCATGGTCAGGACGCGGAGATAGTTGGCCAGGCGGCGTCCGCCCGCGATCGGGTCGAGCCGGGAGGACAGTTCGGGGTCCTGGGTGGTGATGCCGGCGGGGTCGCGGCCGTCCTGGAAGTCGTCGTAGAAGCCCGCGGCGGAGCCGAGCGCGGCGTATTCGGCGGCGTAGCGGGGATCGTTGTCGCCTAGGGCGATCAGCGCCGCGGTGCCGATCGCGACGGCGTCGGCGCCCAGGGCCATGGCCTTGGCGACGTCGGCGCCGGTGCGGATGCCGCCGGAGACGATGAGCTGGACCTTCCGGTGCAGGCCGAGTTCCTGGAGGGCCTGGACGGCTTGCGGGATGGCGGCCAGGGTGGGGATGCCGACGTTTTCGATGAAGACCTGCTGCGTGGCGGCGGTGCCGCCTTGCATTCCGTCGACGACGACGACGTCGGCTCCGGCCTTCACGGCCAGGGCGGTGTCGTAGTAGGGGCGGGAGGCGCCGATCTTGACGTAGATGGGGGTTTTCCAGTCGGTGATTTCGCGCAGTTCGCCGATCTTGATTTCGAGGTCGTCGGGGCCGGTCCAGTCCGGGTGGCGGCTGGCGGAGCGCTGGTCGATACCGACGGGCAGGGTGCGCATTCCGGCGACGCGTTCGGTGATTTTCTGTCCCAGCAGCATGCCGCCGCCGCCGGGCTTGGCGCCCTGGCCGAGCACGATCTCGATCGCATCGGCCTTGCGGAGGTCGTCCGGGTTCATCCCGTAGCGGGACGGGAGGTATTGGTAGACGAGGTGCTTGGACTGGCCGCGCTCCTCGGGAGTCATGCCGCCGTCGCCGGTGGTGGTGGAGGTGCCCACTTCGCTGGCGCCGCGGCCCAGGGCCTCCTTGGCGTTGGCTGACAGGGCGCCGAAGCTCATGCCGGCGATGGTCACGGGGGTCTGCAGGTGCAGCGGCCGGCTTGCGTGGCGGTCGCCGAGGATGACGTCGGTGTCGCACTTTTCGCGGTAGCCCTCGAGCGGGTAGCGGGACATGGACGCCCCCAGGAACAGCAGGTCATCGAAGTGCGGGACCTTCCGCTTGGCCCCCCAGCCGCGGATGTCGTAGACGCCGGTGGCGGCGGCCCGCTGGATGTCCGCGATGGTGGCGCGGTCGAAGGTTGCCGATTCGCGCAGGCCCAGCTCTTCGGTGTGCTGTGCAGGGGTGAGGTGGGCGGGGGAAACCGTGTCCTGGGGCAGTGAGGTGATGGTCATGGAGTGTCCTTAGTACGACGTCGAGTTGTGGACGCTGAAGTGGTAGAGGTTCCGGGCCGATCCGTAGCGCCGGAAATCCGCCGGGTCCTCGGTGCGGCCGGCTGCGGCGAGCAGGCCGGCGAGCTCGTCGAGGTGTTCGGCGGTCATGGGCTTTTCGATGCAGTCCGCCCCCAGCGATGCAACGGTTCCCCTGACGTAGATCCGGGCCTCGTAGATGGAGTCACCGAGGGCTTCCCCGGCATGGCCGCAGACCACCAGCCGGCCGGCCTGGGCCATGAAGGCTGACATGTGGCCGATGTTCCCGCCGACCACGATGTCCACGCCCTTCATGGAGATGCCGCAGCGCGCTCCGGCGTTGCCGTCGATCACCACGAGACCGCCGTGGCCGGTGGCCGCCGCCGACTGGGAGGCGTCCCCGGTGACGTGCACTTTTCCGGACATGATGTTTTCGGCGAGCCCGACGCCGGCGTTCCCGTTGATGGTCACCTCGCCTTTTTGGTGCATGCCGGCGGCGTAGTAGCCGGCATGGCCGTCAATGGTCACGTCGATGTCGGCGTCGATCCCGACCGCGAGGCTGTGTTTCCCGCCCGGGGTTTTGACGGTCCAGGCCTGGCCGTCGGTGGCCTGGTGCAGGGCCTGGTTGAGGTCGCGGACGGAGCTTCCGGCCAGGTCGATCAGGGTGGCGCCGTCAATCAAGGTGGCGCCGGCGCTTGCGGTGCCTGCTGTGGCTGTCGAGGTGTGGGCGGTTTCGGGGGCTGTCAGAGTGACCATGTGTAGACCTTTCCGGGTTCCGGTTCAAAGATGCGGGCTGTTTCGATGCCGGGCAGGGCTGCCAGGGCGCGGTATTCGGAGGCCATGGCCACGTAGTCGTCTGTTTCGGCGATGATGGCGGGCTTGCAGGCGATCGGGTCCCGGACCACGGCCATGCTGTCGGCGGTGGTGACCACCAGGGTGTAGAAGCCGTCGAAGACCTTGCCGAGGTTGGTGAGCGCCGTTTCGAGGTCGTCGCCCTGCTGCAGGCGGGAGGCGATGTAGCGCGCGCCCACTTCGGTGTCGTTGTCGGAGTCGAAGACGACGCCGTCACGCACCAGGTTTCGCCGGATGGTGGCGTGGTTGGAGAAGGAGCCGTTGTGCACCAGGCACAGGTCATCCGCCACGGAGAAGGGGTGGGATCCTCCGGCGGTGACGGCGGATTCGGTGGCCATGCGGGTGTGCGAGAGACCCTGGCTGCCGGACATCGCTTCCAGCCCGTGCTCGGCGGCGATCTCCATGGGGTGGCCGACGCTCTTCATGACGGCCACGTGTTCGCCGCGGCCAATGATGGTGGCTTGCGGGAGCGTCTCGCTGACGGCCTTGACGAGCAGCCCGGTCCCGACGGCGGCACTCACGAGCGTGGTGTCACCCACCACCTTCACGGCTGCTGCGGCCGACGGGAGGAGGGCAGCCAGCGCTGCCGTGATGTCGGTGACGGGCAGGCCCTGGTCCTTGCCGAGCAGGCTGAGCGTGGCGGTTCCTTCGGAGACCAGGCCCGGGGTGTCGTAGACGGCCAGCCCGGCAGAGTCCGGCCCGCGGTCCACAATCTGGCACAGCATGGATGACAGGAGGCTCCCCATCTGGGGGTGCAGCGAAGGGTTGCGCAGCTGCAGCGCGGCTATTCCACACATTGGTGTGTCCTTTACTTGGTGGTTGGTCAGATCGACGACGGGCTAGATTGAAGTCAAATATGCGCGGATTTCCCAGTCACTGACCTGGTTGTGCCAGCTCAGGAACTCCTCTTCCTTGGCGTCCGCGTAGTACCTGCCGATTTCCTCATCGCCGCTGAGGCTGGCGAGGATGACCGGGTCACGGCGCAGGGCCTCGACGGCGTGCAGCAGCGTCGCGGGAAGAAGGTGGGCCTCCGGCTTCGCCTCGCCGGGGCCGGAGGGCGCTCCCGGGTCGGTGGCGTTCGCGACCCCGTCCAGCCCGGCTTCAATCGCCGTGGCGATGGCCAGGTAGGGGTTGGCGGAGCCGTCCCCGGAGCGGAGTTCGATCCGTTTTTCGTCCGGGACCCGGATCATGTGGGTTCGGTCGTTTCCGCCGAACGAGGCCTTCCGGGGCGACCAGGTGGCGCCGGAGGAACTTGTGGTCGCCCCGGAACGCTTGTAGGAGTTGACCGTCGGGGCCAGGAACGCCTGGAGCGCCGGCGCGTGGTTGAGGATGCCGCCAATGAACGAGTACGCAAGGCCTGACAGCCCGAGTCCCCGTCCGCCGTCGTCCCCGGGAAACAGCGCCTTGGCGCCGGACCACAGCGAGAGGTGGAAGTGCAGGCCGGTGCCGGTCCGGTCGGTGAAGGGCTTGGGCATGAACGTGGCGGTCATGCCGCGCTGCTCCGCAAGGATGTTCAGGATGTAGCGCAAAGTGACCACCCGGTCCGCCGTCGTGAGGGCGTCGGCGTAGTTGAAGTTCTGTTCAAACTGGCCGGCTGCGTCCTCGTGGTCGTTGGCGTAGTTGCCCCAGCCCAGGCCGTTCATCGCCTCCGAGATGGAGCTCAGGTGGTCGTACATGCGGGTGACGCCGCGGGCGTCGTAGCAGGGGCGGGGCGAGTCGTCACGGGCGTCGGCTGTGCTCAGGGAGCCGTCGGGGTTCTTGTTGACCAGGAAGTACTCCACTTCCGCGCCCACCTTGGCCTGCATTCCCTGCCCGGCAAGGCGGGAGAGCGTGTTCTTCAGAATGACGCGCGGGGCATAGGGCCACGGCTTGCCGTCCACGTGCGGATCGCAGTGCACGATCGCCAGGCCCTCGCGGATGAACGGCACGGGCGTGAAGGAGGCCAGATCGGGGACCGCAATGAGGTCGGAGTCCTGCGGCTTCTGGCCGATCAGTCCGGCCGCGTAGCCGGCAAACCCCATGGCTCCGCGCTCGAGCTCGTCCGCGGCCTCGACCGGAACCAGCTTGGCGCAGGGCTTGCCGGTCATGTCGACGAACGTGGCAAGAATGAAGCGGACGTCATGGGCCCTGGCGATGTCCGCCAGGGAAATGTCTCCGGCGTTCGTCGGGACCGCGGCGGTTGATAGCGCAGAGGCACTTGGTAGTGCAGGGGTTGCGAGACTTGTCATCGGAACTGTCCTGTTCAATCGTTGTTACCTGCTGGGAAACCTTGTTGAACCACAGTAGTCAAAATGATGTTACGGACGTGCTCCCTGTTTGTTAAATCCGGATGACGGCCCCGGCGCCCGATTGGAACGCGGAATTAACGCCACCGAAACCCATGGTCGTTCACTGGCGTGAATCATGGTTTCACCCCACTACTCGATTGTGGGGGCCGAAACCGCCCGGGCCCGCCGCACACCGCAGATACCGGGACTCGGTCGCCAGCGGGCTGAGGCTTACCCGCACCCGCTAAACTTCCCCGGCCATTCCGGCCGCCAGAACCCGTTCCCCGATTGGAGAGTTTCCATGAATTCTGGAGATGTCGCCTGGATCCTCGCCGCCAGCGCCTTGGTCTGCATGATGATCCCCGCCCTGGCCCTGTTTTACGGAGGCATGGTGGGGTCCCGCCGGATCCTGAACATGATGATGATGTGCTTCGGCGGCGTGAGCATCGTCGCCGTGCTGTGGGCCGTGTTCGGATACTCGATAGTCTTCGGCAACTCGGTCGGCGGCGCCGGCCTCATAGGCGACGTCACCGAGTATTTCGGCATGGAGCAGCTGCTCGCCGAAGACCCGGCCGCACCCATACCGGCGGCCCTGTTCGCGGCCTTCCAGCTGTTTTTCGCCGGTATCACCACCGCGATCATTGCCGGCGCCGCTGCGGGGCGCATGAAATTCGGCGCCTGGATGACGTTCGCAGCCCTCTGGGCAACGCTGGTCTACTTTCCGGTCGCTCACTGGGTTTTCGCCTTTACCTCGGCAGACGGCAGCGTCACCGGAGGGTGGATCGTCAACAGCCTCAAGGCCATCGACTTCGCCGGCGGAACCGCAGTGCACATGAACGCCGGCGTCGCCGCCCTCGCCCTTGCCCTGGTCCTGGGACGCAGCGCGGGCTGGCCGAAGAGCGAACACGCCAAACCCCACAGCCGGCCCCTCGTCCTGGTAGGCGCCGGGCTGCTCTGGGCCGGATGGTTCGGCTTCAACGCCGGGTCCGCCCTCACCGCGGGCCAGTCCGCATCCGTCGTATTCCTGAACACCGCGGTGGCCGGCGCCGCCGGCCTGCTCGCCTGGACACTGGTGGAACGGTTCAGGCTCGGCAGCGCCAGCAGCATGGGAGCCGCCTCCGGCCTGATCTCGGCCCTCGTCGCTATCACCCCGGCGTGCGGCGCGGTCAGCCCGCTCGGCGCCCTGGCCATCGGGGCCATCGCCGGCGCCGTATGCTCCCTGGCCATTGAACTGAAGTTCCGGCTGGGCTTCGATGACTCGCTCGACGTCGTCGGGGTGCACCTGATCGGCGGCATCATCGGAACGCTCCTGATCGGCCTCTTCGCTACCGACGCTGCCCCGAACAAGGTAAACGGGCTCTTCTACGGCGGGGGCCTGGACCTCCTCGGCATCCAGGCCGTGGCAACCGTGGCCGTGCTCGCCTACTCCTTTGCCGTGACGTGGATTATCGCCAAGGTCCTCAACGTCACCATGGGGCTCCGGATTCACGAGGCCGATGAACTGCTCGGTATCGACATCGCGGCCCACTCCGAGGCCGCCTACCTGATCGATGAAGAACCCGTCGAGCTCGGCTCCCCGCACCGTGCCTAGCCCTTCACAGCCAGCTACACCGCTCCACCAGCGTTCAATCGTTCATACGGACCGCCTGCCCCGAATGCCTTGGAAAAACGGGGCAGGCACCACCCGTGAAATTGCCGTCTTTCCGGCTCCGGGCGAGAACACCGAGATCCGGAGTACCGGGTTCTGGTGGCGCATCAGCGTGGCCGACATCGTTCAAGACGCCGCGTTCTCGACGTTCGACGACGCCGACCGGCAGTTCCTCGTGGCCACCCCCTCAGCCCTGATCCTGGACGTCGCAGGTGCCGAACGCGCGGTGTGTCAGGGCCGGCCCGTAGCCTTCTCCGGCGAGGACGAGGTGGCGGTCAAGGTTGTCACCGGACCCACATCCGTCATCAACCTCATCACGCGCCGGTCCGCGTGTTCGGGGGCGATTGACGTCCAGCTGCAGGACGGACGCGTTGCCATTTCTTCCACCGCCGTCGCCGTGGTCCTCCTGGCCGGATCTGCCCGGACCGGCGAGGGGCGGAAGCTGGTTCCAATGCAATTCCTCCTGCCCGGACCGGAGCCCGAGACCCTGGATTGTGAATCCGCAATAGTGGCCGTGATCCACGTGCACGCCGCGACGGAAGCCGGGTAGCGGAGAGGGATTTCACCCCCTGCGGGTGAGGCCCACGCCCGCATCGAGGCAGACGATGAACATGGCCCGCGATGCTCAGAGCCGACACCCCACTGGTAGAGGAGCTTCCAATGCCGAGACCTCACCCCATCATCTTGGGATCCATCGCGCTCGGGGCCGCCGTCGCACTGCTGACCGGGTGCAGCCCGGCCAGCCCGCCGGCAGCCACCCCCACTCCGACACTGACCGTCTCGAGCCCGCCGGCAAGCACGTCGCAGGTTTGCGCCGCGGCCGATGCCCATGCCGCGGCCCTGGCGAATTTCAAGGCCACGCTCAAGCCCGATGCCACGATCGAGGAGGTCCGCGCTGCCCGGGATGAAGTCACGAAGGCTTACGAAGATCTCGTCAAGGCGGGCGAGAACCTCGCCAAAGAGCGGGCCGATGCCGTCAAAGCGGCCGAGGCCAAGTTCAATGCGGCCGTCGCCGCGGTGCCCGACGACGCCACTTTGACTCAGGCAACCAATTCCCTCCGCGACGAGGCATCCAACGTCGAAGCCGCCATTCGTGACCTCCGGGCTGAGGTCAAGTGCTAGAACCCTGACGGATTTCGGCGCAGGGTTCACAACAGACCGGCCTAGGCTGCGGCGCCTTCCACAGCGAACCCGCCAAGCCGCCATTCCAGCATGCCTTCGTTCAGCCGACGAGCCCGACGGCCGGCGGAATGCAGCAGGTCAACGGCCTCGTAGGCCAGGACGCAGTAGGCACCGCGGCAGTAGGCGACGACCTCCCGGTCCTCGGGCAGCTCGGAGAGCCGGCCCCGGAGCTCCTCGAGCGGGATGGAAATCGCCCCGGGGATGTGAGCGGCCTCGAATTCCTCGCCCGGACGCACATCGAGGACGGTCACGGTACCGGCGCCGGCCCGGGCCAGCAGCTCTTCGCGCGTAATCTCCTCGCCGCCCGCCCGGCCCTGCCCGAGCCCCAGGTAGGCGGCCCGTTTGGCTTCGAGATCGGCCACGCGCTCCTGAGCAACTGACCGAAGCAGGCTGTAGAGCCGAAGGACGTCGGGGCCGGCGATGTCGTAGTAAATCCGGTTGCCGTCCCGTCGCGTGGTGACGAGTCCGGACTGGCGCAGGGCCTGCAGGTGGGCGGAAGCGGTGCTCAGCCCCAGCCCGGCGGCTGCGGCGAGGGTCTCCACGCTCCGCTCGCCCTGGCTGAGGAGGTCCAACAGCTCCAGCCGTTTCCCGTTGGCGAGGGCCTTGCCGACCCGGGCGAATTCCTCGAACAGCTCCGATTTCCTGGTCTTGTCTCCCACGCACTCCTCCAAAAATCCATGTAATACTGGAAAAGATACTATTCCATGTTTCTATGGAATACCACTGAGCCGCCGGAGCTTCACCCGGCGCGCAAGAAACGAAGGTCCTCGCCGCCTTGAATCTGGACAGCCGCACCGGAAAGATACGCGAAGGCACCGGGGACGCAATTGCCCTGGGCCTGCGTCAGAACATCGCCCAGTTCATGCTTCTCGTCGCCGTCAACGCCCTGGTCGGCGGGACCCTCGGCCAGGAACGCACAGTGCTGCCCCTGCTGGCCGGACAGGTATTCCACCTGGACCTCTACACCTCGGCCCTGACCTACATCCTGGCCTTCGGGGTCGCCAAGGCAGGGACCAACTACTTTGCCGGCACCCTCTCGGACCGCTACGGCCGCAAACCGGTGCTGGTCGCCGGCTGGCTGATTGCCCTCCCCGTCCCGCTGCTGCTGATTTTCGGACCGTCCTGGGCCTGGATCGTCGCCGCAAACGTGTTCCTGGGTATCAGCCAGGGCCTGACGTGGTCCACCACGGTGGTCATGAAAATGGACCTTGCCGGCCCGTCCCGCCGCGGCCTGGCGATGGGCCTGAACGAGGCCGCCGGGTACCTCGGCGTCGCCGGCACCGCCCTGGCCACCGGCTACATCGCCGCCCACTACGGGCTCCGGCCGGGGCCCTTCCTGCTCGGCGCCGCCTACATCGCGCTCGGCCTGGGCCTCTCGGTCTTCGCCGTCAAGGAAACCCGGGGCCACGCCCGGCTGGAGGCAGCCGGCCACACGTCCGCCCATGCCGGCGCGCACGGACAGTTGAACAACCGGGAGATTTTCACCCTCACCAGTTTCCGGGACAGGTCCCTCTCCTCGATCAGCCAGGCCGGCCTGGTCAACAACCTCAATGACGGCCTCGCCTGGGGACTGTTTCCCGTCCTCTTTGCCGCTGCGGGGCTGAGCATCGAAAAGATCGGCATTCTCGCCGCCGTCTACCCCGCCGTCTGGGGCGCCGCCCAACTTGTCACCGGCGCACTCTCGGACAAATACGGCCGGAAATGGCTGATCGTCGGCGGCATGCTCGTCCAGGCCGCGGCCCTCGGCATGATCGCACTGGGCACCGGCTTCGGCATCTGGCTCGCCGCCGCCGCTCTCCTCGGGCTCGGCACCGCCATGGTCTACCCCACCCTGCTGGCCGCCATCGGTGACGTCGCGCACCCGCAATGGCGTGCCCGCTCGGTGGGCATCTACCGCCTATGGCGCGACGGCGGATTCGCCGTCGGTGCACTGCTCGCCGGCATCCTCGCGGACGCCTACGGGATCCCGGCGGCCGTCGCCGCCGTCGGTGCCCTCACCGGGGCATCAGGCATCCTGGTCGCCGTCCGGATGCGCGCCACCGACCACCACCCCGCCGGATGAACCAGGGAAACCCGGGAAACCTATGCCTCACACAGAGCCGTCCCGAGCCCGGGCCCGGGCCCGCGGGCAGCTGAACCGGATCCCGACACACTCTCGCTACACGATTGCCTGAATACATCCGCGGCTGTACTTTGAAGTCATGGAGACACTCACGCACGCCCCGGTACTGGCGCGGTTCGGCTATGCCGTCTCGGACCCGACCAGGGCCAGGGTCCTGCTGGCACTGGCCCAGGCGCCGGCCTACCCTTCCGATCTCGCCGACTCGCTCGGGGTCTCGCGGCAGAGCATGTCCAACCATCTCACCTGCCTTCGCGGCTGCGGGCTCGTGGTGGCTGTTCCGGACGGCCGGCGGAACCGCTATGAGCTGGCCGATGCCCGGCTCGGCCACGCGATCGGCGACCTGCTCGGCGTCGTCCTGGCCGTGGATCCTGCCTGCTGCGCTCCCGACGGGACGTGCCTGGCATGACGGGCACCACGGCGGCACCCGATCCCGTCCGCCGCGCCGTGCTGAGCCGCCGCATCCGGCTGTTCGCAGCCGCGACCATCAGCTACAACATCGTTGAAGCCGCTGTCGCCCTCTGGGCCGGGGGCGTCGCCGACTCCTCCGCGCTGATCGGTTTCGGGCTGGACTCGGTGATCGAGGTTGCGTCCGCCGTCGCCCTGTCCTGGCAGTTTTCCGCCAACGATCCGGAGCGGCGCGAGCACCTGACGCTGCGCCTCATCGCCATCTCCTTCTTTGCCCTCGCCGCCTTCGTCACCTTCGACTCCGTGACCTCCCTGGCTGGCGGCGGCGAGGCGCGGCATTCGACGCCGGGCATCGCCATCGCCGCGCTGAGCCTTGTCATCATGCCCGTGCTGTCCTGGCTGCAGCGCAGGGCCGGCCGCGAGCTCGGATCCCGGACGGCGGTGGCAGATTCCAAACAGACCCTGCTGTGCACCTACCTCTCCGCCGTTCTGCTGCTCGGGCTGGTCCTGAACAGCGCGCTGGGCTGGTGGTGGGCGGACGCCGGCGCCGCGCTGGTCATCGCTGTCATCGCTGTCCGCGAAGGAATCAACGCCTGGAAAGGCGACGTCTGCTGCGCCGTCCCGCACCCGGCGGCGTCTCTCGGTGCCGAGGCGGGCGACTGCTGCGAGGGTTGCGGTTCCAACCCGGCACCAACCACCGTCAGCCTGGGTTTGGACCTGGGCCGCCGGGACACCTGAAACGCGTGATTCGATGGTGGCTGGCCCGCCGGCGGCCAGTGGCCGCTCACGAGATTGCTGAAGTCCGGACTTTGCGCGTTTCGCGGGGGCCGGCGGGGTAGCCGCCGCGGCGGCTGGCCAGGATGATCGCGAGGGCTGCCGCCGTCGGGATTGCTGCTGCCAGCGGCACGAACCGGGCGCCGACGGCGCCTAGGGCCACGGCGCCGTACCCGGCGCCGACGGCGATGCCCAGCTGGATGGTGACCACCGTCAGGCCGTTGGCAGCGTCCTTGTGCTCTCCGCCGGCGCGGAGGATCGCCGCCTGGTTGTAGATGCCGATGGCCCCGAACGCGGCTCCCCACAACGTCACCAGCGCAAGTTCCCCCGCCCAGGTGCCGCCCAGTACGGGCAAGAGGGCGAAGGCTCCCACGAGCACGGCCACCGCGGACAGCAGGGAGCGTCGCGGACGCGAATCCGCCGTCAGGCCCGCGATCCAGATCCCGAGAAGGCTGGCGACCCCCACCACGGACAGGGAGATGCCCGTGAAGGCGTCCGGCAGGCCGGAGCTTTGGAGGAAGGGGGCGATGTAGGTGAAGAGGGTGAAGTGCCCCAGAAGCAGGAGCGGCCAGGCCGTGGCCACGGCTATCACGCCCGGCAGCTTCAGGGCTCCGCGCAGCGACGGCGCTGTAGCGCCGCCCCCGTCCGGAGCAGCGGGGAGCACCCAGACCGCCAGCAAGGCGAGCAGGCCTCCGACTCCCGCCAGGACAAGGAAGGAGTCACGCCAGGTCAGCACCGATCCCATGAGCGTGCCGATCGGCGCGCCGACGGCCAGGGCGATGCTGTTGCCGCTGAAGACGATGGCCATGGCCTTACCGACCGAATGCGCCGGAACGATCCGTGCCACGTATGGGGCCATGCTGGACCACAGCATCCCGTGGGCCACGCCGCCCAGAAGCCTGGCGGCAATGGCCAGGCCGAGGACGGGGCTGAGTGCCAGCATCACGTTGCTGACCGCGAACGCGAGGACGGTGGCGATCAACAACGTCTTACGGGGAACCCGCCCGGCGAGCAGCCTTGAGAGTGGAAGCGCGGTGAAGACGATGACGGCCGCGTAGGCGGCCGTCAGGGAACCCACGGCTGATTCCTCCACCCCGAGGTCGCGGCTGATCTGCGGCAGCAGCCCCGACGGCAGGAGTTCGGTGGTGACCGCGGTGAAACCCGCCGCGGCGAGGATCAGCAGGCCGCCCCGCGGAAACCTCGGGGCGGGGACCGTTCCCTCGGGCAGCGACTGTGGTGATGCCGGGTGCGACTGTCGTGATGCGGCGGGCGCCGGTGTTTCGGCGATGGATGACTCTGGCGTCAAGGGTGCGTCCTCATGAGTTGGGTCCGGTGGGGTGCGGCCGTTTAGCGTGTCATGGAGCCGCTGTGGTGGAGTCGGGAATCAGCGCAGCCCTGTCGGGGCACGGCTCAAAACCCGGTTGCTTCGCATTCGCGATCGGACCTGTGGCCGGCATTGGCCGTGTCAGGCATCGTAGGCGAGGCTGCTGGAGAGATCGCGGTGGGCGTCGGCCTGGGCAAGCAGCTCCTTGGCCCGGGTCTCGAAGACCCCCACGGCGTCGGCGCCGGCGGCAAAGCGCAGCGGCGGCTCGTCCAGCTCGGTGAGTTGGATTAGGGCGTCGGCGAGCTTGGCCGGGTCACCGCCCTGCAGGCCGTTCATGCCTTTCCACGCGGTGACCGTCTGCTCGGTCCTCTCGGCATAGTCCTCGATGGTGGAAACGGCGTAGCTGGTGGATTCGGGGGTGAGAAGTTCGGTGCGGAAGAACCCTGGCTCCACAATCATGGTGCGGATGCTGAATGGGGCGACTTCCAGGGCCAGCGACTCCGCCCAGCCCTCCAGCCCGAACTTGGAGGCGGCGTAGGCGGAAAGGAACTCCCCGCCCGCGATGCCGGCGGTGGAGGAGATGGTGACGACCAGCCCGGAGCGCTGGGCCCGCAGGACCGGCAAGGCCTCGCGGGTGACGTTCATGGGCCCGAATATGGTGGTTTCGATCTGCGCCCGGAAGTCCTCCGGGTGATCTCTTCGAAGAATCCGGCGTAGAAGTTGCCGGCGTTGTTGACGAGAACATCAATCTTTCCGAACCGGTCGACGGCGGCCTGCACCGCCGCTCCCGCGGCGGCGGGGTCGGTGACGTCGAGCGTCACAGCCAGCAGATTTTCGTTCTCGCCTATGGCCCGGGCGACCTTTCCCGGGTTGCGGCCGGTGGCAACCACCCCGTGGCCGGCAGCCAGGGCCGCCTTCGCGATGTCGGTGCCCATGCCGCGGCCGGCACCGGTGATGAACCAGACCTTCTTCTCGGTCATGTTGTCCTCTTGCCCTCTCAGGTATTCCTGCCCAGCCATGTGCTCCTGTTCAGTCATGTGGTTCTGTCTTTCCTGGGTGACGTGTCCCCGGTTGCGCGTCGGAACGCAACTCAGGGCCGGTTGCTCCACCGGCGGGATTGCCGGCGACGGTTGTTTCGGGAGGCGAAGCCGCCCAGCTGGCGAGGAACGCCAACGCGTGTTCGGATGCAGAGCCGGGCTCCGCTGTGAAGGTGAACAGCACCTGTCCCTCATCGCCCGGAAGGTGCAACGTCTCGAACTGCAGGGACAAATCCCCGGCGACCGGGTGGTGGAAGCGCTTGGTCCCCGTGGTGTGGATCCGCACGTCGTGCCCGGCCCAAAGCGCGGCGAACATCCCGCTGCGCGTGGCCAGCTCCCCGACCAGTTCGTTGAGCGCCCGGTCACGCGGGTTCCTCCCCGATTCCAGGCGCAGCATCGCCACCGTAGTGGCGGCGACCGCGCGCCAATCGGGATAGAAATTCGCTGCGTGCGGATCCAGGAAGAGGTAGCGCGCCTGGTTGGGCAGCCGGGCCGGGGTGTCCGGGGCCGCCTGCGCGGCGGAGTTGAACACCTCCGCATAGAGCGCACGGCCCAGCAGGTTGGCGGCCAGCACGTCTGAACGGCCGTTCTGCACCAGGGCAACCACTCCGGTCATGGCATCCAGGAGGCGCAGCATGCCGGGGCGGACCCGCTGCTGCGGTGGCCGCCGCGGCGCCCGACGTGCCGGGGTGTTGGCCGTCCGCGCCAGGTCCATCAGGTGCGCCTGCTCGGCCTCATCTAGCTGGAGGGCCGAGGCGACCGCCTCGAGTACCCCGTCTGAGACGCCTCGTATGCTGCCGCGCTCCAGCCGCGTGTAGTAGTCCGTGCTCACCCCGGCGAGCTGCGCCACTTCCTCACGGCGAAGGCCCGGGACGCGGCGCAACTCCCCGTAGCTGGGGATACCGGCCCTGTCCGGGCTGACGTTCGCGCGCCGCGAGATCAGGAACTCACGGATTTCCTCTTTTCTGTCCACGTTCACCACGCTACGCAGGCCGGGCCTTCGGTGGCAGTGTCTGTCAGACACCCCCAAGCCCCCTGAAAGACCGGAGCCGGGCACCACGCCGGGTCTCCGGAACCGCGGGCGGGGCAACGGCGCGGGGCTGCCACAATTGCCACCAGACGGCCGGCCCGCGGACAATAGTCCCCATGACTGCCGTGACCCTGTTCGCCTTTGCCGGGCTGTGCCTGTTGCTCTCCGTCACCCCGGGCCCGGATACGTTCCTGGTGCTGCGGATCTCGCTGCAGAATGCCGGGGCCGGCATTGCCGCGGCGTTCGGCTCGGCTGTGGCATCCATGGTCTGGGCGGCGCTGGTGGGAGTGGGACTCGCCGCCGTGCTGGAGGACTCCGCCGAAGTGTTCCGCTGGCTAAAGATCGCAGGCGGGTTGTACCTGCTGTATCTGGGGATCTCGTCGCTGATCCGGGCCCGCCGTACCGCAACTCCTTCCGCAACGACCGGGCACGCTCCCCGCCGAAACTACAGCCGAAAGACGGGGTTCGGCGCCGGCGCGCTCTCCACGCTGCTCAACCCCAAGGTCGGCCTGTTCTACCTCGCCGTCGTGCCGCAATTCATTCCGCACGGCGGCAACACGCTGGACACCGCCCTGGTGCTGGGTGTCATCGAAAGCGTCATTGGTTTTCTCTATCTGGTGGCCGTGTCCATCGCGGCCGCGAAGGCCATGGCCTGGCTGCAGCGCCCCCGGGTGAGTGCCTGGCTCGAACGCGGCAGCAGCGGCATCATCGCCGCACTCGGCCTGGGCGTTCTGGCCTCCAGCACGACCTCCTAGCCGGCGGGTGCCCGCGCTGGTGTTGCGCGGGTGCCCCCGTCCGGCCGGGGACAATTCGAACATGCGGCGGTATCCCTCGACCGGGGGCCTGGTGGCTCACGGCGCTGACCCACCCGCTCGATGTCACCGTGCCGCGGTTGAAGAAGCGGACCGAAGCTGCGGGCGGCAGGCCGGGCCAGGACGAGGAGCCCAGCAAGGGACAGCAAGGCTCCGGCGATCATCAGTGCCGCCATGGGGACCGCGGTGTCCGAGCCGCCCAAGCCGGCGATCGGTGCGACGATGCCCGCGGTGGTCCATTGCACGAGCCCGAGCACCGCGGAACTGGTTCCCGGGTGCTCCGGCACCTCCGCCGACGCGAGAGCGCCCCCGTTGGTGTTGACGAGGCCCTGCGCGACCATGAGGGCGAAGAAGCTGGCCAAAGCCACCGGCAGCGGCGTGCCAAACCACAGGGCTCCCGCTAGCATGGCCACGCCCGCGGCCAGGGCGATGATCTGGCCGGTGAGGATTACCCGGCGCGTGGATACGCGGCCTGCCAGGCGCGCCGAGACGAGGGCGGCAACGGTCATGCCGCCAGCATTGGCGGCGAACACTATTGAGTACGCCACCGGCGACAGGCCGTTCATGTTTTGCAGGATGAACGAGGACGTGGCGACGTATGCGAACAGGGCGATGAACGCCGAGGATGCCACGACGACATAGCCGACGAATCGGCGGCTGGCCAGCACGGTGCGCGCAGCGTGGCCGAATTCGCGCAGGCCGCCTGCGTGCCGTTTCCCGGGCGGCAGGGACTCTGGAACGACGAACAGGGCGCACAAGGTCATGAGGATGCCGAGGGCCGCGAGTACCCAGAACGTCATCCGCCAGCCGGTCAGCTGCAAGATGACCGCCCCAAGCAGGGGGCTGATGATCGGGGCGACGCCGCCGATGCCCATGACGATGTTGAGCACCCGGACCAGTTGCGGGCCATGGGCGCGGTCGACGATCACGGCGCGGCCGACGACCATCGCCCAGCCGCCGCCGAAGCCCTGCAGGAACCGGGCGATAATCAAGATCCCGACGCCCGGGGCCAGGGCGCAGGCTACCGAGGCGGCCGTCATCAGAATCGTGCCCGCGACCAGGGGCATCCGCCGGCCGCGCTGGTCGCTGAACGGTCCGCCGACGAGCTGTCCGAGTCCCATCCCGGCGAAGAACGTCGTCAGCGTCAACTGCACCGCCGATGCCGTCGTGCCGAATTCCTCCGTCACGCGCGGGAACGCCGGGACGTACATATCGGTCGCCAGCGGCGCGACAGCGGTGAGGAAGATGACCGTGGCGACGACCGACGCCGGGACGATCCCCGACGACGGCGCCCGCGTTGAGATCGCCGACGGGCTCACGGGCCGGGGGCGTTCATGGTCGTTGCGTGCATATGCTTCTCCATCTCGTTGAATGCTGGGGGTTTTCTCCATCAAACAAACGATGGACGCGCCTAGCCACGGCCCTGATGAAACGGGTTACGGCAGACCCTCCCACGGCTTCGCGGTTTCGACGTAACGTTTCCCTATGGATAACAGAGCCGAGGTGCGCGCGTTCCTGGCCTCGCGCCGCGGACGCATCACCCCCGAGCAGGCTGGCCTCGAGCCCATCGGCGGCCGGCGGCGCGTGACGGGCCTTCGAAGAGAAGAAGTCGCCCGCCTCGCCGGCGTCAGCGTCGACTACTACACCCGCCTCGAACGCGGAAATCTCACCGGCGCCTCCGACAGCGTCCTCGACTCCATTGCGCGCGCCTTGGAGCTCGACCGCGCCGAACACGACCACCTCTACAACCTCGCCCGCACAGCGAATACCTCGAGCCGGAACCGCCCCACGACCTCCGCGGCGTCTGCCGTTCGCCCCGTGCTCCAGAACCTACTGGACGCCATCACCGCGGCGCCCGCGTTCATCGGGAACAACCGGATGGATATCGTCGCCGCCAACGCGCTCGGCTACGCCCTCTACTCCGACATGTACCGCGGCACGGCCCGTCCTGCGAACCACTCTCGTTTCATCTTCCTTGACCCGCGTGCCCGCGATTTCTACCCGGACTGGGAGCGTGCGGCCAACGTCAACGTCGCGATCCTGCGACGCGACGCCGGCCGCTTCCCGCACGACAAGCGCATCGCCGAACTCGTCGGCGAACTCTCCGTGCGCAGCGACGAATTCCGCTCACGCTGGGCAGCGCACAACGTCCGCCGCCACTACTCGGGAACGAAACAATTCCAGCACCCGGTCGTCGGACTCCTCGAGCTGAGCTACCAGGTGATGGAACTCGAAGAAGATCCCGGGCACACCCTGACGGTCTATCCCGCCATCCCCGGCAGCCCCTCCGATGAAGCGCTCAGACTCCTCGCCTCCTGGGCAGCGACGGAGGATGTCGCCCAGGCGGCGTCTCTCGACACGGCCTAGGTTCAACCACGCGGAGCAGCGGAGGCCAGGATGGACGCGAACCGACCAGAGATGAGCACTGCCGGGGCCGGTAACGGCCGTGTCAGCGCCGAGCTGGCAACCCAGCTCAGCGACCTCGCTCGGGAGCTGCAGCAGGAACACGACGTCCACGCCGTCCTCTCCGGCATCGTCCATGCCGCCCTGGACCTCATTCCCGGGACCGCGCAGGCATCCATCAGCCTTGTGACGGGCCGGAAGAAAGTTGACTCCGAAGTCGCCTCGGGAGACCTTCCACGCCGTGTCGATGCCCTGCAGAACTCCACCGGCCAGGGGCCCTGCCTGGACGCGGCCTACCAGGAACGGGTGGTTCGTGTCCCGGACCTCAGCCGGGAAGGCCGCTGGCCGGCGTTCTCCCGGGGTGCCGTGGAACTCGGGGCACGGAGCATGCTCTCAATCCAGCTATTCGTTGAAGGCGACCGCCTCGGTGCACTGAATCTTTACGGGAAAGGTCCCAATGCCTTCAACGACGAGTCCGAACAGGTCGGCTTGCTGGTCGCCGCGCACGCCGCCGTGGCTTTCGCCGACTCCCAGAAAATCAGTCAGCTGTCCGAAGCCCTGGTATCCCGGCAACTCATCGGCCAGGCAGAAGGCATCCTGATGGAACGATACAAGATCACCGCAGAGCAGGCCTTCCTCCTCCTCAGCCGTGTCAGTTCCAAATCCAACATCAAACTCCGGGACATCGCCGAGCATCTCGCCCGCAGCGGGGAAATAGTCCCTCCGCGACACACTCCTGCCGACGGCTGATTTCCGTCCTTCAGGACGATCCCACCCCGCCCACGGCTGGAAAGCACTGATTCTGTCCCCGGAGGGGCGGCCTCGCTAGACTTAATTTGCGCCGCAGAAGACGCAGAGTTCGTCTCGGGAAAGGCACGATCATGACCGGCAACAGCGGCTTCGAAGACACTGCGAATGAGGCAGGTTCGGACAAGAAGCCAGAAGAACCAGAACTGCGTGGACGGTACGTCGAAGGCAACTACGGCAAGGCGGGTGCGCAGAGCGGCCGCCATGCGGACGACGAGGAAGGCCAATACATCGAAGGGAATTACGGCGCGGCCGGCAGCGAAGGCGGCCTGCCCGAACCCCTGGGCGACAAGGCCAGGGAATCGGGACGCTATGTGGAGGCGAATTACGGCGATGCCGGGTCGGCACCTGGCCGCACCGCGGAATCCGAAGTCGGCCGGTACTCGGAAGGCGACTACGGCGCCGACGGAACCGTCGGACCCGTGCGGAAATCAGCAGAACGGCCGGCCCCGCCAAAGGCTGAAGGCTGACTCGCCGCCCCGGATGACGCAGGCCGTGGCCTGAGGGCCGAAGTTCCCTCCTGCATCGCGAACCGGGGTGTTGGCGTCTATTCCCGCTCGGCGATCGCCGTCGGGCCCGCCGCCAGGCTGTCCCACATGCCCTCCGGGCGCGTGGCTTCCTGGAAGGCTTTCCCGGTGCCCCGCTCAGCTATGGCCTCTTGCCTGCGGCAGTGCCAGTATGTTGGGAATCAGGCGCAATGCGGGCGCCCGGGTTCCGGGTAGGAAGGACGCACGGTCATGACCTACATCAACAACTTCGGCGATGTGGGACCAGGCGACGTCGCCGCGGCCGGCGGCAAGGGCGTGGGACTGGGCGGCCTCGTTCAGGCCGGCCTGCCGGTCCCTCCGGGGTTTGTACTGAACACCGCAGCTTATGCGGATTTCGTGAAGGCCAACCACCTCGAAGCCGGCATCCAGGAGCTCGCCGCCTTGTCACCGATGGCCGCGCCACAGGACTACGAGGACGCCTCGGAGCGGATCCGTGCCCTGTTCACCGGCGGAACCATGCCGGCCGCGATCGCGGCCGAACTCGACGCCGCCTACGGAGGTCTCGGTAGCGGGGACACGGCCGTGGCGGTGCGCTCCTCCGCCACGGCCGAGGACCTCGCCTCGGCCAGCTTCGCCGGGCAACAGGAAACGTACCTGAACGTCCGCGGGGCGGAGGCCCTAGCCACGGCCGTGATCGACTGCTGGGCCTCCCTATGGACGGCGCGCGCCATGGCCTACCGGGCTCGCGAAGGCATCGGACCGGACACGGTGCGCCTCGCCGTCGTGATCCAGCGGATGGTCGAAGCCGAAGCGGCCGGCGTGATGTTCACCGCCAATCCGGCCAACGGGCGCCGCGACCAGATTGTGATCAGTGCCGCGTGGGGCCTGGGCGAGTCCGTGGTCAGCGGAACGGTGACCACGGATGACGTCGTCGTCGAAGCGGGGACCGGCCGCGTGCTGTCCCGCCGGACAGCTGACAAGGAAGTCATGACCGTCTACGCGGAACACGGGACGCGGGAGCAGCCGGTGCCGGCGGTCCGCCGTCGTCAGCCCGTACTGGTCGACCGGGCGGCGGCCGAGCTGGCCGGCCACGGAACCCGGATTGCCGATCATTTCGGGACGCCACAGGACATTGAATGGGCACGGGCCGGCGGCGAGTTCTTCATCCTGCAATCCCGGCCCATCACCGCCCTGCCCGAACCGGAGGCCGACATCCCGGACACCTGGCCGGTGCCCTACCGGCACGGGCTCTACTTCCGGGCGAGCATCGTGGAACAGTTGCCCGACCCGCTCTCGCCGCTGTTCGCCGACCTCATTGACGGCTCGGTGTCCCGGTCGCTGAGGGCCTTGATGGCCGGCGCCGTCGGCAAGAACGTCATCCGCGAGGACGACGTCGGACTGCCCACCATCAACGGTTACGCCTATTACTATTACCGCAATTCGGGAATGTGGCGGGTGATGGGCAGGTCGCTGACCGCGGTCCGTGCGCTGGCCCGCGGCAAGGCGCACATGGGAGTTGCCGGCTGGCGGGAGTTCTCGCATCCCCGCTACGAGAAGGTGATCAAGGACTGGTCGGCGAAGCCCGTCGTGGAGCTCTCCGGAGAGGAACTGCTGGAGGGTGTGCAGACGCTGCTGGACGCCGGCACCGTCTACTACACGGCCGTGCAGTCCATCATTCCGATCGCCGCGACCAGCGAAATCTCCTTCCGGATGTATTACGACAAGTTCGTGCGGCGCGACGGGGATCCCCCCGCCCAGACGTTCCTCCTCGGCTACGACAGCGAACCCATCCGGGCCGAGAAGTCGCTCTACGACCTCGCCGTCTGGGCCCGGGAAGTTCCGGCGCTGGCGCCGGCGATCCTCAAGGAACCCACGGCGGCGCTGGTCGAGTCGCAGCGCACCGGCGCCCCGCCTGCCGGGATGGACCCGGCACTGTGGCAGCAATGGCATCCCCGCTTCCAGGAGCATCTTGGCCGGTTCGGCCATGCGGTCTACAACCTGGACTTCGTCAGCCCGGTGCCGGCCGACGATCCCTCGCCGCTGCTGGAGACGGTGAAGTTCTACCTGCGCGGACAGGGCAACGATCCGTATGAGCGGCAGCGGCTGTCGGCCGCCCGCCGGGAGGACGAAACCAGCCGAACGGCCGCCCGGCTCGGACCGAACCGCCGGGCCGCTTTCCTCCGCCTGCTCCGGTGGGCCCAGCATGCGGCCCCGATCCGCGAGGATGCCCTGGCCGACGTCGGCCTGGCCTGGCCGCTGCTGCGGCGGATGCTGTTCGAGCTCGGACGACGGCTGGTCGACTCCGCTGTCATCGCCGAGCCCGGCGACGTCTTCTGGCTGCGTCACGGGGAGCTGCGCAGCACCGTCGAGTTCGGCCTTGCCGGGCCGGGCACACCGGCCGCGGTGGCGATTACCGGGGCAGACCGGCCCGTCCGCGCCGGTGCCGTCGCAGAGCGCAAGATGCTATGGCGGGGACAGGCCAAGGCCGCCGCCCCGCAGCTGCTGCCGGAGAGCCGATGGATGGAGCGGGCCTTCGGGTCGATGATGCCGGCGGGCCCGCAGGATCAGCTCGGCGACGTCATCAAAGGCGCCGGCGCCAGCTCGGGCCAGGTCACGGCTCCCGCGCGCGTGCTGAGCGGGCCCCAGGACTTCGGCCGGATGATGCCCGGCGACGTTCTGGTGGCCCGCATCACCACTCCGGCCTGGACCTCACTGTTCGCGATGGCCTCCGCCGTGGTCACCGACGTCGGCGGCCCGCTGAGCCACAGCTCGATCGTGGCCCGCGAGTACGGCATCCCGGCCGTACTCGGCACGGGGGTGGCCACCCAAAGGCTGACCAGCGGGCAGCGGATCCACGTCGACGGCGACGCCGGCATCGTCACGATCGAGCAATCGGCCGCGACGCCGGCGGCGTGACCGAATCACCTCCGCGGTGCCGCGAATCGTTCGCGGCTTGAACGGCTGTCATGCTGTCCGTGTGAGTGCTCAGCCCGCGGTGGCGGCCTCGTGTGCGCGGACGTCCGCCAGGGTCCGAGTGATCTCATCGTCCGAGAGCCCGCGGATACGCAGACTGAAAATCAGGTCTCGTTCGTAGCTCACGGTTGTTCCTCGCGCATCTGTCGGATTCCTGTGAGGGCCTCGCTTCTTCGCCGCCCGGTGCCCTGGCTCGCCGTCGACTCAGCGCAATCAGGAACGCGAGACCCGATGATGAACAACAACCGGAACACGGCAAGGGCGCCGAGCACTGTACGTGTGCTAGTCCGCGGAACCGGTTCTGTCCGGCAGGCTGGCATCCGCCGGAAAGGTCATGAACGCCGGCGTCTCGTACGGATGCGCGGAAAGTGCGGCCTCGAGGACGGCATTGCGTCGGGAGCGAGGGTAGATTGCCTCGATCCGGGTTTCCGGCACCTCTTGGGGGGAATTGACGGTGCCGAAGACCGGGGTCGCACCCGGCAGCGGTGTGAAGCGCCCCGTGCCTTCGAGGCTGAACGAGCAGTGCGAGTAGTTGCCCAGGGTGCCCGCCCCGGCGTCGCCAATGGCCTGCCGGACAGCGTGCGCAGCTTCGGTGGGAACGTAGATGACCAGACAATCAATTGGCTCCATGGCAGAAAGTCTCCCACGGAGCAAAGCCGCACTCCTGCGCTAAGGGGCCGGCCAGGCGCACAGCCAGGACAAAGGTTCCTCTAAGCCCTCAGCAATTCCTCCGCGGGAGAGTGGTTAAAGGAACATCCGCGCCAAGGAGTACCCCCGATGATCATCTACCGCCCCATCGCCCCGCTGACCGCCGGCCGCACCGGACTTAAGTCGGCGCTGGCCGCCATGGCCTTGACCGCTGTGCTGGGCACCACCTGGCAACTCTCCGGCGAAACTCCGGGGACGCAGGAGGGCTGCGGAAACACCGGCAAACTAAACGGCCATCCAGTTGAATCGCCTCTTGACCGACGATATTCACCGATATATCGTTAACTATCGCCGGAAGATCGGCGGCCCTCAGGGACAACGCAACTTAAGTGGAAGGACGATGCCGTCATGAAAGGCATGCACGACGACAAATTCACCGACGGCGGACCCGCCTCGGGACGCTTCGGGCGCGGCAGGAGCCGCCGCGGACCCCACGGACACGGCGCATTCGGTCCGGGCCGCGGGTTTGGGCCGGGTTTTGGTCCGGGCTTCGGCCCTGGCTTCGGGCCGGGCTTCGGTCCCGGCGGTCCACGGCGGGCCAGCAGGGGCGACGTCCGTTCGGCGATTCTCTCCCTCTTGGCCGAATCACCCTCCAACGGCTACGGCCTGATCAAGACCATCGCCGAAAAGACGTCCGGCGCCTGGCGTCCCAGCCCGGGCTCCGTGTACCCGACGCTGCAGCAGCTCGTGGATGAAGAACTCATCGCTCCGCTCGGTGACGGCAAGCGCACCGAGTTCACCCTCACTGAGGCGGGCAGGGCATACGTGGCCGATCACGCCGAGGAGCTGGGGAACGCGTGGAACACAGACACTCAGGGATCCGGCCCGGCATTTCATGAGAGCGTGGGAAAACTCATGGGAGTCATCCACCAGTTCCGCTTCTCGGCGACCGAGGAACAGCGCCTCGCCGCGATGGAAAAAATCGATGAAACCCGCCGCGCGCTCTACCGCATCCTCGCCGACTAGCGACGTCGCCCCGCCCACCCGGGCAGTTTCCCCGACTACCTCGACAGCGAAATTTTTCCACCCTCCTGGCCACCAGCAGGTTCACTCCCCCAAAATGCGTCATTCACGAGATGCAACATGGTGGGGAACATCTTTTGTCGGCCCCTACCGCTACACTGAAAGAATCGAACATATATTCGAATAAAGGTGTGTTGTGGGCGTTGTTGTAGGTCCCCGCGTGATAGACGCGGGCATGTCGCTGTTGTCGGTGCTGATCTCTCCGGTCCCCGTTGCGGCCGGTTATCCCTCGCCGGCACAGGACTACTTCGATCGCCGCATTGACTTGAACGAGCACCTGATCAAGGACATCACCAGCACCTATGTGGTGCGGGTCTCCGGTGACTCGATGGAGGGCGCCGGCATCAGCGACGGCGATGAACTGATCGTAAACCGGGCCCTGGAACCGAAGGACGGGTCCGTGGTGATCGCCGTCCTGGACGGGGAACTGACCATCAAGCGGCTGCGGATCACGGCATCAGGCGTCGTGCTGCAGGCGGAGAACCCCGCGTACCCGGACATCCGGGTCCCCTCAGTCTCGAACCTGGTCATCTGGGGCGTCGCGACCCGCTGCCTACACCATGTTTGAGGCACGCCATGTCTAAGCCCGCCCCGATGCGGCACATGCCGCAGATCGCGCACGTGGACGTGAACTGCTTCTATGCCTCCGCCGAGCGCGCGTTCGACCCGTCCCTGGAGGGCCGGCCGGTGGTGGTCCTGTCCAACAACGACGGCTGCGCCGTCACCCGGTCCCCGGAAGCCAAGGCCCTCGGCATCCCCCTGGGTGAGCCGTGGTTCAAACTCGCCCCACGGGCCAAGGAGTGGGGACTCGTTGCCCTGTCCAGCAACTACGAGCTCTACGGCGACATCAGCGCCCGGGTCATGCAGTTGCTGGGGAGGTACTCGGCATGGCTGGAGGTCTACAGCATCGACGAGGCCTTCCTCGGCGTCAAAGGCACCCCGGAGGACCTGCTGGCCCAGGGCCGGACCATGAAGTCGGCGGTGCGGCGCAACGTCGGGGTACCGGTCTGCGTCGGGATCGCGCCCACGAAGACCCTGGCGAAACTGGCCAACAAGTGGGCCAAGCACAACCCGACGTTCGACGGGGTCTGCCATTGGGGCTCCGTGCCCGCCGCGGACAGGGAATCCCTGATGCGCCGCCTTTCAGTCATTGAGATCTGGGGTGTCGCCGCGCGACTGACCAAGCGGCTGAACGCAACCGGGATTCAGTCCATCCTTGACCTGTCCCGGGCCGACCCGGTCATGATCCGGGACCGCTTCTCCGTCGTCATGATGCGCACCGTCCTGGAACTTCAGGGCACCCCATGCATCCCGATGGAGGAAGAACGGGTCGGCCGGGACCAGCTGATCTTTTCCCGCTCCTTCGCGACCCCCATCACCACCGCGGCCGGGATGCGGCAGGTCCTCTCCGTCTACGGCCAGCAGGCCTCGGCGCGGCTCGCCAAGCACGGACTCCAGGCCAAGGTCCTCACCGCGTTCGCCGGCACCTCACACTTCAACCCGAAAGCCACCTCCTACCCTTCCGTGTGCGTGCCGCTGCCGATGCCCACCGCCGATCCCGTGCTTCTCACCAAGGCCGCCCACGCCCTCCTACCCCATATCCTCGAGGGCATCAGGTACGCCAGGGCTGGCATCATGGTCACCGACCTCCGGCCCACCGGAAACCAGGCACCCCTTGCCCTGTTCGAAAACCCGCACGAGGAACGCCGCGTCGGAACCCTCCTGGAGGATGTCACCCGCCGGTACGGGCGCGGCTCCATCGGCCTCGGCCACGCCGGAATACGCGGCGGCCCGGACTGGACCATGAAACGGGACATGCTCTCCCCCCGCTACACCACCCACTGGGACGAACTCCCCCTCGTCAAAGCCGCCTAGACCCCAACCCATCCGCACCCCGCAGCACGAAAGAACCCACGCATGACTCTCACACCCGAAGCCCCCTCCCAGACCCGCGGCCTGCAGGTCCGAACCGATGCGGCAGGCAAACCTCTTGCCATCCGGCACGACGGCCAAATCTGGCTCGTCGATCCCGGCACCGACCCCCAGCACTGGTTCGGAAGGAACCCTTGGCCGGATACCAGACCCGCAGCCGCCGCAGACGGCGGCGACCTGGGGAACGTCGAGCACTGGCAAGTGCGGGTCCTTGGCTCCAACTCTGCGCTGCGGACTTTCACGCTCCTCCGGGATCCGCACTCCACGCAGTGGCTCCTGGAAGACAACAGAGACGGCGACTAGGCAACGGTGGCAACAAACAGCCGGTCAATCAGCGGTCAGGTATGGGAAGCGATCAGGACCGAATTCACGCTGCCGACCCTCGGGCAGGTGCAACGACGGCTCTCCGAGCTCATGGAGGACCCCGAACCCGTGACGCGGCAACTCGTGCGCGTCTTCATCGACGACGGCACTTTCTGCCCGGGATTCCAGTTCCTTCCGGGCGGGCTGCTCCACCCGGCCGTCCTTGGACTTTTTCGCCGGGCGCTGGAGCTGCAGATCCCGCACAACTACTTCACGATCTGGATGGTCACTCCGTCGAGGGAACTTGCCGGAGCCCGCCCCGTTGACCATCTAAGAGGCAGCCCCGCTCCCTTGCTTCGCGCGCTGGAATCGTACCGCTGGCGCTAGCCTTGTTGCCGGCTCTCCAGTACCCCTCGAGGTGCCTTGCCCGGTTGCGCCCACCTCAATTCCAGGCGCGACGGCACAACCCGGCCAGAGGTCCCCCTCGGTGCTCGACGAGGTCACGTGAGGCACCCAGCAGTACGACCGACGCCGCCGTCACGCTGCAGAGAATATGCAACCGGACCGGGCCGTGGACCTCCTGCGGCAAAATTACGGTCCCGAATCGTCCGGGGCCTCCCCGAAGCTGATGCCCATCACCTGCCGCACAAGTTCGGAGTCTTCCTGGACGGCAGTTCCGACCATCCGCCCCTCGACTACGGCACCTACAGGCCGGTAAAGTTCCCGCAACTGTTCCGGACACTTCTTGGGAGCCATCGTGCTAAAAAGACTCAGCAGGATCTCAGGTGCTGTGGCGGGGCTTGTGCTTTCGCTTGGCATGATCGCACCGTCGGTGACGGCAGTCGCGGCGGTGGGCTACGACATCGATTCCGCCTCCAGCCTGCAGGTGGTGGTCAACAAGCACCGGCAGCTGAACCCGGCCACGTACGTGCCGGGGTCGCTGGTCAGGGTCCAGGGGGAACAGCTGCGGGCACCGGCCGCGGACGCCTACAAGCAGTTTGCCAAAGCCGCCAAGGCGGCCGGCGTGAACATCATACCGATCAGCGGCTACCGTTCCTTCAGCCAGCAGGCCAGCCTCTATGACAGCTACGTGCGCCAGTACGGACAGGCTACGGCGGATACTATTGCCGCCAGGCCCGGCTACAGCGAACACCAGACCGGCCTGGCCATGGACATCGGCAATGCCAGCGGAACCTGCGCCCTGCAGGCCTGTTTCGCAAACACCCCGGCGGGCCAGTGGGCGGCTAAGAACGGCCCGAAGTACGGATTCATCATCCGATACCCGGCCGGGGCCGAGGCCACTACCGGCTACACCTACGAGCCATGGCATCTGCGCTATGTGGGACCGGACCTCGCCCTTAGAGTCACCGCCACCCTTGAGGGTTACTTCGGCCTGGAAGCGGCTCCGGATTATCTCCAGTAAGTACTCAGTTGCCGGATTGGAGCATCATGCGTTCCCCGGAGGATGCCGCCGGTCAGCGGCGGGGTACGTCCATTTGGAAGCCGCACCTGCACCGCAGGACGCGTGTCCGGAGGTAGTCCCCCAGAAAGTCCGGGGTCCCGGCGTGATTGGAAACTGGCCCGTGCGCGCTCCGTCGCTCAGGGTCCACCACGGACATGGGCTCCTGGCAGTGGCGGTAGGCGTCATAGCGGTGCATGCCGCCGCCGCTGCTCCCATTCCGCCCCTGGAGGGTTGCGAGAAACTGCGCAGTCGTCGCCACCACATGAGCGTTGCCGCACATTGTGCAACTGATGGCAGCCGCGAGAGTTTCCTGCTGCAGGTTCATCACGGTGACGGAGTCCACGAGGAGGTGCCGGTCGGTGGCGCATGTCGCGCACCACGGACGACGGCCCCTAGGCTGGTGGGCATCCCGGGGCAGGTACGTGCTGGACGTGGTTGTCATCCGGGTCAAACCAGGCCCGGGTAGCTGGCCAGGATGTAGTCGGCTGCGGCCGGCCCTTTCATGCGGAGGCCCGTGCGCTTGGGATGGATCTGCTTCCTCTTCATGGCCGCCCAGAAGACATCCTCGGGACAGGGTGCAGCCTGGCTCAGGAAGCACCAGCTGGTATAGAGGCCGTAGAGCGGATCCCGGCCCAGGACGTGGTCGGATACAGGGTCACGAGTGGTGGCTTCCTGCAGGAATTGGTCATAGTGAGAAGTTGCCATGAGTGGCTCATTTCCTCGCGGTGCATTCTGTGCCGCCGTGTGGCTACAGCAGCTGTGCTTCAATGCCGTGCACGCGGCGTCGAAGCATGATCCCGGTTGCTGCGTCGCCGCAGACCCGGAGTAGAGCGTGATGCCGGGAATCCACGTGTCGCGGAAGCCAGTCAAAACGATGAATCTACAACGTAGACTCTAGGCGTAGACTACATAATAAGCAACCTGCCGAATATGCGGGAAGCGTGAATTTTCCGAACCGACCCGAACGGAACATGATGTTGCCCGAAGCGAACCCGGCGCCCCAAGCGGCCCCCGGCAAGAAGCAGCGCCTCACTCGGGAGCTTGTTCTGTCAGCGGCGCTTACCCTGGTGGATGCCGAAGGACTCGACGCCCTCACCATGCGCAGGCTCGGGCAGGAACTCGGACGGGATCCCATGGGCCTGTACCGCTACGCCGAGAACCGCGCTGCACTGCTGGACGGAGTCTCGGAACTCGTCCTGAATGAACTGGCCATCATTCCCAACGACCCCGACTGGCAGTCACAGCTCCGCCGCATTGCCCACGACCTGCGGCTTCTGGCGCTCCGGCATCCCAACGTTGTCCCCCTCCTCGTCACCCGCCCACTGTCAACACCCCTGGGGCTCCGCCCACTGGGGACGCTGCGGCCCCTGGAGCAGATCCTGGGCCTGCTGATCGACGCCGGATTCGCACCCGAAGACGCGTTGCACGTCTACCGCGCCTACTACGGATTCCTCTACGGGCACATCCTCAACGAGCTGCAGGAATTCATCGTTGACCCCGACGAAAACGAAGCCCTCCTCCGCCTGGGCCTGCATCGCCTTCCAGCCAAAGACTTCCCCCATCTGCGCACCCTCGCCCCTGTCCTGGCCGACTACGACGGGATGGCGGAACTTGATGAAGGAATCACCATCCTGCTTTCGGGCCTCGCAGCCCGCCTCTCGCTGCCGGGAGCCCCGACCGCACCCTGATCCTGCCCCGCGCACCTGCCCGTGCCCGTGCCCTGATAGGCGTAGGCTATCTGTGCTTGAGCGCCGCATCCATAAAGCCTCACCCATAAAGCCTCAGGGACATACCCACCAGCGCCGCGGAAGCCCAACAACCGGTGAAGGAGCTGGCGTGGACACACGAAAGCTAAAGTACTTTCTGGCCGTCGTCGACCACGACGGTTTCAGCCGCGCGGCGGAGCATCTGTTGATCGCCCAGCCATCCCTTTCCCCGCTCGACGGCTTGTATCCCGGCCCCGCTTACGTGGACGCGGTAGCTCTCGACGGGTACAACTGGGGCACCTCGGCGGCCTGGAGCAGTTGGATCGCGCCCCCGGAGCTCTTCGGGCCCGGCCTGTCCGAACTGAGACGGCTTGCCCCGGGCAAACAGGTGCTTGTGGCAGAGACATCTTCCGCGGAACAAGGCGGCTCCAAAGCTGACTGGAACACGTCCCTGATCAGCTATCTGGCCGCTCAGGCCGACGTCACCGCGGTGGTCTGGTTCAACTTCAACAAGGAAACAGACTGGCGGATCAACAGCAGCACGAGCTCGGCCACGGCACTGGCATCAGCCCTGGCCGCGCGGCCGAAATAGCCGCCGCGCACGGTGTGGGGCTGTTTCCGCCCGGCGGAAACGGCCCCACTTCCGGCAGTCTGTCCCTACAATTAATTGTTGCCCTCCAAGGCATTCACGTCGCGGGGGCGACCAAATAAGGAGGATCATCATGGGCCTGGGTGACAAGATCCACAACGCCGCCGAAAAGCTCCACGGCAAGGGCAAAGAAGCCGCCGGCGACGCCACCGGCAACGACCGGCTGAAGGCCGAGGGCAAAGGCCAACAGATCAAAGCCGACCTGAAGCAGGCCGGCGAAAAGGTCAAGGACGCCTTCAAGAAACACTGAAGTACGCCGCCGGCGGCCGGAGGTGCGGTCCCGTGGAACGCACCTCCGGCCAGGCCTCGCAGCACATCGCTTCCGCCAGCCGACGACCCTCGCCCCGAATCCCGCAAACCCCACGACCCCGGGCTGCGGGAAGCACGCCATCCAGGGATTTCCCTTCGTCAGCGACGCAGGTCGAGCGCCTCGAGGAGGCGCCGGACCGAACCGCCCAGATTCCACTCTGCGGCGAGACGCTCAAGGTCGGCCCGCGAACTGCCGACCACGGGGTGAAGTTGCGCGCCGGCCTCCTCGAGGGTCGGCAGGTCGAGGTCCCGCACGATCTTCACGACTGAAGGCGCAACCGCCAGGTAGTCGGAGGCCGCGGAGAGCTTCGACCGCACGGCAGCGGACAGCCCGCTTCCTGCATCCGCGGCGGCCGTGAGCAGCCGGTCGAGCGTGCCGTACTCTCCGAGCAGCGACGCCGCGGTCTTCTCGCCGATGCCGGCGACGCCCGAGAGCCCGTCGGAGGTATCACCGCGGAGGGTCGCGTAGTCGGCATACTGCGCCGGCAGGATGCGATACTTGCCGACGATGGCCGCGTCGGTCATGATTTCGAGGTTCTTCATGCCGCGCGCTGTGTAGATCACCCGCGCCTGACGGGCGTCGTCGACGACCTGGAAGAGGTCGCGGTCGCCCGTTACCACGTCAATCGGCAGCCGGGCGTGGCTGGCGTAGGTGCCGATGACGTCGTCGGCCTCATGTCCGGCTGCCCCGACGATGGCGATACCGGCGAGCCCGAGCACCCGGCGGATCATCGGAATCTGCGCCTCGAGCGCATCCGGCACGATCTCCACATCAGGGCCGCCGGCCACCACTTCTGCGACCCGATGCGATTTGTAGGTCGGGATGAGGGCGACCCGCCACTGCGGGCGCCAATCGTCGTCCCAGCATGCAATGAGATGCGTCGCGCCGTAGTCGGTCGTCAGCCGTGCAATCATGTCGAGCAGCCCTCGAACAGCGTTCACCGGCGTGCCGTCTGCCCGGCGGATCGAGTCGGGCACGCCGTAGAACGCGCGAAAGTACAGCGACGCGGTGTCGAGCAGCATCAGACGGTCGGCCATAACTGATCCTGACACGGATACGCCCGCTCGCGTTGCATTCCGCAGCAAGGTGGTCGCCGTGCCTGCCCGCCCGGGCCCGGGAGGGCGTTTGCTTTAAGAGAGAGCCGGAGGCCCCAGGGAAACGGCCGGTTACGGCGCGAGTGTGTGGGCGAGGCCGGCAAGAACTGGTTCACGGCCGAGCTCAATATGTGAATACGCCAGCGAATAGGCCAAATCCGGACGGCCCTTGAGGATGGCATTACAGAGTTCCACATGTTCGTCACGCTGCAGCTCATTGCTGCGGTTGTGGGCCAGGCCAAATATCCAGCGCATGCGGCCAAAGAGCGGTTTGACGGATTCGACCAGCAGACGGTTTCCAGAGAGCCGCACTATTTCGGCATGGAATTCGGCGCTGAGACTTGCAACCCTCGCCTCCGGACCGTCGTCGATGGCCCGCCGCGTCTCGTCCACGAGTTCCTGCAGCCTTGCGCCGTCCTGCCCCTCGGCGACCCGGACGGCCGCGGTCCGCGCAGCGAACGTTTCGAGGCAGAGGCGGACGTCGAAGAGTTCGTTGACGTCGGTGAGCGTTAGCCGCCGCACTGCCGCACCCCGGCGGGGAAAAGTCTCAACGAAGCCGTCCTGCTCGAGGCGCTGAATGGCTTCCCGTACGGGAATTCTGGACACGTTGTGAAGTTCTGACAGTTCCCGTTCGCGCAGCCGCATGCCCTGCTCATATTTGCCGGTTACGATCCCCTCAAGGACAAGCTGATACACGTGTTCGGCCCGGACCTCGTCGTCCCGCCCGTTCAGCGCATCCCCCTTCGGTTCAACCACACTCACACCGCCGTTCATCACTCACCCCGTGGCCCTGGCGGACGGTGCCGCTCAGCGTTCCACCTGAGCATACACGTGCCCGGCTGCCGGTTCCGGGCACATTCGATGGCCCCCGCACAGCCAGCCCGGGGTGCCTTCCGTAGAGCACGGCAGGCCGGCCAGCGGGCCGCAGAGCTCAAGCCACGCCGCTTCTGGTATTCCAGATATCATCATTTTGTGATTTACATCGCACAAATGGTGCTCTAATCTATGTTTGGTATACAAAACGATGGAGCTTGCTCCTTGGACCCTGAATCGAGCGTTCCCGATGACCCAGCTCCAGTCCGGTGCCACACCAACTGCTGCGAGTCCGTCGCCCGGCGACAACGGCAGCGACGGAAGAGGCGACGGCGTCAGCCGCCCCTCGTCCCCCGGCGGCCAAGCCGCCGTCAGTGCTGTTCCCGCCCAGGCGCGGTCGCTGCTGGCGACGGCCTGGCTCAGGATCCGCAGGAGCAAGATCGCCCTGCTGAGCCTCTGTGTCGTCGTCGCGATCGTGCTGTTTGCGGCTCTCGCGCCTTTCCTCAGTGCCTGGTCCGGAAATGATCCCTTCACCTCCAACACCAGCCCTGAGGTGCTCGATGATTTCGAAACCCCTGGACTGCCGCTTCCCGGCTACATGTACCCCTCTGAGCAGCACTGGCTTGGCGTAGAACCCGGTCTGGGGCGGGATCTGTTCGCCCGGCTCGCCTTCGGCGGTCAGGTTTCCCTCACCATCGCCCTGCTGTCGACGGCCGTCTCAGTTTTCCTTGGAACTGTGCTCGGGGCAGCGGCCGGCTACTTCGGAGGAAGGACGGACGCGATCATCAGCCGCATCATGGATCTCTTCCTCGCCTTCCCGCACCTCTTGCTGGTCCTCTCACTGACGCCCATCCTTCAGTCCCGGCTGCGCGGCACGCCTTTGGGCCAAGGCAGCTTCCTGCCCATGGCCTCGCTGGTGATCATCCTGGGGTTCTTCGGCTGGGCGTACCTTGCCCGGATCGTCCGGGGCCAGGTCCTCAGCCTCCGGGAGCGTGAATTCGTTGAGGCGGCCCGCTCCTTCGGCGCCTCCCACCTCAGCGTGCTGTTTCGGCAGATCATCCCCAACGTGATGGGCGTCGTGCTGGTCTATGCCACCATGCTCATCCCCACCAACATCTCCGCGGAGGCCGCACTGTCCTTCCTCGGCGTCGGCGTCAAAGACCCCACGCCGTCGTGGGGCCAGATGCTCAACGCCGCCCAGTCCGGCAACTGGTACCTCAGCGATCCGTGGTTCCTGGCCGTCCCCGGCGCCATGCTGATCGTCACCGTCCTGGCGTTCAACCTGCTCGGCGACGCCGTCCGCGATGCCCTGGACCCCAAGGCCTCACGCCACTAGAGCACCCATCACCATCACCGACCCCCATATGAGGAGAACCATGAAATACCCATCCAGAGTTCTGGCACTTGCCGTGCTGATCTCCGTGGCCGCCACCGGCTGTGCCGCGTCCCAGGGCCAGCCGGGCGCCACCAAAACCAGCGGTTCAGCAACGGAGCTGGCCGCGGCGGTCGTGAAGCCCGGCTTCACCGCCAAAGGCGGCAACATCAATGTCCTGATGTCCTCCGACTTCCAGACGCTGGACCCTGGAAACAGCAACTACGTCCAGACGGCCAACGTCGGACAGTTGTACTACCGGACGCTCACCATGGCCAAGGAAACCGCGGGCCAGCCGCCCACGATCGTCCCGGACCTCGCCACGGACACCGGGAAGGCTTCTGCCGACGGCCTCACCTGGACGTTCACGCTCCGGGACGGCGTGAAGTTCGAGGACGGCCGCCCGATCACCGCCGCGGACGTCAAATACGGCATCGAACGCACGTTCGCCCAGGACGTCTACACCCAGGCGCCCCAGGAGCTGAATTCCGCGCTCGACGCCGCCGGCTACAAGGGACCCTACAAAGATCCTGCCGCGGTGCTCCAGGCAGTTGAAACCCCTGACGGGCGCACTGTCGTATTCCATCTGAAGAAGCCGTTCGCTGAGTTTCCGGCGCTGGCCTCGCGGTCCAACACCGCGCCCGTGCCCCGGGACAGGGACAGCAAACTGGATTACACGAACCATCCGGTTTCATCCGGGCCCTACATGGTGGAGTCGTACAGCCGCGGCAAGTCGCTCAAGCTTGTCCGGAACCCGCATTGGGATGCCGCCACGGACCCCAACCGCACGGCGCTCCCGGACTCTTTCAGCTTCTCGCTGTCCACGTCGCAGGCCACCATCAGTCAGCAGCTGCTGGCCAATGCAGACCCCGACGCCATCACCCTGGACTCGAACGGTGCCTTGCAGACCTCGGATTCGGCCAAGCTGGCTGATGCCCAGGTCAAGGACCGGGTCGCCTCGGGACTGCTCGGCTGCAACGACGTGCTGAGCCTGAACACGCAGAAGATCCAGGACCCGGATGTCCGCAAGGCCATTGCGCTTGCCCTGGACCGCCAGTCGATCCTGGTCCAGTACGGCGGACGCCGCTTCGGCGAGCTCACCCAGACGCCGCTGAACGACAAGATGCGCGGATACGTGGCCCAGGAGCTGGAGATCGATCCCAGCGGAAAGCCCAAGCTGGACGAAGCCAAGAAACTCCTCGAAGGCAAGACGTACCCCAAGTCCCTCACCTTCGGCTACGCCAATAACCGGGACGCCTACAAGAACACCGGCACGGTGGTCCAGGAAAACCTCAAGGCCCTGGGCATCGACGTCCAGCTGGTGCCGATTCCGGCTCCGAACTACTACTCCGTCATGGCCAGTGAGCAGCTGCCGGACATCGGACGTTCAGGCTGGTGCGGGGGCGCGGATCCGGCTTCGATCCGGACCTCGGCGGACCCCATCCTTGGCCCGAACAACGATGGCACCAGCTACGGGTTCTCCAACACTTCCCGCTACTTCGACCCCCAGATATCCAAGGCCATGTTTGAGCTGAGGGACACCGCGGGGACCTCGGAGGAGCTGGGCAAGAAGTGGTCCGAGGCGTTCGGACAAGCCCTGAAGACCTACCCGATCATCCCTCTTGTCCGCAGCCACACGAACAGCGTCGTCGGTTCCAATGTCCGCAATGCCCAGGTGGGCTACTTCTTCGGCGGCATCGACCTTTCGATCGTCGGCGTCGAGCACTAACCGGTCCTCACAGAAGGAGGCGCGGGCCGCCCGGATTCAGGCGGGCGGCCCGCAACCACAATGATCAGATTCATACTTCGCCGGACAAGCTCCCTGGTCCTGCTGCTCATAGCCGTCAGCTTCATCACCTTCACGCTGTTCCAGCTGGGTCCGGCCGATCCGGCCTCGGCCGCCTGCGGCCAGGAATGCACGCCGGAACGTGTCGCCGAGGCACGTATCGCCCTCGGCATGGACCAGCCGTTCATCATCCAGTACGCCGATTACATGCGCGGCCTGGTCTCACCGCGCATGATCGGCGCCCCTGGGGCTGAGTCCGTCTGCCAGTGGCCCTGCCTCGGCAAATCGTTCCAGACGAATGAAAACGTCTCGGATATCATCAGCCGGTCCCTGCCCTACACGCTCTCGATGGCCGTCGGCGCCCTGGTCCTTTGGACGGTCTCGGGAGTGGGTCTCGGCCTGCTCGCAGCCCTCAGGAAAGGCAGTGCCACCGACAAATTCATCGTCGGCGCCGCGTCCATAGGCGTCTCGCTGCCGATCCCGGTCACCGGCCTGTTCCTGCTGCTGGTATTCGTCAATCAGCTCCATCTCCTGCCGTTCACCACCAATGAGATCAACAGCCCGTTCGGCTCCCTGGGGCCGTGGGCCTGGGTGCTGAACTATGTGCTGCCGTGGATTGCCCTCGCAGTGCTGTTCAGCGCCTCCTACATCCGGGTCACCCGCACCAACATGATTGAAACGTTCGGCGAGGACTTCATCCGCACGGCGCGGGCCAAAGGACTGGCCCCGCGGACCGTGACGTTCAAGCACGGAGTCCGGGCCGGAATCAGCCCGATTGTGACCATGCTCGGCATGGACATCGGGCTGCTGCTTGGCGGCGCCGTCCTCACCGAGCAGATCTTCTCCGTGCCGGGGCTTGGTTTCACCGCCGTCCGGGCCGCGATCTCCGGCGACCTGCCTGTCACCATGGCCATCACCATGCTGGCCGCCTTCTTCGTGATCGTCGCCAATGTCGCCGTCGACCTCGCCTATGCCGCCATCGATCCCCGAGTGAGGCTCCAATGACCCAGACCTACCCCGGCGCGCCGGCGGCATTGCCGTCCTCCGCCCCAACCCATGGCGCGGACGATGGCGGGGCCGTCGCCTTCCTGGACGTCCGGAACCTGTCAGTCGGGTTCCCCACCGACGACGGCCTGGTCTCGGCCGTCAACGGCATGGATTTCACCCTTGAGCGCGGCCAGACGCTTGGCATCGTTGGCGAATCCGGATCCGGAAAATCGGTGACGAGCCAGGCACTGATGGGCCTGCTGAAAGGCACCTCGGCCCAGGTCTCCGGCCAGGCCCTGTTCCAGGGCAAGGACCTCATCACGCTGTCCGAGTCAGGGATGCGCCAGCTGCGGGGGCGGAACATCGGCATGATCTTCCAGGACCCGCTGTCGGCACTGCACCCGTTTTACACGGTCGGGCACCAGATAGCTGAGGCCTACCTCGTCCACCACGAGGCGAGCAGGAAGCAGGCCCGGGCCGCGGCCATCAACATGCTTGGCCGGGTGGGGATTCCCAGCCCCGAGCAGCGCTACGACGAGTACCCGCACCATTTCTCCGGCGGCATGCGGCAGCGGGCCATGATCGCCATGGCCCTGATCTGCGAACCGGAACTGCTCATCGCGGACGAGCCCACCACGGCCCTGGACGTGACGGTCCAGGCGCAGATCCTGGACCTCATGGCCGAACTCCAGGCGGAAACCAACTCTGCACTGATCCTCATCACCCACGATCTGGGCGTCGTGGCCGAGGTCTGCGATTCCGTCCTTGTCATGTACGGCGGCCAATGCGTCGAGTCCGGACCGGTGGACGAGATCTTCTACGACACCCGGCATCCGTACACCCTTGGCCTCCTCAATTCCATGCCGACGCTCGCCGGAACCTCCGGCCCGCTCAACCCGATCCCGGGCCAGCCGCCGTCGCTGCTGGACCTGCCGTCAGGGTGCATCTTCAGCTCCCGGTGCGACTACGCCGCGCTGGCCGGGGCCGGCGTCTGCCGGGAGCAGCGCCCCGAGCTCCTGGTGGAGGACGGCCATGGCAAGCGCTGCCATCTCAGCAGTCCCCAGCTCATCTCTATCCGGACTTCGCGTTAGGACCCCGCCATGGACAGGCAGCCAATTCTCCAGGTGGAGAACCTTCAGAAGCATTTCCCCGTCAAGGGCGGGCTCTTCTCGTCCGGCGGCGGCCGCGCAGCCAAAACCGTCAAAGCCGTCGACGGCGTCTCGTTCAGTCTCGACCGAGGCCAGACGCTCGGGCTTGTGGGCGAGTCCGGGTGCGGAAAATCCACGACGGGCCGCATGGTGGCCCGCCTGCTGGACCCCACCGGCGGGCGGATCGTCGTCGACGGCGTCGACATCAGCCAGTTGCGCGGTCAGGATCTGTACAACTTCCGGCGCAAGGTCCAGATGATCTTCCAGGACCCGTTCGCGTCACTGAACCCGAGGCAGACGGTCGGCACCGCGATCGCCGCACCGATGGTGGCGCAGAAAATCAATCCGCCCGCAGGACTGAAAACCCGCGTCAAAGAACTGATGGAACAGGTCGGCCTCAAACCCGAACACTACAACCGCTTTCCGCATGAGTTCTCCGGCGGCCAGCGCCAGCGCGTGGGAATCGCCCGCGCCATTTCGTTGAGCCCCTCGGTGATCGTGTGCGACGAACCGGTGTCCGCCCTGGACGTCTCCGTCCAGGCGCAGGTGGTCAACCTTCTGCAGGAGATCCAGCGCGACACCGGCGTCGCGTACATCTTCATCGCCCACGATCTCTCCGTCGTCCGGCATATCTCCCACCACGTGGCCGTCATGTACCTCGGCAAGATTGCCGAACAGGGCCCCCGGGAGGAACTGTTCCGCCTTCCCCGGCACCCGTACACGCAGGCGCTCCTGTCCGCGGTGCCGCTGCCCGATCCGCGCGCAGCCCGGCAACAGGTGAAGATCCGGCTCCGCGGAGATCTACCGTCACCGGCCAACCCACCCAGCGGTTGTGTATTCCGCACCCGCTGCCCGCTGTTCAGCACGCTGCCCGAAAGCCGGCAGCAGCTCTGCATCAGCGACATTCCCTCGCCGGCCGGCCCAGCCGCGCCGGCATGCCACCACGCGGGTCTGGCAGCCGCCTCCCCCGCCGGTGTCCAATAGTCCCAACACAAAGGAGCATTACATTGACTACCCTGATCCGCGCCGTCCGTCCCTGGGGACAGGCGCTGAGCGACGTCCTGCTCAAGGACGGCACGATCGCCGGCGTCGAAGCGCATAACCCGGCTCGAACGCCGTCGGAGTCGTCCGGCACCCCGGGCGAGGCAGCCACAATCGTGGAGGGCCGCGGCCGGCTGCTGCTCCCGTCCTTCTCGGATGTCCATGTTCACCTGGATTCGACCCGCATCGGCCTGCCGTTCCGCGAGCACACCGGCGGTCCGGGCGTCTGGACCATGATGATGAACGACCGGCAGAACTGGCGCAACGCCGAGGTCGCGCTGCAGGAACGCGTCAACAACACCCTGGGCCGGATGATCGCGCGCGGCACCACACGGGTCCGCTCCTACGCCCAGGTCGACGTGGACTGCCGGCTGGAACGGTTCGAAGCCGTCCTGGCGGCCAAGGAACAGTTCAAGGACCGGGCCGACGTCGACATCATCGCCTTCCCGCAGGCAGGCCTCCTGCTCGAGGACGGCACCGTGCCGCTCATGGAGGAGGCCCTCAGGGCCGGGGCAAATGTCATGGGTGGCATTGATCCGTGCAGCCTGGACCGTGACCCCGCACGGCATTTGGATATCGTTTTTGGCTTGGCCGAGAAGTACCAGGTCCCCATCGACATCCACCTCCACGAGCCCGGTGAGCTCGGCGTGTTCAGCACGGACCTGGTGCTGGAGCGGACCCGCGCCCTGGGAATGCAGGGCAAAGTCACCATGTCCCACGCCTACCAGCTGGGAAGTGTCTCCGAGGCCACGACGCGTCGTCTGATCGAGGAGTTCGCGGAGCTGGACGTTTCGATGGCCTCCGTGGCTCCGGCAGTAGCCGGCCAGCTCCCGCTCCCGCTGCTGGCCGAGGCCGGAGTCCGCGTCGGTCTTGGCGAAGACGGCCAGCGCGACTACTGGTCCCCCTACGGCAACACCGACATGCTGGACCGTACCTGGCAGCTCGCCTTCACGCACGGTTTCCGCAGGGATGAGCTGATCGAGCACTGCCTGGCGATCGCCACCGTGGGCGGCGCCAGCGTGCTGGATCCGGCTGCCACGCGGCTGAAGGGCACAGCCCACCGGCCGGGCCTCGAGGCCGGCGATCCCGCCGAGCTGCTGCTGGTCGACGGCGAAACGGTGGCCTCCGCGGTCATGGACCGAGGCACCGACCGCACCGTGATCCACCGCGGACGCGTCGTGGCGGACCAGTTGCAGCTACTTCCTTAGCCCCTGCGACAAAGCGGCAGGTCCCTCTGTGGAGGGACCTGCCGCTTTTTCTGCCTGTTCTCTGATTTAGCTTCCGACGCCGGCCGGCCGGGCCTGCCCGGCAGGCACGGTTGCTTCTTCGACGGACACCACGGGCCCGTTCACCGCGAGGTACCCCGCCAGCGCCAGGAGCATGGCGACTCCCGCCAAAGCCCAGAACGCTGCCTCCCAGCCGCCGGTCACGTCATGAAGCAGTGCGGCTCCCACGGGCCCCAAGGAGGCGAGGGCGAAGCCCAGGCCCTGGCTCATCGCCGAAAGTTTCCCGGCGGTTTGGGGTCCCGTCGATCGGAGCACCACTAGCGCAACGGCCAGCCCGAATCCCGCGCTCTGGACAATCCCCAAGACACCCACCAGGAGGAACTGCAGCTCGGCCGGGCCCGCCAGCACCCCGAGCAACGCGGCCGCCACGAGCACCCCCAATCCGGGCGCCATGATCTTGAGAACCGCCGGCCGGCTGGCCAGCACTGGTGCCAGCAGGCTGGCGGGAAGGCCGGCCACGCTGAACCAGGCAAGGAGCGCCGCAGCGTCGCCGGCGGTGATGCCCTTCGACACGAGGAAGACCGTCAGCCATGAAGTTACGGCGAAATACAGCATCGCCTGGAGACCAAAGAATGCCGCCACCGCCCAGGCAGTTGCCTGCTGCGGCAGTGCGCGTGCGGCGCGGGACCGCGCCTGGGCGTCAGCAGTCGTTCTGCCGGCAACGACGGCGCGGTCGGCGAGAACGGAGGTTCCCGGAGCCGCGGGTTCTGTCCGCCGGCCGCCATGCCTGAGGATCAGTACGGCCCCCAGCACAGCAGGAACAGCCCACACGGCCAAGGCACCCTGCAGACTCCCGCCCAATACGTACTGCAGCGGCTGGATCAGCCCTGCTCCCAGTGCCGCTCCGAGGCCGAAGCCCATGCTGCACAGCCCCGTCCACCAGCCCGAGCCCCCGTTGGCCTTGACGATCTGGGGCAACAGCACACTTGCCGTCATGATGGCCGTCCCGGCCAGGAAAGTCCCGGGGAGCAGAAGGACCGGCAGCAGCACGCGGGCAGTCAGTGCCACGGCCAGCACCAGCATCGACAGGGCGACGGTCCTCCCTGCACCCAGACGCCGGGCGAGCCACGGTCCGCACGGGGCGGAAATCCCGAAGGCGAGCACCGGAAGCGCCGCAAGGAGGGGAATCGTCCGGGCATCTATCCCGAGCCCCCGGTCCAGCTGGCCCATGGACCCGGCGACGGTCGTGATGGCAGGCCGAAGGTTTATGGAAACGAGGCTCAAGGCAATAAGGGTCCATGCGATCTTTGAAGCCGCAGGTGTCCGGGGCCGATTCCAGGGCGCTTGGGGGATTTCTTCCACGGTCGTCTCCTGACAATTATTTGGTATACCAAGAATAGCGCGAGATCTCGCCAGCTACGGCTGGGCAAGGAAATTGGCCCCATCGCATGGTGACAGTGAGCCTTTGGAATACCAAACTGTCGATGCGGCAGAAGACAGGGGCGACGGCATTTTCCGCCGTCGCCCCTCTCGCCTCACTGTCCCGTCATTTCCGGCGTTCAACGCCGGCTCCCTACCTCCCGAGGGCCATCTGCCCCAGTGCGGCCGCCGCAATGAAGGATGCACTGTAGGTCACGAGGGCAACCACGATGATCTTCCAGCTCAGGGACTTCAGCGCCTTGATGTCCCGCCCAACGGTGAGCCCGATCAGGGTCAGCGCCGGCAGCCCTATGAGAATCACGTCCAAGTGTTCGGTCAGTGCCGCGAGGAGCCCTGCAGTGGGCAGGAACGGTGCCGAGAGCACCGTTGTGATGGTCAGTACCCACACGCTTGAAGGGACGGACGGCAGCAACCGGGCCAGGCGGAATGACAGGCCCGTCAGCAGCAGGAGAACGATCACGCCCGCCGCGTCATTCCACGAGAAGTTCTTTGTCCCGACGACGTTCATGACAAGGGCCGAGGCTCCGGCGATGGCAAAGGCGAGAATGGTGATTCGCGGCGTCGCTTTGAGCGTGGGATCCACCTCCACAGCCACCGGGACGGCAGGCCGCGCGGCGGCGGGCACCGCCGGTTTGCTCCGTGCCCCGCGGGTGGGCCGGCCGTCGTCGTCCCTTCCGAAAAGACGGCTCCAGAACGCGTAGAGCCGCCGGCACAGAGGCAGTGACAGGAAGACGCCCGCATAGAAGCCAACGATGTTCGTGACGAGGTTGGACAGTGCGGCCAGCGCCATGATTTCGCCGGCCTGATCCGGGTAAAGCAGGGACAGCGCCCCGACGCCCCCAAGCATCATCGACGCTGAGCCGAGTCCCAGCCCCAGGGCCAAAGCGCGGGGGTCGAAGATATTCAGTCCACCGAGGAATCCGGCGAGCAGGGAGATGAACACAGCACCAAAGAGGCTGCCGAGCAACCACACAGAGAAGACGCCCCTGTACTCTCCGGAACGGACCCCGAAGCGCTGTATGGCGAAGGCGAGGAATGACTCGCGATCGATTGACCAGGTGGCTCCGATCGCAACCCGGCCCAGTCCCATCGCCACGGCGATCGGCAGCGCGAGTATGACGGTGCCGAAGATGTGCCCTGCTTCCTGCAGAAGGATGGCGGGACCGATCTCAGTGACTTTTGCCAGGGACGGCCCGATCTGGGTGCCGAGCCGGGCGAGGAAGAGGATGATCCCAATCTCTAGGAGCAGCGTTGCAACGGCCCGGCTGGCCCCGGAGACTCGGCGGATGCGCTGGGTTCCGAGGATTCCGCCGATGACGACGGCCCAGATGATGGGGAAGAGGACCACGGGTGCCGGGCCCAATTGGAACTTGTAGGTGCCAATCAGTACGGCCACCACTGAGACGAGCATTGACACGGTAACTACCGTCCACCAGTGTCGGCGCGTGATCTGCTGGTCCGCGACCGCAGTGGGGGATGGATTGACTAGCTGGGCTTCTGAAGCCATGGGAGTAACTGTCCTTTGGGGAAAGACCTGCCACCCGTACTAGGCGGTTGCTGGGTCGGGGGTATGGTGTCTAGCTCACAAACCAGTTTGTATACCAAAATAGAATAGGGCAGGGCTGGCGAGATGTAAATCACTTTCAAACCCCCAGTTTTAGGGTCGGAGCAGAGGGTGAACTCCACCAGTTCTTCTAAGCCCCTAGATTCGGTATACCAAAATCGCTATTGTTTGATCTGTGCCGCCCGCTTGGATGGCCGTCCCATCATCGAATCGGAGGTTGGTTTGCGCACCATATACAGCGCTGAATTTGTGCTCGGGCACGAGGCCGGTCAGCACGTGCTCATCCACGACGGCCACGTTGTCTATGAGGACAGCCGCATTGTGTACGTCGGGGCGCACTACGAGGGTCCGGCGGACGAGTCATTCGATCTTGGCCGGTCCCTCATCACGCCGGGTCTGATCGATCTTGACGCCCTCACCGATATCGATCACCTGCTAGTCGACTCGTGGGCGTCCGCGGACCGGGCCAGTGGCATGCAATGGTCCGAGGACTATTTCCGCAACCGACGCGCGGACGTCTTCACCGCGGAGGAGCGCCAGACCATCAGGAAATACGCTTTGGTGCAGCTGGCCTTGCACGGTGTCACTACCTACATGCCCATAGCATCGGAAATCCATTCCGCCTGGGCAGAGGGCTTTGACGAGCTTGCCGGCATGGCCGAGACGTCCCGCCAGATCGGGCTGCGGGGCTACCTGGGCCCGGCCTACCGTTCCGGGGTAAATGTTCTCAGGGCCGATGGGCAACGCGACGTCGCATTCGACGAGGAAGAGGGGCGTGCCGGGCTTGCCGATGCCGTTCGTTTCCTGGACTACGCGGACGAGCTGGCAGATCCCCTGGTCAACGGGGTCTTGCTGCCGTGCAGGATTGAAACGCTTACCGCTGAACTTCTGCGCGCCACGGCTAAAATCGCCCGGGAACGGCATTCGCTGGTGCGGTTACACTGCCTTCAGGGAGCTTTGGAACGGGAGTTACTGCAGCGCTGGCACGGACTGACTCCCCTCGAGCTCCTGGAACAGACAGGGCTCCTGGCCGAGCGTCTTCTCATCCCGCACGGGATCTTCGTGGACCGCAATCCGCTCGTGGACGGAACCGACCTGGGCGATCTTCAGACCTTGGCGGCGGCCAACATCTCCATCGTCCATTGTCCGCTCACATCCTTCAGATACGGCATGGCCCTCGACTCGTTCGCGGCCTTCCGGGAGGCCGGCGTCAATCTGTGCCTCGGAACGGACTCCTTCCCGCCGGATCTCATCCGGGGCATGGACACGGGCGTGCACCTGGCCAAGCTTCTTGACCACAGGCAGGACTCAGCCCCGGCGGAGCACTACTTTGAAGCGGCAACCCTCGGCGGAGCCCGCGCCCTGGACCGCCCGGACCTGGGAAGGCTGGAAGCGGGGGCCCAGGCCGACTTCGTTGCGTTCTCCCTTGACGACATCAGGGACGGGGTCCTGGACGATCCGATTCGAACCCTCCTGCTCAACGGAACGGCACGGCAGGCCACTCATTCCGTCGTCGCGGGGCGCCTCGTCATGCGGGACGGCATGATCCCGGGAATTGATATCCCGGGTCTGACGGCGGAGGCCCAGCGGCTTTTCGAGCAGATGAGGGAAGCGTATTCGGAGCGGGACAGTGAACGCCGAGCGCCCAGGGAGCTGTTCCCTCCCACCTTTCCCCACGTGCGCGAACAGTTGAGGAGATAATCGCAGCAGAAATGATCTGGCAGGAGTCGAGGCCGGAAACGTTCTCGGGTTGCAATGCGGAAAGCCGGCCAGCGCGCCTGCCCTCCGCGCAGGCCCCAACGGGCCGGTTCGCCCGGCGGAACCGGCCCCTTCGCTCGCGCGAACACCGGAAGGAAGCTAGCCGATCAGGGCCAGGACCGCTCCGGCCGTGACAACCCCGCCCGCTTCCGTGCGGACGTCGGTGACGGTCCCCGCCCGGTGCGCGGAGACCTGGGTTTCCATCTTCATGGCTTCGAGGACCACCACCGGGTCCCCGGCCGAGACCTCGACGCCAGGTTCCACGAGCCACTTCACCACGGTTCCGGCCATGTCGGCCCGCAACTCCCCCGGATCGATGGCGGCTGAACCGCCGTCGGACACCGAAGCCGCCCCCGCGGGCAGTATCCCGCCCGAGCGTGCCCAGCCGTCGAGCAGATCTGCCGGCAGTCCGACGGCCAGGCGCCGGCCGTCCACCTCGACGGTGATGGTGCGGCGTGCGCCGCCGGGGGCGGTGGTGCTGTAGCCGGGATCGGCTGAGATGGAGACGGTGTCCGCGAAGTCGGTCTCGATCCAGCGGGTATGGATGCCCAGCCCGGCCTCGGAGGTGAAGTCCGGGGACTCCAGCACGGCCCGGTGGAACGGCAGCACGGTGGCGACCCCGGTGATGCGCATCTCGGCGAGGGCCCGGCGGGCGCGGCGCAGGGCTTGCTGGCGGTCCGCGCCGGTGACGATCAGCTTCGCGAGCAGGGAGTCGAACTGCGGAGCGACGAAGGAGCCGGAGCGGACCCCGGTGTCGAGCCTGATGCCCGGGCCGGTGGGGACGGCGAACTCGCCGATGGTGCCGGGCGAGGGCAGGAAGCCGCGGCCCACGTCCTCGGCGTTGAGCCGGAATTCGAAGGCGTGCCCGCGCGGCGCCGGGTCCTCGGTGAGGCGCAGCGGCTCCCCCGCGGCGATCCGGAACTGTTCCTGGACGAGGTCGATACCGGTGGTTTCCTCGGTGATGGGGTGCTCCACCTGCAGGCGGGTGTTGACCTCGAGGAACGCCACGGTGCCGTCCGCGGCGACCAGGAACTCCACCGTGCCGGCGCCGGAGTAGCCGGCTTCCCGGCAGACGGCCTTGGCGGCGTCGTAAATCAGCGTGGTCTGCTCTTCGCTGAGGAACGGGGCGGGCGCCTCCTCGAGGAGCTTCTGGTGCCGGCGCTGCAGCGAGCAGTCGCGGGTTCCGACGACGACGACGTTGCCGTGCGTGTCCGCGAGGACCTGCGCCTCGACGTGGCGGGGGCGGTCCAGATAGCGCTCCACGAAGCACTCACCGCGGCCGAAGGCGGCGATAGCTTCGCGGACGGCGGAGTCGAAGGCTTCCTCGACCTCGTCCAGGACCCGGACCACCTTCATGCCGCGCCCGCCGCCGCCGAAGGCGGCCTTGATGGCGATGGGCAGGCCGTGCTGTTCGGCGAACGCGCGGGCCTCGGCGGCCGTGTCCACGGGGCCGTCGCTGCCGGCGACCAGCGGCGCGCCGGCCCGGACGGCGGCGTCGCGGGCGGTGATCTTGTTGCCGAGCAGCCGGATGGCGTCCGGGCTGGGGCCGATCCAGGTCAGTCCGGCGTCCAGGACGGCCTGGGCGAAGTCTGCGTTCTCGGAGAGGAAGCCATAGCCCGGGTGGACGGCGTCCGCTCCCGACTCGGCGGCCACGGCGAGCAGCTTGGGGATGTTCAGGTAGGTGTCCGCGGGCGAGTTGCCGTTGAGGCTGAAGGCTTCGTCCGCGGCGGAGACGTGCAGGGCGTCGGCGTCGATGTCGGCGTACACGGCGGCGGAGGCCAGCTGCGCGTCGTCGCAGGCCCGGGCTATGCGGACCGCGATTTCTCCACGGTTGGCGATCAGGACCTTGCGCATCAGTTACTCACTTCTTCTTCGGTGGTGGCTTCTTCAGGGGTGGCGTGTTCGGTGGCCGGGGGCGCCGTGTGCAGTTCGTCTTTGGCCCAGCGGAAGCGGATCTTGCCGCCGATGGGGACCTGCGCGGCCAGATCAAGCTGGGAGTCGACCACCACGGCGATCACCGGGTAGCCGCCCGTGATCGGATGGTCGGCCAGGAAGAGCACGGGCAGGCCCTCCGGCGGGACCTGCAGGGCGCCGGCCACGGTGCCTTCGCTGGGCAGTTCGCCCTGGCGGGTGCGCTGCAGCGGGGTTCCGTCCAGCCGCATGCCGACGCGGTTGGACTGCGGCAGCACGGACCAGTCCTGGCCGGTGAAAGCATCCAGCGCCGACCGGTCAAACCAGTCGGCGCGGGGGCCGGGGACGACGTCGAGGACGGTCACCCCGGTGCCCGGATAGTCCGGCTGCAGTTCGGGATGCCCGACGACGCCGGACTCGGCCTCGCCGCCCGCGGCAAGGACCTGCCCGGCGGCCAGGGGCGCGGGACCGATCCCCGACATGGTGTCCGTGGAACGGCTGCCCAGCACGGGGGCGGCATCCACGCCGCCGCGGACCGCGAGGTAGCTGCGGAAGCCGCTGCGCGGCGCGCCGAGGCTGAGCGTTTCGCCGTCGAGCAGCGCAAACGGGGTGGCCACCGGCACGGTGCGGAGCCAGGTGTCGCCGGCGCCGTCCGGCGCCGACTCGATGCTCAGTTCCGACGGTGCCCCGGCGACCGCGAGGACCTGGTCCCGCACGGCCCGGACCTTGAGTCCGCCGGCGACGGTCTCAATCGCCGCGGCCGACGGCGCGTTCCCGACCAGGCGGTTGGCCCGGCGCAGCGAGGCCCGGTCCAGCGCGCCGGCGGTGGAGACGCCGAGGCCGGAGTGGCCGTGCCGGCCGAGGTCCTGGACGAGGCTCAGCAGGCCCGGCGAAACGATCCGGAGGCCCGACGTGACGTCCTGCCCGGAGCTGGTGTCCCGAGCGGCCGGCTCCGGCACCGTTCCGGGATTCGCCGTGCCGGGATTCACTGTGCCGGAGCCCGCGGCGGCAGGCTCGGCGACTTGCTCTGTGACTGGCACTACGAGTGACCCAGCCAATGACTCAGCGGCTAGCGCGACCGCGTCGCGGACGGGACGGAACTGCACGCGGTGGCCGGGGGCGGCCAGGGCGGGCTGTTCCCGGTCCAGGTCCCACATCTTGGCGTCGGTGCGCCCGATCAGCTGCCACCCGCCCGGGGAACGGCGCGGGTAAACAGCCGAGTAGTTGCCGGCCAGCGCCACGGAACCCGCGGGGACGGCGGTGCGCGGCGAGCTGCGGCGGGGCACTTCCAGCTGCTGGTTCTCCCCCACCATGTAGCCGAATCCGGGTGCGAAGCCGGCGAAGGCCACGGTCCAGACCTGGCCGGAATGGGCGGCGATCACGCCCTCGGTTCCAAGGCCGGTGAGCCGGCCGACTTCGGCGAGGTCCTCGCCGTCGTACACGGTGTCGATCACCACCAGCTCGCCGTCGCGCTGCACGGGCGCGGTGAGGTCGAGCTGCAGCAGACGGGCGGCGATGCGCCGGGCCGAGGCCGGGGAGTCGGCCCTGACCAGGACGGTCTCGGCCGCGGCCAGGATGTCCTGCTGGCCCGGCAGCGGCTTCTCGAGGAGCAGCGCCTGCAGGGCAAGCACGTCCTGGGTGCCGGCGAGCTCGGCGAGGACCGCGCGCGTTCCCACGGCCCGCACGGAGCGGACCTTGCGGGTGGTGTCCTGCCGTGCCGCGCCGTTGTGGGCCGTGTCCTGCTGAACTGCCAGGGTTTCCATTGCTGTCTCCATGATTGCCGCCGTTATCTGGGAAGAGTCCGCGCCGCTCAGGCGTGGGCTTCCTGCAGGAGCCGCTCTTCTTCCTCGGTATGCGGGTTCCGGCCGATGACCAGGCCGATCACCGTCACGACGGCGGCGACGGCCAGGTAGCCGGCGATGATGTACCAGTTGCCGGTCGCGGCGTAGAGGGCCGTGAAGATCAGCGGTGCCACGGCGCCGCCGATCACACCGGCGAGGGTGTAGGCCAGCGAGCTGCCGGCGTAGCGCAGGCGGGCGGGGAACTGCTCGGTGATGAAGGCCGCCTGCGGGCCGTACATGAAGGCGTGGAATGCGAGCCCGATCACGACGCCGATGGTCAGCATGAGCACGGACTTGCCCTGGATCATGAGGAAGAACAGCGGGATGTACAGGGCGGTTCCGACCGTGGCGATGCCGTAGACGAGGCGGCGGTTGAAGCGGTCCGTGAGGGCGCCGGCCGCGGGGATCAGCACCAGCTGGAAGGCGGAACCGATCAGGATGGCGCCGAGGACGTTGCCCGTGGTCATGCCCAGCTGCTTGGTGGCGTAGAGGGCCACGAACACCGTGAAGAGGGAGTAGAGCACGTCGGGGCAGATGCGTGACAGGGCGGCGGCCACGAGGGCGCGGGGTTCCTTGGTGAAGACCTCCTTGATGGGGGCCTTGGGGGCCTCGCCGTGGGCCTGGATGGCCTTGAAAACCGGGGTTTCCTCGAGCTTGAGCCGGATCAGCAGCCCGAAGACCACCAGCAGGGCCGAGGCGAGGAAGGCCACGCGCCAGCCCCACGACAGGAAGGCCTCGGTGCTCAGGGATGCCGCGAGGAGGGCCAGGACGCCGTTGGCCATCAGGTTGCCGGCTGGCGGGCCGATCTGGGCAGCCGAGGACCAGAAGCCGCGCTTGCGTGCATCGCCGAATTCGCTGGAGAGCAGGACGGCTCCGCCCCACTCACCGCCGACGCCGATACCCTGCGCCAGGCGCAGCAGGACCAGGATCGCCGGGGCGGCGACGCCGATGGCCGAGTAGTCGGGCAGCACGCCGATGAGCACGGTGGCGACGCCGATCAGCATCAGGGTGACCACCAGGACGTGCTTGCGGCCGATCTTGTCGCCGAGCCGGCCGAAGATCACGCCGCCGATGGGGCGGGCGAGGTAGCCGACAGCGAAGGTGGAGAAGGACAGCAGCAGGCCGACCAGCTCATCGCCCACGGGGAAGAAGATCTTGGGGAAGATCAGCGCCGACGCGACGGAGTAGATCGCGAAGTCGTAGTATTCCAGCGACGTGCCGGTAAGGCTGGCGATGTACGCCTTGAGGGCGCCGGGCGGCAGCTTCCTCTTGCTGGCGGCCGGAACGGCCTGCTGCGGTGTGGTCATGATTTTCCTCCAGGTGTGCGGGGTGCTGCCTGTTGCTTGGTGTGTGAAGTAGTGCGGTGTGCTGCGGACTGGCTTAGACGAACGCGGCGGTTCCGATCCCGGCGGCGTTGAGCGCCGCGCGGACGGCGGCGGCCATGGTGACGGCTCCCGGGGAGTCGCCGTGCACGCAGATGCTCTCTGCGCGGATCCTCAGGATGGAGCCGTCGATCGTGCGGACGGCGGAGTCGGTGGCCATCCGGAGGACATGCTCCGTGACCTCCGCGTGGTCGTGCAGCACGGCTCCCGGAAGCGTGCGGGAGACGAGGGTTCCGTCCGGGTTGTACGCCCGGTCCGCGAAGGCCTCGGTGACGGCCCGGAGCCCGGCGGCCTCGGCCAGGCGCAGGACCTCCGAGCCCGGGAGGCCCAGTATCGGCAGGTTCGGATCCACCGATTTCACGGCCTCGACGACGGCCCGCGCCTGCGCGGTGTGCGAGACGATCGCGTTGTAGAGCCCGCCGTGCGGCTTGACGTAGGTGACCTTGCCGCCTTCTGCGGCGGCCAGCGCCTGCAGCGCGCCGATCTGGTAGACGACGTCGTCCGCCAGTTCGCCGGGATCGATATCCAGGAAGCGGCGGCCGAAACCGGCGAGGTCGCGGTAGCCGACGTGCGCGCCGATCATGACGCCGGCAGCCACCGCTTCGCGGCAGGTCCGGCGGATCACGCTGGGGTCGCCGGCGTGGAATCCGCACGCCACGTTGGCGCTGGAGACGGAGCGGAACATCGCCAGATCGTCGCCCAGCGTCCAGCGTCCGTACGACTCGCCGACGTCGCTGTTCAGGTCGATCGTTGCCATTGTGATCCTCATCTCATGGTTGTGCCTCTTCTAGGATGCACCAAAAGTTCAGATTGTTCAACGATTCTTCAATCCAACGATGTGACGATCGTGTAAATTCTGGAGTATGACCAGCTCCCAAGCAGGATCCCGAACCCTTTCCGCCAGGCAGCACACCGCGGCGCCCGGAGCCGGGGCGGGGAGCAAGCGCGGCGCCGCAGCGGGTGCCGCGCTGGGCGCGGCGGCGCGGCTGCGGGTGGCGGTCCCGTCGGTGGCGGACCGGGTGGCGGCGGAGCTGCGCCTCCAGCTGGCGGAAGGCCTGCTGCTGCCGGGAGCCCGGCTCACGGAATCGACCATCGCGGAGGACCTGGGCGTCTCCCGGAACACGGTCCGGGAGGCCTTCGCCGAGCTGGCGGCCGAGCGCCTGGTGGTCCGCCACCCGAACCGGGGCGTCTTCGTGGCCAGCCTGGAGCCCGGCGACATCCACGACGTCTACGCGGTGCGCCGCGCCATTGAGGTGAGCGCGATCCGCGGCGGCGGCAGCCCCGAGCGCGTGGCGGCGGTCCGCGCGGCAGTGGAGGAAGGCAAAGCCGCGGCCGCCGCCGACGACGAGGAGGGCCTGGGCAACGCCAACCAGCATTTCCACGGCGCGATCGTGGCCCTGGCCGACAGCCGGCGGCTGGACACCATCATGGCCCAGGTCCTGGCCGAGATGCGGCTCTTTTTCCACAAGGCCACCCTGGACGCACACTTCTACCGGGGCTGGCTGGCGGACAACGAGGAAATCTGCGCGGCCTTGGAAGCCGGAGACCTGGACCGCGCCGGAGACCTTCTGCTGGCCTATCTGGACCGCTCAGAGGAACGCCAGTCCGCCGTCCACGGGGAGTGACGCACGCCCGGCCAGGGCAAGCCCGGCGACGGCGTCGGAGTTTCCCCACCTTCGTGAGCTCCGACTGGCGTGTTGCGCCGAATCGCCGGTGTTTGGCGGCGTCGCGGCGTTGAAGGTGGGGAAACTCCGCAGGCGCGGGCCTACCCGGCGGGCCTAGCCGACGGGCCTACCCGGCAGGCGCGGCGGGCACGGGCACGCAGCCGCAGGACGCGCGCAGGACCAGGTCCACGGGGAAGGTCCTGTTCCGGGTGGGAGACACGCCGTCGAAGTTGATGAGCGCTTCGACGGCGGCCTCGGCCATGGCCTCCACGGGCTGCGCGACCGTGCTCAGCGGCGGCCAGCTGTACTCCGCCTCGGCCGAGCCGTCGAAGGAGAAGACCGCCAGGTCCTCCGGGACCCGCAGTCCGGCCTCGTGCACCGCGCGGAGCAGGCCAACAGCCTGCAGGTCGGAGCTGACAAACACGGCGGTGGGACGGTCGGCGGCCAGGAGCAGCCGCTGCCCGGCCCGGTAGCCGCCCTGGCGGTCGAAGTCGCAGCGCACAATCGGCCCTTCCGGAAGCCCGGCGTCCGCGAGCCCCTCCTGCCACCCGATCTCGCGCCCGTCCAGATCATTGCCCACATTCATGCCCATGACCAGCGCGATCTTGCGGTGGCCGTGGCCCACCAGGTGCTCGACGGCGCGCCGGGAGCCTTCCTGCAGCTCCACACCGACCGAGTTGAAGCCGGGCACCTCGCTGCTGTGGTTGAGCAGCACGGCGGGGATCTCCGAATGCTCCAGCTCGGTCAGGTCGGGTTCGAACAATACGCTGGAGAGGAAGACGCCGTCGACGCGGCGGCTCGCGAGGTTCCTGACCTGGCGGCGTTCATTGGCCGCCGATCCCCCCGAGTTGGCCAGCAGCAGCGCGTAGCCCCGCGCCGCCGCAGCCTCCTCCACGGCGCGGGCCAGGGCGGCGAAGAAAGGGTTGGTGGTGTCCGCGACCACCATGCCGAGCATCTCGCTGGAGCCCAGTTTCAGTGCCCTCGCCGCGGCATTCGGCCGGTACCCGAGGGCGCTGATGGCCTCGCGCACTTTTGCGGCCGTCACCGGGGAGACCCGCTTGGGGCCGTCGTTCACCACATAACTGACGACGGCGGTGCTGACGCCCGCCAGCCGGGCCACGTCTTTGCGGGTGATCGTGGGCCTGGCGGAGGCTGGCGAGTGTGGCACAGTGACCATGCTACCGCCGGGCTTCCCCGTCAGATCCTTCCCCGCCAGATACCTGTGCGGGCAGCCGGGCCGGCGCGTCGCCGTGGTCCGGCACGGGAAGCCGCTCGCCGCCGCGGAGGGCGGACTCGTGCGCCACGATCCCCGGGAGTGTGTAGCGGGCGGCCTCCCAGGCGTTGACGGGCGGGAGCGTGCCGGTGGCGACGGCCGTGGCGAAGTCATCCACCAGGAAGTGGTGGCTGCCCTCGTGCCCGTTGTGAAGTCCGCGGAACTCGGCGGGAAGCCGCCCGGCGTCGTGGACCGGGGCCAGCCCGGAGCTGAAGGCGTCCCGCAGGGCGGGTGCGACGCCGGCCAGCGCCGGATCGTCGGCGTCGAGCGTGGCCCGGGTGGCGAGTTCGGCGCTGACATCGGTCACGGATGCCTTGTCCTGCCACACACTGACCAGGGCCAGCTGCTCGAAGCTGGCTTCCGTGCCGAAGTACCGGAACCGGCTTTCGCGCAGGTGGGAGGGGTAGCCGACGCGGCGCATCTCGTTGATGCGCATGGATCCGCCGGTGGAGAGTTCGAACAGCGCGGTGGCGTTGGAGAAGTCGTTGCCGAACATGCTGACGTCCTTGTCGAACACGCCGTCGCCGCGCTCGTCGGAAACGCCAATGCAGCTGACGCTGACGGCATGGCCGCCGATGGCGCCCAGCACGCCGCCGGTGGAGTGGGTCGGGTACAGCATGGGCGGGTAGCTGGCGGTGCGCTTCCAGTCCTCCCCGCCGCTGTACTGGTAGGCCTCGTAGAAGCCGAGATCCATGTCGTGGACGTAGTCGCCCTCGGCGTAGAAGATGCGGCCGAACGCGCCTTCGGCGTGGCGCTTGCGGGCGTAGACCGTGGCGGGATTGTAGTAGCTTGTCTCGCCCATCATGTAGGTCAGGCCGGTCTCCCGGACGGCCTCGATGATCCGGGCGATCTCGTCCTCGCTGATGGCCATCGGCACTGCCGAATACACATGCTTGCCCGCCCGGAGCGCCTGCAGCACCAGCGGGCCGTGCGTCCAGCGCTGGGTGAAGATCGCCACGGCGTCGAGGCCGCCGTCGAGCATCGCCTCGAAGCTGGGATAGGTCCCCGCCAGGCCGAGCCGCTCCCGGAGGGCCTCGGCCCGTTCCGGCAGGACGTCGGTGACATGGACTTCTGAAATCGCGGGGTGGGCGTCGAAGAGTTTGGCGAAGGCGCCGGCGAACTGCCCGGCGCCGACGATGCCTAGTGAGAACGTCATGCCCGCAAGTTTCACATCAGTTTCTACTCGAGTCAATAGCTGATGATGAGCGAAAAGATTCCTCCCTGAAACATAGGGGAAACGGTTGCGCATTAGAAAGTTACTCGTGTAGATTCAAGCCTCAGTTGTAATCCACGTCACAGCATTCATGTAACAGCGGAGGAATCACCAATGACCACCACAACTGCCCGCGGCGCCGTTCCGGCCCGCAAGGCGGCCGGCACGGGAACGGGCAATGCTGCCCCCCGCGCCCGGCGCCGGACCCGAAGCGACCTGAGGGTTGCCCTCTTCTTCATCGCCCCGGCCATGCTCGGCTTCGTTGTCTTTTACCTGGTGCCGAGCATCCGGGGCCTCTACCTGAGCTTCACCGAATACAACATCCTCGGCACGCCGAAGTGGATCGGCGGCGCCAACTACGCGGCCATCGCCAAGGACCCCCTGTTCTGGAACGCGCTGGGCGTCACCACCCAGTACGTCCTGATCAACATCGTGCTCCAGACCGTCCTGGCCCTCGGCCTGGCCCTCCTGATGCACCGGGTCGCCAAGTCGACTTTCATCCGCGGCAGCCTGCTGCTGCCCTACCTGGTGGCCAACGTGATCGCCGCGCTCCTGTGGTTCTGGCTGCTGGACTACCAGATCGGCATCGTCAACAACCTCATCGACGCCATCGGGCTGCCCCGCATCGCCTTCTTCGGCAGCGAGGAATGGGCCATCCCCACCCAGGCCCTGATCAACACCTGGCGCCACATGGGCTACACGGCCCTGCTGATCTTTGCCGGCCTCCAGGCCATCCCGCAGCACCTGTATGAGGTCGCCAACCTGGACGGCGCCTCACCGTTCCAGACCTTCTGGAAGATCACCATGCCGCTGCTCCGGCCCGTCGTCGTGCTGGTCCTGGTGGTCACCGTCATCGGTTCGTTCCAGGTCTTCGACACCGTCGCCGTCACCACGCAAGGCGGCCCGATCAACGCCAGCCGCGTCCTGCAGTACTACATCTATCAGCGTGCCTTCACGGAGTCTGACTTCGGTTACGGCTCCGCCCTCGCTGTCATCCTCTTCGTCATCCTCGCCCTGGTGGCCTTCATTCAGATGAAGTTCCTCAGGGGCAACGAGTCGGACCTGGACTAAGGAGTCCCAGCATGACTACTGCCACATCAGCCATTCGCGCCAGGTCACGCCGCCTCAACTGGCGCCGCGCCGGAGCCTGGGCCCTCGTGGTCCTTGCGGTCGCGGTCTCGATACTGCCCTTCTACTGGGTGCTGCGGACCTCGCTGTCCTCCAACAGCGCACTGGCTTCCAACGCCTCCAACCTGTTGCCAGCCGACTTCAACCTCGGCGCGTACAAGCGGGTCTTCGGCCTCCAGACCGCCCAGGAGGCCATGGCGGAGGGCGGTTCCGGGGCCAAGATCGATTTTTGGATCTACCTGCGCAACACCGTGATCTTCTCCGCGGTCACCACGGCCGGCGCGGTCTTCTTCAGCTCCATGGCCGCCTATGCCTTCTCCCGGCTGCGCTGGCGGGGCCGGAACGCCGTCTTCGGCCTCTTCCTGGCCACCATGATGGTGCCGCCGATCTTTACCGCCCTGCCCAACTTCCTGCTCATCAAGAACCTCGGCCTCCTGAACACCATGCTCGGGATGGTGCTGCCGTACCTCTTCATGACCCCGTTCGCGATCTTCTTCCTCCGCCAGTTCTTCCTGAACATGTCCCGCGAAGTCGAGGAAGCGGCCATGCTCGACGGCGCCAAGCACCTGCGCATCTTCTTCCAGATTGTGCTGCCCAACGCCGCGGCGCCGATCGCCACCCTGGCCCTGCTGACATTCATCGGGCAGTGGAACGAATACTTCTGGCCGCTGCTGGTCGGCAACCAGGACAACGTCCGCGTGCTCACTGTCGGCCTGGGCGTCTTCAAGTCCCAGTCACCCCAGGGTGCGCCCGACTGGTCCGGCCTCATGGCCGCCACCCTCGTCTCTGCCCTGCCGGTCCTGCTGCTTTTCGTCGCCTTCGGCAAGAGGATCGTCAACTCCATCGGCTTCTCCGGAATCAAGTAACCCCGACCCAGAAACCCGTGCTGGACGTTCCAGCCGCACCCCCATGCCCAAAACACCGTCCCGAAAACACCGTTCCCAAATCACAGTCCCGAAAGGACCCCCCATGAACAAGAAAGCAACCGGCAAGAAAGCAGTCGGCGCCCTCGCCGCCGCGGCCGCCGCTGTCCTGGCCCTCTCCGCCTGCGGAAGCGGTGGAGGCGCCTCGGGCGGCTCCGGCGAGGAAGCCAAGGGCGAGATCAGCTACTGGCTCTGGGACGCCAACCAGCTCCCTGCGTACCAGCAGTGCGCCGATGACTTCCACACGGCCAACCCGGACATCACCGTCAAAATCACCCAGCGCGGCTGGGACGACTACTGGAGCACCCTGACGAACGGTTTCGTCGCCGGCACCGCCCCGGACGTCTTCACCGACCACCTCGCCAAGTACCCCGAATTCGCCAAGACCGGCCAGCTCCTGGCCCTGGACGACGCCGTCGCCAATGACCACGTCGACGTCACCCAGTACAACAAGGGCCTCGCCGACCTCTGGGTGGGCGAGGACGGCAAGCGCTACGGCCTCCCCAAGGACTGGGACACGATCTCCCTGTTCTACAACAAGAAGCTCACCGCCGACGCCGGCGTCAGCGATGACCAAATGAAGGCCCTGAGCTGGAACCCGCAGGACGGCGGCACTTATGAAAAGGCGATCGCGCACCTGACCGTCGACAAGAACGGCAAGCGCGGAGACGAGCCCGGCTTCGATAAGACGAAGGTGGCCGTCTACGGCATCGGCCTGAACAACTCCGGCTCCGGTCAGGGCCAGACCGAGTGGAGCTACCTGACCGGCACCACCGGATGGACCCACACGGACAAGAATCCGTGGGGCACGCACTTCAACTACGACGATCCCAAGTTCCAGGAGTCCATCGCCTGGTTCGCCAGCCTGTCGGAGAAGGGCTACATGCCCAAGCTGGAGACCACCGTCGGCGCGAGCATGGCGGACACCTTCGCCGCCGGGAAGTCGGTCATCAACGCCCACGGCTCCTGGATGATCGGCCAGTACACCGGCTACAAGGGCGTCGACGTCGGAATCGCCCCGACCCCCACCGGCCCCGACGGCAAGCGCGCCTCCATGTTCAACGGCCTGGCCGACTCCGTGTGGGCCGGCACGAAGAAGCCCGCCACTGCCGTGAAGTTCGCCGAGTACCTGGGCTCCGCCGCCTGCCAGGACGTCGTGGCCTCCAAGGCCGTGGTGTTCCCCGCCATCAAGTCCTCCTCGGACAAGGCCGAGGCCGCCTTCAAGGCCAAGGGCGTGGACGTCACCCCCTTCACCCAGCAGGTCAAGGAGGACACCACCTTCCTGTTCCCGATCGCGGACAAGGCGGCCAAGGTGGACGGCATCATGAAGCCGGCCATGGATGCCGTGGTCTCCGGCAAGCAGCCGGCCAGTTCCCTCTCGCAGGCCAACGACCAGGTCAACTCCCTCTTCAACAAATAAGCCTGTTCAACAAGTAAGCCTCTGAAGCCACATGCCGCTACGGCGGCGCCCGGTGCGCGGGGTCCCCACCCCGGATCCCGCGCACCAGCACCTGACTTCCGCACTACTGAAAGCGAATCCCCATGCACCCCGTGCACCTGCGTTCTGCCGGCACCAGCCTCCTGCTGGCCTTCGACTCCGGCGAAGCCGAGATCGTCCATTGGGGCGCCGACCTCGGCGACCACCTCCCCGATCTGGCGATCCTCCGCGGGCCGGTCACCCACTCCGCCCTCGACATCCCCGTCACCGCAGGGCTGCTCCCGCAGGCCTCCTCCGGCTGGGCCGGGCGGCCGGGACTGCGCGGGCACCGCAGCGCCGACGGCGCCCCCGGCCGGGACTTCTCCCCGGCCCTGCGGGTGGTTTCCGCCGAAATGCAGGACGGCGGCCGCGGGGTCCTCATCATCCACCGGGACGCCGACGCCGGACTCGAGGTCCGCTCCGAGCTCACCCTTCACCCGGGCGGCCTCCTGGAACTGGCGCACACCCTCACCAACAGCGGCACGGCCGCGTACCAGCTAGAGGAACTGGCCTCGGTGCTGCCGGTTCCGCGGGACGCCACCGAACTGCTCGACCTCACCGGACGCTGGTGCCGTGAAAAGCACCCGCAGCGGCACGCCCTCCAGCAGGGCACCTGGGTCCGCACCGGCCGGCACGGCCGCACCGGCCACGATTCCTCGCTGCTGGTCGCCGCCGGGACCGCCGGCTTCTCCAACCGCAGCGGCCAGGTCTGGGCCACGCATTTCGGCTGGAGCGGCAACCACGAGCAATACCTCGACAGCCTCGCCGACGGCCGGCGCATGCTCGGCGCCGCGGAGCTGCTCGGCTCCGGCGAAGTGGTGCTCCACCCCGGCACCTGCTACCGGACGCCGTCGCTCTTCGCCGCCTACTCCGGCCGCGGCCTGGACGGCATCACCGAGGCCTTCTACGACTGGTTCCGGGCCCGGCCGCAGCACGTGGACACCACGTCCGGGCGCGTCCGCCCGGTGGTGCTCAACACGTGGGAGGCCGTGTACTTCGACCACCGCCTCGAACCCCTGCTCGAACTCGCCGATGCGGCCGCCGAGCTCGGCGTGGAACGCTTTGTCCTGGACGACGGCTGGTTCCGCGGCCGCCGCGACGACCACGCGGGCCTCGGCGACTGGTACGTCGACGAGGGCCTGTGGCCCGGGGGCCTCACCCCGCTGATCGACGCCGTCACCGGCCACGGCATGGAATTCGGCCTGTGGGTGGAGCCGGAGATGGTCAACCTGGACTCCGACGTCGCCCGCGAGCACCCGGACTGGATCGTGGGCCCGTCGGTGCTCTCCTACAAGGACGGCGGCCGGCTCCCGCAGACCTGGCGCCACCAGCACGTCCTGGACCTCGCCAACCCCGAAGCCTGGCAGTACATCTACGACCGCCTCGACGCCCTGCTGGGCGAGAACACCATCGCCTACCTCAAGTGGGACCAGAACCGCGACCTCACCGAGCACGGCCGCGGCGGCCGCCCGTCCGTCCACGACCAGACCCTCGCGGCCTACCGGCTCTTCGACGCGCTCAAGGCAGCCCACCCGGACGTGGAGATCGAAAGCTGCTCCTCCGGCGGGGCTCGCGTGGACCTCGGCATCCTGCAGCGCACCGACCGGGTCTGGGCCTCGGACTGCAATGACGCCCTGGAGCGCCAGACCATCCAGCGGTGGACCCAGGCGGTCCTGCCCCCGGAGCTCGTCGGAGCGCACATCGGCCCCACCACCTCGCACACCACGGCCCGCACCCACGACATCTCGTTCCGCGCCATCACGGCCCTCTTTGGCCACTTCGGCATGGAATGGGACATCCGCGCGGCCACGGGCGAGGAGCGGGCCACGCTGCGTCGGGCCATCGCGCTCTACAAGCGCCACCGCGCGCTGATCCACTCCGGCAAACGCGTAAACGCGGACACCGCCGAGCCCTCCCTGAGCATCCACGGTGTGGTGGCGCACGACGCCGGCGAGGCCCTCTTCGCGGCCGTGTCCCTGGCCTCCGCACCGGCGGAAGCCCCCGGGCAGGCCTCGCTCCCCGGCCTTGACCCGAAACGGACCTACCGTGTCCGGGCCGAACTGCCCACACCCCTCGACGGCGACTACGCGCACACCTTCACCCAGATCCGGCCGCCCGCCTGGCTCGAAGACGGGGCCGTCGCGTCCGGCGCCTTCCTCCAGCACGTCGGCCTGCCCCTGCCGGCCCTGAACCCGGAGCACGCCCTGCTCCTGCACGTCCAGGCCGTCTGACCGCTGATTCCGGGCCGGGCAGCGCCCGCCCCCACTCTCTGAAGGAAACCCCATGACCAGCATCATCAGCCGCGTTGACGCCCCGGCGTCGGTGTCCGAGGTGACCAGTACGCGCCTCGCCGACGGGCGCGAGCTCCTGTATTTCGACGACACCGCCCGTCCCCTGCAGCGCCCGTCCAGGGACCGCCGCGACCTTCCCGGACGCGGCCCGTCCGGGGAGATCCGGTACGACGCCCTGACCGGGGAATGGGTGGCGGTCGCCGCGCACCGGCAGCACAGGACACATCTTCCGCCGGCGGACGAGTGCCCGCTGTGCCCGAGCACCGACGCGCGGCCCTCGGAGATCCCGGCCGCGGACTACGACGTCGCCGTGTTTGAAAACCGCTTCCCGTCACTCGGCCCGGATTTCGCCTCTGCCCCGGCAGCGCCGGGCTGGGGAAGCCGCGGGCTGGCCGGCGGCCGGTGCGAGGTGGTGGCCTTCACCCCCGAGCACACGGGGACGTTCGCCGCGCTCAGCACCCGGCGGGTGCGCACCGTGATCGACGCGTGGGCGCACCGTACCGGGGCGCTCAGTGCCCTGCCCGGCGTGGCGCAGGTATTCTGCTTCGAGAACCGCGGCCAGGACATCGGCGTGACCCTGCACCACCCGCACGGCCAGATCTACGCCTACCCCTACGTCACGCCCCGGGCCGCGGTGATGGCCGCGGCCGCCGGGCGGTTCCAGGAGGCAGCGGGCGGGACGGCCACGCTGACCGGGAGCATTGTGGCGAGTGAACGAGCCGACGGCGACCGGATGGTGGTGGAGGGCGAGTTCTTCAGCGCCTACGTGCCGTTCGCCGCGCGCTGGCCGTTGGAAATCCACCTGGTCCCGCACCGCCAGGTTCCGGACCTGGCGGCGCTGACCGGCGCCGAGCGTGACGAGCTCGCCGTCCTCTATCCGGACCTGCTGGGCAGGCTCGACGCACTGTACGGCAGCCCGACGCCGTACATCAGCGCCTGGCATCAGGCCCCCCTTGACCCGGTGCTGCGCCGGTCCGGGTACCTGCACCTGCAGCTCACGTCGCCCCGGCGGGCCGCGGACAAGCTCAAGTTCCTGGCTGGCTCCGAGGCCGCCATGGGCGCTTTCATCAATGACACCACCCCCGAAGAGGTCGCGGCCCGGCTCCGGGACGCCAGGACAGGAACGGCATGACCCCCACCGACACCACAGCAACAGCCCTGGCGGACGGGCTGGCCCGCGCCTTCGCCGGCCACTTCGGCCGCGACGCCGACGGCGTGTGGCAGGCGCCGGGACGGGTCAACCTGATCGGCGAGCACACCGACTACAACGACGGCCTCGTCCTGCCGTTCGCCATCAACCGCGCCACCACCGTGGCCGTGGCGGCACGGGCGGACCGCACCGTGCGGCTGATTTCATCTTTCGGCGACGCTGACGCAGTGGAATTCGATCTCGACACGTTCACCCCGGACCAGGCGGCCGGCTGGTCCGCGTACCCGGCCGGTGTGGCCTGGGAGCTGGAACGCGCCGGCATCACGGTGCCGGGCTTTGACCTGTTCGTGTCCTCCGACGTCCCGGTCGGCGCCGGGCTGTCCTCCTCCGCCGCCCTGGAATGCGCCGTCGCCCTGGCCTTGTCCGATCTCACCGGAGCCGGGCTGGGCCGCCCCGAACTGGCAGACATTGGGCGGCGTGCCGAAAACAACGTGGTCGGCGCCCCCACCGGGATCATGGACCAGTCGGCCTCGATGCTCGGCACCAAGGATTGCGCCGTCTACCTGGACTGCCGCGACCTCAGCTCCCGCCCGGTGCCCCTCGGCCTGAGGGAATCCGGGTTGGTCTGCCTGGTCATTGACACGAAGGTCTCGCACGCCCACGCCACCGGCGGGTATGCCGAACGCCGGGCCTCCTGCGTCCGGGGCGCCCGGGCCATGGGCGTCGGCGCCCTCCGCGACCTCGCCGCCGCCGATCTGCCCCGGGCGGAGCGGATCCTCGATGACGTCACGTTCCGCCGGGTCCGGCACATCGTCACGGAGAACGAACGGGTCGCCCGCACCGCGGAACTGCTCGCAGCCCGGGGGCCGCTGGCCATTGGGGAACTGCTGGACGCCAGCCATCGCTCCATGCGGGACGACTTCGAGATCTCCTGCCCGGAACTGAACCTGGCAGTGGATGCCACGCGCGCCAACGGGGCCATCGGGGCCCGGATGACAGGCGGCGGGTTCGGCGGCTCCGCCATCGCCCTGGTTCCGGTGGCCGACGCGGATCGGGCCCGGTCCGCGGTCCTGGCCGGCTTCGCCTGGCGCGGGCTGCGGGCGCCGGATGTTTTCACGGTGCTGCCGGCAGAGGGTGCGCGGCGGCTGTGATCAGCGCCCGTAGCGGGCGGTTGCCCGGCCGTGCAGCGCGGCTGCGGCCCAGACGGACAGCAGCAGAGCCACGAGCAGCAGGCCGGCGCCGCCCAGGTCCACGGACCCGAGCCAACGTGTCAGCGGGTCGCCGAGCCCGAACGCCTCATGAAGGGTCCCGCCCAGGGTGATGACGGCAACGAAGAGGGCGGACACCGCAGAAATGCCGGTGATGACAGCGTTGAAGCCGAGTTTTCGTCCTGGATCCGCCAGGGCGGAGCGGTACATCCGCATCATGGCCACGCCGTTGATGGTGTCGCACAGTGTCATGGCCGCCGCGAAGGCCAACGGAAGCGCCAGCAGCGCGAGCGGGGAAACGCCGGCCAGCGAGGCCGCCGCCGCCATAACCAACAACCCGATCGTGGTGGCGGTATCGAAGCCCAGTCCGAAGAGAAACCCGATCACGTAGATGTTCCGGGGATGCCGGACCCGGGCCAGCGGCCGCGCGAGCAGCCGGGCGACGAAACCGCTCGCGGCCAGGTCCTCGTGGGAGACCGTGGCGCCGTTGCGCGCACCCCGGTACACCGTGAGCGTGCGGAGGAAAGCAGCGCCGTTGAAGGCGCCCATGGCCAGCAGGAACAGCCCCGACACCGCGCTGCCAATGATCCCCAGCAGCAGGTTTCCGGGAGTCCCTTCGGCCATGAAGCTGCCCACCAGCGAGGCTCCCGCCACCACGGCCACCCCGGCGAGGACCACCACGGAACTGTGGCCCAGGCTGAACGCGAAGCCCACACTGACCGGATCGCGGCGCTCGGCGGCAAACTTCCGGGTGGAGTTATCGATCGCCGCGAGGTGGTCCCAGTCGTAGCTGTGTTTCACGCCCGCCAGGTAGGCCGTCAGTACCAGCCCGATGCCCAGCGGCTGTCCGCCTCCGGCCGCACCGGAGACCAAAAGCGCGACGGCGGCAGCGTGGAGCGCGGCCACCGCACCGAAGGTCACCAGCAGCCGCGTCCTCAGCGGCAGGTGCGCCCGCTCGCGGTAGAGCCGGTGCAGCGCCGCCATCTGCTGCATCGTGGCCATCAGTACTTCCTCAAATCCAGGGGATCCTGCCCGTACCAGCGTTTCCGCAGCATGGCAGTGGCAGCTCCCAGCACACGCCTCAGTTCCTCCGTGCTGTTCGAGAGCGACCTCAGCACCAGCCCGGACGTTCCCAGCACGGCGGCGGTGAGCGAGACGCCGGTATGGGCGTCGAAACCGGCAGTGATCCCGTGCAGTTCGTCGGCGAGTGCCTGGTCCACGCGCGGGTCCACCACCATCAGCGACCCCAGGTGGCTGAAGCCCTCCATGAACGCCATGCCCGTAACATCGCCCACGGACGGCCGGATAAGCACGTTGTCCAGGGCCAGCAGCCCGCCCGCTCCCCCGGACTCGACCCTGATCTCGGTCCGCAGCCGCAGCTCCTCGTACCGGAACGCGGCCCCGTCCGGTGACCACCCCGGGGTGACAATCTCGGCCATGATGAGGCTCGACGTCGGCCGCACCGTGACGTGCGTATTCTGCCGGTAGCTGGCCTCCCGGTAGGCGATCACCTGATCCGGGGCGAGCTCCAACCGGGCCTCCTCCCCGAGCCGCAGCCGCATCCGCTGCTCGGCAAACGAATCCGGAGTCCGGTAGATCTTTGTGGCCGACTGCGTGGCGAGCAGCAGCTTGGCCCCGTCCGCCACCTCCACATCGATCACATAGAGGTCAGCCCCCAAATAAGCCCCGCCCGGATTGACCAGCACATAACAAACCTGCCCGGAGTCATCCAGATAATGCGGCCGCAAGACCCTCAAAGCCCCCCGATGGTACTGATGCGCAGCCACGGACTTTCCCGCACGCGCGGTGATCCGTAACTCAAGTTCCCCCATCGGTGACTCGACAGCAGAAGCGGAGCCGGGGGTAAGGGGCCGCGGCGTGGCGGGCACCGCGGGGGGCCGACCGCCGCGAGGGCCCCGACTCGAGCTTGCGAGAGTTGGGAGCGGCTGGGGACGGGCACGGCCCCTTATCCCCGGCGAAGCGCCCGGCGACGGGACCGTCCCCGAAGAGGTGACCGCCGTAGGTGCTGCCCCCGTCGTGCTCATGGCGCCAGGTCGAGCATCAGGACATCACGCCGCACCCATTCGATGACGCGCTCCAGCCCTTCGTCGGTCTTGAGGTTCGTGAAGCAGAACGGCTTTTCGCCCCGGAATTCCTTAGAGTCCCGCTCCATGACGGAGAGGTCCGCGCCGACGTGGGGTGCGAGGTCGGTCTTGTTGATGATGAAGAGATCGGACTTGATCATGCCCTGGCCGGCCTTGCGGGGGATTTTCTCGCCCTGGGCCACGTCGATGATGTAGATGGAGAAGTCCACCAGCTCGGGGCTGAACGTGGCGGAGAGGTTATCGCCGCCGGATTCCACAAAGATCACCTGCAGATCCGGGTGCCGTTTCTTCAGCTCCTCGATGGCGGCGGTGTTCATGGACGTGTCTTCGCGGATGGCGGTGTGCGGGCACCCGCCGGTTTCGACGCCGATGATCCGGTCGATCGGCAGGATCCCGTTGGCGGCGAGGATCTTGGCGTCCTCGATCGTGTAGATGTCATTGGTGATGGCCGCCATGGAGATCTCCCGGCTCATGTGGCGGGTGAGCCGCTCCACGAGCTGGGTCTTGCCGGCACCCACCGGGCCGCCGATGCCGATCTTGATGGGTTCAGACATATTCTTCTCCAGACATATTTCTCGTGGTGCTCGGTCAGCTCATGAACATGCGGGCGCGCTGGCGTTCGTGCCGCATCTGCGAAATTTCCAGCCCGGGGCTGACGGCCCCGAAGTCGTCGGGCGTGAGGTCGCTGACCCGCTCGGCCGCGGCAGCGACGTCGTCGGCCGCCTTCCGCAGGATCCGCTGACCGGCGTTCTGGCCCAGCGGGATCGCCCGGACGGCGTTCTGCGTCAAGGAGGTGACCGCTGCGAACAGGTAGGCGGCCATGGCTGCGGACAGCGGAACCCCCAGAGACCGGGCGACGACGCCGAACGCCAGCGGCTGGTGGCCGGCGGCGCGGCCGGTACTCACCAGCACGCGGTACTCCGCCAGTTCAGCGGACGGAAAGATCTCGGAGCCGATCTCCAGCAGCCGGCCGCCCATCTTGATGCTGGCCTCGCGCAGCTGCCGTGGCAGCAACTGGGCGGTCAACAGCCCGTCCAGTTCGGCAATAGCACCGCCCTCATACAGGAACCGGATGGCCAAGGCGTCCGAATAAGTCAGCTGCTGCCCCACAAACGCCGCCAGCCACACCCCAAACGACTCCTCATCGTGCACCAGCCCGCGCTCAATGTAGCCCTCAAACCCCAAAGAGTGAGCAAACGCCCCGGTAGGCAAGGCGGAATCCGTCAACTGCTGCAATGCGAGCTGGTAAGTCATTACGGGCCCCACGACGCAAGGCAAGCAGTCGAATCTGCGGAGGCGGGTGATAGGGGTCGCTGCGTGGCGGGCACCGCGGGGGGCCCACTGCCGCGAGGGCCCCGACTCGAGCTTGCGAGAGTTCGGAGCGGCTGGGGACGGGCACGACCCCTATCACCCGCCGCAGCGCCCACGGCGCCCCAGCCGCTGCGGCAGAGGCTAGTGCGAGTGTTCGGCATGGCGGAAGGGGACGGGCATCACGCGCTCCTGGCGGTCGTAGGGCGCTCCGACGTGTTTGAGATAGTCCTCCACAGTGTGGTCGTACTGACACACCATGACCTCGGCCCCGTACTCCGAGGAAGCTTCGAAGAACTGGGCCTGCAGGTGCCGGTTGCCCAGGGAGTGCGCCACTACCCCCATCTCGTGGATCGAGCGCGGGGCGATCACCAGGACGTCGGTGGGCAGCACCGACACCACGATCATGTTGGTCCCGGCCACGTGCAGGATGTCGCCGTCGCGCAGGTCCCCGGACCCGGCGGGGAGGCGGATGCCGAGTTCCTTCCCGTGGTCGGTGGTGACGCGCTGGATGCGTTTGACCAGCTGGGCGCTGGGCAGGACCACCTTTTCCCGGTGGAGCCCGAAGTACGGGTCCGGCCCGGGCGGAAGGTCGTGGGTGTTGCCGAGGACCTTTTCGATGATCATGGTCGTCTCCTCTTGAAGCCTAGAAAAGGAAGTAGCGCTGCGCCATGGGCAGGACGTCTGACGGTTCGCACGTGACGTCCTCGCCGTCGACCGTCACCTGATACGTTTCCGGATCCACCTCGATGTCCGGGGTGGCGCCGTTGTACTTCAGGTCCGTCTTGGTGAGGCTGCGGATGCCGGAGACCGGCCGGATGACCTTTTCCAGGCCGAGCTCCGCCGGGACCCCGGCGTCGATGGCGGCCTGGGAGAGGAAGGTGATGGAGGACTGCTGCAAAGCCTTGCCGTAGGCCGCGAACATCGGCCGCATGGTGCGCGGCTGCGGCGTGGGAATGGAGGCGTTGGCGTCCCCCATGAGGGCGTAGGCAATCTGGCCGCCCTTGAGCACCAGCTCCGGCTTGACCCCGAAGAACGCCGGATCCCAGAGCACCAGGTCGGCGAATTTGCCGACCTCCACCGAGCCAATCGAGTCGGCCATGCCCTGCGCGATGGCCGGGTTGATCGTGTATTTCGCCACGTACCGCTTTAACCGGAAGTTGTCGCTCTCCGCGCCCAGGCCGGAGGCGGCCCCGTGCACGCCGCCGTCGGGGTCCTTGAGAACACCGCGCTGCTTCTTCATCTTGTCGGCGACCTGCCAGGTGCGGATGACCACCTCGCCCACCCGGCCCATGGCCTGGGAGTCCGAGGATGTGATCGCGAAGACGCCGAGGTCCTGCAGGACGTCCTCCGCGGCGATGGTCTCGGCCCGGATGCGGGAGTCCGCGAACGCCACGTCCTCCGGGATATCCGGATTCAGGTGGTGGCACACCATGAGCATGTCCAGGTGCTCTTCGATGGTGTTGCGCGTGTACGGAAGCGTGGGGTTGGTGGACGCCGGCAGGACGTTGGGCAGTCCGGCGATCTTGATGATGTCCGGGGCGTGGCCGCCGCCGGCGCCCTCGGTGTGGAAGGTGTGGATCACGCGGCCGTCGATGGCCCGGATGGTGTCCTCCACGAAGCCGCACTCGTTGAGGGTGTCGGTGTGGATGGCCACCTGGACGTCGTACTCGTCCGCGACCTGCAGCGAGGTATCGATCGAGGACGTCGTGGAACCCCAGTCCTCGTGGACTTTCAGCCCGATCGCGCCGGCGCGGATCTGCTCGGCCAGGGGTTCGAGGGCGGACGCGTGCCCCTTGCCGAACAGGCCGATGTTGATGGGCAGCCCTTCGGCGGCCTGAAGCATGCGCTGGATGTGCCATTTTCCGGGGGTGACCGTGGTGGCCTTGGTGCCTTCGGCGGGGCCTGTGCCGCCGCCCACCATGGTGGTCACGCCGCTGCACAGGGCGGCGGGGACCTGGTCCGGGGAGATGAAGTGGATGTGCGAGTCCACCCCGCCGGCCGTCAGGATCTTCCGCTCGCCCGCGATGATCTCGGTGCTCGCTCCGATCACGATGTCCACGCCGTCGGTGATCTGCGGGTTGCCGGCCTTGCCGATCCGGAAGATGTGCCCGTCCCGTAGCGCGACGTCGGCCTTGTAGATGCCGGTGTAGTCCAGCACCACCACGTTGGTGATCACGGTGTCCGGGACTCCGCCGCCGGAACGAACACCGCCGGAACCAACACTGCCGGAACCAGTACTGTCGTTCCCGTCCCGGGTCGCCTGGCCGTTCTGGCCCATGCCGTCGCGGATCACCTTACCGCCGCCGAAAACCACTTCCTCGCCGTAAACGGTGAGGTCTTTCTCGATCTCGAGGAACAGATCGGTGTCCGCCAGGCGGATGGCGTCGCCCGTCGTCGGGCCGTAGAGGTCAGCGTACTGCCTGCGGGGGAGCTCGAAACTCACTGGGCGTCACCTTTCCGTTCGGAAACTTTGAGTTCGGAAACATGAAGCTCGGAAGCAAGGGGTTCGGTCTCGTGGAGCGGGCCGTTGACGGCGTTGCTGAGCCCGTAGACTTCGCGGCGGCCCGCGAGTCCGATCAGCCGCACGGTCCTGCTGTCCCCCGGCTCGAACCGGGCGGCGGTGCCGGCCGGAATGTCCAGCCGGCGGCCGTACGCGGCCGTCCGGTCAAACTGCAGCGCGGAGTTCGCCTCGGCAAAGTGATAATGCGAGCCCACCTGGACGGGCCGGTCGCCGGTGTTGGTCACCGCGACTTCCACCGCTTCCCGGCCGGCGTTGATCACCAGCGGCGCGGCGCTGAGCACATATTCTCCCGGAATCATCGATTGCTCCTCTAGCGGATGGGATCGTGGACTGTGACGAGCTTGGTGCCGTCCGGGAAGGTGGCCTCGACCTGGACGTCGTGGATCATTTCGGGCACTCCCTCCATCACGTCGTCGCGGCCGAGGAGTGTGGTTCCGTAGCTCATGAGCTCCGCCACGGTCCGGCCGTCGCGGGCACCCTCGATCAGTTCGTAGCTGATGACGGCCACGGCCTCGGGGAAGTTCAGTTTCAGCCCGCGTGCCTGGCGGCGGCGGGCGAGGTCCGCCGCGACCACGATCATGAGCTTTTCCTGCTCACGGGGCAAAAGGTGCATGACGGAATCCCTTCAAGAACCGAACCGGCTGGCGGACCGCAGATGCTGCAGTGTGACCAGCGTAGGCCGGTGAGGTTTCCTGCAGGTTTCCGGCACCACATGTGTCGGCACCTTGGCGCTGCCGCGCTCAAGCCCGCCCGGTCAGGTTAACGGGCCGCCGGGGCGTACCTCCCCGGCGGCCCGTTAACCTGCGCGCCTTCCAGCTCGGCTGGTCGAACCGCTGGCCCTCCGGCTTGGAACCCGTCGCCATGAGGATGATGATCACGATGGGGCCGACGAGCGGGATCAGGATCAGAAGATACATCCAGCCGCTCATGTTCGTGTCGTGGAGTCGCCGGACGGACAATGCCAGGGACGGGACGATGATGGCGAGGGAAATGATGACGGACAGAATGAGCCCGACCACATACCCTGGGCCCGGGACGCTGGTGCCGTCGGGGCGCAGCGTCGCGCCGGCGGAGCCGGCGACAAGCGTGCAGGCGTTCAGGACAAGTGAGACGAGGCCTGAGACGAGCGCCCACCACCAATATTCGCTCCGGCTGGCCCGGCCTGAGAACGTTGCGTACTTCTTGAAGACCTCGACACGGCCTCCGGCAGGGAGGCGCCGTAGCGGGGTGCCCAGAGCGGCACCGGCACCGGCCCGGCTGCCGAGCCCGGGTACGCCGGCGCGGCGTACGGGTTGGATGCCCACCCCGGGTTCTGCCGGGGCTGCTCGCTCGGCCAGGGCCTGTTGTCCGGCTGCGGGAAGTTTGTCCCAGGCGACGTCGGCCACGGGCGGCGACTCCCGAGCAAACCGCTACCCGGTGATTCTCCAGCGGGCCTGGAATTCGGGGTGGTCGGCGTACGGCAGCGCCAGGGTGTTCAGGGACAGGGTGGTCCACTCAATGACGTCCGGCACCCAGCCGGCGTCGGCGGATTCCTGGCTGACCAGTGCGGCGAGGACGGACTGGCGGGCGGATTCGATGATGTCGATCAGCCGGCGTTTGGCCTCGCACTCGCGAAGCAGGCGGCGTTCATACCACTCGCCGGATACGGCCAGCGTGGGGTCCCCGAGCAGCTTCAGGGCGGCAGCTTCGTCTTCTCTTATCCGTGCGGTCAGGAACTCGACGATGTCCACTCACCGAGCCTATGCGCGCCGGTGCCCGGACGGCTATGGCCTGGCACTGCCCGTTTCCCCTGCACCGGCACCAGCCGTGCTTGTTAGGGTGGATAAATGAAACCACGCCTCGCCATCCTTGCCGCTGCCGCCTCGTTAATCGCATTGAGCGGCTGCGGTCAGGTGCAGGGCGCTGCCGAAAAGGCCGTCAACGACGGGGCATCCCAGGTTGCCGCGGCGGCCGGCAGTGAAGTGAAGAAGCAGGCCTGCGACCTCGTGAAGGACGGCCTGGTCAGCGCCAAGGACAAGGAACTGCTGGGCGGCCTTGTCGCGGGCGCGGAAACCGCGGGCGCACCCGTTGAGATCACAACGCCGCTGCGCCGCATCGCCGACTCCGGCGACCAGGTTCCGGCCGAATCCGTCAAGGCCCTTCAGGACGCCTGCGCCAAGTAGCGGCGGCTGCACCAAGGCACCTTGCGTATGCCCTAGCGTTTCCCCTTTTTCCGGGATCCCTTGCCGCGGCCCTTGTCCGGGTTCGGTGCATAGCGCTGGGCCACCTTGGGTTTCTTGACCGCAGGGCCCCGCCGGTCCGGCTTGGGCTCCCGCTTGGGTTTCTCCTGCTGGGCGGAGGGCTGCCGGGAGCTCGCCGCAGTCCGCCCGCGGACAATCCCGATGAATTCCTCGATCACCTCGTCCGTGGTGTCGCTGGGCCAGGCCACGGCGATCTCAGTGCCGGGCGCACCGGTGAGCTTCCGGGCCACGGTATCCTTGACGTTGAAGTGCCGGGCCACGGACATCGGCAGGATCACCAGGCCGGCACCGGAGGCCACCACTTGCAGGGCCATCGCGGGGCCGCCGAGTTCCTGCACGTCCAGGAACGTCTCCGCGGACAGGTCTGCCAGGTCCACTTCCTCGAACAGGGAGACCTCATGCCCCTTGGGGGCCACCACCACGGGCTGTTCCTCATAGAGCGGGATGACGCTGAGGCCCTCGCGCTCCACCGGAAGCCGGACGAAGCTCAGGTCCGCGGAGCCGTCGCGGAGCACGGCGAGCTGCGCGCCGTCGTCGGACATGAACGAGTGCAGCGGCACATCCGGCATCCGCTCTTCCCAGCGCCGGATCCATTTTCCGGGCGTCACGCCGGCGACGTATGCGAAACGCAGCTCGCGCCCGGCTGTTTCGGCCGGGGCGGCGGTTTCGTCGGGGGTCTGGGGTGATTCTTCAGGAGCGGACACATGTTCACAGTACCGCCCGGGCTGGTGCAGGGCTCAGTGCCGGTGCCCAGTCAGCCTCCGGCCGGATACCCTTGAAGCATGACCTCTGCAAACTCCCAGTCCATGAAGCCGGCCACCGTTGCCAAGAAGCTTGGCATTTACCTTCCGGCGACACCCCAGGAGTTCCAGGATTCGGTCATCACCCGCGCCGATTTCGCCGAACTCCAGGCCAACCCGCCGGAGTGGCTCGCGGAACTGCGCCGCAACGGCCCGCACCCGCGTCCCGTGGTGGCACAGAAGCTCAACGTCTCCATCAGCGGCCTGGCCCGCGGCGGCGTTGAGGAAGCGCTGACGACGGCGGAAATCACCGCGCTGCTCCAGGCTCCCCCGGCTTGGCTGGTCGCCGAGCGTTCCACCCACGCCGCGGTCCGCGCCGAGGCCCAGCGCGTCAAGGACGAGGCCGCCAAGAAGGACGCCAAAAAGGCCCGCGCCAAGGCCGAATAGCGGCGGGCGCTTCCTTCCGGTCCCTTATCCGGCCCCTATTTTCATCCCGCGGACGCAGGACTATGCTCGCGGGATGAGTCGGGGCGCCGGCCCGATCCCCATTTCAATCTCCATCTCATGAGCCACCGGCGGAGCATCGGGAAGGAACTAGGCCATGGCCTTTAAGATCGGATATTTTGTCGGGAGCCTTTCGAGCAATTCCATCAACCGCACCCTGTCCAAGGCCCTGATCCGGCTTGCACCTGCGGAACTGGAATTCACCGAAATTCCCATCAAGGACCTGCCGTTATACAGCCCGGACTTTGATGCCGCCTTTCCACCCGAAGGCCAGGCCCTCAAGGATGCTGTCGCCGCGTCCGACGGCATCCTGTTCGTCTCGCCCGAATACAACCGGTCCATTCCCGGGGCGCTGAAGAACGCCATCGACTGGGGATCCCGGCCCTGGGGCACCAACTCGTTCGCCCGCAAGCCCACCGGCATCATCGGCGCGTCCCCCGGCGGCATCGGCACGGCCGTGATGCAGTCCTCGTTCCGCAGCGTGCTGAGCTTCCTCGACGCGCCGCAGCTCAACGCGCCGGAGGCGTACATCCGGTTCGTCCCGGAGGTCTACGGCGAGGACGGCGAGGTCAAAGACGAAGCCACCGCCAAGCTGCTGCGCCACTACATGGAGGAGTATGCCTCCTTCGTGGCGCGGGTCCTGGCCGCCAACGCACCCGGTCATATCGGCGACGAGCACCCGGACACGGACAAGCTGCGCCGCTAGCACCTGTGCCCTGGAGACGACTACGGGGGGCTAGTCCTGATGCAGCTGGACGAAGTTCCCGCAGCCATCGTCCAGCACCACGCTGGTCCCGCCGGGGCCCTCGGACGGCTCGCCCTGGAACATCACGCCCTTGGCTGCCAGCCGGTCGTATTCGGCGCGCACGTCCGGCACGCCGAAGACGATCGCCGGGATTCCGGCATCGTGCAGGCCGTTCATGTAGGCCGCCCCGATCGGGTTGTCGCTGGGCTCCAGCAGCAGTCCGGCGCCACCGGCACCGTCCGGATCCTTGACGATGAAGAGGTTGTGCTCCGGCATGGCCATCAGGGTTTCGAACCCCAGGATGCCGGTATAGAACTCATGGGCCGAGGCCGGATCCTTGACATGGATACTGCACATTTTCAGTCGCATGGCCCCAAGGCTACGCCGCGGGGATCAGTGACGGAACCGCGGCGCGGCCCCCGAGCACGGCCTTGGCGGCCTGTGTTGGTGGCCGGCATCGCCCCGGCCGACAGGGCATTGACGGCCCCGCCGCCAGGCATTCCAATGGAACTAGCGGAACAGCGCCCGCCCGGGACGGTTCCGCCGGAGGTGTGCAATGACGTCGCTCTCACAATCCGGTGCCCTCGCGGCCTGGCAATTCCTCGCCCTCGCCATTGTGGTTGCCGGGGCGGCCTCCATTGCGGCCTACCTCGCCCGCAAGCACCTGACAGCCGACGCCGGCGCCTCAGACGGTGCCGACGGCGCGTTTTGGGACGTTTTCGCCGGGCTCGCCGTCGTGGTGCCCGCCGTCGTCGTTGCCTCCTTCACGTGGCCGTGGGCCGGGCTGGCACTCGGGATGCTGGCCGCCGGGACAGCCCTGGCTGCTTTTGCCGCGGCGCCCCGGGTGCTCCGCCGGCAGGAATCCCGCCGGGCCGGCAGGACGACGCGGCTCGTGAACGAGGCCGCCGCCGCGCGGCACAAGGCTGCCCTGGCCCGATGGCAACGCTACGAACTCGATCCTCGGTATGCGATTGACTACCCCGCGATGAGCGATCCCCGGCAGCCGGAAACGGCCGCCCTGATCCGGGCCATCAGGGCCGCCGAGCCCCTCGGCGGCCGCACGGACCCCGCCGGCGCCGATGCCGCCTACGCCCCGGCCGTGGACCAGCTCGAACGGGCCCTGGCGGCGGCCGAGCGCGCGGCCGGGGTCAGCCCCGCTGGGCTGCCCGGTCCGGACCACGCGCACAGCTGATTTCCGGAATTGCCGATCCGGCAGTTCCCGGCCACCCCGGAAGGAAACGTCATGACTGACATCACGATCATCGGCAGCGGCAACATGGCACGGGCGATCGGCACGCGGGCCGTCGGCGCCGGCCGCTCCGTCCAGATCCTGGACCGGACCCCGGAGAATGCCGCCAAGCTCGCTGCTGAACTTGGCGGCACCACCACCTCCGGCGGCCTGAGCGAGGTCCCCGAGGGCGACATCGTCGTCCTGGCACTCTACTTCGGCCCGGCCAAGGAAGTTGCCACGCATTTCGGCGACACCCTCAGCGGCAAGACCGTGGTGGAGATCAGCAACCCGATCAACACGGAAACCTTTGACTCCCTGACCGTCGGCGCGGAGACGTCGGCCGCCGAGGAAATCGCCGCGCTGCTGCCGGGCGCACGGGTGGTGAAAGCGTTCAACACCACCTTCGCCGGCCCGCTCGGTGCCGGGACCACCGGCGGCTTGCCGCTGGATGTCTTCATCGCCTCGGACTCCGAACAGGCCCGCAACGAGGTCACGGCCTTCGTCGAGGCGGCCGGGCTGCGCCCCCTCCAGGTCGGCGGATTGCGCCATGCCCGTGAACTCGAGGGCTTTCAGCTCCTGGTCATGGCGCTGCAGGCCAACCCGGCATATCCAAGCTTCAACTGGGGCACCGGCCTGAAGATCATCGATTAGGGCAGCCCGGTCATCCGACAACCCGGTCCAGTGCGACCACCAGGTTCACTGCGACCGGCCCGGTTCACCGGGTTACAGGTCTACCGTTGCGCTTTCGCCGACGCTCATCCGGCTGTTGGTGACCTTGGACTTGATCCACTGCAGCACGGTGGCCGCTGTTCCGCCCGGACTGGTCCAGTACTGGGCGGAGTCCGAGTCGACGTGCAGCAGGACCACCTCCGGGGTGTCGGGACCGTCCGGGAACCAGGCCTCCACTACCTGGTTCCACATGTCGTGGATCAGTTGACGGTCGGTCACCACCTCGGCGGTTCCGGCCACCGAGACCCACTCGGTGCGCTTGCCGAAGGAAACGTTCACCGCCGGGTTGGCGCGGATGTGGGCCACTTGCGAGCTGGTGGACGACGTGAAGAACCACATGTCGCCGTCGTCCTTGACCTCCTGGACGGCCAGCGGCCGGCTCACGAGCGTACCTGCTTCGTTGATGGTGGTCAGCATTCCGATGTGCGAATCGTTGATGATGCCCGTGACCTTGCTGATGCTTTCGGCATCCGACATGCTCTCACCTCGTTCTCGTTCCAACGGAGGAAGGTCCCCCTCCGGACAGCCTATTGGTAAGCGTACTTACTTTCCAGCGGCTGCCGGACGGGGACCTTCCCGGAACGGGCCGGGGTTTCAATTGCCGCGGGACAGCACCTCGCCCTTGAAGAACTCGGGCCGGACCTTGGCCATGATCAGCATGAGCACCACACCCAGCAGGATCACGCCCATGCCGAGGATGAACACCAGGCCCAGACCGCCGATCGAGGAGCCCGAGCCGTACGCCGGATCCATGGAGTCGTAGGCGGTCTTGAAGAACATGACCAGCAGGATGACGCCGCCCAGGAGGGGTGCGAGGAACTTGAAGAAGAACGCCTGCGCCCCGCTGAACGCCTCGGCCCGGAAGAACCAGACGCAGGCCAGCGCCGTGATGCCGTAGTAGAAGCAGATCATCAGGCCCAGCGCCGTGATGGTGTCCCAGAGCGCGTTCTCCGACGTCGTGCGGGTGATGACGTAGAACGCGGCGGCAGCCGCGGCGGACGCGATCGTGGCGTAGCTCGGCGACTTGTGCGTGGGGCTGATCCGTCCGAATTTCTGCGGCAGGGCCTTGTAGTGACCCATGGACAGCAGGGTCCGCGCCGGCGAGACGAACGTGGACTGCAGCGAAGCCGCCGAACTGCTCAGGATGGCCAGGGACATCAGGATGGCGAAGGGGCCCATCACCGGACCGGCGAGGACGGCGAAGATGCTGGCCTGGTTCTCCGGGTTTCCCGCGCCCAGCCCCTCTGTGCCGATCCCGGCGAAGGAGAGCGTAGCCAGGGCAACGGTCATGTAGATGATCACGATGACCAGGACGGTGACTGTGGCGGCACGCCCCGGGGTCTTCTCCGGGTTCTTGGTCTCCTCATTCATGGTCAGCGTGACGTCCCATCCCCAGTAAATGAAGATGGACAGCGAAACACCGGCCGCAAACGCGGAGAATGACTCCACCGCGAAGGGATTGAACCAGTCCGGGGCGATTGCGGTCGCGTCAAAGGCAGTTCCGTTGGCAACGTGGCTGAACGCGGCCACCGCGAACCAGCCGAGCACCAGCAGCTGGAAGCCCACGAGCACGTACTGGACCGTCTTGGTGGTTTCCATGCCGCGGTAGGAGATCCAGCATGCGAGGGTGATGAACACCAGCGTGGTGGCGATATTCAGCGGCAGGTTCTTGGTGAGGTCGGCGAGCTCCGGATTGCCGAAGATCTGGGACAGCATCAGGTAGAAGAAGTCCACCGCGACGGCGGCCAGGTTCGAGAGCACGATGATGGTCGCCGCAATCAGTCCCCAGCCTCCCATCCACCCCAGCCACGGGCCAAAGGCCCTCGAGGCCCAGGTGAAGGACGTGCCGGCGTCAGGCATGGCGTTGTTCAGCTCGCGGTAGCCGAACGCCACCAGCAGCATGGGGATGAAACCGACCAGGAAGACCGCCGGCAGGTGCACGCCGACCTCGGCGACGGTGGGCCCCAGGGCCGCCGTGAGGGTATACGCCGGGGCGATACAGGAAACGCCGATGACGACGGCGCCAATCAGCCCCACCGATCCCGCCTTCAGGCCCTTCTCGCTCAGTCCGTGGTGGTCTTCGGTGTTCTGTCCGGTTTGCGACGCATGGGACATCGCGTGGTCGGCGCTCATTTTTCTGCCTCTCGGGTGACGTCATTCGACGCCGAATGGTTGGGTTGCTTGAGTTCATAGTCACTCGGGACCACAATCATCGGCACCGGCAGGGCACGCAGAATGCGGTTGGCCGTGCTGCCGAGGAAGATGGACCGGCCTTGGGCAAGCCGGCTCGATCCGATCAGCAGAACCTCGCCGTCCTCCCAGTCGAGGCGGTCCACCGCTTCCTCGATGCTGCGGCCCTGTGCGACGACGACTTCCGCCTTCGCTTCCTCGCGGACCTCCTGTTCACCGCCCGGCAGGGCCGCGGCAAGGTGCTTCGCCGCGTACTCCCGGGCTGCGTCGGCGGCACCGGCAGCAGCGGCCTCATCGCCGCCGTCGAGCGCCAACAGAGACACCACGCGCAGCGGAACCTCACGGTTCGCAGCCATGCCGAGGGCGAAATCGAGCAGCTTCTCGGCGCCCGCCCGGTTTCCGAGCCCGCAACTGATCCGGGTCAAGGCCTCCTGGCGGTGGTAGCCGTGCGGCGCCAGGGCCACCGGAACGGTCGAGGCGTGGAGCAGGGCGCTGGCCACCGACCCGATCGAGAACCGCTTGAAGATCCCGCTGCTGGTTGCGCCGATGATGAGCATGTCGGCCCCGAACTCCTCGGCCGCCTCGATCAGCGCGTGCGCGTCCGAATCACCGCTGCGGACATGCGCCTTGGCCGGGACGCCGGGCGGAACCAGCGCCAGCGCCTGGTCCAGCCACTCCTGGGCCTGATCGTTGAGCACGTGCTCGAAGCCGGCCTTAGGCGCGTGGGCGGCCCCGAACTGCTGCACTTCGGGAACCACCAGCACAAGGTCCAGGCTGGCTCCGCGCCCCAGCGCCAGGGAGACGGCCAGATTGACCGCATCGTGGCCTCTTGCATCGGCTGAGTACCCCACTACGTAACGCATCTGGCCGCTCTCCTCACTACAATGAACTGACTTTTTCGGGGTTATCTACCGTGCGACCGACGCGCGGTCCGCGGCGGCGACAATTCGGGCCGCCGTGGCCTGTCCCATCCGGACGGCGCCGTCGACGTGCTGGTATCCCTCTGCCGCGAGATCGGAGCAGGACCAGTAGATGGGGCCGACCGGCTTCAGCTGGTCCTTGCCATATCGGTGCAGCCCGCCGAGGTCGTAGCTTGCGGCGTAGGCTCCGCGGGTCCATTCCTCCGAGCCCCAGTCGGACTCGTAGTAGACCTCGGGATCCAGGGCCTTTTCGCCGAGGAAGGACGCGATCGATTCGAGAATGGCACGGCGGCGGTCCTCCGCGCTGAGTTCGAACATGGCGTCGGCCTTCTCGTCCGAGACGAAGCCCACCAGCGTTCCGCGGGGGTCCTCGTGGTTCGTGTTGTCGTAGACCTCCTGCACGAGGGCGCCGGCGCCGAACGCGGTGCCGGACAGGCCGTCTTCACGCCAGAACGGCGTGCTGTAGACGGCGTGGACCTTGATGACCAGGCCCAGCGACTGGTGCTGGTGCATCTGGTGCTGGCGGCGGGGCAGCGGCGGGTTGAACGACACCCGGGAGTAGAGGTTCGGCGGCACGGCCATGATGACGAAGCGGGCGTTCACGATGGCCCGTTCGGAGACGGCGGTGACACGGTGTGCGCCGCTCGCGTCTTCGGTCCAGTTGATGGTGCGGACCGGGCTGTCCAGGACGACGTCGTCCCCGAGTTCCGCTGCCTGCAGCAGCGAGACCTGCTGCATCCCGCCGACAACCCGCTTGTCCAGGATGAAGTCCTCATCCGTGAGATTGGTGAAGGACCCGGCGGAGGCTGCCATCAGGACGGCCTGCAGGGCGGAGAAGGCGTGGGCGGGCTTGGTCAGCATGCCGCCGGCGATGAACAGGCCGATGTTGTTGCAGGCTTCCTCATCTGAGGAATTCTGCCGCAGCCAGTGGTGGAAGGAAATAGTGTCCAGCTCGCGGGCCTTGGGGTGTGCCCACGGCTCCTCGGGACCGATTTCCGCGGCGAGGGAGTCCAGCAGGGCCGTGAGCTTGTCCATTTCGGCGGCCGTAGTTTCGCTGACCGGGAAGGTCTCGCCGGTGTAGAGGGTGCGCTTGCCGTCCGCGCCGATGTAGACGGACTTGCCGTCGCGGTAGCGGGAGTAGGTCTGCAGTCCAAGGTCTTCGATCAGCGCAAGGAGCGCCGTCTGATCCGGCGAAACCCACTGGCCGCCGATTTCGAGCATGGCGCCATCGATGGTGTCGGTCCAGGTCCGGCCGCCGACGCGGTCCCGCGCCTCGAGCACCGCGACGCTCAGTCCGGCCTTCTTCAGTTGGCGTGCGGCGGTCAGCCCGGACGGGCCTGCTCCGACGATGACGACGTCGCGGTCAAGTTCCAGCATGATGATTCCTCCCCGTGGCCGCTCGGGTGATGCGGACCACTAAATGAATGACGTTCATTTATGATGATAGGACTTTCAGCCGGATTGGGGAAGACCCCCGGCAAAGAAAATTTCGGCCGTAAAGTGGGAGCAGAATGGGAACATCCGAAACCGCCAGCCAAGCTGAGCAGAAAGGCCAGGAATGACGGCAGCAACCAGCGCCCCCGCGGATCCGCACAGCTCCGCCACCAATCCGCGCCGCCGCGTCGGCCGGCCGGCCGCGGCCGTGCTGGACCAGGCCGGCATCACATCGGCAGCCCTGCAGCTGATCGGCAAGAGCGGCTACGACGGCTTCACCATGGCTGCCCTGGCGAGAACCCTCAACGTCGCCCCCTCGGCGCTGTACAACCACGTCTCCTCCAAGCGGGAGGTGCTGGTCCTCGTCCAGGACCACCTGACCTCGTTCGTGGACGTCGCGGCCTTCGGTGCCGGCCCGTGGGAACAGGCCGTCCGGGACTGGGCGTGGAGCTACCGCGATGTGTTCTCCAAGCACACGCCGCTGATCCCCGTCATCGCCGTGCTGCCCGTGGCCGATGCGCCCAAGACGCTGGCCATGTATGAGGCCGTCAGCGCAGGATTCAGCCGCGCCGGCTTTCCGCAGGAACGGATCATCCCGGCCATCGTGGCGTTAGAATCCTTCATCTTCGGCTCCGCCTACGACGTCACGGCTCCCGCGGACATCTTCGATTCCGGCAGCATGGCCGCCTCGACGCCGCATTTCACCTCCGCAGTCCAGCGCCTGGCTGAGGAAGGCGACGAAAAACCGGCCGACGTCGCGTTCAGCCTGGGACTCGAGGCGCTCCTCGCCGGGCTCGGGGCGCTCCGCGGCGCCTAGACGGCCGACGTGCGGGTGAACGAGTCGGACGGGCCGGTGCGCGGGTTCCCCTGCACACCGGCCGGTCAGGCCGACGTCGACGGCGCCTGCCCGGACCGCCTCAGCATGACGTCCTCCAGGGTCGCCACGATCGCGTACAGGATGATCGACACGAGCGTAATGACCAGCACCGCTGCCCACGCCTCGTTGTTCCTGGCGCGGGAGACGGCCGAGATGATCGCGTAGCCAATCCCCTTGCCGGTGGCGAGCCATTCGGCCAGCAGGGCCCCCGTCACCGCTCCAGGGACTGAGACTTTGACTGCGGTGAAAAAGGCCGGAAGGGACGACGGCAGGGCCACCTTCTTCAGGGCCGCCCACCGGGACCCGCCGTAGACATCAACGACCTCCAGCATTGCCGGCGACGCCGAGCGGAGCCCGAAGACGATCGTCACCAGGGCGGGAAACAACACCACGATCCCTCCGATCGCGGCCACGGCCGGTTCCTGCCGTCCGAAAATCAGGATGATAATCGGCGCCAAGGCGACCAGCGGCACGGAACGCAGAAGCATGGCGATCGGCATCAGGGCGTTTTCCACTCCGCGGAAGAGGACAAAAACGCCCGCGACCACGGCTGCCCCCACCATCCCCGCGGCAAATCCAAGAGAGGCGTCAATCATGGTCTGGCCGAGGTTCTGCAACACGGCGAGCCTGTTGCCGGCCGACGCCGGAACGGTGAAGAGGAAATTGAAGACATCCAGGGGGCCTTTGCCCACGAAAGGCGAGATGTTGAAGAGCTTCAGCAGCGCCACCCACAGCAGCAGCACCACGGCCAGCGAGACCAGCAGCCCCAGGGCCGCACGGCCGAGACTTTTCAGGGCGCCGAGACGCTGCGCCTGCGATGTCATCGTGAGGTCCCCTGGCGGCCTGCGCTCCACGGAGCGACGAACCGTGCGAGCACGGCAAGTACGCCGTAGCCGGCCCCGGCCAGGAGTCCCGCAACCAGGGCCACCCCCCAGGCCCGGGCAATTTCGAGATTCTGCTGCGCGTTGACCAGTGCCGGGCCGATCCCGCGGTCCACACCTCCCACGTATTCGCCCAGGACTGCCCCGAGCACGGCGGCGGGAACGGCGATCTTGAGTGCGTTGAGGATCCCCGGGAGTGCAGAGATGAGCTGCACCTTGATGAGCTGTTGGAACCTGCCGCCGCCGTAGACGGTGACGAGGTCCAGGCTCGCCTTGTCCGCACTCTTCAGCGCGGACAAGGCGCCCACCACCGTGGTGAAGAAGACGGAGATGCCTGCCAGGAGCACGGCCGTTCCCGATGCCTGGCCGCGCGCGGGAGATCCGATCACGATGAAGGCCAGCGGCCCGATGGCCACGATCGGCAGGCAGTAGCTGATGACGGCCAGCTGGGTGACCAGCCGCTCCAGGGCCGGCAGCACCAGAACGCTGCCGGCCAGCAGGAGTGCTGCGAGGTTGCCCCAGAGATATCCGGCGGAGGCTTCCGCCACCGTGACGGCCAGGTTGGGCCAGTAGAAGCCGACGCCGTCGCTCGCCAGTCGGCGGAAAACCTCGTCCGGTGTGGGGACCGCGCCGCCCGTTCCGTCGGCGGCGGCTCCCACTCCGGCCAGCACGGTGGCCGCGGCCAGCCACCAAAGCGCAATGGTCGCAGCCACCCCGAGTCCCCCCGCCGCCCACGGCGGAAGCGGCCGGGAAGCGGCTGCTGTCCCTGTTTTAGTCTTCGTCAAGGGAAGATCCCTCCCCTCGGGGCGCTCCGGCGTCGCCGAACAGGAGCTCCGAAGCCCTGTCGCACAGGGCATGGAACTCGGGCGTCCGCATCATCTCCGGTGTCCTTGGCCTGGGCAAGTCAACAGTGATGATTTCCTTGATCCGGCCGGGTCTGGCGCTCATGACGGCCACCACGTCGGAGAGGAACATTGCCTCCGCGATTCCATGGGTGACCATGAGCGTGGTGGCCGGCTTCTCAGTCCAGATCCGCAGCAGTTCGAGGTTGAGGCGCTGGCGCGTCATGTCATCCAAGGCGCCAAACGGCTCGTCCAGCAGAAGCACCGAGGGCTTGAGCGCCAGCGCCCGGGCGATGGAGACGCGCTGCCGCATGCCGCCGGAGAGCTGTGCCGGTTTGGCTTTTTCGAACCCCTTCAGGCCGATCAGTCCCACGAGCTCGTCCACCATGGCGTGGTCAACGGGCAGACCGGACACTTCGAACGGCAGGCGGATATTGGAGACCACGCTTCGCCACGGCAGGAGGGCCGGATCCTGGAAGGCGATGCCGAGCTCGTGACGGGTGCGCAGCTCGGCCGGGGTATGGCCGTCCACGGTGACCTGGCCGGTCGTGGGGGTTTCCAGGCCCGCAAGGATCCGCAGAATCGTGGACTTGCCGCATCCCGAGGGCCCCAGCAGGGACAGGAACGTTCCTTTCGAGGTCATCAGGTTGGCGTCTTCCAGGGCCACGACACGCTTGCGGCCCATGCTGAAACTTTTGCCCAGCCGGCTGAGCGATATGCCGGTTCCGGAGAGCATGCCGTGCGGGACGGCAGCCGTGCTCAAATCAGTCATTCGTCCTACTTATGTCCGGGCGCGGTCACTTAAGGGTCGGGTTTTCGGCGTAGACCTCGTCGAGGAGGGTCAGGTCGAAGATCGTCTCCGCCGTGGTGTCGTAGCCGGCCAGCTTGAGGATTTCGATGTTCTTCTCCATAAGGTCCTTGGAGATGGAGAACAGTCCGTTGCTGTCCGTGTCCGGGGTCTTGATGAGCTTGCTGTTCTGCGCCTCGGCCTGGGCTTTTTCCTTCTCCAGCGTGAGGCCGAGTTCCTTGCCGTAAACCTCGACGGCGAGCCTGGCTGATTCTGACGGGTCCGCCAGCGCGTTCTTCCAGCCCCTGGCTGTTGCTGCCAGGAAGGCTTTCAGCTCTTTCCGCTTGTTCTTGATGGAATCTTCCGTGGCGACGAAACTTTCGGCGATGAAGGGCAGGCCGTTGTCCGCGAACGGCAGCACGGCCGTCTTGTGTCCGCCCAGTTCGAGGGTCAGCACCTCGTTGGTGAGGTAGGCGAAGAACCCTTCGACGTCACCGTTGAGCAACGGCTGGGGATCGTACTGCACGGGCACCTTCGTGACTTGGGACGGGTCGATCTTGTTGACCTCAAGGAGGGCATCGAAAAGCGTCTCGTTGACGCCCGCCTGCACCCCGATTTTCTTGCCGACAAGCTCGCCTGGGGCGGTGATCGGCTTTGCCGCGAGCGAAACAATGGTGAAAGGGTTCTTTTGGTACGTGGAGCCGATGATCTTCAACGGCGCGCCCTCATTGAGCACTACCGGGGCCACGCCAACTGGCGAGGACGTGCCCACCAGAGCCTTGCCCGAAAGGACCATGGTCTCCGCCGAAGCGCCGCCCGGGCCGCCGGCAATCAGGTTGACGGCCGTGAAGCCCGCGTCCTTGTAGTAGCCCTTGCTGTCGGCAAAGTATTCACCGGCGAACTCTGAGTTCTTCAGCCAGGACAACTGCACCTCGAGTGTGCCGAGGTCCCCCGCCGCGGCGCTGGCCGTCGACGTCGCCGCGCTGGTCTCGCCGCCGCAGCCGGTGAGGGCCACGAGCGCCGCGGAGGAAATCCCTGCCAGCAGCATCCGACGCGTCGGGCGCAATTCCGAACCAAAAACCGTCATTCTTCTTCTCCAAATCGGGAGGCGGTCGCATGAAAAAGCGGCCCCCGCGGGGCCGTCTGGCACTGACCCTAGGGAACGGTTGTTTCAGGAATCCGCGCCCTGCCGTTTCCGTGAAGTTAACTCTCGGTTCGTTCCAGTTCACGTTGCAGTGCTGGTTGATCTCCGCCGCGGGTTTTCCCCACCTTCAATGGCATGACGCCGCCAGAAGGCCTGCGGTTCGGTGCAACACGCCGGCCCGAGCCGACAAAGTTGGGGAAAACCCGACGCCGGACGACAGGGGTCCCATAACCCGGACCAGGGCTGGCGGTTAAACAAAAGAACCCCGGTCCGAAGACCGGGGTTCTTTCAATTGCGTGCGCGAGGGGGGATTTGAACCCCCACGCCCTTTCGGACACTGGCACCTGAAGCCAGCGCGTCTGCCGTTCCGCCACTCGCGCGCAACTTCTTCCACTCGGAGAGGGCCGGTTTCCCGGACCGCCAACCTCGTAAAAGCAGCGAGATCAAGCATAACGGACAACTGCGGGAAAACACCAATCGGGCCGGAAGGCCCCCCGCAGGGCCACGCTAGTCGCGTCATTACCTGGCCCCGCGGCCGGGTTTGCCGGGCTTCGTGGCAGCTCCCGCCGGGGCGGCCGCACCAGGGATGTCCGCGCACGTCAGGGCGTGACCGCCGCACTTTTCGGTGCCGGACCGACGACGCCCGTTGAGGTCATTCCCAGACACGCCCAGTAGTATCTGATGTAGGAGTGTCCGCTGACAGCGGGCTCGCAAAAGTTGGAAACCGAGTTCCGGAACGAACGCTGCCCCGCAGCTATCAGGAAAGGAGAGGGACCATGGGATTGCTGGACAAAGTCGAGCGCGGCATCGAAAAGGCCGTCCGCGGAGTCTTCTCCACCGGTTCTCGCGCCCAGGTTGAGCCTGTCGAGATCGCCAGCCGCCTCCGCACCGAAGTGGACAACAAGGCCATCACCATCGCCGCGGGACGCACCCTGGCTCCCAACGTCTTTGATGTGCTCCTCAGCAACGAGGACTTCCAGCGCGCCCAGGAATGGGGCACACCCCTTGCGGAAGAGCTGTGCGACGTCGTCATCAATCACGTCCGCAGCCAGGGCTACACCCTGCAGGGGCCGGTCCGGATCAGCTTCCGCCGCGACGACGAACGCCGCGCGGGGGATTTCGACATCACCTCGCGGACCGAGAAAGCCTCCGCCCCGTCCGTCCCCGCCCAGCCGGGCGTGCACGGCAATGTTCCCGCCGCTCCGACCCGCCAGCCGGCGCGGCTTCAACCCGTGCTGGACATCGACGGCCAGCGCTACTCGCTGAACGCGCCGTCGATCGTGCTCGGACGGTCCTCGGAAGCGGACATCCTCATTGACGACACCGGTGTGTCGCGCCGCCATCTGGAAATCCGGACGGGGCCGGGCACAGCCCAGGCGATCGATCTCGGTTCCACCAACGGCAGCTATGTCAACGGCCAAAAAATCGTGGGCAGTTCGGAACTTGCCGACGGCGCCACGATCACGATGGGACGGACCAAAATTATTTTCCGCCTACTGCCCGCCACCCCAGGCGGCCGCGCATGAGCGAACTGACCATTACGGCACTTCGCTTCGGGTTCCTTATTCTCCTTTGGGTGCTGATCTTTAGCATCGTCTCTGCCATGCGCCGTGATCTCATGATCGGCCGCAAGGCGGCGGCCGGAGCCCCGACGGCACGCCAGGTACGCAAGAATCCGTCCCTCGCCGAGCCCCCGCCCGCCCCCGTCAAGCAGCAGGCGCGCCAGCTGGTCGTCACCGAGGGCCCGCTCAAGGGCACCACGATTCCCCTCGCAGCGAGCCCCATCCTCCTGGGCCGGGCGCAGGAAGCCACCCTCGTCCTCGAGGACGACTACGCCTCGGGCCGCCACGCCCGCCTGTTTCCGCAGGGCAGCCGCTGGTTCATCGAAGACCTCGGCTCAACTAATGGCACGTATCTGGCAGACCAGCAGCTGACCCGGGCCCTCCCGGTGGAGCTGGGTGTCCCCGTGAGAATCGGCAAGACGGTCATCGAATTGAGGCCATAGCCGTGGCTGCCCCGGATCGCCCCGCAGACAGGGCCGAAGGCAAAACGACGGCCCCGAAGCGGCCGCTCATCATGCGTTACGCCGCCCGTTCCGACGTCGGCCGCGTGCGCGCCAAGAACGACGACTCAGCCTACGTGGGCCGGCACCTCGCTGTCGTTGCCGACGGCATGGGCGGGCACGCCGGCGGCGATGTCGCCTCCGCCGCGACTGTCCTGGACATGATCCATCTGGATCATGACGACTATGACGGCGACGCCGGCACCGTCCTCGCGGATGAAATCCAGACTGCCAACTCCCTGTTGTCCGAGCTGGTCCACATCAACCCGAAGCTCGCCGGGATGGGCACCACGGTGACCGCCCTGCTGCTCGCCGAGGGCAAGCTCCATTTCGCCCATATCGGCGACTCCCGGGCCTACCGCCTGCGCGATGACGAGTTCGAACAGGTCAGCGTGGACCACACGTTTGTCCAGCGGCTCATCGACGAAGGCCGCCTGCGCCCCGAAGAAGCCGAAACGCATCCGCATAAGAACGTCCTCATGCGCGTGTTGGGGGACGTCGACGCCAGCCCGGAGCTGGACCTCGACACCTTGGCCGTCCAGGCCGGGGAACGCTGGCTGCTGTGCTCTGACGGCCTGAACTACGTGGCCGGCCACGTCGTGGAACGCACGGTTCGGGAGACGAAGGACCTGAACGAATGCGCCGAACGGCTCATTGAACTGACACTCGAGGCCGGCGCCCCGGACAACGTGACAGTTATTGTGCTGGACATCGGCGAACAGATGCCCGACGACGTCCGGACCGCCGCCGTCGACGTCGTCCCCCTGCCTGCCGCGGCCGCCGGGACGTCGGCGCCAGCCGCCTCCGCCGGGCCGCTGACCGGCAGCACCTTCGGCGACGCGACGTCGTCCGCCGAGCCAGCAAAGACGCCCGACGCCGGCAACGCCACCGAATCTGCGGCTGCGGCCGCGCTAGCCGCGCCGGCAGCGGCCTCTGCCCTTGATTCCGCCGGCAGTGGCAAGGAGACGGACAAGGCCGCCGGGGCCAAAGAACCGGAGCCCACCACCGACCCGCACCTGGGTGAACATCTCTCGGCCGAAGTCCTCCGCGAAGAACTCTCTACCCGCCCCCACGAACTGGTCGGAGCCGCCGCAGCGGCAGCGGAATCGGGCTCCATCCCCTCGATCGCCGGGCGCACGGTGGCCCGGCGCGCAGCCACGGTACTCACGCACAAGTCGGAACAGGGCCGCGAGGACGCCGAAGATTTCGGGCCCGTCAGGCGGCCGCGCCGGTGGCTCACCATCTCCGTTGCTGCCGCGATCGTCGCGCTGCTGGCCGTTGGTCTGTGGCTTGGTTACGCCTGGACCCAGACGCGCTATTACATCGGCGAACACGATCAGCATGTGGCGATCTTCAACGGGGTCTCCCAGCGCCTCGGACCCATCCAGCTTTCCACCCTCGAAGCGGTGACCGATATCAAGATGTCCGACCTTCCCGAATTTTCGCAGCAGCGGGTGCGTCAGACAGTGCCCGCCCGCGATCTCTACGACGCGCAGCGGATCGTCAAGAATCTTGAGCGGACCGGCACCACCGCCCCGGCCGACGAGTGCCTCACGCCGTCGCCCGCGGCGACAGCCGGCGCCACCCCCGGCGCCACGGCGACACCAAGCGCCAAAGCCTCGCCCGGCGCCACGGCGGCCCCGGGCGCGGCGAAACCGTCGCCGTCCCCCACTCCGACTACGAATTGCGAGGGGGCCAAATGACACCCATCGACCCCGTGCCCAGGCCGCGCCGGAACGCGGAGCTGGTCCTTCTGGTCCTGGCCCTGGCTGTCGGCATCGGAGCCCAGGCCCTCGTCGGCGTGGACCGGCAGAAAGCGTTCGACACTGACTTCTGGTTCCAGTCCGGACTCCTGGCGCTGGCAGCCCTCGCCTTCCATGTGGTGCTGCGGATCCGCGCAAAATATGCCGATCCGGTAATACTTCCGCTGGTCGTCGCCCTCAACGGTCTGGGCCTGGCCATGATCCACCGGCTCGACCGCGTGGGCGAGGACACCGGCAATAACCAGCTGCGCTGGACCCTGGTGGCCATGGCAGTGGCGATCGCCGTCATTTGGTTCCTCAAGGACCACAGAATCCTGCGCCGTTTCACCTACATCTCGCTGGCCATCAGCGCGGTCCTCCTGATCCTGCCGCTGGTTCCCGGGATTTCGGCCGGCGAAGTCCTGGGCGCGAGCGTCTGGATCAAGATCGGCTCCATGACCTTCCAGCCGGGTGAAATCGCCAAGATCACGCTCGCCATCTTCTTTGCCGGCTATCTGTCCTCAAACCGGGACCTGATTCTGCTGGCCGGACGCAAGATCGGCCCCGTGCAGTTCCCGCGGTTCAAGGACATGGGCCCCATGATCACCGCCTGGCTCGTGAGCATCGGCGTGCTGGTCTTCCAGCGCGACCTCGGCTCCTCCATCCTGTTCTTCGGCCTGTTCCTTGTCATGATCTACGTCGCGACGAGCCGCATCAGCTGGGTGATCATCGGCCTTGTCCTGATCATCGTGGGCGGCTTCGTGGCGGCCCGCGTGTTCTCGCACGTGGCGCTGCGGATCGACGGCTGGCTCAACGCCTTCACCGATGAGGTCTACGGCCGGCAGTTCGGCGGCAGCCTTCAAATTGTCGAGGGCCTGTTTGGTATGGCCAACGGCGGGCTGGTCGGCACCGGCCTCGGCCAGGGCCGGCCCAACCTCGTCCCCTTCGCCAACAGTGACATGATCATCGCCTCCTTTGGCGAGGAGCTCGGCCTGATCGGAGTCTTCGCGATCGTCCTGATGTACCTGCTGCTGTTCACCCGGGGCTTCCGCGCCGCGCTGGGCACCCGCGACGCGTTCGGCAAGCTGCTCGCCACCGGGCTCTCCTTCGCGATCGCGCTGCAGTGCTTCGTGGTGATCGGCGGCGTCACGCGCCTGATCCCGCTGACCGGACTCACGACGCCGTTCCTCGCCGCCGGCGGCTCCTCCCTCCTGGCGAACTGGATCATTGTGGGCCTGCTGCTGATGATTTCGCACACCGCACGCGGTCCGGTAGACACCACGCCGCTGCCGCCCGGCCAGGAACCGGGCGCGGGCAGGAAACTGCCCGCAATGCCGGCCAAACCGGCTCCGGACCCCCGAACCACTCCCGACGCACCCACCGAGGCGGTGAAACAGCTGTGAACCAGGCCATCCGCAATTCATGGATCGCCGCGATCGCAATGTTCGTGCTGATCTTCGGCGCACTCAGCTACGTGCAGGTGGTTGGCGCCGACGACCTCAAAGCCAACGCCTGGAACAGACGCGCCATCTTGCAGAACTACTGCAACGACCGCGGCGCCATCATCGTCGGCGGCAGCCCGGTGGCAGAGTCCGTGCCTGCCACGGAGAGCTGCAAATTCCAGCGGACATACGCCCAGCCCGAGCTCTACGCGGGCATCACCGGGTATTTCTCCAAGAACTACGGCCTCACCGGACTCGAAAAGTCGATGAACGATGTGCTGGCCGGCAGCTCGGACCAGCAGTTCCTGGACCGGGTGGGCCAGCTGTTCCTCGGCAACCAGCCCAAGGGGGCATCCGTGGAACTGACCCTGGACCCCAAAATCCAGAAGCTTGCCTACGACCTCATCCCGGACGGCCAGCGCGGTTCGATCGTGGTCACCAATCCGAAGACGGGGGCGGTCCTGGCCATGGTGTCCAAACCGTCTTATGACCCCAACCTGATTGCCACCCAGGACGCGGCCGCCGAACAGGCCAACTACAACGAACTGAACCAGATCCCGGGCATCAACCTCAACCAAAATGTCAGCGGCCCCACCGGGGCGCTGCTGGCGCCCGGGTCGGTCTTCAAGCTCATCGACACGGCCGCGGCCCTGAATTCGGGGAAGTACAACAAGGACAGCGTCCTGCCCAACCCGGCAGAGATGTCCTTCCCCGGTATCGAGTACAAGCTCCCCAACTATGCGGGAGGCAACTGCTACACCCGTACGACGGCGTCGTTCGCGTTTGCCTTGCAGCAGTCCTGCAATACGCCGTTCGCCAGCATCGCCCTGGACCTGGGGCAGAAGGCCATCGGGGACCAGGCGGAGAAGTTCGGTTTCGGCCAGGACTTCGGCGACCAGCTGAAGCTGGACAGCGCGCCGAGCTTCTTCCCGAGCGATCCGCTAGACGAGGCCGGGCTCGCGCAGTCCTCGATCGGCCAGAGGGACGTCCGGGCCACACCGCTCCAGATCAACACCATGACGGCCGCGATCGCCAACGACGGAGTGCAGATGCAGCCGAACCTGATCAAGGCCGTACGGTCCCCGGACTTGCGGGCGATCAGCGAGCCCAAGCCCCAGGCGCTGCGCACCGCCACGACTCCGGAGATCGCGCGGCAGATCAACGAGTGGATGGTCAGCGTCGTTGACGACGGCATCGCCAGCCGCGCGGCCGTGCCCGGCGTTCAGGTGGCCGGCAAGACCGGTACCGCGGAGCTCGGCAACGGCCTGAACAACTCATGGTTTACCGGGTTTGCCCCGGCAAATGACCCGCAGGTGGCTGTCACCATCGTCATGGAAGGCGTAGACATCACCACCGGCGCAAACTTAACCAGTCCGAACGCGAAAAAGATTTTTGAGGCGGTGTTGAATAAGTGAGGCCTACTTCAGGAATCACCCTCGGCGGCAGATTCCAGCTGACCACGCGCATTGCGATCGGCGGCATGGGAGAAGTCTGGAAAGCCAAAGACCTGATCCTTGGCCGCATTGTCGCCATCAAAGTGCTCAAGGAGGAATACACGGGTGATCCCGGCTTCCTGCAGCGCTTCCGCGCCGAGGCACGCCATACCGCCCTCCTGAACCACGTGGGCATCGCCAACGTCTTCGATTACGGCGAGGAGGAGGGTTCGGCCTACCTCGTCATGGAACTGGTCCCGGGACAGCCGCTGAGCAGCATCATCGAGCATGAGCAGGTGCTCTCGCCGGACCGCACCCTCTCAATGATCGCGCAGACCGCGCGTGCCCTGGCCGTCGCCCACGCGCAGGGGCTCGTGCACCGCGACATCAAGCCCGGAAACCTGCTCATCACTCCCGACGGCCGCGTCAAGGTCACCGACTTCGGCATCGCGCGCCTGGCCGACCAGGTTCCGCTGACCCAGACCGGCCAGGTAATGGGCACCGCCCAGTATCTGGCGCCGGAACAGGCCACGGGCCAGACGGCCACCGGAGCCTCGGACATCTACTCCCTTGGCGTGATCGGCTATGAGTGCCTCACGGGCCACCGGCCGTTCTCCGGGGAATCCCAGATCGCCATTGCGCTGGCCCAGGTCAATGATGCGCCGCCGCCGCTGCCGGACACGCTGCCCAGGCCGGTCCGGGCCCTGCTGATGTCCATGCTGGCCAAGGATCCGAAGAACCGCCCCGCCGACGCCATCAAGCTGTCCGAGGCAGCCGAGGCCATCCGCAACGGTGATATTGCCGCGGCCCAGGCGGCCGTTCCGGGGATGCTCCTCTTCGAGGCGGCGACCGGGCCCATCACGGCCCCTGTCGATGTCCCCACCGCGGCCACGAGCGTCATTGCCTCCAACGCCGCCGAGGACAGGTCGACGTCGGCCACCTCGGCGCTGCCCGTCGTCGGTGCCGCCGGCGCCGGTGCCGCGGCAGGCCTGGCGGCCGGTGCAGCCGCCGCCAGCGGCTACGGCGCCCGCAACGCGCTCAATCGCGCCGATGCCCTGGCGGCCGAACGGAACTGGGAACACGACGATACGGGCTACGACGATACTGGCTACGACGAGGAGGACGAACACGGCGAACACGGCGGAGAGACGAAGCGCCGCGGGCGCAGCCCGTGGACCTGGCCGCTGATTGCCCTGATCCTGCTGGTGGTGTTCGCCCTGGCCGGCGTGGTCATAAGCCAGGCCGGCAACCTCTTTCCCTCGCAGGCGCCAGCCACAAGCGGTGCCACGTCCAGCACCCCGAAGCCGAGCAGCCCCACCCCCTCTGCGACGTCCGCATCCCCGTCCGAGACCCCCAGTCCGACCGCCAGTTCAGCGACGCCCACCGAATCCGCCCCGGCGGCCGTCAACCTGATCCCGGATGCCTACCTGGGCCGGCCATTCAATGAAGTCCGCAACGAGCTGATCGGCAAGGGGCTGCAGGTCACCGGCGTCGAAGTTGTCAACGACGCGACGCCCGGCACGGTCACCAACATCGATCCCTCCGGTCCGGTCCAGCCCGGGACCACCATCACCGTCAGCTACTCGAAGGGACCGGAAATGGTTTCCGTCCCGTCCATCCCGGCAGGCGCCAGCGAGGCCGAGGCCCAACAGGCCATCCAGAACGCCGGACTGCGCTGGGCCAAGGGAGCCGACGTCAGTCCCACGAACAAGAAAGAAGATCCGGGAACCTTCGTGAGCACGGAACCTCCCGCCGGGAGCAAAGTGGTCGCCGGCAGTGTTGTGACCTATCACCTCGCCAAGGCCGCGGCCACAACGCCTTCGCCTACCAAGTCGGCACCCTAGGCAGCCATGAGCAACCCACCCCGCACTCCGTCGCACCGGGAGGACCGCCCGGTGAACACCCAGCGCGTCCTCAGCGGGCGCTATGAGCTGGGTGAGCTGATCGGCCGCGGCGGCATGGCGGATGTCTTCCGCGGTGTCGACACCCGGCTGGGACGTACTGTCGCCGTCAAGCTGCTGCGCCCGGACCTGGCCAGGGACCCCCAGTTCCAGGCCCGGTTCAAGCGCGAGGCCCAAGCCGTCGCGGCACTGAACCACCCCTCTATTGTGGCTATCTTCGACACCGGGGACCATGCGGTCCCCGGTGACCACGACGACAGCGTCCGGGTGCCCTACATTGTGATGGAATACGTCTCCGGCAAGACGATCCGGGACCTGATCCGGGCCAAGGACGTCACCATCGACCAGGCGATCGACTTCACGCTGGGCGTGCTGTCCGCGCTCGATTACAGCCACAAGGCCGGGATCGTGCACCGCGACATCAAGCCTGCCAACGTGATGTTCTGCCCGGACTCGAACAGCGTCAAAGTCATGGACTTCGGGATCGCCCGCGCCATTGCGGACTCGGCAGCCACCATGACGCAGACACAGGCCGTGGTGGGCACCGCCCAGTACCTGTCCCCGGAACAGGCCCGGGGCGAGACAGTCGACGCACGGAGTGACCTCTACTCCGCTGGATGCCTGCTGTATGAAATGCTGACCGGCCGGCCGCCGTTCATCGGCGACAGCCCCGTTTCCGTGGCATACCAGCACGTCCGTGAGATTCCCGAGCCCGCCAGCAGCCTGAACCCCGAAGTCTCCGCGGCTCTGGACAGCGTGTTGATGAAGGCCCTGCAGAAGAACCGCGCGGACCGGTTCCAGGACGCGGCCGCCTTCCGTCGCGCCCTGCGGGCGGCACGCAGCGGCGTTCCGGTGGCCGCACCGGCTGCCAGTGAGGCCCCCACCGACCCCACCAACGCCGTTCCCCGGCACGACCCTTTGGCGCCCACGGCAGCCTTCTCGCTGACCGGGGCCAAATTCCTCGACGATTCCCCCAACGGCCGGTTGCGGCCTGCCGAAGAAACACCCGACGACGAGCACTTGCTGCCGCTTGCAGGCACCGAGCTGTACGGCACGGCGGACACCGGCAGCCTGCCTTTGGCGCTGCCGGTCGAACGCGAGCACACACCGCTTCAAAGGTCGCGGCGCCGGACCTGGATCGCGACGTTGGTGGTCCTTACCCTGCTGGTACTGGCCGGGGGCGGCCTGTGGCTCTACAACCTCATGAACCAGGCCCCGCCGCAGGCAACCAAGGTCCTAGTTCCCACGGTGACATCCCTGACGGAATCTGAGGCCCTGCAACGGCTCTACAACGCCGGATTCAAGCCGCAGCTCAAACGGCTGCAGCACGACACCATCCCGAAGGGCACCGCCATTGGCACGGTGCCGACGTCGGGAAGCTCCATGGATGCCAACTCGGACATCATCCTCAACATCTCCGAAGGCCCCAGTGCTGTCACAATTCCAACAGACCTGCCCGGCCGAACCGAGGCGGCAGCCCGCGATCTCCTGCACCAGAAGGGACTGACCGGTTCGCTGACCACCAAGATGTCCAACCACCCCACGGTTCCGGTCGGTATTGTCATCACCACCAACCCGGCCCCGGGCCAGGTTGTGGCCGTGGCGGACACTGTCGAGATCGTCGTCTCCACCGGGAAGGTGGCTGTGCCGCAGCTGATCGGGCTGCCGCTGGCGGAGGCTGAGGCCAAGCTGACGGAGCAGGGCCTGAAGCTCAATGCCACCGAAGTGGAGAACTCCCAGGTGGCTCCGGGCAAGGTGACAGGCCAGGCCGATGCCGCGGATTCGCTCGTGGAGCAGGGCAAGACCATCACCGTGACCGTGGCGAAGGCACCGGCACCGCCGCCCACGCCCTCGCCCACGCCGACTCCCACCAAGACCGGGTCCAAGGAGGACGCAGTCCTCGGCGAACTGTTCCCCTAAACGGGGTCAGTGCTGAACTGGCCAGTGCTAGCTGGTCAGTGCCTGGCAGGTCAGTGCTTGATGAGCGGGCTCAGGTCCGCCGCCCGTTCCGCGGCGCCGGCCATGCCCAGCGACTCGAGCCAGTTGCCCAGCATCTGGTAGCCGCCTTCGGTGAGGACGGATTCCGGGTGGAACTGGACACCGCACAGCGGGGCGGTGCGGTGCTGCAGCCCCATCACGACGCCGGTGCCCGTTTCCGCGGTGATCTCCAGGACCTCCGGGATACTCTCGCGGACAGCGGCCAGCGAATGGTACCGGGTGGCCGTGAGCGGGGAGTGGAGTCCGGCAAAGACACTGGTTCCGTGGTGTTCCACGAGGGAGGTTTTGCCGTGCATCAGTTCCGGAGCGTGCGTCACCGTACCCCCGTAGGCCTCCGCCAGCGCCTGGTGGCCCAGGCACACGCCCAGCATGGGCTTGCCGTGGCTGCCGCACCATTTGATCAGCTCAATGCAAACGCCGGCCTCGGCCGGATTCCCCGGACCGGGAGAGATCAGGACGCCGTCGCGTGCCTCCGCCATTTCAATCGCCTCGGCGAGGGTGACGTCATCGTTGCGGACCACCGTGGTCTCTGCGCCGAGTTCCTGGAGATAACCCACCAGGGTGTAAACAAAGCTGTCGTAGTTGTCTACGACCAGGATCTTGGTTGTGCTCATGGGTGCCTTGCTGAACCAATCGTTTAATCTGTTAACTGGGTGAATTGCGCCAGCCAGGGAAAAAGGAACTGAACCATCAATACCAGTGCTCGGGCCGCCAGCACCAGCGCCAGCGCAATCCTGGGCCACAGGGGGCCAGGAAAGAGCCCCCGCAGGGGCACCGGGAGCAGCGCATCCGTCCGCGACGGGAGGACTGTCTGGCTGTTCCGGAACACGTAGCCATAGTAGCCCTCGCGTGTCTGGACGTGCTTTCGGTCCCTGCCGGATCCCTGCTCCAACTGCGGCAATGTTCTCTTGTGAGGCGATTGCGGGGTCAACGGTGTGGCCTGAACTACAGCTAGAATTGTGCGAGCGAAAAGAATTCAACCATGACCAAGAGCATGCTGCCCGCCTGGGACTTAGTTCCCGCAGGGTCTCAAGCCGCTGCCGCTCTTGTTCCAGCCCGCCAAGGAGGATCAGTGCCCGAGTCGAAGCCGCGTAAAAGGACTGCCCGTGTGGCCCCGCAGACTTCTGCTGCGGAGGCCTACAAGCCCAACCCGGTCTGGTTCAAGCCCGTCATGTTCGGCCTGATGATCATCGGCCTGCTGTGGATCATCACGTTCTACATCACCGAAGGCGCCTTCCCGGTACAGGCGTGGGCCTCGTGGAACATTGTCGCCGGATTCGGCATCGCGATCATTGGCTTCCTGATGACCACGCGCTGGCGTTCCTGAACCACGCCCCCGCGGCGCAAATCCCTGTCGGGCCGGTACACACAGTGTGCCGGCCCGGCACCGTTAAACCCGCAGCCCGGCCGGCCGGTCATCCGGATGACCGGCCGATCCGGATGACCGATAATGCTGGGAGCGGCCCAACCCCAGCAAAGGATTCCAGATGACCCCGGCAGTAAGCGGCTCAACAATTGGCGATGACGGACTGGCCCGGCCGGCGTGGGCGGCCGTGGATCCCCTGCTGCGGGAGTACTACGACACCGAGTGGGGAATGCCGGTCAGGGATGAGCAGGGTCTTTACGAGCGCATCAGCCTCGAGGGGTTCCAGGCGGGGCTGTCCTGGGCGACAATTCTGCGCAAGCGCCCCGCTTTCCGTGCGGCGTTCAGCGATTTCGACCCGGAGATCGTGGCCGCCTTCACGAACGCCGATGTGGAGCGGCTCATGCTGGATGCCGGTATCGTCCGGAACCGGCTCAAGATCCAGGCAACCATCACCAACGCCCGTGCCACCCTGGCGTTGAGGGACGACGGCGGCCTGGTGGACTTCGTATGGGCGTTTCAGCCGGAAGCCACACCCCGGCCCAGTTCGCTTGACCAGGTCCCCACCACCTCGGCCGAGTCCATCGCGCTGTCCAAGGCGCTGCGGAAGAAGGGCTTCGCCTTCGTCGGGCCCACCACCATGTTCGCGCTCATGGAGGCTATCGGGATGGTGGACACCCACCTGCTGGACAGCCACCGGCGCGGAACGTCCGGCGTTTGGCCCCACTGACCTGGCGGCCAGCCTCAACTCAGTCACCGGGCAACCCCGCCGCTGAGCCCGTGCATTAACAGGCCTCTGCCCACCGCGCGTTGGTCTCGCAGCGCCCGGATCTGTGCCGCGAAGCGGCCGAATTGTTATCCACAGCTGTGCACAAGTCTGGGGAAACTTATCCACATTGTTCATAAGTATCACCAGAAAAAGGCCGTCGCCGCGCGCCTCACGGTGCGCAGCCGGGCCCACAGAACACCGCGATGTTTCCGGCAACCTGTGAATTACACGGCTGTAAGTTACTAACAGTGTGGATTGCCTGTGGATAAGTGCCGCCATCCAGCATGGTGCCCCCATGGCGGAGCCGTACCCGCCTTGCAGTCGTCAGCGCGCACCGGCCCCGAGGGATGTACGGGCTCGTCCTGCGCTCCGCAAAAGTTATCCACTTAGTAACAGGCCTCTACCCACAACTTATCCACAACTGGGGATAACTGCCGGGCCGGAAAAACCGCAAACCCCGCGGTGGCGCCGTGAGGCGGATGATTTCCCGCGGAACCTCAGCCCGCCAAGTTATTAACACTGTGAATAACCCTGTTGAAATACGTCGGGTCCGCCCCGCGGGGGGGCGCTGTCGGGGCACAGGCCATGCTTGCGGCAGGAGGCACTGTGGACAGAAGGCACTGTGCACGGGAGACACTGTGGACAGCAGGGACCGTGGGCAGGAGTCGCTGAGGAAAGGAAACGCAAGGAAGGGAAGCACCGGGAAGTTAAGGCGCCGTGAGGCGGTGCGGAGGCGCGGCCGTGGGCAGTCGCTGCAGACAGGCGCAGCAGCAGGGTGCCGAGGCGAGGTTACAGGCGGGAACGCCGGCCGCACGGTGGAGCGGCCGCAACGATGGTCCCAGGGGCGGCGCCGCGGAAGACGCCAAGTTGTCCACTTACTAACAGGACAACCCACAGAAGTTATCCACAGGTGTGGAGATCGCCTGGGCGGCTCTTTCGGATCTCTGAAAATTCGCCAGCCCGGGCGGTCAGATCGGGACGGCCCCGATGAACTACACGCTTGTAAGTTATTAACAATGTGGATAACCCATGTGGAAAACTCCGGACCCCGGTCCCATCACATCGGGAACAGGAAATTCCCCGCGACCCTGGGCCGGTCGGCTCTTGGTCCGGGTCCGAGGCAAGGGCCCACCCGCCGACAAACACAGGTGGATCTGGCGCAGCAAAAGGCCGCTGGCAGAGCCGAGCCGGGGAGCCGAACTGGCGTCGGACATCGGCTGCCGAACCGGGCAGCCGGGAAGATCAGTGGGGCAGTACAGCTAGGCCGCCGCGGCGCCGGCCATCCGGACGGCCGACACGACGATGACCAGGACCAGGACGGCGGCGAGACCGACTGCCTGCACGAGCGTCTGCCGGGGGCCGCGGGGGGTGTAGGCAATGACAGCGGCGCTCAGGACGCCGGTGACGAGGCCGCCGAGATGCGCCTGCCAGGCGATCTGGGGGACCATGAAGCCGATCACGCCGTTAATCGCGATGAGGACCAGGAGTTGGCGGACGTCTCCGCCTCGCTGCCGCTGGACCACCAGCAGGGCACCGAACAGGCCGAAGATGGCGCCGGAGGCGCCCACGAGGCCGACGGGGCCGTTGACGGGGTAGACCGGGGTCAGCAGGAGGAATCCGGCAGAGCCGCCGATGGCGGAAAGCACGTAGATGGCCAGGAAGCGGGCGTGGCCCAGCAGCGGTTCCAGGATCTGGCCGAAAATCCACAATGTGTACATGTTCAGGACAATGTGGAGCAGGAATCCCTGCGAGTGCAGGAAGGCCGAGGTGAGCATCCGCCACGGCTCAGTATCAGTGAAGGCGGGGGCATACGCCAGCTGCTGGTAGATCCCGTCGTTGGGGACGATCCACTGCAGCGCATATACGAGCGCGCACAGGCCGATGATCACGAACGTAACCACGGGCTTCCCGCCGGTCACGGCGCCGCCGTAGACGGTCCTGACATTCGGCGTCGTGCGTTTGGTTTCGTTGACGCAGTCAACGCATTGGAATCCGACGGCGGCCGCCCGCTGGCAATCCGGGCACGCCGGGCGCCCGCACCGCTGGCAGCGCACATAAGCGGGCCGGTCCGGGTGCCTGGGGCATACCGGGACCTCCGCGGACGGCTCTGCCGCCGGAATTCCGTAGCTCATGGTGTGGGTTTAGAGCTTTTCGATGTCAATGCTGTTGATGGTGACATCCTCGACGGGGCGGTCGCCCATGCCGGTGCGGACGCCCTCGATCGCGTCGACGACCTTCCTGGAGTCCTCATCGGCGACCTCGCCGAAGATGCTGTGCTTGCCCTGCAGCCAGCCGGTGGGGATGGTGGTGATGAAGAACTGCGAACCGTTGGTGCCGCGGCCCATCTGGATACCGGCGTTGGCCATCGCCAGCTTGTACGGCTCGTTGAAGGTCAGTTCCGGGTGGATTTCGTCGTCGAACTTGTAGCCGGGTCCGCCGGTGCCGCGGCCCAGGGGATCGCCGGCCTGGATCATGAAGTCCTTGATGATGCGGTGGAAGATGGTGCCGTTGTAGAGCGGCGTGCCAGTCTTGTCCTCGCCCGTTTCCGGATGAGTCCAGGCCTTCTCACCGGTGGCCAAACCGACGAAGTTGTCGACGGTCTTCGGCGCGTGGTTGCCGAAGAGGTTGACGACGATGTCGCCGAGGCTCGTGTGGATAGTGGCTTTTGCGGTTGCGTTGGCAGTCATAGGCCCTATTCTTCCACGGCGGCCCGGCACGCATAGGGCCGCGCAGTCAGTTCCGCGCTGGGTGAAATCCACTGGAAATCGTCCTGAAGAATAGCCGGTGCGTTCCTAGACACGTAGGCTAACAGCAGAACCGTCACATTAATCGGGAGGTAGTTGTGAAGAAAGCGGATCGTAGTGCCCGTGTCCTGGAGCAGTCAGTCAGCACGGGAGTAGACAGCGCGAAGGATTGGGCCGCCCCGCGGGTTGAAGCGGCCGTGAATTGGGCTGTTCCCCGTTTGCAGCACGGACTGGATACTGCTTCTCCCAAGATCCAGGAGGGACTCAAGTCGGCCGCCCAGAACTTGGCTGGCAGCGTTGCTACCGTCACCCCCCGTCTTCAAGACAGCCTGGCCCAGCTTGCGCCGAAGATCCACGAAGCCGCCGACAGCGCGACTCCGCGCCTGCACGAGGCTGTGGACAAGGCAGCACCGGTGATCGCCAACGCCCGCGACCTGGTGCTCGTTGAGTACCTTCCCCGGCTTTCGGACCAGATCGGGCACGCTTCAGAGGCCGTCCACCGTACGCTGGAAAGCGCTCCGGCCCACGTAGACGCTGTAGCGCAGAAGCTTGTTGACTCCGGAGTGGTCCACAGCGTCAAAGGTCAGGCCAAGGTTGCCAAGAAGCATGCCAAGAGCGCGGGCAAGAACATCAAGGCAGCTGCCAGCGATGCCGGCAAGACTGCCAGCGCGAAACTCGGCAAGCCCCAGAAGCCCAGGCACCGCGGGCTGCTGATCTTCGGCATCATCGCTGCCGCAGTTGCCGCCGGTGTCGCCGCATGGCGGGCTTCCAGGCCCGTAGAGGATCCCTGGAAGGTCCCGACGCCGGTGACGCCCGCCCCGACGGCTGCCACCACGGTCAGCGACGCGCTGAAGGACACCGCCGACAAGGCCGGGTCCGCAGCTGTCACGGCAGCGGATGCTGCGGCCGACGCATCAGCAAAGGCAGCCGATTCCGCAAGTGACGCGGCGGAGGATGCGACTGACGCGGCCACGGCCGCCGCCGCCGACGCCAAGGATGCTGGCACCAAGGCTGCCACCGATGCTAAGACCGCGGTGCGCAACATCGCAGCCAGCCTGAACAACGGCACTGACAAGACCGGGAAGTAGCACCACCCGGCACACGCCGGCGGAGCGGACAGGGCGCCAGTAGCCGTCCGGCTTCCGGCAGGTGTCTTGCACGTCTACAAGGGAGGGATTCCGCCACAGAGCGGGATCCCTTCCTTTGTTTCGCCCGGGACCACAACAGGGGGCACAACAGAGGCTGCATCCGTGGCTGCGCGCGGCCACGGATTGGATGGCGGCCTAGATGCTAAATTTGTGGGGATGTCACCCCATGGATCACCCCAGGACGCCTTGCTCACTGCTCCACCGCCGGCTGTATCTATTGTGATCCCCGCGTACAACGAGGAAAGCGTCATCCGGCAGTGCCTGATCGCCGCCGTCTACCAATCGGTCCCGGCCCACGAAATCATCGTGGTGGACAACATGTCCAGGGACCGCACGGCGGACATTGTCCGGCAAATGCAGCTGGAGTACCCGGAGAGCCCCATCATCCTGCTCAGCCAGGACCGTGAACAAGGGCTCATCCCCACGCGTAATTTCGGCCTGGACCACGCCACGGGCGACATCCTCGGCAGGATCGATGCCGACTCCGTGCTGGAGCCGGACTGGGTGGAAGAGGTCCAGAAGGCCTTCGCGGACGCGTCAGTCCACGCTGCCACCGGTCCCGTGGTCTACTACGACATGCCGATGCGCCGGTTCGGACTCAAGGCAGACGACAAAATGCGTCAGCTGATGCTCAAGCTTGCTAAGCATCAGTACCACTTTCTCTTCGGCTCCAACATGGCCCTCCGCCGCTCGGCCTGGGAAACCATCCGCACAGAGACCTGCCGCGACGAGCGCGACGAGATGCACGAGGACATCGATCTTTCGCTGCACCTCGCCGACCACGAACTCCGGATCCAGTACTGGCCGCAGATGATCTCCGGCATGTCCGCGCGGCGGCTCGAGGATTCCCCCCGGGATTACCGCTACTACGTGACGCGCTTTGACCGCACCTACAAGGCCCACAACGTCACCAAGATGGCGCTGAAGGCGCCCATGGTGGTGTTCTTCTCGGTCTACTTCCCGGCGAAATTGCTCCGCGCCATTCACACGGTCAACGCCGCCCAGCCTGCCCGCCGCGGCGGGCAATAGGCCCCCCCTCTTCGGCCGTGCCTCACCGGTGCTGCTTCATCGGTGCCGCCTAGTCGGTGCCGAGCTCCGCCAGACGATCCGCACCGGGCGCCGCGGGACCCTGCCCCTTAACACCCTGTCCCTCACCGCGCCCGCCGGAGCGTGAGCCGCGTTGTCCCAGGACAACGACGGCGAGTCCCACCAGGATCATCGCCAGTCCCGCATAGGTCCCGGCCGGCAGTGTCTCGCCCAGGAAGGCGGCGGCCAGGAGCGCCGCTCCCGGGATTTCCAGCAAGATGATCATGGACACGAGCAGCGGGCTCATGGTGGCCAGCAGGTGGTTGAACGCGGTGTGCCCCACGAGCTGCGCGCAGACGGTAATGGCCAGTATTCCGAGCCAGCCGGTCGCCTCGAACCCCGCCAGCGGCTGTCCGGCAATCAATGCCATCCCCGCGACCACCGCGGCGCACATGCCATAGCAGAGCGTCGTGTAAACGCCCGTGCTCATGCTCTGCCGTGCCTTGCCGCCAGCGAGCGTGTAGATGCCCGCCAGCGCGCCGCCGGCCACGGCCAGGAGGTCGCCCAGGAGCGCCCCGGGCGAGGTGCCCATATCGAAGCCGGTAATCGTCACGACGCCGCCGAAAGCGATCCCCAGCCCCACCAGGACCGGCCAGCGGTGCCGGACCCCGCGGAAAAGCTGGAAGATCGCGATCCAGCCCGATTGCAGGCAAACCAGCGCCGTCGCCGCCGCGACCGACGTCAACTGCAGGGAGGAAATGAAGCAGGCAAAGTGCAATGCCAAGGCCACTGCCGCGGCAAGTGACCAGCGGAACTCTGGGCCGGTCACTTTTCCGAACTGACGGGGGCTGCGGACCAACACCGGACCGGCCATGACGACGGAGCCTATCGCGTTGCGCCAGAAGGCGATAGCGAGGGCACTGACCGATGTTGCGCCCAGCGTGGCGGCGATCAGCGGCCCGGACGAGGCCACCCCCAGCACCCCTACGGCGGCAAGCAAGAAGTTCACGCTCCAACACTAACGGGACCGCGGCCTGGGGGGCGCCCGGCCGCCGCTCCTTGACCCGTACAGACCCCGGTGCCAATCTTAAATCGCGGTCTCACATTCCGGTTTTACCATCATCGAAGAAGGAGACCATCATGGCGTCAATGATCCGCAAGAGCCTGGACGAGCCGGAAGAATCACGTCCTGTTGCCGAGGGCATGGGTCAGGTGGACCTCGTGAACCTCGACGCCGGCGCCGTCGCGCGTGCGACGTTCCTGCCGGGCTGGAAGTGGTCTCAGCACGTCAAGCCAATCGCCCAGACGGACAGCTGCATGGTTGCCCACAAGGGCTACACCGTCTCGGGCCATCTGAAAGTCGTTATGGACGACGGCGAAGAAATCGAATTCGGTCCCGGCGACTTCGGCATCATCCCGCCAGGTCACGATGCTTGGGTCCTCGGTGACGAACCTTATGTGTACATCGATTGGCAGGGGATGACGGGCTACGCCAAGCCTAAGGAGTGAGTGCACAGGCATACGGGTTTTCCGGGGGATGCAAAAAGCCCCGGACCGCGTTTCCGCGGTCCGGGGCTTTTACTATGGTGGAGGCACGGGGACTCGAACCCCGAACCCCCTGCTTGCAAAGCAGGTGCGCTACCAATTGCGCCATGCCCCCATAAGAAGCAACCCGACAATCATACCCTAGTCACGAACACCGTTTTCCGGCTTTCGTCCCAGGGTTCCGGGCTAATCAACCGTATCGGTTGAGTCGCTCCAGATTATTTTCCGGGCTTCGGATTCCTGCACTTTCCTGTAGAGGAAGACGCCTGCGACCGTAGCTGCGATAACCAGCAACTTCTTCACGCGCACCCCGTTCCGGTTCAGTCATTGACGAACCTTCACTATCCTCCGCAGAACCAGTACTGGTTCCGTGGGCGTACCAGGACTTGAACCTGGGACCTCTTCGTTATCAGCGAAGCGCTCTAACCGCCTGAGCTATACGCCCCGATGCCTCATCGGGCCGAGATATGACTGTACAGCACATCCCGGCCCGATCTCAAATCGAGGCATTTTCCCGCGGGAATCCGGGGAAAAGTACGGGTTTCAGTCGTCCGTGAGGGTTACGCCGATGCCGCCCACAAGCGTCGCCGCAATGTTGTACAACACCGCGGACAGCATGGACAGGGCCGTCAGCAGCACCACGTTGATCACGGCGATGATGGTCGCGAACGACGCCACCTGGCCGAGGGAGGCCACCTTCTTCAGTTCGAACCCGCCGCCTTCGGAGCCCGCGAGGGTTCCGAGCAGGCTGTCGACCTGGTCAAAGATCCCGGTCAGGTCCAAGACGGTCCAGAGCACGATTGCCGCCACCACGGTGACGATGCCCAGGGCCACGGAGAGCAGGAAGGCCATTTTCAGCACGGACCAGGGGTCCACCTTGCTGACCAGCAGCCTGGCGCGCCGGACCTTGGCCTTGGGGGCGGGCTTGATCAGTCCGGCGCTGTTCTGCCCGCCGGACTGGACGGGACGCTGCCCCGGCGCTGCCGGGCGCTGTCCCGGGACGGCCGGGCGCTGGCCGGGGGCCGGCGGCCGCTGTCCCGGGACAGCGGCCGCGCCGGACACGCCGGGGCGCTGCTGCGGGCGCGTGGGCGCGCCTACGCGCGGTGCCGTGGCGGGTTGCCGCACCCCGCCCGGCACGCCGCTGCTCGGTTTGGGATATGAGTCGGAATTACTCACTCGTTACCTCCGGTGTTGTCTTCGTCCAGCTCGGCATTGCCTGATGACTCATCTGACTCCGGGGCCGGTACTGATTCTGCCGTTGCGGACATCTCGTGCAATCCGCCATCTTCAGCCAACGTTACGTCATCCGGCGAGGAAGCCCGATTTTCAGCGTCCTCACCTGGGGTCTCGCCATCGGCCGAGTCATCGCCCTCCAGTCCGCGTTCGCTGTTGCGGGCGACGGCGATGATGCGGTCGTTCTTATCCGGTTTGGCGAAGATTACGCCCATGGTGTCGCGGCCCTTGGCCGGCACCCCGGCAACCGAGGAGCGGACCACTTTGCCGCCTTCCATGACCACCAGGACTTCATCCTCTTCCTGGACAATGAGCGCGCCGACGAGGTGTCCGCGCTCCTCCTGGTACTTGCCCACCTTGATGCCGAGGCCGCCGCGGCCCTGGAGCCGGTATTCCTCCACAGCGGTCCGCTTGGCGTAGCCGCCCTCGGTGACGATGAAGACGAATGAACCGTCCTTGACGACGTCGGCCGCGAGCAGTTCGTCGTCTTCACGGAACTTCATGCCGGTCACACCGGAGGTGGCGCGGCCCATGGGGCGCAGCGCCTCGTCCGTCGCGGTGAAGCGCACGGACTGGCCCTTGCGGGAGACCAGCATGAGGTCGTCGGTTTCGGAGACCAGCTGGGCCGAGACGAGCTCGTCGCCGTCGCGCAGGTTGATGGCGATCACCCCGGCGGACCGGTTGGTGTCGTAGTCCTCCAGACGGGTCTTCTTGACCAGGCCCCGCTTGGTGGCGAGCACCAGATAGGGGGCGTGCTGGTAGTCCCTCAGGTCCAGCACCTGGGCGATGTGCTCATCGGGCTGGAAGGCCAGCAGGTTGGCCACGTGCTGGCCCTTGGCGTCACGTCCTGCCTCGGCGAGCTCGTAGGCCTTGGCCCGGTAGACGCGTCCGAGGTTCGTGAAGAAGAGCAGCCAGTGGTGCGTGGTGGTGACGAAGAAGTGCTCCACGACGTCGTCCCCGCGCAGCTGGGCACCCTTGATGCCCTTGCCGCCGCGCTGCTGGGAGCGGTAGTTGTCGCTGCGGGTGCGCTTGACGTACCCGCCGCGGGTAATGGTGACCACCATTTCCTCTTCGGGAATCAGGTCTTCCATCGACATGTCGCCATCGAAGCCCATGAGCACCTTGGTGCGGCGGTCGTCGCCATGCTTGGCCACGATTTCGCCCAGTTCCGTGCTGATGATCTCGCGCTGGCGCTCTTCGGAGGCCAGGATCGAGTTGTACTCGGCAATGAGGGCTTCGAGCTCGGCGTGGCGGTCCTGGATCTTCTGGCGCTCCAGCGCCGCAAGCCGGCGCAGCTGCATGTCCAGGATGGCCCGGGCCTGCAGCTCGTCGATGTCCAGCAGCTCCATCAGCCCGTCGCGTGCGGCCTCGGTGGTGTTGGAGGCGCGGATGAGGGCGATGACCTCGTCGAGCGCATCCAGCGCCTTGAGCAGGGCGCGGAGGATGTGTGCTTCTTCCTCGGCCTTGCGCAGGCGGTAGCGCGTGCGGCGGGCGATGACGTCCATCTGGTGGGTGACCCAGTGACGGATGAACGCATCGAGGCTGAGCGTGCGCGGCACACCGTCAACGATGGCGAGCATGTTGGCGGCGAAGTTATCCTGCAGCTGGGTGTGCTTGTAGAGGTTGTTCAGCACCACCTTGGCCACGGCATCGCGCTTGAGCACGATCACCAGGCGCTGGCCGGTGCGGCCCGAGGTCTCATCCCGGAGGTCGGCAATGCCGGAGATCTTGCCGTCCCTGACCAGTTCGGCGATTTTGATCGCCAGGTTGTCCGGGTTGGCCTGGTACGGCAGTTCGGTGACCACCAGGCAGGTGCGTCCCTGGAGCTCCTCGACGTTGACCACGGCGCGCATCGTGATGGATCCGCGGCCGGTGCGGTAGGCATCCTCGATGCCCTTGTGGCCGAGGATGGTGGCGCCGGTCGGGAAGTCCGGACCCTTGATGCGCAGGAGGAGCTCTTCGAGCAGTTCCTCGCGGCTGGCGGTCGGGTTCTGGAGGTACCACTGGACGCCGTCGGCGACTTCGCGGAGGTTGTGCGGAGGGATGTTCGTGGCCATGCCGACGGCGATGCCCGAGGAGCCGTTGACCAGCAGGTTCGGGAACCGGGCCGGCAGGATGGTCGGCTCCTGGTTCTTGCCGTCGTAGTTGTCCTGGAAGTCGACCGTTTCCTCGTCGATGTCCCGGACCATCTCCATGGCGAGCGGCGCCATCTTGGTTTCGGTGTACCGCGGGGCAGCGGCGCCGTCGTTGCCGGGCGAGCCGAAGTTTCCTTGGCCAAGCGCCAGCGGGTAGCGCATGGTCCAGTCCTGGATGAGCCGGACCAAGGCGTCGTAGATCGCGGTGTCGCCGTGCGGGTGGTACTGGCCCATGACCTCGCCCACCACACGGGCGCACTTGTTGAAGGAACGGTCCGGGCGGTAGCCGCCGTCGAACATGGCGTACAGCACGCGGCGGTGCACGGGCTTGAGTCCGTCGCGGACATCGGGCAGGGCCCGGCCGACGATGACGGCCATCGCGTAGTCGAGGTAGGAACGCTGCATTTCTGTCTGCAGGTCCACCTGCTCGACGCGGTCGGTCAGCACGTCGCCGTCGAGGATGGCGCCTTCAAGGACGGGCTCGGAGCCGGCCGAACCGGCCGGCGCCTCGGGTGTTTCGTCACTCATAGTCTATATTTTCCGTTTCAGGTATATATCAGTTCTGGAATATTAAGGGGGCTTTCGCCGCTAGATATCCAGGAACCGAACGTCCTTGGCGTTCTGCTGAATGAAGTTTCGGCGTGATTCCACGTCCTCGCCCATCAGGACGGAGAAGATCTGGTCCGCCGCCAGGGCGTCGTCCATCGTCACCTGCAGCAGTGTCCGGTGGTCCGGGTCCATGGTGGTGTCCCACAGTTCCGTGTAGTCCATCTCGCCGAGGCCCTTGTAGCGCTGGATGCCGTTGTCCTTGGGGATGCGGCGGCCGGCGGCCTGGCCGGAGAGCAGCTTCGCGTCGCGCTCACGGTCGCTGTAGACGTAGTCGTGCGGGGCATTGGACCACTTGATCCGGTACAGCGGCGGCTGCGCGAGGTAGACGAAGCCGTTTTCGATCAGCGGGCGCATGTAGCGGAACAGCAGTGTCATCAGCAGCGTCGTGATGTGCTGGCCGTCGACGTCGGCATCGGCCATGAGCACGATCTTGTGGTACCGGAGCTTGGCGAGATCGAAGTCCTCGCCGATGCCGGTGCCGAAGGCCGTGATCATGGACTGGACTTCGGCGTTGCCGAGGGCCTTGTCCAGGCGCGCGCGTTCGACGTTCAGGATTTTGCCGCGCAGCGGCAGGATGGCCTGGGTCTCAGGGTTGCGCCCGCGCTTGGCGGAGCCGCCGGCCGAGTCACCCTCCACGATGTAGACCTCGCACTTCTCCGGGTTCTTCGAGGAGCAGTCGGAGAGCTTGCCGGGCATGCCGAAGGATTCCAGCGGGCTCTTGCGGCGCGCGTTGTCGCGGGCCTTCCGCGCGGCCATGCGCGCTTGGGCGGCCGAGATGGCCTTGCGAATGACGTCCCGGGCGGGGCCGGGGTTGCGCTCAAGCCAGTCGCCCAGGCCGTCGGTGACAACCCGCTGGACAAAGCCCTTGACCTCGGAGTTGCCGAGCTTGGTCTTGGTCTGGCCCTCGAACTGCGGCTCGGAGAGCTTAACGGAGATGACTGCCGTCAGGCCTTCGCGGATGTCGTCCCCGGTGAGGTTGTCATCCTTTTCCTTGATGATGTTCTTCTCGCGCGCATAGCGGTTGATGAGGGAGGTCATCGCGGCACGGAAGCCCTCTTCGTGGGTGCCGCCCTCGTGCGTGTTGATGGTGTTGGCGTAGGTGTGGACGCTCTCGGAGTACGCGTTGGTCCACTGCATCGCCATTTCCAGGGCGATGTGCCGTTCCGTGTCTTCGGTCTCGAAGGCGATGACGTCTTCGTGGACCACATCAACCTTCTTGCCGGAGTTCAGGTGCTTGACGTAGTCCAGCAGGCCGTCGTCGTACTGGTAGACCACGGTGTGGAATTCAGCAGGGACTTCCCCCTCGACGGCGACGGCGTCCAGATCGAGGTCTGCGTCGTCGGACGGCTCCTCCGTGGCGCGGCGTTCATCGGTCAGGGTGATCCGCAGTCCCTTGTTCAGGAACGCCATCTGCTGGAAGCGCGCGCGCAGGGTCTCGAAGTCGAATTCTGTGGACTCAAAGATGCTGGCGTCCGGGTAGAACGTCTGCGTGGTTCCGCTGTCGGTGGTTTCCTCGCCCTTGACCAGGCCGCCCTGCGGCTTGCCGCCGTCGGCGAAGGACATCCGCCATACGTGGCCTTGCCGGCGGACCTCGGTGTCGACCCTGCTGGAGAGCGCGTTGACCACCGAGATGCCGACGCCGTGCAGACCGCCGGAGACCGCGTAGCCCCCGCCGCCGAACTTGCCGCCGGCATGCAGGATGGTCATGACGACTTCCACCGTGGGCTTGTGCTCCGTCGGGTGCATGTCGACCGGGATGCCGCGGCCGTTATCCACCACTTTGACGCCGCCATCGGCCTGCAGCACGATTTCGATGTGGGTGCAGTAGCCGGCCAATGCCTCATCGACCGAGTTATCCACCACCTCGTAAACGAGGTGGTGGAGGCCGCGGGGTCCGGTGGAGCCGATGTACATGCCCGGACGCTTGCGGACCGCCTCCAGGCCTTCAAGGACCGTGATGTCGCTGGCGCCGTATTCGTGCGTTGTGCCGGTCCCGGACGACGCCGCTACCGGCGCTTCCCCCGCAACCGTTTCCGCGACGTCATCCACTACGTCTTCCACTGCCGGGATCTCTGCATTGTCGTTAGCCACAGGCGCTTTCGACTCCTCTATGTTCGTTGAAGGCCGGCCCTTGCCTCTTCCGTGGAAAGGGCTCAGCCAACAGGCACGTCACTGATGGCGCCGGATGCTTCGCTGACTTGAGGACCCGTCCCCCGCACGCTGAAATTGCGTCGGAAACGGACTCAGTCGACGTTTCACCGGCGCCCAGTTATCTACAACGATTCTATCGTGTTATAGGACCCAAACCCGCATTCCAGGGCGCCAAACGGGCGGGAAAGTGCCGCTGGGAGGCCGCTGGCTCCCCCTGCAAGGCATTCGGGGTCCCGCCCTAGGGTTCCTATACGGCTCCGGGCCGTTCAAGCGCCCTACACGCCGTTTGCGGATATTTCAAGGTTTTTTGCAAGAAGTGCTTCAGATCCGGTGGTCGGTGCGGGCCGCCGGGGTTATCCGTAGGTGTCGCGGGGCCCGCGGCCGTTCACTGTCCGCAGGCCCTTGCGCCAGCTCGGGGCGGCGGGTCCGAGCACCTGAATGCTGGTGACAACGCCGTCGCCGAGCTCGGTGCGGAATTTTTCCAGCAGGCTGCTGCTGAGCAGGCGCAGCTGTGTGGCCCAGGCCGTGGAATCGGTCCGCACGTGCAAGGTGGTGTCCGTGAAACTCTCGGGGGTGCAGTGGGCCGAGATTTCCGGCCCCACCAGCACGGCCCACTGTGCCATGACGGAACCGACCGCCACGGGCGAGCTCCAGCCGCGTTCGGCCACGAGGCGTCCCACGACTTTTCCCAAGCCGAGCGGATCCCTGCCGGTGCCGTGGAATTGTGAGAACCCGCGGGTTCCGCGCGCGCTGCGGGCGGGTTTCTGGGCTGCGGCACCGGACCGCGGGACGGCCCGCCGGATTTCGCCGCGGGCCGCGGCGGCATCGCGCATCCTGTTCAGGGCCGCCTGGGCGGCATCGATGTCATCGGGGTCGCGGCCCGGCTGCAGGCCGCCGTCGGTATCCTTATTCATCGATTGTCCTGCTCATCGATTCCTCCCGGGATGACCTTCACCCGCCGTCCGGTCAGCTCCGCCGGGATATCGTCCTCGACGGCGGCGGTGACCAGCACTTGCTCGGCGCCGGATACTATTGCGGCCAGTTTACGCCGCCGCTGGACGTCCAGCTCGGCAAACACGTCGTCCAGGATCAGGATGGGCGGCGACCCGCCGGTGCGGGCGTCATCGAGCATGACGTAGTAGGAGGCCAGGCGCAGGGACAGGCACATGGACCAGGTTTCGCCGTGCGAGGCATAGCCCTTGGCCGGTGCCGATCCCAGCGCGAGCTCAAGCTCGTCGCGGTGCGGCCCCACCAGCGAGATTCCCCGTTCCAGTTCCTTGCGGCGTGCCGCGGCAAAGGCCTGGATGTAACGGTCCGTGAGCTGTTCGACGGAGAGCAGGCGCAAGTCCTCAGCGGGTGCTTCCCCGCCGGAAGCCGCGCCGGCGTCCGGTCCGGTCCCGGCAGCGGGTCTCGCGGCGCCGCCGCCGTCGTCCATGATGTCATGCAGCGTGGAGCGGTAGACCGCGGACGCCTCTTTGGAGCCGTCGGTGAGCTGGGCATAGGCATTTCGCAGATGCGGTTGGAGGCGGTCCACCAATTCCAGGCGAGCGTGCAGCAGTTCGGCCCCCGCCCGGGCCATGTGCTGGTCCCAGACATCGAGCGTCGCCTCATGGCTTGCGGTGAATTTGCCGGTCCGTCCGGACTTCAGCAGCGCGTTGCGCTGTTTCAGCACCCGGTCGTAGTCGCTGCGGGTCGCGGCGTGGCGCGGCATGAGGCTGACCAGGAGCTCGTCCAGGAACCGGCGGCGGTTGGACGGATCACCCTTGACCAGAGCCAGGTCTTCCGGCGCGAAGAGCACTGTCTGGCAAATGCCGAGCAGGTCCCGGGCGCGGACCGGATTGCTGCGGTTGATCCGCCCGCGATTGGCCCGGGACGCGTTGATTTCCAGTTCCAGCACGGTGGACTGCTCACCGCGGACCAGTTTCGCCCGGATCATCGCCCGCTCGGTGCCGAACCGCAGCAGGGGCGCGTCCGTGCTGACCCGGTGCGAGTTCAGCGTGGCCAGATACCCGATTGCTTCCATCAGGTTGGTCTTGCCGATGCCGTTGGCCCCCACCAGAACGGTGACCCCGGGCTCAAGGCAGAGATCGACCTGGGCGTAGCTGCGGAAATCGGTGAGCGAAAGTTTTTCTAGGTACACGCGGGATTCAGGACCTCACGGGCAGGATTACTTGGCCGGCCGGGTTGCGTGGCCGCCGAACTGGTGGCGCAGCGCGGACACCATCTTCATGGCCGGCGAGTTGTCCTCGCGGGAGGAGAACCTGGCGAACAGCGCAGCCGTGATCGCCGGTGCTGGCACGGCGTTGGCGATTGCCTCCTCGACGGTCCAGCGGCCTTCACCCGAATCCTCGACGTAGTCGGAGATCGATTCCAGTCCGGGGTCCTCGTCGAGGGCCTTGACCATGAGGTCCAGGAGCCAGGACCGGACGACCGTGCCCTTTTGCCAGGCACGGAAGGTGCCGGGAAGGTCGGCGACGATGTCCTTCGCGGCCAGCAGTTCGTAGCCTTCCGCGTAGGCCTGCATCAGGCCGTATTCGATCCCGTTGTGGACCATCTTGGCGTAGTGGCCGGCACCGATACCGCCCACGTGCACGAAGCTGTCGGCGCGTTCGCCGGCGGGGCGGAGTGCGTCGAAAACGGGCAGGGCCCGTTCGATGTCCGCGGCATCGCCGCCCGCCATGAGGCCGTAGCCGTTCTGGAGGCCCCAGACTCCGCCGGAGACGCCACAGTCGGCGAAGCGGATTCCCTTGCCGGCCAGCGCCGCGCCGTGCTTCTGGTCTTCGGTGAACCGGGAGTTGCCGCCGTCGATCACAAGGTCGCCGGCGTCGAGCTTGGTGCCGAGTTCGGTGATCACGGCGTCGGTGATGTCGCCCGAGGGGACCATGACCCAGATGATGCGCGGAGCCGGGACGGCGGCGATGAGTTCGTCCACGGTGGCGACGTCGGTGACGTCCGGGTTCCGGTCAAAACCGGTGACCTCGATCCCGCCGTTGCGCAGGCGTTCGCGCATGTTGAAGCCCATTTTTCCAAGGCCGATTAGTCCGATGTGCACGGGATGAACTCTTTTCTGCGCTGGGGTGCTGCGGGGTGACGTCACCCAACTGACTCGCAGTTGTGGCCGTTTTGAGGGCTCAAAACGGCCACAACTGTCAGCTAGTTGGGCAGCCGGACAGGCATGACGAGGTAGCGGTAGTCGCCCTGGTCCTCGCCTTCGGCGTCCTGCTGGGCCGTGATCATGGCCGGTTTCGGCGCGGTGGTGAAGGAGAAGCGCACGAACTTAGTTTCGATGACGCTCAGGCCTTCGATGAGGTAGTGCGGGTTGAAGGCCACCGTGATGTCCTCACCGGATAGCTGGGCTTCCAGCTCTTCGGAGGCCTGGGCGTCCTCACCGGTGCCGGCATCCAGGTGGAGCTGGCCCTGGGTGAAGGCGAGCCGGACGGGAGTGTTCCGTTCGGCCACAAGCGAGACGCGGCGCACGGCCTCGACCAGTTCCTGGGTCTGCACGGTGGCGTGAATCGGGGTGGATTCCGGGAAGAGCGAACGGATCTTCGGGTAGTCGCCGTCCACCAGGAGTGAGGTGGTGGTCCTGCCGCCGCTTTCGAAACCGATCAGCCGGCTGTCGTCGTCGGCGAGGGCGATGTTGATGTCGCCGCTGCTGCCGAGCGTTTTTGCCACTTCGTTGAGGGTCTTGGCCTTGACCAGGGCGCTCGTGGAGATGCCGGGATTCACGGGCTTCCACGGGACTTCCCGCATGGCCAGACGGTAGCGGTCGGTGGCCAGGAGCGTGATGAGGTCGTCCTCGATCTCCATCCGGACACCGGTCAGAATCGGCAGGGTGTCGTCCTTGCTGGCCGCGATGATCACCTGGGATACCGCCTGGGCGAACGAATCGCCGGGAACGGTGCCACTGATCGTGGGCAGGGCCGGCAGGGGCGGGTATTCGGCTTCGGGCATCGTGGCCAGGTGGAAGCTGCTTCGGCGGCACGTGAGTGTCACTTTGTTGCCGTCGGTTTCGACCTCGACGGGCGCGGAAGGCAGGCTGCGGCAGATGTCCGCGAGCAGGCGTCCGGACACCAGGATAGTTCCTTCAGCGCTGATGTCTGCAGGGATTTCGAGCCTTGCGGAGGTCTCGTAATCGAAGCTCGAGAGGCTGACGGTACCTGCTTCAGCCTTCAGGAGCAGGCCTGAAAGTACGGGAACGGGCGGCCGCGGAGACAACGACCGGGCGGTCCATGTCACGGCTTCTGCCAGGACGTCCCGTTCGACTCTGAACTTCACGGAAGGGTGCCGCCTTTCATTGCTGCTGTCAGTGCTGAAACTCGCTAAAACTCGCCACGCTGCCACGGACTCCGGAAGGGCTGCCGAACTCTGTCAACGAGGGAATGGTCCGCCCTCCCCGGGCTTCATGGACCGGTAGGGAACCACAAAAGATGTCCGGGACGGACGCACTGCAGACAGCTTAGCCCCAAGGTGAGCGTTTCTCCCATCCCCGGCTTACACGGGTGTTGTTTGCGGGGCCCGCCTGGCCGGCCGGTCCGGAACGGGCCTGGGCGCTGTGGGGAGGCGGGAACGAGATTGTTATTTGAGGGAATTTCATTTTCTTGGGATTAGTAGTGTTAATAACTGCTGTGGAAACTGTGGATAACTCGATCTCGCCGTGAGAATCCGCGGTTAAGCCCTGTTCATGGACTGTGGGCGGGGCAGGTTTTAAACAGGGTGTGGATGGGGACAACATTTTTGGCCGGGTCGCCGATCCACAGGCGCCTTAAGGGTTTTAAGCCCATTAACCGCGGTTGTCCCCTTAAGTATCCACAGGTTTGTCCACAGCCCCCTGTTAATAAGGTAGGAGTGCTCGTCCGGTTAGGACGGGAATCAGCTCAGGAATTGCGCTGCTGCTGCTTGATCCGGTTGGTCAGCTCGGTCACCTGGTTGTAGATGACCCGGCGCTCGGCCATCAGTTCGCGGATCTTGCGGTCGGCGTGGATGACCGTGGTGTGGTCTCGGCCGCCCAGCTCCTGGCCGATCTTGGGCAGGGACATGTCCGTGAGCTCCCGGCACAGGTACATCGCGATCTGCCGTGCGGTCACCAGCGTGCGGGTCCGCGACTTGCTGCAGAGCTCTTCCATGCTGAGCTTGAAGTAGTCGGCCGTCTGCGTGAGGATCTGGGCGGAAGTGATTTCCTGGGCACCGTCGTCGGTGATGAGATCTTTGAGCACCATCTCGGCCAAGGCCACATCCACCGGCTGCCGGTTCAGGCTGGCGAAGGCCGTGACGCGGATGAGGGCTCCCTCAAGCTCGCGGATGTTGCTCGAGATCTTGGAAGCGATGTATTCGAGGGCATCGTCCGGTGCGGAGAGGCCCTCGCTGAGGGCCTTCTTCCGGAGGATCGCGATGCGGGTCTCCAGTTCCGGTGGCTGGATGTCGGTCAGCAGGCCCCACTCGAAGCGCGACTTCATCCGGTCCTCGAAGCCGGCGAGCAGTTTCGGCGGCTGGTCGGAGGTGATGACCACCTGCTTGTTGTTGTTGTGCAGGGCGTTGAACGTGTGGAAGAACTCCTCCAGTGTCCGGTCCTTGCCGGCCAGGAACTGGATGTCGTCGATCAGCAGCACGTCCACGTTGCGGTACGTGGTCTTGAAGCTGGTGCCTTCATCGTCACGGATGGAGTTGATGAAGTCGTTGGTGAATTCCTCCGAGTTGACGTACCGGACGCGGATCCCGCTGTAGAGCCGGCGCGCGTAGTGGCCGATCGCGTGGAGCAGGTGGGTCTTGCCGAGTCCGGAGTCGCCGTAGATGAACAGCGGGTTGTAAGCCTTCGCCGGCGCCTCCGCCACAGCCACGGCGGCCGCGTGGGCGAACCGGTTGGAGGATCCGATCACGAAGGTGTCGAAGACGTACTTCGGGTTGAGCCGGCCGAATTCGTGTGAGGTGCTCGGCAGCATCGGCTGCGGCTTCGACTCGACGGTCGGATCGGCGACGAGGGAAAGTTCGACGGCGGGCTCGGGTTCGGTGTGCAGCGGCACCAGGTCGGTGTCGACGTCGATCGCGCAGCGGATCTCGTCGGAGAAAACGCTCCGAAGTGCGTCGTCGAGGGCTTCCTTGACCTGGGTCTGGAGGACTTCCCGGGTGAGCTCGTTGGGGACGGCCACCAGAAGGGTGGAACCGATCAAGCCCTGTGCCTGGGCGAGGATGACGAAGCCGCGCTGCCGGGGAGACACACGGTGGTCGTTCTCCAGAAGGCTCACAACCCGCCGCCAGGAACTTCCGACAGTGTTGGCTTGGTTGGCTTCGTCTACTGTCAT